>JBNPOM010000007.1:0-88349 GCA_050315175.1 Prevotella sp. SGI.027
AGAAAAACTCCAATAAATCAGTTACGAATTTATTGGAGTTTCTTTTTGAAGGACTCTTCATACCAAAAATGCGATTCCTTTGTAAGCGGCTAATATAGGGTGATTACAAAGAAACCTCAAAACGAGCTAAGTAATTGAACATCAACCAAAAACTAAAATGCGTTATTTTGGCGATATTTGCCGCCGAAAGGTCGATGAGCGAAAATATGGAAGTATTGGCGAAGTGATTGTCAAGAAAATATCCCATACACACAGCCACTTTCCGATGAACGACAGCGGCCGCAAGGCGAAGCGTTATCGGGTGAGACTGAACTTTAGACTAACGCCAAAATCATGAGTAGTTGTTGGGAAACTACTGCTGGAGAGTAGCGGTGTGTTGGTTTGCTGGTCGTAATAAAGCGTCATGGTAAGCAGGCGCGACAGGGTATAGTCGGCCGAGAACTGTAACTTGAAAGCTGTATTGCCACTACTTGCGGCGCTGGTCATGGTGGCGATGTCACGACTGATGGCTGCCTGTCGGCGGTAACTCAGGTCAAGGCGCATGTTCAGGCCACGGTTCGACCTGGTACTGTTGCGGTTGCTGGTGCTGCTGTTTTGCTGTTGTTGCTGCTGCTGACCATTGCCCTTGGTACGCCGAACCACACGTCGTTTGTTGCCACCAAATAGCTCCAGGTTGTTAATCTTATACGCCATACCCAGCACCCAGTCGCGACTGATGGCCTCATTGATTTGCACACTCGTGGTACTGAGATTCAACACGCGCGTTGACCGATATTCCAATCGGGTGGTTAAGTTGTTGTTGAAGGTGACATCCAGTCCCAACAAAGGCGAGAAGGCCTCGTTGATGCTCACCGCAGAAACGTTGTACATGCTGCTGGGAACGGGCATTCCGGTGGTGGCATTGGTGACGAATCCCAAGCCGTTCATAAACTCTTGGAAGGTGCTGTAGCTGCTGTACGACCCAATGGCGAAGATACTTTTGTAGGAATGGTTGAGGGTGACGCTCTTGAACACATCCCTGAACCAAGGCAGTTTGCCCAGTCCGCTGTACCGAATGGTCCAGTTGGGCAGCAGTCTTGCCAACGAAGGGAAGATGTTGAGCGAATGACCACCCATGCTGGTGTAGGTGGCAAGGAAGGCGGGTATCATGACATCCGAGCTGTAGCGGTCTACTCCACCATTGGCTGGCTCGAAAGGTTGGCCGGCCAGCGGTGTGCCCTTGGGGTAGACAAAGCCCGCATATTGCGCCTCAACCCGCTGACGGAAGCCGTCGAGCGACCGACAGAAATCATCAAACGACTTGCTGCGGAAACCGTTGCCTGCGTCACCTATCCCCTCAAAGGCGCTGCGAAGCGAGAGGGTAGTCATGGTGAAATTGCCGGTTTGGGTCATCGGGTTGCCCTGATACATGTATTGCACGCTCCTTGAAATGGTTTGCGTGCGACTGGCATTCAAATCAATTTTGAAGTTACGCACAGGCTCCAAAGTCATGCGCAGCTGCAGGTCTTGCGTGTGATTAGACGTGGCTGGCGTGGCAATGGAGTCGGAAATCAACAACCAATTGTTTGCCCTGGCCCGCTCGATGTACGAATCATCTACCATACCAAAGGCGAAGTCGAGGCCCGGCGAGAGAGCGCTTGGTGCCTTGGTCTGCCCGAAAGCATCGCCCACCGTAGGCAAGAATCCCGGCAACGCCATGGCGTAGTCATCACGATAGCTCACACTGACGTTGCGCACCATCATCAACAGGCGCGCCACCGACTGTGCCGTTCGGTACCAACCTTTATTCTCCAACGGCTCTTTCGGCAAGACGGTAATCTTGAGTTTCAAGGCCGAATCAACCTTATTCTTGATGCGGATGGTATTTGGATCAATCTTCTTGTACTTCAAGTGATAGGTTTTGCCATCCTCCGTGCGTGCCGAAACGATGAGCCGCTTGCTCTTCTTGCCGTGGCTCACGGTGATGGTGGTGTCGGGCAGGAGCGTGATTTGTTGCTCAAATCCTTTCTTGTTCTTGGGCAATTGTTTTTTCTGTGCCTCGGCTCGGGCATCTTGTGCCGAACGTCTGGATGCGTTCCGCGCGTTCTTGTTTTGGGTGTTTCGGTTGCCATCGTTGCCAACGATTCTCGATGATCGTGAGCGGTTGGTGGCGTTGCGCTGCGGATCGCGGTTGAATCGGTCGTTCGTTGCTTTCAGGAAGGGGATGTGATTGTACAAGCGTTGCAGGTCAAAGCGCCCATTGACATTCACCCTTCGGTTGGTCGTGACGATGTTACCGAGCGACGTACCGTCCTCCAAACGAGTTCCGCGAACCCACGAATAATTGGACGAGTAGTTGGCATCGGCGGTCACCCAGTCGAAAAATGGAATGAGGTTGAGCGGCAATTGGTACGACAAGGAGAACTGTTGACGATAATCCAGCGGCGTGCCAAAGTTGCGAATGCTGGTTCGCACCGAGTCTTTCCAGGCCGAATAGCGGTCGGGATACAGGTCTTTGTTAACGGGGGTGTAAGGCTCTTCAATCTCTGCCTGGGTGGTGCTTTGGAAGTTCATGTGGATGTTTTTGGTGAGATCCCAACGCAGCGTGAAGTCTCTGTTCCACATAAACTGCTGATTAAAGGTCAATGGAAGTTGTGAACCGCCCAGGTCTTGCATGTCACGCTCTTGCAATTCGTAGTAGTTGCGCATCATGTCGGTGTTGAAGGCGATGTTCTGTGGCAGCCAATTCAGACCGAATCGCTTCAGGATGTCGAACCATTTGCTCTTGCTTTTGATTTTCTTGAATGGCTCCAAAGGCTTGAACACGGGTGTCCAACTGTATGAAAGACTACCGTTCCAACTGTCTTCTTTCTCGTAAACGGTGGTTTCTCCGCTGGTGTTTCGATGCGAATGACTGTACGAGAACGAGAAGTTGGCTGGGTCGTAGGGCATGGGGTGGCGCTTGGTTTGGATGCCCACGCGCACGTTGGACAACGAGAAATTGGTGTTGGTGGTCTTGGTCACGGCGATGCTCTCTATGGAGTCGCGCTCCTGACGGTTAGAGGCAGCGTCCAAAGCATCTTTCAATCGCATGTCCGTATCCAGCGGATTGTACTTCGGACTGAGCTGTTCTTGCTGCACACTGTAATACAAAGGTGCGCTTACATGGGCTTTTTCGGGGAAGAATTTGCCCAGCTCAAAGTTGGCTGTCACGCTGTAATTCTGGTAATCATCGGTAGACCTTTGGGCCACACCCTCTTCCAATCCACCAAAACCTTCACTCATATAGCGTCCTTGGAGATTGACCGTTCCGAAATCAGACATCTGTATATTCAGGTTACCTTGTGCCGCCCAACCACCTTCGTTGTTGTATTCCAGCAAGCGAAGTTCGTTCACCCACACCTCACCCGACTTCACTTCGCCCGCTTTGTTGCGCACACCAATCATCATGGTCTTCACCTCGCCCAGCGTAGGGTTACCCATCACGCTGACTTTGTTGTTGGGTTTGTCGGGATCGTAGCTTGTATAAACCCGATTATACGATGCTTGTCCTTGCGCTTTATCTTTGTTTCTCTGCCGCTTCAGGTCGGTGAATAGCTTCAAAGGAATGTCCAACATGTTTTCTTCGGGCCACACTTCGCGCACATCCGACAACGAGTAGCGGTTGTATTCCTTGGGTGCCGTCAGCTTCAAAGGTATCTCATACTCGTAATAGTTGCTCTTATAATCATTGCCCAAGCGTACGAAAACAGCCAGCTGACCATCCTGCAAATTGGTCGTGTTCTGTTCCATAGCATTGGCATGCACGAACATTTGCAGGCGTTTATACTGACGCAGATCGACTGAAGCGTTCTTATAAACCGCCTTGGCATCACCCGTAGCGAGATTTGAAACCACGATATCCAATGCCTGTTCGTTGGCCTCAACCAGCTGACGTTGCGTGGGATCTTGCGCCCTTCTAATGCCGGGGGGCAACACATAGTTGACAGGTGTCTTGTCATTGTTCTCCTCTATGTTGACTGAACTCACCGACATGGTGCCCGAATTGGAACCCGCAGGATCGAGTTGTTGCTCGTATATGCGCCAATCACCACGCACCAAATCTAAGCTACCGAATCGCAATACGATGGGTTTTTCAAACCCTGTGAGGAACATTCGCATGAAACGAATGCTGGTGAAGTCGGAGATTGAACCGAAACGGCGTTCGAATTCGCGTATCGGAATGCGGAACTGATACCAGGTAACGGGCTCCTTTTTCTTGTTTCTTAGGGGCGCAATGGCATCACGTTTGTCGACAATGTAGTTCTTTCCAACAACCAAGTCTTCCGGACGGATGGACACATGATACTGAAAATACTTCTCGTATTCGTTCAAAGTGTAGTCTTGATTGATGTCTTCCACGTCGGGTGTGCCCTTATACGACGTGTCATAACGTTCGCCGCGCGTATCGGTATCGGGCGAGTTTCCTTGTGGATTGTTGATGTATTTGTAGCGCCTTAAAATGGAAGCTTGCATCTCATCGTAGTCACGACCACGGAAATAATGATAGTTATCGTTAGCCACGTCGTTCAAAATAGCATTGAACACGTCCGGACTTACCTTGCCCTGAATCTGCTTTAAGAAGTCTTGATAAGCCTCAAAGTTTTTCTCTTCCTCGTCTGTGAGTCCGTTGAAGCCCAAATCCTGCAAAGCTCTTGCCCCCTTGTTCGTGGCAAAAGCATACGTCACAGTGGCCGGAGTGGGAATCTTTCCCCATTGAGTTGTGATATAAGTTTGCGTTCCATCGACGGGAAGGCCACTCTCATAAAACTTCTTTCCGTCATGAAGAATGTCCTCACTAACCTCACCTAAGTTGATATAGAAGTCGCCTCCGTACTCGCTGGCCGTACCTTCTTGGCGGGTATAGATGAACGGGTCGAGCATCCAGAACTCGATATATTCGATGTTGGACGACTCAAAATCGCTGTAATCCAGCTTCCGCATCATACCACCCCACTTCTGTTTGGGATTATTGAGCAACCCCCCTGCTGTCAAATCAGGGTTGAAGTTGTACGGTCCACGTTCGCTTGGATAGTACGCAAGGTTGAGGATTGGAATAGTAGCTGTGGCTCCACTGTAACTACTTTGGTCGCGCTTGGGGTACAACTCCCTGACATACACCTCGCGAACGTAATGATTGGACAGCTGTTCCAAGTCGCTCTTGATGTGCTTTGGCGTCAAAGAACTGCTGCGACGGGTGAACAATGGGTCGATGGTATACCAAGCCAAGAGCGACCGATTGTAGCCACTTCGCAGGGTAGTCTTGTCACTATACTCGGGAAACATCGACGGCACACTCGACATGATCCATGACGTTGGCGCTGAAACATCTATCTTGCTGGTCGTATTCTCAAAGTCATCGAGATACGAAGCGTTGTCTTGTGTGCCATGACTTTGCCCCGCAATGAGCTGTGCGAACTCGGCATTGAGCGAGATGTTCGATGGTTGTGTAAGGTGTAAGAATGGGATTTTGTCCAACACATTGGTGAGCCACTGACTTTCCTTCTTCCAGTTTAGGTTGATGCCCCACAGGGTATTGTTCAGCGGTTCTGACCCCATGTTCACCTTGTTGGTTAAGGCTTGTTCGGAAAGATGTTGCAACGTACCACTCAGTTGTAGGTCTTTGCTGAAATCGTACTCCCAATTTACGCCGAACATCGTCTTTCGTTCCTGCGCAAAGTCGGTGTTACTCTCCAGCGAAACGTTGACGTTGGTCCCCGCATTGATAATGCTTTGGTTCAAGATGGTCACCTCCCCTGCCGCATAGTCAACCGAATAATCGGCATTCTCGGTCAACCTAACGCCGCCAGCCGTCACCACAACCGACCCTTGCGGCACGTTGTAGGCTCCCAAGGAGATGACGTTGGCTGCCGAACCCCTGAACTGTCCCATCAGCACATACTTGTTTTTCTCGGCGATTTGCTTGGCTACGGTCTTGGTAGAGTCGTACAACTCGGTGAAAGCATACCGCTTGGCTTTCTCCTCATTCACACCTTTGCTCACCAAATAGCGATGGATATACGACCCAAAAGGCTCTGCCACGGGGAAGAACACACGTCCATCGCTCACCGTATAACCCTCCACAAAGTCAAAATAACCGTTGCTATGCGGCTTGTTGTTGTTATCCAATCGGTCGGCACCCAGCAGTCGTATGATGGGTTGGTCTTTCACTTGAGGCTCGGGAATATAGGTAAGATAAACGCCGGCGGTATCACTTTGGAACTTCACATCCAAGCGAAATTTCTCGCGCTCCACCCTACTGGCCAACTCGTACACGTTCTTCATCATCAGTCTCCAGTTGCCTTGTCGTGGGTTGTTGCTGGTGTTTTTGAGCGACTTGACGAACAACGCCGCATTCACATCGGTCACGTCACTGGCAAACTCGCCCACTTGATAGGTGGCACCACCGTAAGTATATTCGTATGCTACGGCCAACACCTGGTCGGTTTGCAATCCCATGCGCAGCGAAACGTAACCCAATGCCGTGTTAACCGTATATTCAGAGGGGTTCAACAGGCGCGCGCGTTCCAGCTTCTCATAGTCCACACCGCCCACAAGTCCGCCCCCATCGAGCACCGTTGTCGACTGGTCGATGTTGCGTG
The DNA here is from genome assembly GCA_050315175.1 of Prevotella sp. SGI.027. GTDB lineage: Bacteria > Bacteroidota > Bacteroidia > Bacteroidales > Bacteroidaceae > Prevotella. The sequence goes on from JBNPOM010000007.1 coordinate 6,621, forward strand.
CCGACGCAAGTTGGCCCACCAACGTGCCGTATTCGGTATTCGCATTGTTAGAGGGAACCATCTGTCCCGTCGTGTTCCACAGTCCATTGGAGATGTATTTGTTCTCGCCCAAGTCGGTCAATGCGATGATGTTACGGGTATTTGTGGTGACACCCGAATTGTTGGTGACCCAGATTTCCACCCGATTAATCTTCACACCCGATGTCAGATTGGGCAGCGACTTCATGTTGTCATCGTACGTCTGACGGAAATATTGTGACAAAAAGAAGTGGCGATTCTCCTCATAGTTGGCCACATTGATCTCGAACGGCGTGAACTGTGCGCCACCGCGCGATGACACACTCTTGTCGGCCGACTTCTTCTGCGAGGCCACCATCTGCAACTTGAGCTTGCCAAACTGCATGTCCGTGCGCAAACCGAACAGCGAACTGGCTCCCTTGATCAACGAAGAGTTGGACGGAAACGACACGTTACCCCCCTCAACCAACTTGATAATCTCATCCTCCTTGCCGTCGTATTTCAGTTTAAGGTTCTGCGCATCAAAGTCAAACGTGGCGTCGGTGTTGTAGTTGAGGTTCATGTTCACCTTGTCACCTACCCTACCATTGACGTTAAGATTAATCTTCTCGTCAAAGTTCATCGTGGTCATCTTTCGGTTGCGGATAGGCAACGAGGGGTTGTCAATCTTCTTCACCGTGCCGCCAAACTTCAGTTCGGCCGTTCCCTGCGTTTTGATGCGCACGCCACCCGGGCCGAATATCTTCTCGGCCGGCCCCAGTTCAAAGTGCATGTCGGTGAAGTCGAACTTCTCTTTCCCTTTGTTTTCAAAGATTTCAGCGTTCTTCGAGCGGAAATATTGGTCGAAAAGTCGTTTCTCACTCCATGCCCGATACTCCTCTGGCGTCATCATGATGGGTGCGTTGAGCCACGCCGCACCGATTTTCGAGCCGATGATATACCGGTCAAGGGTATCGTTGTAAATCACATCTTGCTGTAGGTTTTGAGGACGTTTCAAGTCTAATGGACTCTGATTCAGGTCGTCAATCGTCACCGGAAGCGTGCGTTGAATCTTCCAGCGCGGATGCAACAGCGAGTCGGGGATGTTGAGGTCATCATCCAACTGGGGCTGCGCCTTGATGTCGACGGTGTCTTTCAGCTGCGGTTCTGTCTGCTTCTGAGGCCGCTGCCTGCTGGTTGCCCGCGTGCGGTTGTCTTGCCAAAAGGGCATACGCATGGCATAACTCGCCACACTCATGACGAGCAATGTCACAACGAAACCATATATGCGCCTTTTATTCCGCATGCTGACCTACCGCGATTGACACGTACCTCACCACGGCACGCTTACTTGATTTGCTTCAATGCCAACTTCACCACCTGCTCTACCGGCAGCGATGGGTCGGATTTCAGGATGCCCTCCACCACCTTGGCACTGGGAGCGGGCGAGAAACCCAGCATGGTGAGCGCACTCACTGCCTCGTCGCGGATGCTGGCATCCACCGCCGTTGCAGGCTCACTGCTTACATGCAGCTCGGTGGCAATGCCGCTGCTCACGATTTTGTCGCGCAGGTCTACGATGATGCGCTGGGCCGTTTTCAGTCCAATGCCTTTGACGGCCTTCAACATCCGCTCGTCACCATTGGCGATGACGTTGCACAATTCGGCCGGCGAGAGGGTCGACAAAATCATTCGGGCCGTGTTGGCGCCCACCCCAGACACGGTGATGAGTAGGCGATACAAGTCGCGTTCCTGTTTCGAGAAGAAGCCGTAGAACGTGAAATTGTCATCACGTCCGCCAGTCACCAACGACTCGTGCACATACAACTTCACCTCTTTCTTACCCTGAATGGCGCTGTAGGTGTTCAGCGAGATGTTCAATCCATACCCCACACCTGCGGCTTCGAGTACAGCCAGTGCGGGAGTTAATTCGGTCAATTCACCCCTGATGTATTCTATCATGTGTTATAATATGTATATATACGATAGAGATAACGCAGCAACCGTCCACTTATTGCGTGGTGGGTGGAAAGAATGAACACAGCATGCAGCACTCATCCAACCACTCACGCATACGGGTGACATTTAAAACTCATATTATTAGGGATTTTAGAACATTGAGTTTGGGCGGCAAAAGCATTGGGTTTGAAGGCCAAAGTCAATGGGTTTGGCCACCAAAGTCAATGACTTGTTTTTGTAACCAAAAAGGGTTTGCAACATTCAAAGAAATGTAAAAATTGCGATTATCCTTTTAAATCATCTTTGTTTGTCTGGAGAAATTTATAATTTTGCGAACGATTATCGTATTTACAGACATAAAAAAGATTGTTGAACAGGTTCGGCAGGGGCATGGATGGCCACGCTCGGCCGGGCACAATACATGAAAAGAAAATCAATTATGAAGAAAATTAGAGCCGCCGTAGTAGGCTACGGCAACATAGGTCACTATGCCGTTCAGGCATTGGAGGCCGCAGAAGATTTTGAAATAGCTGGCATCGTACGCCGCCAGGGTGCTGAGAACAAACCAGCCGAGCTGGCCGCTTACGAGGTTGTGAAGGATATAAAAGAACTGACAGACGTGGACGTGGCCATCCTGGCAACACCCTCACGCAGCTGTAAGGAGCACGCCCAGCAGATTTTACCCCTTGGCATCAACACCGTGGACAGCTTTGATATCCACACAGATATCGTTGATTACCGCGCTGCCTTGATGCCCTTATGCCAGCAGCACCATGCGGTGAGCATCATTAGTGCGGGCTGGGATCCGGGATCCGACTCCATTGTGCGCACGCTGATGCAGAGCTTGGCACCGAAAGGTCTTAGCTATACCAATTTCGGGCCAGGCATGTCAATGGGACACAGCGTGTGTGCCAGAGGCAAGAAGGGCGTGAAGAATGCGCTGTCGATGACCATTCCGTTGGGCGAGGGCATCCACCGACGCATGGTATACGTGGAGTTGGAAGACGGTGCCACGCTCGATGAGGTGACCAAGGAAATCAAGTCCGACCCCTATTTCGCACACGACGAGACGCATGTCATGGCCGTTGAGTCGGTCGATGCGGTGCGTGACATGGGACATGGCGTACACTTGGTGCGCAAGGGAGTGAGCGGCACCACGCAAAACCAGCGCATGGAGTTCAGCATGAGCATCAACAACCCTGCGCTCACCGCACAAGTGTTGGTCAACGTGGCACGCGCCAGCATGCGCCAACAGCCCGGCTGTTACACCATGGTGGAGCTTCCTGTCATCGACATGCTGCCTGGTGAGCGGGAAGACCTCATCACACATCTGGTATAACAGCTTTAACCTTCCCTCCTTGAGAGGGAAGGAAAGCTAATGAAAAGCAGGTCTACAGCTTCGGCTCTCCGTACAGATGGTCCCACCAAGTGGAATCATCTTTGAGCCATTTGGCGAACCATGCGAAGATGGTGTTCTGCCATTTCAGGCGCTTGTTGTAATCGGTGATGTGGTGATTCTCACCATCTACCACTACAAAGGCCGTGGGTCGTCCCAAGAGTTTCAGTGCCGTGAACATCTGGATGCTCTCGCCTATCGGCACATTGGTATCGGCACTGCCATGTAAGAACAACAGCGGTGTGTGAATTTTGTCGGCATTGAACAGCGGACTTTGGTCCACATATAGTTTCTTGTCCGTCCAAGGATAACGGTTGGCCATGCTCACTTCGCTGTAACTATAGCCCCAATAACCTTCGCCCCAGTAACTGGTATGGTCGCTGATGCCCGCATGCGATATGGCAGCCGCAAAGAGATTGGTCTGCGTTTGCAGGTATTGGGTCATGAATCCGCCATACGATGCGCCGATGCATCCAATCTTCTTGCCATTGATAAACGTATGGTCGGCCACGAATTTCTTCGTTCCTTCAATGATATCTTCAGCCACTCCTTGCCCCGTTGTGTTGACATGACGGGAAGAAAACTCTTGTCCAAATCCCACGGCACCACTGGGTTGTATGACCAACACGACGTATCCCAACGCAGCATAAGCATGGTGCGGATAGCGTGTTTCAAAGTTGCGGCTCGTTGGCGAGCATCCTCCATAATAATTAACGATGAGCGGATAATGCTTTGATGGCTCGAAATGGGGCGGCAAATAATAGCGCGTACAGATGGTGTCTCCATGCGAATTGACGAAATTCCAAGCCTTGCATTCACCCAAGCGAATACCGGCAAGGGTTTGAAGATTGGTGTCTTCCACCACCTTTGGACGCTTGGCAGACAGGTTCATGGTGTACACACGGTCGGCATTGGACGCACTTTCGCCCGTCCATGCCATGACGGGAGCCGAATGGGCGAACGACATGCGTTTGACAACCTCTTCGGGTTGATGGATTTTCACAATCTTCTTCGACTTCGTATCACAGCAGTAAAGGCTCACGCTGTCACGGTTCATGGCCGTGAAATACAGCTTACCGTCGGCGTGGTTCCATGCGTATTGACTGATGCCGGGGTCGAATGTCTTGGTCAGCGGCGTGACCTGTCGGTCTGAGAGGCGCAGTGTAAACAACTGATAGTCGTACATGCTCGGCACTCTTCCATTGGGAACGTTGGCTCCGATGCCGTTGAAAGCCTCGGGAGAACCCATCACTACAATCTCTTTTCCATTGGGTGAGAAGGCTGCACTGGCAATGAATCCATCGTCACAGACCAGCGTATCGGCTTTCAGGGTACGCACATCCAGGCTGAAAATAGAGAACAAGGTAGTGGGACGATGAGTAAGTCGGGTGCGAGTGGTCATGAAGAGCACCTTGGAACCATCGTTATTGATGTCCAAGAGCGACACGTCGTGATAGCCGAAGGTGAGCGGTTGGGCCAGTCCGGTGCGCAAATCAAACTTCAACAGACTTGTTCTGTTGCGCCAACCCGGTTGCCGATCCTCGGGTTCAGTAATCTCATAAACATCACGATCCTTCTTCTTCCCCTCGTTTTTCTGCATCACCACCAGGTAATCGGCAGTGGGTGACAGCACGAAAGGACCCTCTGGCAGATTCGTAGCGATGACTTTTTCAGCACCCGTCTCAACGTCTGACGTGACCAACTCCCTGCTGTTTTTTCCCTGACGAGCCCAATATAGCTCGTGAGAATGCGGCATCCAGTGAACGGCTTCGTTACGAGTTGCCACGATATGACCTGTCTTGAGTTCCTTCACTTGCCAACAATATGACGTTTTACCACCGTGTGCCACGTCCCGAAAAGCCGTGATGAGGTATTTACCATCAGGCGAAAGCTCCACTCCAGTCACGAACCTACGGTCGGTCAGGCTGCGCAATGTGAACGTTTTTTCACCCTCACCAACCGAGAATTTGGCTCCCTTCTGAGGCTCAACCTGTATGTCCAGCGTGTCCGATCGGCCGCGTTTGGAAAGATATTTCACCACCACATCGTGGGAACCCGGCTCTAATGTCAGCTTACCATCACGACTTTGCTGCCCGTCTACATACAAATTGAAATCAGAGAGCTTGCCCACTTTGACCGTTGCCTGCCCATATCCGTCGGCTTGAATGCGAAAACCCAGCAAATGGAGGGCGTATGGCGCATCGGAAGTGGGCAAAACTTCGCCGGAAACTTCCCGTCCTTGGCGCACTTGTCCTAACGACAAAGGCGTGTCCAGCAGCGACTTGGCGTTGAACGTGTGGCCCTTTACATCGACACTGTCAATCATCAGGGGACGCTGCACCACAAAAGGACCGGCATAACGAACCGTCTTCACGGGGATGACGGAGCCGTAAACAAAATCAGCTGTCAACAAGACAGCTGATAAAAGGATATAAAACTTATTCATCATTTTCAATGGTTAGAAATAGTAAAATGGAAGGATAGCCCGCCATGACCTCAGTCCTTACTCATCACACCCAAAGAGAGGATCCTCGGGCATGACCATGGTTGGGGTCTTCTCGTATTCCTTCAGCAATTTCGCAGGTACGTATTTTTTATCAACAACCAAGCGGAACATATACTCATTGAACCACTGATTGGTCATGATGAGGCAGCCTTTCTGCCCGTATGTGGGTCCCCAACTGTTCTCCACCTTCCACTTCAAGGGCTTGCCCTGTGCGTCCAAGTCGACAGCCGTCAATGTCATGGCGTGTGTAGAGCCGCTGTCAAAGGTGGCAATGCGGTCGGCCTTGCCCATGTTGAACGTTGTTCCCAGCAGGCTACCGTAATCATAATTGTCCACATCCATATAGCCTCGCTTGCGATCCAGCTGCTTGCCAACATCGTAAGAGCTATACATCTTGTGCCCATCTTTCAAGCTGGCGATGGCCAACCGCGCAATCTCGTCCATCGGAAGATTGAGGTATTTCCAGTTGTGTCCATCGTAACTGTGACGATCATACTCCACTTCGTAAGTTTCATGATAAGCCCGTCGCGGGTCATTCATCACCATGATGAACGTTCCGTTGAGCCCATGTCCCACCGTTTCGTCATAAAATTCGCGGGGTGTATAGCGTTTTTGTGGTGTGACAGCCTTGCCATCTTTGTTTTTGAAAGCGTATGTAAAGCTCTGAACAGGCTCGCCAATGGTTAGCGACAAGATACGATAAACGGTGGCAAGCATCTCGGTTTTCCGCTTTTCCACCTCAGCTTTCTTCTTTTTAGCGTTCACCATTCGTCGCAATTCCAGCCCATATTCTCGCAATTTAGATGACAACAAACGAGCCATCACCCTGGTGTTGTCAGACGAATAGGTCTCGGGCATCACGCTCATAGGTACCAAACCATACTTTTCGGCCAAGTCGGCAACCCCGCAAAAGGTACCGCCATCATTGACAGGATTCTTGAAGAAGAATTGCATACGCTTGTCATCCAAAGGCTTAGACGCATTGTCAATGACGCCTTGCAGCATGAGATTGGCCTTCTCTAACTGGTCATAAAAGAACAAATAAGCATGTGAAAACTCTACGGCGAGTGTATCTTGATGCCGTTTGGCAAAGTTGGCGCGCAGCACGTTGAAGCCCGAGAACATCCAACAACGGCCACTCTTCTGCTGGTCGTGTATGCTCTGCTTGGGTGTCTCGACGCTGAAATAAGTGTCTACCGCACCCTGATTGGCACGGTTTTTAACCAAATCGTCGATGTTATTCGATGCCACAGCATTGCTAATAGCCTTATCGGCAGGTGAAGATGGTTGTGCCTGCTGTATCTTTTTCAACAGATCAGCAGAAAGTCCACCAGGCTTTTGCGCCCCTACAGCCAGGCTCGACAACAGCAGGACGGCAGCCAAGAAGAAAGATTTTTGTTTCATGATAGATTTGTTTGTATAATTGATTTGTTGACAAAAATAAGCATTTTTCATGAAAAAATTCAGCATTTCAAGATAAAACTCATTTTTAACCGCCCTAATCACCATTGCAGCACACAGATATGCGGCATGGAGAAGGGATTTTCTCTGCCAACAGAACCCCTTTTATCTGTTCACGGATGACAACGAAATTCGCTTATGTTAACATACCTTTCGTTTGTTAAATCGGTTCATTTTCTTTGACAAAACAAAATCGCGAAATAGAGAAAACAAGTCATAAACGCATCATCTTTTGGCCCATTCGCATGGAACAAATTGCCTATTGCCATGCTTTTATCGCCCAATAGCTATGCTTTTGTCCCGCAATATGCATGCTATTGACCGTCAATTAACATGCTATAAAAGGCCGTTTTGGCACAAATAGATGGGATTTTTGCCACAAACACATCACTTTTTGATGGCCTTCAAAGTTAGAAAATCATCTAACTCACTCACCATCAAGTGGATAATAAAACAGCCTCATCCTTGGCTTATTTTCAGCACATCAACAAGCTGGCTGCAAAAACGTCCAGCATTTGTGTTAAAAAATCGTTGCGACAGCGGGCATTTCACTGACAAATGTTCTGCCTGAGGTAAAAAACACAATGCATCATTCTTACATGAAAGCGCCGCATGTCTGCCTGCAAAATTCGGCGTAAAGGACGCATTGTTCATATAAATTTATTATCTTTGCATGGTTATAGAAGAAAGCTTATTGATGGACAAGACTAATTTAAGGCTTTTAACCCAAATAAATTACCCCGAAGACTTACGAAAACTCAGCGTTGAAGAGTTGCCAGAGGTGTGTCGTGAACTTCGCGAAGACATCATCCAAGAGGTCTCCGTAAATCCCGGACACTTTGCGTCGTCGCTGGGAGCCATTGAGATTACCGTGGCTCTACATTATGTGTTTGACACGCCGAGCGACAAACTTGTATGGGATGTGGGTCACCAAGCCTATGGACATAAGATACTTACCGGGCGGAGGGAGCTGTTTTCCACCAACCGAAAACTGCATGGACTGCGCCCATTTCCCACGCCTTTGGAGAGCCAGTACGACACCTTCACCTGTGGACATGCCTCCAATTCCATCTCGGCGGCATTGGGTATGGCCGTCGCAGCCAAGAAAAGTGGCGAGAATGACAAGAAGATTGTAGCCATTATCGGCGATGGTGCCATGAGTGGTGGATTGGCGTTCGAGGGACTGAACAATGTTTCGTCGACCCCGAACGACCTTCTCATCATCCTCAACGACAACGACATGAGCATCGATCACGCAGTGGGGGGCATGGAAAAATATCTCTTAACCCTCGATACGAATGCCACCTACAACAAGCTGAGGTTCAAGGCTTCGCAATGGCTCCATCAACGTGGCTACCTTAGTGAGAACAGAAAGAAAGGCATCTTGCGACTCAACAACGCCATCAAGTCGGCCATCAGCCGCCAACAGAACATCTTCGAGGGCATGAATATTCGGTATTTCGGACCTTTTGATGGACACGACGTTACTGAAATCGTGCGCATCTTGCGGCAGTTGAAGGACATGAAAGGCCCCAAACTGCTGCATCTGCACACCACCAAAGGCAAGGGATACAAGCCTGCAGAGGAGTCACAAACCGAATGGCATGCACCTGGTAGATTCAACGCCGAGACGGGTGAGCGCATCGTTAAAGACTGTTCTGAAGAGCCACCACGCTACCAAGACGTTTTTGGTGACACGCTGGTAGAGCTCGCTTTGCAGAACCCAAAGATTGTAGGTGTCACCCCTGCCATGCCAACCGGGTGCTCGATGAACAAGCTGATGAAAGCCATGCCCGACCGAGCGTTTGACGTTGGCATTGCCGAAGGACACGCGGTGACCTTTTCCGGCGGCATGGCGAAAGAAGGTTTGCAACCATTTTGCAACATTTACAGCTCGTTTGCGCAACGCGCTTACGACAATATCATCCACGACTTGGCCATCCTCAACCTGCCCGTGGTACTGTGTTTGGACCGCGCAGGACTTGTTGGTGAAGACGGACCTACGCACCATGGCGTGTTCGACTTGGCGGCTTTGCGCCCCATCCCCAACCTGACCATCGCCGCACCGATGGACGAAAAGGAACTGAGACGGTTGATGTACACGGCTCAACTGCCCGACAAGGGCATGTTTGTCATTCGTTATCCGCGCGGCAGAGGGGTGAACAAAGATTGGAAATGTCCCCTGGAAGAAATCAAAGTGGGCACGGGTCGCAAGTTGAAAGACGGCGACAAGGTGGCCATCCTCACAGTGGGTCCCATCGGAAATGATGTGCAGAAGGTCATTCAAGCATTGCCTCAGCAGGACAAGGTGGCCCATTACGACATGCGGTTCATCAAACCATTGGACGGAGATTTGTTGGAGGAAATTGGGAAAAAGTTCAAGAAAGTTATCACGATTGAAGACGGCGTGCGCAACGGCGGGTTCGGTTCGGCCGTTTTGGAGTGGTTCAATGACCATGGATATGCCCCAAGCGTGCAGCGAATGGGACTGCCCGACGAGTTTGTGACGCATGGTTCAGTGGACGAATTGAGGAGAATCGTGGGACTGGACGCACCCCACATCAAGCAAAACATTGAAGCCATGCTGGCTTCAAACCAAGTCTGATACACTTGAAACATCAAAGGATTTTCTAAAAATCACATAAACATGAAGATTATCATCTGTGGCGCTTATGGCATCGGCACACATCTGGCCAAGATGCTTTCACGCAACCATGAAGACATCACGCTGATTGATGAAGACGACGAACGGTTGGCTCAGATAGGAAGCGACTTTGACCTACTGACCGCGCAAGCCTCGCCCAGCAGCATTAAGGCATTGCGCGAAGCGGGCGCTGAACATGCGGATTTGTTCATTGCCGTAACGCCCGAAGAGAGTCTGAACATCACTTCGTGCGTTCTGGCCAAAGCTTTAGGAACCAAGAAGACCGTTGCCAAAATCAGCAACAGCGAATACACAGCGCCCGAACTACAGGATTTCTTTACCGGACTGGGTGTCAGTTCGCTGATTTACCCAGAGAAGTTGGCCGCCGTAGACATCATCAATGGACTCAAAATGTCATGGGTTCGTCAGCGATGGGATGTCCACAATGGCGCATTAGTCATGTTGGCCATCAAGCTAAGGGAAACCTGTGAGATACTCAACAACCCGCTGAAGAACCTCTGTGGACCCGATGATCCGTATCATGTGGTGGCCATCAAGCGCTTGAACGAAACCATCATCCCCGGTGGTAACGACGAATTGAAGCTCTACGACTTGGCTTACTTCATGACAACTACGCAATATATCCCCTACATCCGCAAGATAGTGGGCAAAGAATTGTATGTAGACGTGAAGAATGTGATGATCATGGGCGGCGGTGCAACGGCCGTCAGAGCCATCAATACCATGCCCGACTATCTGGATACCAAACTCATTGAAATCAGTGAGGAGCGATGTGAAGAGCTGAATAACCTGTTGGACGATGACAAAGCCCTGATCATCAACGGCGACGGTCGTGACACTCAGCTGCTGCAAGAGGAAGGCATTAAGAACACACAAGCCTTCGTTGCCCTGACCAACAATGCCGAAACCAACATTCTGGCCTGCCTAACAGCCAAGCGATTGGGCGTGAGAAAGACCGTTGCCATGGTCGAAAACGTTGACTATGTGAGCATGGCAGAAAGCCTGGACATCGGCACTATCATCAATAAAAAGGCCATTGCTGCCAGTCACATCTATCAAATCATGCTCGATGCCAAAGTCATGAACATGCGATTCATCATGACCGCGAATGCCGATGTGGCCGAGTTTGTGGCGCAAGAAGGCTCGCGCGTCACCAAAAAGCCAGTGAAAGATTTAGGCTTACCCAAGGAGGCAACCATCGGAGGACTGGTCAGAGGAGATGAAGGAATGCTCGTTTCGGGACATACACAGATACAGGCTGGCGACATTGTCATGGTGTTCTGCCACAACATCAACCTCAAGACGATAGAAAGACTCTTCATTTAGCAACGTCAAAACACCAAGCAATGATCAACCTCAGGACCATATATAAAGTGATAGGCTCGCTACTTTTCATCGAAGCCTTCATCCTTTTCGTCTGTTTCGGTATGGCTCTTTTCTACGGTGAAGATGATGCCATGGCTTTTCTTCTGTCGGTATTTATCAGTCTCTTCACAGCCTTTATCCTGAGATACCTAGGCCGTAACTCCAACAACACCTTGTCCAGGCGCGACGCTTACTTGGTGGTAACGCTCTCATGGATAGTCTTTAGCTTCTTCGGCACTTTCCCTTTCACCCTCAGTGGCTACATTCATGGCTTCACGGATGCCTACTTTGAAACGATGTCGGGATTCACCACCACCGGTGCCACCATCATAGATGACGTAGAAGTGTTACCCCACGCCCTACTCTTTTGGCGTTCATTGACCCAATGGATTGGCGGCTTGGGCATCGTATTCTTCACCGTTGCCCTGCTTCCCTCCATGGTAGGAGGCTCTGTTCAGGTGTTTGCAGCCGAAGCAACCGGCCCCATTAAGTCAAAATTACACCCACGGCTCTCCACCAGTGCCAAGTGGATTCTAACCATCTACCTCGTGCTAACCATCGCTTGCATAGGCTGTTTCATCCTTTATGGCATGAACTGGTTCGATGCAGTGAACTATTCAATGACCTCTACAGCCACGGGAGGCTTCTCCACACACAACAACAGCACCGAGTTTTTCCACTCTCCAGCGCTGGAATACATCTGCACCATTTTTTGTTTTCTATCGGGAGTGAACTTCACTTTGCTGTACACAGCGGTGGTGAAACGGCGCTTCAAAGCATTATTCAAAAGCTCTGAGTTCAAGTTCTACCTAAGTGTTGTCATCCTCTTCAGCTTGTTCATCATGCTCGAATTGATGATTAATCGGGACTACGACTTAGAACCAGCGTTCCGTTCAGGCATCTTCCAAGTTGTTTCGTTCATCACCACCACCGGTCTGTTCAACGATGATGCCGGCCAATGGCCACACGTCACCTGGGTGATCTTGGCCACCTGCATGTTCATCGGAGCCTGTTCTGGCTCGACGAGTGGTGGCTTCAAGTGCGTCAGGGTGGTGATGTTGCTCAAAACTATCCGCAATGAATTTAAACAAATACTGCACCCCAACGCCGTACTTCCCTTGAAGGTCAACGACACCAACATACCTTACCAGAAGAGAGGAACCCTACTGGCCTTCCTCACCATGTACCTCATCTTGTGCCTGCTGGCCTCGTTCGTACTGATGATGGCCCACATCGACAGCACCAACTCCATCACCATCATCCTCAGCTGCATCGGCAATGTGGGGCCAACGCTGGGACTTGAAATCGGGCCGACGATGAGTTGGAGCATGCTGCCCGGCTTTGTAAAATGGGTATGTGCACTGCTCATGCTCATCGGGCGTTTGGAAATATTCAGCGTGTTGGTCATCCTGTCACCAGCGTTCTGGAAAGATAATTAAACAAGAAGACAACAAATCTGTAAACATAAAATAAAAAAATATGAAACCACTCAAGTTTAAACCCCTGCTCAAACAAACCATTTGGGGGGGCAACAAGATTATTCCATTCAAGAAACTCGACGAACAACTGGAAAACGTTGGCGAGAGTTGGGAAATATCCGGCGTGAAAGACAACGAAACCCTCGTCAGTGAAGGCGAGTATGAGGGCCGCGCCTTGAACGACGTTGTGCGCGAATTGAAAGGCAAACTCATCGGAGAAGAAAACTATGAGCGCTTTGGTGACGAGTTTCCCCTGCTCATCAAGTTCATCGATGCCCGCCAAGATCTTTCCATCCAGGTACATCCTACAGACGAGATTGCCAAGAAACAAGGGAAGAGTCGTGGCAAAACAGAGATGTGGTACATCATGGACAGTGACAAAGACGCACACCTGCGGAGCGGACTGAAGAAAGAAATCACGCCCGAAGAGTACAAGCAGATGGTGGAGAACGATACTATTCTCGACGCTATAGCCGACTACTCGGTGAAAGAAGGCGACTGCTTCTTCCTGCCAGCTGGCCGCATTCACAGCATTGGCAAAGGATGCTTCCTGGCCGAGATTCAGCAAACATCCGACGTAACCTACCGCATCTACGACTTCAAACGCAAGGACAAGGATGGCAACTATCGCGAACTGCACACCGAACTGGCCGCCGAATGCATCAACTACAACGTAGAAAAAGACTACCGCACCGACTATACGTCGACCAAAAACCAAGGCGTGAGCCTCGTTCACTGTCCCTACTTCAACACGGCCGTGTACGACCTTGACGAACCAATGACGCTCGATTACAGCGAATTGGACAGCTTTGTCATCCTCATTGGCGTGAAGGGTGAGGGCAAAATCACGGACAACGAGGGGAACGAAACCTCACTCTGCGCCGGCGAAACCATCTTGATTCCCGCAACAACCCGGGAGTTAAAAGTGGAAGGAACCGTGAAGTTCCTCGAAACCTACGTTTAAAGAAGAGTAGCAAAGAAACTCACAATTAGGAAAGGTCTGCACCATGGACACACGTCATGGTGCAGACCTTTCTTGTAATGGTTAACCGATTGGATGACAAGGAGATATAGATATCATTCCAACAGCATTGAGTTTGGCCTCCAAAGTCAATGCTATTGATAGCCAAACTCAATGACCTTGGAACGCAAACTCAATGACATTGGAATCCATGCCCAATGCCCCGTTCGTGACATTGCATCAATGCAGGTATGCGGCGATGGTGTCAAAGGCGTGAAACACGCCAATAGACTTGAACAAAAGGATGCACAGCACCAGCACGACCACAAAAAACAGCGTGTTGAAAAAGGCGTTCTTAGCATCCTTCTCCCGTACATTCTTCCTCATCGACTTCACATAATTGTATACGCCAGGCACCACGATGACCAGCACCAAGCAAATTCCCAATACGGCAAAAATCAAATCTAACATAATCAAATGGTTTTAAATATTTATCTAGGCACAGGCTACTCTCGGTCTGTGTCGTTGGTTGTACGATTTTGTTTGGTCAGCTCTAAATATCGTTGAAGATCGGCCTGAATGCGCGCCACCGGCTCTGACTGCTTGTAGCGAGTGTTCTTTTTGAGCATCGACGGAATGGCTTCGATGCTGTTGCGGTAACAGGACAGTTCGTTACGCTGCTGTGTGCCGTGAACACTCTGCTGAGAAATCTCTACTTCTCGCTCACGAATGAGCTGCATGCAAACCTTGTTGAGCATGGGCACCACTACCTTATCGAAGAGATGATGGCCCTGTATATATAAATAGGTGGTATCGGGGGTTACGCCAAGTCGCTTGATGTCCTCCTTTACTTGCAGATAATTTTCCTTGTTGTTTGGATATTTTTGTTGCAGTTGGTTGATGCGCTTGCCCACCTTTCTGCGCACTCTGGCCACCATGTCCTCAGCCTTCGCCATGGTAAAGTGTCCCGGTTCGATGACGCGCAGAAAGTCCATGATGGTGAACTCGCCATAATTGGGCGTGCGATAGAACCAGATGCTCCATACGAAAAGCGGGAAGATGGCCTGCGAATAGTCGCGCAGGTAGGCCTCCATGTCAAAGATGTGGTGGTCGTTGAGCGTAACCATGACGCTGGTTTCGTACAACGATGGCGCATAGCATTGCAGGTTTTCAATGGCGTAAGCGTAGGTATGGAAGACGTAAGGATTGGTCGTCACCTGTCTCGATGTCTCGGTGGCACCCTGCATAAGATAGTCGTAATCGGCGTCTACGCAGGCTATCATGTCACGTCCCACCTTGTCCAACAGCAGATTCATCAGCACCGCCTTCTTGCCTCTCTCAAGATGTTCCACGCGAGAAGGCAGCATCACCTGGAAATACCGGGTGTCGTCTTCGAAGTCACTCAAGACAGATCGCCAGAAAAATATGTCGTCATAACTCTCCACATAGGCTGCGATGCGGCGTCTGGCGTGCTGTGACTTCATCTTATTAGCTGCCTCGAAATAGCGTGAGGAGAGGTTGTCTTTTAGTTTTTTGCCCATGGTTCATGTGTCTTTTTCACATCCAGACCTTTCCTATCTATGAACATCCGTTATGTCACTAACCTCGGTGACATGCCCCATCCACCCATTCATGATGACTGCAGGCGAATGCGTGGTGAGGATAATCTGCACATTTGGATTGAGTTGCAGAATCAGGTCGATGAGTTGTTCCTGCCAATCAACGTGCAAACTCACCTCTGGTTCGTCCATGAGCAGCACGTAAGGCAGGCGATCTTCCACCAGCACGGTGAGCAAGATGGCCAAGATTTGCTTCTCACCACTTGACAATTGGTAGGGCAAGAGCTTCTCTCCCATCTGCATGAAACGTATCTCATTTTCGGTTCTGACGATGGTTTTGCCCGTTTCGGCAAACAGTTTGTCCACCATGTCTTGAAACATCAACTTGTTGGCCGATACGCGTTGCGCCTCAACGGCTGCATCTGCGCCCCCCTTCTGCAACACCTCGATGATGCGGTTACCCACGTTTACTTGGTAATCGAGGTACTTGCGCTGCAACTGAAAGAGCTGCCAGTCTAGCTCAGTGGCCAGACTAATGTCTACCTTGGCAACCATCTCCGAGCTCATCAACGGCCGGTCGAACGACCGGATGATATCATAGCGGATGGCCGTAGCATCGGCCGGCGACACCGTGATGTGCACCCCTTTGGGCAAATGCGAGTTAAAGTCGCCACCTTCTGACAAGCCTTTGATCACTCGGTTCAAGATGGTGCTCTTGCCAACACCATTGACACCGCTGAGCACGTTAACCTGTCTGTCGAGATTCCAGACCACATGCTTGCGGCCACTCCACAGCGAGTCGATCTCTATTCTTTCGATGTAATCAGCGTATTTCATGAGCTTTGTGCGTTATGTACCTGAGGTTGGCATGAAACAAGGTGAGCCAATCATGACGCATCAGGCACTGTTAGTAGGGCAAATATAAGCATTTATCACCAATGCGGCAAACCCAATGGCCTTTTAATGACATGTTTTTTAGAAGTCAACCCATTGCACTTACCAAAGAAAGGACGGGGCACGTCGGTGCAAAATACCACAATCGTGGTAGACCAAATACCGTTATCGTGCGATTGTAGGCCAGCGTTTTTTAGTGTATCTTTGCAATATCATTCATGGGGAGCAACGCCACAAGGCAAATCTTCCACATCCATCGTCGAGAAAACGGTACGCTGAACGAGAACAAGCAACCAGCAAAAGGACGGAAGAGCATGATGAGGCGAGCACCCAGAAACTATTTATTCATTAAAAACGACAGACAACATGAGCAAGATTGCAAAACAAATGACAGACCTGATTGGTAAGACTCCCTTGGTAGCGTTGAGCAAATATTCAGCCTTTCGCGGACTTAAAACGCCCCTTGTGGCCAAGGTAGAGTTCTTCAATCCAGGCGGCAGCGTGAAAGACCGCATCGCCTTAGGAATGGTGGAAGCCGCAGAGAAAGATGGAACCCTGAAGCCCGGAGCCACCATCATCGAGCCTACCAGTGGCAACACGGGCGTAGGATTGGCGCTGGTGGCGGCCGTAAAAGGCTACAAACTGATTCTCACCATGCCCGAAACCATGAGCGTTGAACGCCGAAACCTTGTCAAAGCCTACGGTGCCAAGGTTGAGTTGACCCCCGGTAAGGATGGGATGAATGGCGCCATCAAGACTGCCGAAAAGCTGAGAGACAGCATAGAAGGTGCGGTAATACTGGGACAATTCACCAATCCTGCTAATCCCCAGAAACATTACGACACCACGGCTGTTGAATTATGGAACGACACCGACGGCGACATTGATATCTTTGTGGCTGGAGTAGGAACTGGCGGAACGCTCTCTGGCATCGGCAAATTCCTCAAAGAGAAGAACCCCAACATCAAAATTGTGGCCGTGGAACCCACGACTTCACCTGTGTTGAGCGGTGGGAAATCGGGACCTCATAAGATTCAGGGCATTGGGGCCGGCTTTATTCCTCAAACCTATCATGCTGAGGTGGTAGACGAAATACTGACCGTAGACAACGATGACGCCATCCGAACGGGCCGACAATTGGCTCAACAGGAGGGGCTGTTGGTAGGTATCTCGTCGGGGGCAGCAGCCTTTGCAGCAGCAGAATTGGCCCTACGACCAGAGAATAAGGACAAGAAGATTGTGGTGTTACTGCCCGATACTGGCGAGCGCTATCTCTCAACTGTGCTCTATGCGTTTGACGAATATCCACTCTAAAGAGCTGCAACAGCATAACTACACACCGTAAGAGCAATGCGGGAGGCCACTACAGAGAAGTCTCCCGCTGTTGTGTACATAGCTATTTCCAGTGATTTTTTCCACCATGACTTGACAAAATGCTTTTTATTGCGTAAATTTGTAGCATTAAGAAAGTGAATGTCGGCCTTCCTTCATGATGCATACTTCAAGCATGTTAGCTGGGATTATGCATAAACGTAATATGATTGTAATGCGTTTGACATACTTATGAAGAGCCAACGTGCTAACTTTGTGAACTGAAAATAGAGAACAACCTATATGAAAGAAAACAATTCTCGCATACTCGTGGTAGACGACGAGCAGGACTTATGTGAAATTCTTAAGTTTAATCTGGAGACTGAAGGCTATGTGGTAGAAACGGCAAACTCGGCCGAAGAGGCCATGACGATGGACATTTCATCGTTCAACCTCCTACTATTGGACGTGATGATGGGTGAGATGTCGGGATTTGCCATGGCTAAAAAGCTGAAAGAGAATCCCATGACAGCTACCATTCCCATCATCTTTCTGACCGCTCGCGATACCGAGAACGATACGGTAACCGGCTTCAATCTTGGTGCTGACGACTATATCAGCAAGCCTTTCTCCATCCGTGAGGTTTTGGTTCGCATTCGTGCCGTCATCCGAAGGACAAACGAAACTGACAATCACACGGAGCCGAAGATATTGAAATACCAAGGTTTGGAAATGGATTTGGACAGAAAGAAGGTGCTTATCGATGGCGAAGATGTTCCTTTTACCAAGACAGAGTTCGAGTTACTGCACCTATTTCTTTCGGAAAAGGGACACGTGTTCTCGCGTCAGGAGCTCATAGACAGGATATGGCCAAAGGACGTTTTGGTACTCGACCGCACGGTAGACGTGAACATCACACGACTAAGAAAGAAAATTGGGCGATTCTCCAAGTGCATTGTCACCCGGCTTGGCTTTGGATACTACTTTGATGCTCTATGAGAAAGGTTTCGGTTGGCAGCAAACTATACATCAGTATCTTGGCGGTATTCTTGCTTTTTGCCATCTCGTTCATCGTCTTTCAACAGACAAGAGAAAAGCAATACAAGCGGGAACTGCTGAACATGAGGCTGCAAGGCTATAACACCAGGATGGCAGATGCCATTCAATACTTGGGCAAGAGAGACGAACAAACGCTGAGCACCTATGTAAAGACGCACAGCATACCTAACCTGCGGGTAACATTAATCGATGATCAAGGACGGGTTGTGTTTGACAACTTCCAAAAAGATTACGCCCATTTCAAGAATCATGCTAACCGTCCGGAGATCATTGAAGCACGGAAAACGGGAACCGGAACAAGCGTAGAACGTAACAGTAAGACCCTGAAACAAGAGTTTTTCTATTCGGCAACCTATTTCAAGGATGACAAGATGACCATTCGGAGTGCCTTACCTTACAACAATGGTTTGGCTAAATCGCTGCAAGCCGACCAACATTTCATTTGGTTTGCACTCACAGCGATTGTCATCTTGACGCTCGTGTTGTGGCGATTTTTAAGAAGACTGTCGGCCAACATCACCAAATTGAAGCTGTTTGCCAGTCGTGCCGACCACAATGAGAGCCTCGATACCGAAGACTTGATTGCCTTTCCAGACGACGAGTTGGGCGAAATAGCCGAACGAATCATCAAGATATACAAGCGTCTTCAGAGCACCAGACAGGAACAAGACATTCTGAAAAGACAGCTTACCCAAAACATTGCGCACGAATTAAAAACACCAGTGGCCAGCATTCAAGGCTATTTGGAAACCATTTTGGACAACCCTCACATCAATGACGCAACGCGACAACAATTTTTGCAACATAGTTATGCGCAGAGTCAACGGCTCACTTCCTTGCTTCAAGACATCTCTACGCTGAACAGAATTGATGATGCTCCCGGCTTGATGGAGTACTCACCCGTGAACATCTCGAAGATGATTGAAAACATCTGCAAGGAAACGGGACTGCAAATGCAAAATCATCACATGGCTTTTGTCAACAACTTACCGAAAAACGTCATCATCCAAGGCAATCAAAGTCTGCTGTACAGCGTATTCAGAAACTTGACTGACAATGCCATTACGTACGCAGGTGACGGAACAACCATCACCCTTGACGCAAAAGAAGATGAGCAAGAATGGAGATTTACCTTCCGAGATAACGGCATAGGCGTATCAAATCAGCATCTGCCCAGACTGTTCGAACGGTTCTATCGCGTAGACAAAGGCAGAAGTAGGAAGCTCGGTGGCACCGGACTTGGACTGGCTATTGTCAAGAATGCCATCATGTTGCACGGAGGAAGCATACAAGTTCACAATGTCGAAACAGGCGGACTCTGTTTCGAGTTCAATCTAAAAAAGAAGAAATGAAGATAACACAAGCGAGTAAACACCAAGCCAGAGAGATTGCAAAGTATATCATGCTGGCTATGAACTATGAATGTTGTCAAAACTTGGCGGGGCCTCATCATACGTTAACCGAGTTTGAAGACCTGCTCACAGAGCTCGTTGCGCTGGAAAAGTCACAGTACAGCTATACCAATACCTTGGTCGCATTGAACGATGAAGATGAGGTCATCGGTGTTTGCGTGAGCTATGACGGTGCCCAGCTGCATGACCTTCGTCAGCCATTCGTTGACGCTGCACTCAAAACTTTCGACATAGACTACCAGAACCAGATTGATGAAGCCGATGAAGATGAACTATACATCGACAGTTTGGCCGTCAATCCCGACTATCGAAGACAAGGAATTGCGAAACGACTCATCATGGAATCGATTAGAAAAGCCCAATCAATGGGTATTCAAAAGATTGGTTTATTGGTAGACAAAGATAATCCTCTGGCCGAAAAATTGTATGTAGCCCAAGGATTCAGGTATGTCGGCGACACCACATGGGGTGGCCATCCCATGAAACATTTGCAATACTATGCTACCTTTTTCTCGTAGGATAGGGCAGCGTATTCACCGCAGCAGGCTTGCCATCCACCAAGTTTCGATATCCACATTCATGTAAGTGGCATTGCGAGCGTTGTAATATTCAATGGTGGCACAACCGTTTTCATCAGTTGTTAATCGTGGATTCCAATACAACGCGTGCGGCGATAATCCTCCGTTGTATCGCCAAATCCGCTCTCAGGATACTGCGGAGGTTAACAAACGCGGTAGCATTCGCGAGGTATTGCTCAAAAACAGAACCTGTCTGTGCCATCACTGATACCGTTATCAGTAATAACACAGACAGGATTGTCGTACGTTTGTTCACCATCATTTCATGTTTCAATCAGGTCAACCGTACCATTTTGTTTTGTGTTGTTCAGTGAGATTGTTAGGGAACAGGTATGATAAACGAACGGATGAGCCAGTAACTCAAGATACCGGCAAGGTAACCAACGAAGGCTAACCAGCTGACATGCTTCATATACCAACCGAAGGTAATCTTCTCCAGGCCCATCACCACCACGCCGGCCGCACTGCCCACGATGAGGATAGACCCACCAACACCAGCACAGTAAGCCAGCAACTGCCAGAAAATTCCATCAACAGCCATGTCGCCCACAGCCTCCATGGGGTACATGCCCATGCATCCTGCCACCAAGGGAACATTATCTACGATACTGGAAATCACACCAATCACACCTGTCACCACATAGTGGTTGCCGTTTGACACGTCGTTGAGCCATTTGCCCAGTCCTCCCAGCACGCCAATTTCTTCCAAACAAGACACAGCCATGAGGATACCAAGGAAGAACAAGATGGTGGACATATCGATGTTAGACAACAGTCTGCTCACGCGCTTGCCCATTCCGTCTTTCTTATGATCTAACCCTCGGTAGAACACCTCGGTGATCGTCCAAAGTACGCCCAGCACCAACAAGATGCCAACAAACGGTGGCAGGTGGGTCAAGCTCTTGAAAACGGGTACGAACATCAAACCGCCTACACCGACGATGAATATTACTTTGCGCTGCCGCTCTGAAAAGTCAAGCACATGATAGTCGGACTTCATGTTGACTTCCGCCATCTCCAACTCGCCTTTCAATGAATACTGCATGATGAATGCCGGCACAACCATGGCCACAACCGATGGCAGGAAGATTTCCTCCATCACGCCCAATGCCGTGATAACACCCTTGTTCCACAACATAATGGTCGTCACATCGCCGATAGGCGAGAACGCTCCACCAGCGTTAGCCGAGATGATGACCAAAGAAGCATATATCAAACGGTCTTCGTGACTATGTACCAACTTGCGTAAAATCATGATCATCACGATACTGGTTGTCAGGTTGTCCAAGATGGCAGAGAGGAAGAAAGTCATAAAAGCAATACGCCACAACAGGGCTCGCTTGCTCTTTGTCTTCATGACATCACGCACGAAGTTGAATCCACCATTCTGGTCAACCACCTCGACAATGGTCATGGCACCCATCAAGAAGAACAAAGTGGTAGACGTACTACCCAAATGTTTTTCAATGACGTGGCTCACCTGGTTAATCAAGTCTTGCCCCGTAACCCCAGGCATATACGCATTTGGGTCGAGCATGAACAGTGTCCAGCAGAACACGAACATCAATAAGGCAACAGCGGCCTTATTCACCTTGGTAACACTCTCAATGGCTATACAGAAATAACCAATGATGAAAACGACAACAATCGCTAACGTTAAAGATGTCATAAAATTTATATCTAATTATTTTTCGTTAAGTTCAGCTGAAATCATGCTACAGAGTGCTGAAAAGTGTCTTTGATAGCCTTGGCTGAAAAATCTTTGCAAAGATAGTTGTTGCCAACTGAATAACCAAAAAAACACATCTTTATTATTATTAACATCCTCTTTATGAGTGTAACACCCTTCTAATGGCATATCACAACCTCAACATAGAACTACGAACTCGTCGTCGGCCAGAAAAACAGACCAAAAATACTGATTTCCAAAAGCAATGAGATTGGCCTCTAAAGTCATTGAGTTTGACCCCCAAAGTCATTGAGATTGGCCACCAAAGTCAATGAGTTTGATTTCGATGGAAATAGGAGGAATGTTCCTTAGATTTTTCTGCTTCATGATAAAATCGAGTTTTTCTAAATTGAGCCTACTATTGCTATGATAAGAAATATTCATCCAAAGCAGTGAGATTCTCTGGATTTATTTGTATTTTTGCCCTGTAAGTCGTTTGGTTCACAACTTTAATTCAAAAATTTTGCGACATGTAAAAACCTGGAGCGACTTTGGTTGCGAAGGCATCTATGAAAACATTGAAATGAAAGTGTTGCGGAATTAAGGTTTTTTACTTCACATAAACAATGGTGGTAACAATAGGACAAGAAAGTGATGTGACGAAGGAATTACTTCTAAGGATTTCTAAGGGTGATAATCGTGCCTTCCGTACATTTTTTGATACTTACTATCCAAGGATCAACCGCTTTATAAGCTATATAGTAAGGAGCAATGAGGTGCGTGAAGAAGTAGTGTCAGATTTCTTTCTGACAGTGTGGAAGCACAGGGAAAAACTTTGTAAAATCAAAGATTTAGACGCTTATTTGTACACCATAGCCCGTCATTTGGCACTTGACAGTCTTAGGAAGATTTTGCATTGTCACATCATTGAAGAAATACCTCTGGGTATTGCATCTGCCGATGACACTCCAGAGGAACAACTCCTGAGCGAAGAACTATGTAAAGCAATTACACAGGCTGTGAACCAACTTCCTGAGAGATGTAAACTGGTTTTCCTTTTGGCGAAGGAGCAAGGATTGAAGTATAAAGAAATTGCGCAAATACTTCAAATATCAGAAAAAACGGTTAATGCTCAAATGGTTATAGCTCTGAAAAAATTAAATCTCATCATGAGACAGTACATGAAGAGTATTTTCTTTTAATTTTATCTCCTAATCCATTTTCATGTTTTGTGAATAGTAAACATTTTTTCATGGAAATGATGACGCATTCCGCTCAAGCAATCCAACAATTACAAAAAGAATTCATCAAATCTTGGCTACAAAAACATGTTACAGACAAACACTCTAAAGATTTTTTAGCATGGAGCCATCTGTCTTTATAATAGCTACAAAAAACGTCAAACCTTCTGATTTATGCGGTGTTTCGAGCATTCTATCAGTTTTATGAAGCCCATTATTAATTAGAAAATTATTTTTTTAACATCGGTTTAGATGTATTTTGAAAAAAGTGCGTCAATATTAATGTAGGCATTACTCTATTGGTATGTCAAGTTGATGCACAGTTTATACACATTGGTGTTTCGACTGTTTGGTAATACGGTACTATGAACGATAACAATACATATAATACTAAGCTGCTTTATGCTATTGCCGCTTGGTGCAGAGGGGACGCAAGTAGCGCCGATCAGCAGATAGTAAACAATTGGATTCATGAAAAACCAGAGAATTCAAAGATTCTAACCTATCTCATGCACACTAAATTTATGGGAAATGTGGATGAGAGTGATGAAACTAAAGAACGAGTTTATGCGCATGTGCTGGAGTTAATTCAAGATTATGAGGAGCATGAAACCCAGATAGTTTCAATCAGTAAGTGGCGAACGCCTCAATGGGCGCTTGCCTTGAAACGTGTGGCCGTAGCAGTTGTTTTGCTTTTGATTGTTTCAGGAGGTGTATTCTGGTATCTTCAAAGACATGACAACATTGAACTTGTGGCACACGGAAAACCCAATTCTGTAGTCAAGCTAACACTTGATGATGGTTCTGTTGTGATGCTGAATGGAGGTTCTACGCTAAGCTACCCGCAGACATTTACAGGGAAAGATCGTAGAGTTTCGTTAAGTGGTGAGGCCATGTTCAAAGTAAAACCCAATGCGCACATGCCTTTTATCGTGAACGTAGGTGATGCTGAGATAAAGGTTCTTGGAACGCAATTCAATGTAAGTGCTTACACTGATTCTAAAAATATTGTAACCACCCTTCTGGATGGTTCTGTGGAGTTTTATGTCCATTCAGGACAAGAAAATCCCATACGGCTCAGTCCGAATCAGCAGGTAGTGTATGACAAGGAGTCACGAACAAGTCAATTGCGTGAAGTCGAAGCAGAGTTGTTTGCATCCTGGAAGGATGGAGTGCTGTATTTCGATCATGTGGGCTTAGAAGAGATGTCTAAAATTCTTGCGCATCGGTTTGGAATCAGAATTGAGATACATGCCAAGAATTTACAAAATGAGACTTTCTCAGGTATGTTTGAAAATGATATGAGTTTGTATCAAATCCTTGATGTGTTGAAGCGGCATCGTAGATTTGATTATCGAAAAGATGGTGATTACATTGTGATATTTGATAAATAAAACCTAATAAAAAACTTAAAATGAAACAAGCAATTGTCAAAAATGTGTCTTGTAGACACTTGCAATTCTGTGAAAAATCTGTTTCAAATATCAGAAACAGGCTGGTATTTATCTTTCTTTGTATGCTTTATGTATTTACAGGCTATGCGCAGAATAAGAAAATCACTCTTAACTGTGTCAATGAAAAGATTAAAACCGTTTTTCATGAAATCAAGCAACAAACTAATTTCTCGTTTGTATACAACAACAATGAACTGAATGAGAATGAACGCATCACGTTGAAAGTGAAGAATAAACCTCTCTCTGAATGCATGAATATCGTGCTGCGTAATAAGCCTTTAAGCTATGAAGTGAGAAACCGAACCATTGTTATATTTAAACGACCAACGGAAGTAGCGAGAAAACAGCGTAATGAGCAAACTCACAAGAAAATCAATGGACGTGTTGTAGATGATAAAGGTAACGTCATACCGGGTGCATTGATTCGTGAGAAGTCTGCTCAAAACAATGCCACTGTTACGGATGAAAATGGTCTTTATCAATTGTCCGTTGCTACGAAATCGCAGATAGTTTGTTCTTTCATGGGTTACAAACCAGTGGAGGTGAATATTGGCTCCATGGATATCTACGACATCATCTTACAGGAGGAGGTGAGTGAACTTGACGAATTGGTTGTTACTGGATATGGACAACAGAGACGAATCAGCTCGGTGGGTTCGCAATCTACCTTGCAGAAACAAGATCTCAAAGTACCAACTGGCAGCTTGAGTACCGTTTTGGCTGGGCGTCTCTCTGGCGTTGTTGCAGTTCAGAGAACCGGCGAGCCAGGAAGAGACGCTGCTGACATCTGGATTAGAGGGCTGGCTACTCCCAACAACGCCAATCCATTGATATTAGTAGATGGCGTTGAAAGAGATTTTAATAATATAGACCCTGACGATATTGAGTCTATTTCAGTCTTAAAGGATGCATCCGCCACAGCTGTATTTGGTGTGAGAGGAGCTAACGGCGTCATTATTGTAAAAACAAAACCTGGAGTGATAGGGAAGCCAGTGGTCAGTGTTGACTACTATGAAGGCATGAGCCGTTTCACAAAGTCTTCTGAACTTGCAGACGGACTGGTTTACATGGAGGCCGTGAATGAGGCTATGACTAATATAGGAAAACAGCCTAAATACACGCAGGAATATATTGACAATACCCGTAATGGGGTCGATAAACTTCTTTATCCGAATGTCAACTGGCAAAAAGAAGTGTTTAACGACTGGGGACATCTGCGCCGCCTGAATGCCAATGTGAGAGGAGGTAGTCAACTTGCCCGTTTCTATGCTTCCGTGAGTGTATATAATGAGAATGGCACTATCAAGACAAATCCTTTCGAGAATTACGATTCTGCAACGCGTTACACACGTTATAACTTTACAACCAACATTGATATGCAAATCACTCCGTCTACGGAGGTAAGCATTGGCGCGCAAGGTTACTTGGCAGACGGCAACTATCCTGGCGTAAGTAGTGATGTTATTTTCGGTTCAACGATGGAAGTTAACCCTGTGATGTATCCCAAAATGTTTGTGATTAACGGAGAAGAATATGTACCAGGGTTGCATACGCAAGGGGGTGAGCGAAACCCCTATGCGGATGCTACCAAACGTGGTTACCGCAAAACCATGTCAAACCGCATCCACTCAAATATACGTCTTACACAAGATTTGAGTATGCTTACTAAAGGATTGAAGTTCACAGCCATGTTTGCATATGATGTCACTTCGTCAAGAAATACGTCGTACACCAAACGAGAGAATACCTATTACATTGCCGATAGAAACAAGCCTTTTGACGAAAATGGGAATCTGGTGCTGACAACTACTTGGAACCGAGGCTCAAAAGTTCTGAGTTTTGGCGGAAATGGGTTGGCTGGAGTTAGAAAAGATTATTTGGAAGCTTCATTTCAGTACGACAGAGTCTTTGGCAACAATCGCGTTGGAGGTATGGTTGTTTATACACAACAAAGCAGGAATGTCAACGATGCTGGCGATATTATTTCTGCGATACCTTATCGTTTGCAGGGCCTTGCAGGACGTGCAACATATTCCTGGAAAGACCGTTACTTAGGTGAATTTAACATTGGTTACAATGGTGGTGAGAATTTTCCTAAGGAGAAGCGTTTTGGCACATTCCCAGCTTTGGGCGTAGGCTGGGTAATATCTAATGAACCTTTTTGGAAGCCTTTGGAAAAAGCTATTTCATTCCTTAAGATACGATATACTAATGGAAAAGCGGGCAACAGTACCGTTGGCGGAAGGCGCTTTATGTATTTGGAGCAATACGAGTGGACAGGAAGCTACCGTTTTAACTTTGGAGGACAAAATGTGGACGGGGTGCATGTAAAAAATCCTTCGACAATGTTAGGCTGGGAGGTAGCACATAAGCAGGATCTCGGCGTTGACATCAAACTCCTGAATGACGATTTGAGGTTAACCCTGGATTGGTTCTATGAGAAACGTGACAAAATACTCTTGCTTAGAAGTGAATCGTTGCCTGACTTCTTTGGATTTCAGCAAGCACCTTATGGAAATGTGGGGAAAACACGCACAAAAGGCTTTGATGCAGAACTGGAATATTTTAAAAAGATAAACAAAGACTGGAATCTTACATTGCGTGGCAACTTTACCTATGCTGATCCTGTATGGGTTGACAATGATATTCCTGATAAGGCCTATCCTTGGCGAAACAGAAAGGGATCGAGCCTGGTTTCGCGGGAAGGCTTTACGGCCATAGGGCTTTACACCCATTCGGACATAGATGTTATCCAAGCCTGGCTAGCTTCAGACCGCACTCAACCACAGCCATATCCTTCACCATACAACACTTCATTGGCACAGTTGAAACCTGGAGACATCATGTACAAGGATATGAACAATGACGGTAAGATAGACGACAATGACATATCATGGATTGGCAATGGAGATATTCCTAAAATCAATTACGGCTTTGGGTTCAACTTATCATACAAAGCAATATCCTTTGGCTTATTGTTTCAAGGAACTGCCATGGCCAATCGATTAGTGGGTGGAATAGTAAAACCATTTAACGATTCAGGTAGCAGCAATGTGTATTCAAATATTGTAGACCGTTGGTCTGAGGCTAACCCTCGCCAAGACGTGTTTTATCCTCGTTTGGCTTACGGCAGCGATCAGCCTGATAATCAGAACAACTTTGTTAACAGCACTTGGTGGCTCAAAGATATGGGATTCCTAAGACTTAAGACATTACAAATCAATTATAAGCTCCCGACTACTTTCTCGAGGAGAATAGGTCTTGGTGGTGTAAATGTTTATCTCATGGGGACAAATCTTTTTACGTTCTCTAAATGGAAACTTTGGGATCCTGAACTGAATACAGGAAATGGCAATAGCTATCCTAACACTACCACTTATACTGTTGGCATAAACTTTAATTTTTAAATGACGTGGAAATGAAAACAAAACTTATATTGTCCATTATATTATTGCTGCCATTGGCCTCTTGCAGTGATTATTTGAATCAGGTTCCTCAGGATTTACTAACTCTTGAGAAGACTTTCGAGTCAAGGGAGTCGTCCCTTCGGTTTTTGGCTTCTATCTATACGTTCATGCCTGATGAATTTGACCAGCGTTCTGTAGGTGGAGGACGCGGGCAAGGCACTTCTGGAGCATGGGTTGCAGGATGCGATGAAGCAGAATATGTTTGGGAATGGCATAAGTCGAATATTATAACAAACGGGTCAATGAATCCGTCATCGGATATCGTGTCTGTGTATTGGAAAAAATATTATCAAGGAATCAGAACTGCGACCATATTTATTGATAACCTCAAACTATGCAAGCAACTTTATGAAGGTGACTATGAGCAATGGATTGCAGAAGCACGCGCGGTAAGAGCCATATATTATTATTACCTACTCCGTCTTTATGGACCAGTACCCATCATTAAGGAGGCTAAGTCTGAACAGAGTTCTACCGAGGATTTTCAGATACCTCGCAATAGCGTCAAAGAAGTTGGAGATTATATACTTTCAGAACTCGATAAAGCAATTTCTTCAGGCTTGATAGATAACATTAAAACTTCAGGCAACTACTTATCGGCTGAAAAAGGCTTAGGACATATTGATTGTGCAATAGCTAAAGCTTTCAAGGTTGAAACAAGGATGTTGCTGGCAAGTGATTTGTTTAATGGGTCTGTAGAATATTTTAGAGACTTGAAGAATAATGATGGAAAGCTATTGTTTCCTTCATATGATGACCAGCAAAAGAAACAACTTTGGTCTGATGCAGCAAAAGAAGCAAAGGAATTTATTGAAACTTATGTAGGAAACGGATACGATCTCACTAAAATATACACAAAAGGAAAGCTCGACCCTTATTTATCCTACAGAGAAGCTGTAAGAGGATACCATTCAGAAATGAGCAACTTTACAAATACCTCTTCTTCTGCCATTGAGATGATTTTCTTCAGAATCGACACACCGGCAGACATTATGCAATACGATCGAACTCCAAAACATTTTAGGGCGGGGCGTTCTGCTTATGAAGCTTCGGGCGGAATGGCTGCGACACAGGAAATTGTTGATGAATATTTCATGAGCAATGGACTAAAGCCTATCAAAGGTTACGAATCTGATCAAATGACACCAATAATAAATAAAGAGTCTGGTTATCAAGATGACGGTTTTAGTTCAGAAGACTATTTGGATCCTATAACGGGAAGAGTCTTTGCCCCAAAGGGAGTGCTTATGGCTTGGGTGAACCGAGAACCCAGATTTTATGCCGACATCACATTTGATGGGCAAGCATGGCTAAATACTCGTGAAGGCGTTGTTTACACTTCTACCCAATTCAGTGGAAATTCTGGTAAGGGTGTAGGTTCGTCAAACGATTATACTAAAACAGGCTATGTTGTTCGTAAGTCAGCTCCTTTAGGTAACTGGCGGGATGTAAATCGGGTTTGCATTCTCCTTAGACTCGCTCAAATATATCTTGATTATGCAGAAGCATTAAATGAGTGTAATCCAGGACATCCTGACATTATGAAATATCTAAATCTTATTAGAGAACGTGCAGGAATTCCTTTGTATGGAAAAGATTTACCCATTCCTTCGGATGTTCGTCAGGCAATTAGAGACGAACGAAGAGTTGAACTGGCATTTGAAACCTACAGATACTTTGATGTCAGACGCTGGGGAATAGCAGAAAAGACAGAAAATAAGCCCATCCATGGTATGAACATAGAGAAGGATGGTCCTGAGTTTTTCAAGCGCACAGTTGTAGAGAATCGGGTATTTGAGAAGAAAAACTATTTCTTCCCAATTCCTGAGCGTGAAATGAATATCAATAGACAGTTGAAACAAAATAAAGGATGGTATGAATAATAATTTGATGAAAAAATATCCCTTAGCGATATTTTGTGTGTGTATCTGGATGGTATTTTTTACCGTCGTCTCATTATCAGCTTGTTCTGAAGAAAAGAATGGCGATATTCGTGTAGAAAATACGGAGATCAGATCTATTGGAAAAGTAATGGCCGAGCTGAGGCAAATTAGAGATACTGCTGTATATGGAAAGTTTAAGGGTATGTATCCAGAAGAAAGCAAAGATATCCTTAACAAAGCCATAAAGCAGTTGGCCGACTTGATACTTAGCTTACATCAAGGTGAAGTAGTGCCTACTGGAACTAAAGACAGTAGCATAGCCAATGCTTACGAGGCAATTAAGGTATTCAAAGCTACTGTCAGAACCGAAGACGAGAAAGCATCAGCTGCTGAATTGTTCGTGGATGGTATTGATGGGAATGGATATATCAACTTTGGCGTTCAGCCCGCCTATTCCTCTTTTGGAGAGGCCGATAACCAGCAATTTACGGTAGAATTGTGGTTTAAGCAAGTTAAACCAACAAACTTTGGGTGTATTTTGTCAACATTCTATGAAAATTCTGAGAACAGGTTTGGTTGGATGATGAATACATGGAATGGTCACCTTAGAATGTCATATTCACTTACGTCACGTGGACTTATTGAGCCCGCAAAAGCATATAATGGTCTCAACAAATGGATTCATTTAGCTGCTGTCTATAATGATAAAGGTGTGGATGGAGAGATGGAGAATGGAAAGCCTGTTTTTTTGAAATTTTATCTTAATGGCGAGGAGGTATCACGGAAGGTAAAACCTGACGGACGA
The DNA here is from genome assembly GCA_050315175.1 of Prevotella sp. SGI.027. GTDB lineage: Bacteria > Bacteroidota > Bacteroidia > Bacteroidales > Bacteroidaceae > Prevotella. Next base: position 37,741 of record JBNPOM010000007.1, read on the forward strand.
AGTTATGTAAGCAATCCATTGAACAATTGTCCTATGATTGGATTTGCTGGTGTAACTTCTGACGGCAAACTCTTCAGAAGACTATCTGGTTATATGAAGGATATCCACATCTGGAATAAAACAAAGACTCCCTCTGAAATTGCTGACATCATGAACAAGAAAATCACAGTCTCGGGTTCTGAACCTGATCTCGTATGTGGTTGGAGTTTTGATGCAGAGCCGCGCGACAGCAAGAAAATCATTGACCTAACAAAAAGGTACTATGCATCGATAGAGGGAAGTTATGAATGGAGAGAAATCAAAGAGTAAATAAGCGTTCACACAAATATCCTACTCTTTTTGGAAAATCGCACAGATAAGATTTTCTAATTACATTCTTGGTAGAGATGTCGTAGCTCAATAACATTATTTCATAGAGTAGGAGGAAAACGAATGCGTTTTCTTCCTACTTTGTTTTTTTACTTCTCACATAGCTCCTACGTGCCGTTCTGCATATAGCCATTTGGCTGACGCATTGATGAAGTCAGGAGTATGTCTATTTTCTTCATCACAAACCTATAAGACGACTTAAATATGGTTTACTTTAATTCACCTAACGAGTGTGAATTAAATGACAAATCAAACATTAGAAAATAAAAAGAATGGCATTCAGCCGCTTATTCTTACTTTTTTCACTAACTTTGCAAGGTATGGATACACAAATCAACAGCGAAGCGCAATGGAGCGAAAACATCATCATCGCAGATGCTGACTATGTTGACAGCGTGACTTTCGACCTCATCGTTAACTTCGAGCGGATGATTGGGCGACGTATTCCCGCTGCTGACCTGGCCAGGTGGATAGACTGCGTGGCGCTTGACGGCGGCATCAGGGAGGGTGAACACCAAACTCAGGTGGTGTTGATTCATCGAAAAGCCAGAAAAGGCATGGAGAATTTCATGCCATCTGATTATGAAAGTGACCTGAACGGGAAGGCTTTCAAAGACCACTTGGGTGAATTCATGCTCAGTTCGCTGCTCATCGAGGAGATTGTTGATGAGACAGACTTCCTGATGGAGATTGTGCAAGCAGCATGCGAACAGCCTAACGTGAAGCGGGTGATGATCGTTCCAAACTTCGAGAAAGATGGTCTGTACGACCGTATGCGCCATGTGCTGCAACAGGTAGACGACGACAAGCGCATCACGGTGTTTGCCATGCAGCCCTTATCTGGAGGCAACTTCAGGCAAGAGATATTGGGCTACTCGCTGATGAACGCCTTGGGTATCAAGAGTGAAGAAATAAAATAACGTATAACAACCAACAGAAAGTGCCGCTAAAAGCGTACCCTGCGAGGCACTCTCCTCCACATGCTGGGGGTGACGGGGAATCTTTATCATGTCAAAAGTTTTAATGATTGGCGCCGGTGGCGTGGCAACAGTTGCCGCATTTAAGATTGCACAAAACCCAGAGGTTTTCACTGACTTCATGATAGCAAGCCGGCGAAAGGAAAAATGTGATGAGATTGTGAAAGCAATTGGTAAGCCCAACATCAAAACAGCTCAGGTAGATGCTGACGATGTGGAACAACTCAAATCGCTGATGAACGATTATCAACCCGAATTGGTCATCAACTTGGCTTTGCCTTATCAAGACCTCACCATCATGGAGGCTTGTCTGGCCTGTGGATGCAACTACTTGGATACGGCCAACTATGAGCCCAGAGACGAGGCGCATTTTGAATATTCGTGGCAATGGGCATACAAAGAAAAGTTTGAGCAGGCTGGGCTTACGGCCATACTGGGTTGTGGTTTCGACCCTGGCGTGAGTGGTATTTTCACCGCCTACGCAGCCAAGCATTATTTCGACGAGATACATTATTTGGATATCGTGGATTGCAATGCGGGCAATCACCATAAGGCTTTTGCCACGAACTTCAATCCAGAAATCAATATTCGAGAGATTACGCAGAAGGGTCTTTATTACAAAGACGGCAAATGGATAGAAACCGAACCGTTGGAGATTCATAAACCCATCACTTACCCAAACATTGGGCCGCGTGAGAGCTACCTGATGCACCACGAAGAGCTGGAAAGTTTGGTGAAAAACTATCCTACCATCAAGCAGGCTCGCTTTTGGATGACTTTCGGAGAGCAATACCTTAACTATTTGGATGTCATTCAAAACTTGGGAATGTCGCGCATTGACGAGATAGAATACGAAGCCGAGTTGGCAGATGGTTCGGGCAAGAAGGTGAAGGTGAACATTGTTCCTCTGCAATTCTTGAAAGCCGTTTTGCCCAATCCACAAGACCTTGGCGAGAACTATGACGGTGAGACCAGCATCGGATGCCGCATTCGTGGCATAAAAGATGGCAAAGAACTTTCCTATTACGTTTACAACAACTGCAAGCACCAGGATGCCTACAAGGAAACAGGCATGCAGGGCGTGAGCTACACCACGGGCGTTCCAGCCATGATTGGCGCCATGATGTTCCTGAAAGGTCTTTGGAAGAAGCCCGGCGTTTGGAATGTAGAAGACTTCGACCCAGATCCCTTCATGGAACAACTCAACAAGCAAGGCTTGCCTTGGCACGAAGTATTTGGAGAGGAATGGAAATAAGCCTCTCCCCTGCCCCTCCCCGAAAGGGAGGGGAGTAATTAGACTTTTTGCTGAAAGCATCAGTGCTTACCAATAAAGATAAACAATAAATGACAGTTCATTTAATCAACAGTGAGAAATAACATTACTAAACAACAATAATAAAAAAAGAAGCTATCTACGCCCATCCCCTTTGGGGAGGGGACGGGAGTGAGGCTTCCATTTATTTATGGCAAAAGAACAAACAAACAATCCTACATCCGGCGAGGGAAAATTGAAAGCCCTACAAGCTGCGATGGCTAAAATAGAGAAAGACTTTGGTAAAGGCGCCATCATGCGCATGGGCGACGAACAGATAGCCGATGTGGAAGTAATTCCCACGGGCAGCATTGCTCTAGACGTGGCATTGGGCGTAGGTGGATATCCACGAGGAAGGGTCATTGAGATATTCGGACCAGAGTCATCGGGTAAAACCACATTGGCCATCCATGCCATTGCCGAAGCACAAAAAGCTGGCGGCATTGCTGCTTTCATTGATGCCGAACACGCTTTCGACCGTTTTTATGCGGCTAAGTTGGGCGTGGATGTCGACAATCTGTGGATTTCACAACCCGACAATGGTGAACAGGCGTTAGAAATAGCCGAACAACTCATTCGCTCATCGGCCGTAGACATCTTGGTAATCGACTCTGTGGCTGCGCTTACACCCAAGAAAGAACTAGAAGGAGTCATGGGCGACAGCAATGTTGGCCTGCAAGCTCGACTGATGAGTCAGGCTTTACGAAAACTAACTTCTACCATCAGCAAAACCAATACCACCTGCATCTTCATCAACCAATTGCGCGAAAAGATAGGCGTGCTGTTCGGAAGTCCTGAAACAACGACTGGTGGTAATGCGTTGAAGTTTTACGCTTCGGTACGTCTTGACATCCGTAAGAAAGGAAGCGTGAAAGATGGCGACGAGGTTCTTGGAAACCAGGTTCGCGTGAAGGTGGTTAAAAACAAGGTGGCACCTCCCTTCCGCAGGGCTGAATTTGAAATAACCTTCGGCGAAGGCATCTCAAAGATTGGCGAGATAGTTGACCTTGGTGTTGAATATAACATCATCAAGAAAAGCGGTTCGTGGTATTCGTATCAAGACTCTAAATTAGCACAGGGACGCGATGCGACCAAAAACTTACTCAAAGACAATCCTGAACTGTGCGAAGAGTTGGAAGCAAAGATCAAACAAGCCATTGCTGAAAAGCAGGAATAAAAAAGGATGATACATACACCCTTAAATAATAAACATTTTCTATCTTTGTAACAACATATTCTTCAACCGTAAGTCAAGGCTGGTGGTACCGGTCAAAGCTGGTTCTCACTAAGCATCAATGACTAAGGAATAGGATAAATTATTCATTTAATCATCGTAGTTATGTGGAAATTATTTTTAACAGCAGTCATCGCATTGCTTAGTATTGGCGCTTATGCGCAAAAGGGACAAACCTACTTAGGTGGGCAACTGGCGTATCCAACAGACATCGAATCATTGGGTATTGGTGTAAAGGGTGGCTATGGAATCACTGACGCTATCCGCGCACAGGCAACATTCGACTACTTCCTAAAAAAGAACAACGTTTCTTGGTGGGATCTCAATTTGGATGTACATTATCTCTTCCCACTTGGAGACAATATCAAGGTCTACCCTCTGGCTGGACTTACCTATCTACGCGGTTCTGTTGATGGCTTCACTCAAACAGTCAACACGCCAGATGGTAGTGTCACAGTAGGAAGTAACGAATCATACAGTGACGGCAACCTTGGTCTTAACCTTGGTGGTGGTTTCCAATATGACCTCACAGACAAGCTTGCCCTGAATGCAGAGGTTAAGTTCCAGATTATTAAAAACACCAACCAAGGTGTCATCTCTGCTGGTCTTGCCTACAAATTCTGATAAGACCGAGCTGCATGACCTTGTCGAGATACGAACAGCATTAGCTGGCTGAAGTTATTTCATATCATTTAACCATATCAACCCGTCTTGAGGCGGAATGATATGGTTTTTAATTTGACATATCCGTTAAAGGCAGTTCATGGGAAAGATGCTCCTTTGCCAGGCCACGTCGTCTCAAGTGAGAAGACATACCAGCATTTTGTTTTTTCCCAATAAGTATTTACCTTTGCAGGCAGCATGGTGATGGAGATGATACAAACAATCATGTTAGATAGCTGGCCACCGAAAAAGGATGGCACACATCCCATCCAACCTCAACGAATAAAAACATGATGCACCCAAGCAACAAGTCACAAACAGGGGAAGCCATTTTCAGGCATGATCTATACACCTACCTTCACGGGTTAGACAAGGTTGACGAACACCTACCGGATGCTCCCGACATCGAAAGCAAATGGTACGACATAGCCAACGCCTACATGCCTGACGCCGTACGAGAGTTTAATCAATACCCTACGGTGGTATTTGGGTGGATGATGTATGTCGGCATGGCCGTGGCCAAATACTGGGATGAAGATTGGGAACTATATAATAAGGTGGAAAACTTGTACACCTATCTGCGCGACCGCATTGATTTTGACCACATGGACGACTATATACGCGAGAAAGTTCTGCTTTTGACCCCCAAACAAGCCCAGCAATTGCAAGACACGGTTGGCGAATGTGCCGCCAGAACCAACAACCTGTTGCACCATCTATCCATCACGCCAGGATCGGAAGATGCCTATCGGACTGTGATTGCAGCGCTGCACCAGTTGTATTTGATGGGTGCCGCCATGCAACTGAAATCCATGGGCTATCACATGACAAAAATAGGATGACAGTGTAGACGCATCCCCCTCACCATCACTTTCCCAATATGACAGTAAGAATGTCAAAGTGACAGGTTGGCATATTTCATATCAGCCCGAGCCAATATGTTGTTTTTTGGCATGACATTTGTTTTTATATGAGCGTATCGAAATTAGTAGTATTGCTTGTGAACTATCAACTAGTAAACTCGTAAACTCATTAACTCGTAAACTAAAAAACAACATATTATGGGAAAAATTATTGGAATAGACTTAGGAACAACAAACTCATGTGTTTCTGTATTTGAAGGCAATGAACCAGTGGTTATTGCCAATAGTGAAGGAAAACGTACAACACCTTCGGTCATTGGTTTTGTAAAAGACGGTGAACGTAAGGTAGGTGACCCTGCCAAGCGACAGGCTATCACCAATCCTACAAACACGGTGTACTCTATCAAACGTTTCATGGGTGAGACGTATGCACAGTGCCAGAAAGAGGCCGAACGCGTGCCTTTCAAGGTGGTAGATGAAAACGGCTATCCACGCATAGACATCGACGGGCGCAAATATACACCACAAGAAATATCGGCCATGGTTCTTCAGAAGATGAAAAAGACGGCCGAGGACTATTTAGGACAAGAGGTGACGGATGCGGTAATCACCGTTCCGGCTTACTTCTCTGACTCACAGCGCCAAGCAACCAAAGAGGCTGGCGAGATTGCCGGACTGAACGTGCAGCGTATCGTGAACGAGCCTACTGCCGCAGCTTTGGCATACGGTGTGGACAAGGCTCACAAGGATATGAAGATTGCCGTGTTCGACCTTGGTGGTGGTACTTTCGATATCTCCATCTTGGAATTTGGTGGCGGCGTGTTTGAAGTGCTTTCTACTAACGGTGACACCCACCTCGGTGGTGACGACTTCGACCAGGTGATCATTGATTGGCTGGCAAAGGATTTCAAGGCCGACCAAGGCATCGACCTCACCAAAGACCCGATGGCCATGCAACGCTTGAAAGAGGCTGCTGAGAAGGCAAAGATTGAACTCTCGAGTACCACATCTACTGAAATCAACCTGCCGTATATCTCAGCTGAGGGTGGCGTGCCCAAGCACTTGGTGAAGACTTTGACGCGCGCACAGTTTGAGCAGTTGGCACACGATTTGATTCAGGCGTGTCTGGTTCCGTGCCAGAATGCCATCAAAGATGCCAAGATTTCTACGTCAGACATTGATGAGGTGATTCTCGTAGGTGGTTCGAGCCGTATCCCTGCGGTGCAGACCTTGGTGAAGAACTACTTTGGCAAGGAGCCTTCAAAGGGCGTGAACCCCGATGAGGTAGTTGCAGTAGGTGCTGCCATTCAGGGAGCCATCTTGAACAAAGAGAGTGGCGTGGGCGACATCGTATTGCTCGACGTAACTCCGCTGACATTAGGTATAGAGACCATGGGTGGCGTGATGACCAAATTGATTGACGCCAACACGACCATTCCTACCAAGAAGAGTGAGACGTTCTCTACCGCAGTGGATAATCAAACGGCTGTGACCATCCATGTGTTACAAGGAGAACGCCCAATGGCAGCACAGAACAAGAGCATCGGACAGTTCAATCTTGAGGGAATCGCTCCGGCACGTCGTGGTGTTCCACAGATTGAAGTTACCTTCGACATCGATGCCAACGGTATCTTGAATGTTTCAGCTAAAGACAAGGCAACGGGCAAGGAACAGAAGATTCGCATCGAGGCTTCGTCAGGTTTGAGCCAGGAGGAAATCGACCGCATGAAGGCAGAGGCAGAGCAAAACGCAGCTGCCGACAAGGCTGAGCGTGATAAGGTTGACAAAATGAATCAGGCTGACTCTATGATTTTCACCACCGAGAACTTCTTGAAAGACAACGGTGACAAGATTCCAGCCGACCAGAAGCCCAACATTGAAAACGCTTTGCAACAGTTGAAGGATGCACACAAGAATGCCGACGTGGCCGCTATCGACGCAGCCATCAACAACCTCAACACCGTAATGCAGGCTGCCAGCGCACAGATGTACAGCCAAGCTGGTGGCGCACAGCCCGGTGCAGACGCAGGCTTCAATGCCGGTGCACAGCAAGCAGGTGACGGTCAGCAAACCCAAGGTGATTCATCTGATGACACCGTCCAGGATGCAGACTTCGAGGAAGTGAAATAAGGAAAGATAACTACCGAAGGGTATAGAATCGAGTAGGTTAGGAAACGAAGTCTTCTAACCTACTTTCATTACCTTCCCTCTCACACCACCGTACGTGCCGTTCGGCATACGGCGGTTTAATTCGTTTTCAAAGCGTGTCTAATCGTGTAGTAGTCCAAACAACTTACAAGTCCTCTTCGGGCAAGCACGTCTTTTGATATCGCTCTTGCCACGCATCTACGTCTCACCACCCATTCATAGTGGTCTCCGCAATAGGAGGTGAGCTTGGCTAAGTCGTTGCAGATACCAAGCTTGCGTAGTCCCCATGCTCGCTTTTGAGGGGTTTTCCATTGCTTCCATATCACCTTACGTAACATCGTGCGCAGATGTTCGTCTATCTTTGCCATCTTGCTTTTCATGGCACCAATGGCATAGTAGTTTATCCATCCACGTATCACCCAGTTCAGCGTAGTGATGCGGTCAGACATGGATATGCTCCAGGAGCGTTTGCATAGTTTCTTCAGCTTTCTGACGAACTTCGCTACGGAGGCCTCGTGAGGTCTCGCCGTCCATTGCTTTGTCTGAGGGGATTTGTAAAATCCGAAACCGAGGTATTTGAGTTTGCTCGGTCGGCAGACGTGCGTCTTAGTGGCATTGACCTTGAGCCCCAGAACACGCTCTATCCAGTTGGTGACAGAGCGCATCACTCGTTTGGCACTTGCCTCGCTGCTCACTGCTATAACGCAGTCGTCCGCGTAACGGACATAGCGCAAGTCCCGTCTGACGAGTTCCTTATCAAGCTCGTTGAGCATCACATTGCTCAACAAGGGTGACAGATTGCCGCCTTGGGGCGTGCCAAGTTCGGTAGCTTCGTAAATACCACTCTCCAGAACGCCCGATTTCAGATACTTGCGTATCAGGCTTTCGGTGTCTGGGTCATGGATGATGCGACCAACATAGCTCATCAGTTTGTCCTGAGGGACATTGTCGAAGAACTTCTCCAAGTCTATGTCAACTATCCACTCCGCACCCTCATTGAGGTATTCCAAAAGCTTATGCACGGCTTGTTCGCAGCTCCTGCCGGGGCAGAAGCCGTAGCTGCATTCTTGGAACTCGGCCTCGAAGATGGGCGTGAGCACTTGGACAATAGACTGTTGAAGGGTTCGGTCGACAACGGTCGGGATACCCAGCTTGCGAACTCCTCCGTTGGGCTTAGGTATCTCAACCCTCCGAACGGGAGCAGGCTTGTACTTACGCTCTAGGATGGACTGCTTGATAATCGTCCAGTTAGCGTTCGTGTAGTCGCGGAGTTCCTCGACTTTCATGCCGTCTATCCCAGAGGCACCATTGTTGGACACAACTCGGTTGAGAGCCTCACGAACGTTGTCCTTGGCAAGTATCTGTTCGATTAGTTTCATCTTCCGTCTTTCTTAATTTCCGCTTCCGATGCATGCGTGCTTAGCTCTATGTGGACGCTCGCATTGACGTTTTGACCGTTGCCACTCGTCAGCAAAACATCGGAACATACATTCTTGATTAACGTTACAAATTATTCGGTCCTTCGCCTTGTTCTACTCGAGAACGGCTACTTCGACCTCTGCTGACTCCTCGGCATTCGTTGTTACTATCCTTAAGGACTGCCGAGGCCTCACGGGATAAGACATACATCTTTCATCGTTTACCTGCCTAATTTACGCGTCAAGGTTACGGTTGCCTTTGGGAACTTCGCTGCCTTTAGCCAGCTTGTTCGCTTGATACGCCTTAGTATTAGGTTTTTGTTCGTCAGGCCACGAGTTCGCTATTGCTTCTTCTCTCCCAAGGGCCGCCCCTTGAAACTTGCAAGTCGCTATGGGGTTCGTTGGCAACTACGCCCCGAGTGGACTTTCACCACAGATGTATGACATGCCCGTCATACTAAATTAATCCGCATAGCTCAATGAGTTATGCGGATTTGTAACTGTTCAGCAATAGTCATAGGTCATACGCCATCTCCCATCCTACAATGATAGGATGGGAGATGGCGTATGACCTATGACTATTGCTGAATAGTTACAATCTTTAGCGCAATTAATAATTGTATTTTTGCTAAAACTCAATGAAACAACCATTTAAAACCATTTTATCATGAAAAGATTTACTTCATTATTTACTTTGTCTTTCATCGTTGCAATGGGGATGCAAGCACAAAGTAACGCTTACAATTATTTTGAGAATGCCGACGGACAGCATGGGTGTATCCTAATTGGAGATGTTGACAACGACGGAGATCTGGATGTACTCATCGGTGGGGAGCAGAGAAACGACCCTCATCTGCAACGCGGTGGTCTGTATATCAACGACGGTAAAGGTAACTTTACGAAGAAAGACTGTCCTATCATGGGAGGCTACAAGAGCAACATGGATTTTGGTGACATCGACGGTGATGGCGACTTGGACATCATCTTTACTGGACACAAGAACCCCAAAGTACCAGAAGCTAGTGCCCGCGGACTGGCCTTGAACGACGGGAAAGGCAATTTTACGATTGCAGATCCTGCGAAATACCCCACAATAGCACAGCCTTGTTACAATGCTTTGTTTGCCGACCTGAACAATGACGGATTGTTGGATTACATGCTCACCCCACCCGATACGCAGGGACACTTTGACTGGGAGGCTAATAAAAGGATTGAATATAAAGGCAAGTGGACGCTGTTCTTCCAACAGCCAGATGGCACTTTCAAGATGGATGAAAACCAGTTTTCCAACTATTTCAGGGATGAAATTTGCTCTTTTGGTGACTTTGACAATGATGGAGACGTAGATATCTTTTTCCAAGGGTACTATCCTCGTGTAGATAAATCCATCACACCTTTTGGACTGGACAAGGCGAACTGGACTGGTTACATCTTCGTAAACGACGGGAAGGGACATTTTAGCCGTCAAGAGTACACAGAATTACCCCCATTGGGACATGGATCTCACGACTGGGCTGACGTTGACGGCAATGGTTTTCTTGATCTTCTCATCGTAGGCGACGGCCCATTCAATGGCAACAATAATTGGGATGCCGCCACATGGTATCATCGATTATTCACAAACCAAGACATGGTCTTCAAGGAATCATTTGTATCAGATCGTGCAAGACCATTCTCTACGACAGGCGCCAACCTCCTTCAAGACTTGGACAATGATGGAGATGTCGACATTCTTTGTGGCGGATTCGCAGACAAATTAGGCAAACAAAAAACCTTTGTGTATGCCAATGAGGATGCTGACGGAAACATTACACAAGAAGATTTCGTTGAAAACAAGACGTTGGGTGACAACTATCTCCCTGGCTTTTCGGAACATGATTATAAAGCTGCCGACCTCAACGGCGACAACATCCTGGATTATGTCTATATGGGCTTCAAGGGAGGTAACAAGAACATGCCCCCAACAGATAAATTAGATGTGAACTTTGGCGGCTGGACACCAGGCCTCAACGATCCAAATTTCGTAAAACCTTTCGTTAAATTGAACGCACCGAGCAACCTAACAGCCACACAAGTTGCAGATGGTGAACAAGTGAAAGTGACGTTTGCTTGGAGTGAACCAGACAACATTGGTACGAAGAAAAGTGTGACTTACAACCTTGCTTTACGCAACAAGACAACTGGTAAATGGCTGTACAACCCAATGGCCATCATTGGTGGAGAGAAAGACGGCTTCAGACAGGTGGTGAAGATGGGCAACACCTATCTCAATAAATCATGGACACTAACCCTACCCAAAGGCGAATACGAATGGACCGTACAAGCTATTGACCCTGCAAGATTTGGAGGTAGCTTCGCACCAATGCAAACTTTAAGTGTTGCCACCAATGTACAAGATGTTACAGTATCCCAACCTGTCATCACTACGGGGAAGGGATACATAGGCATCTCCAATCAAACTGCAAACGCCATGCAAGCTAAAGTGTACAGCACAACTGGTATCGAAGTAGAAAATGCGCTATTTGAAAACAGCCTGCGCATCACCGTTCCTTCAGGATTGTACATCGTTGAGGTAAAGAACGGTGACCAAGTTCTGCACCAAAAGGTTATAGTAAAATAAGTAAGCCGTCTTTGATAAGCCATATACTGGCAGTTTTCCTCTAATCAAAGTGAACGCTATCACTAAACAATCCAGTTGCAGGAAAAGAATTCTTGCAACTGGATTTTTGCTAATTATATAGGTTACTGAACTTTATTTACTCTAATATTTGTTCTCCAGAATCACCAAGTCAATGAAACATCATCCAGCATTTAGACTCCTTGTACTCACCTTATTCAATTTATGCTGTTTAGCGTTACATGCACAAAAAACAACATTTAGCACAGAAATGGCGCAATTGAGCCAAATTGACCTGCTGCCATCCTATCGATCCCATACGACCGTTGAACAAGTTTCCAGCTATGATAGGACAGGCGGAAACGATGATGGATTCTCTGGAAAGTATTCATATATCAGAAAAGAAGGCGACAAGTTGGTGTTGGCCGACCTATCTGGGCCTGGAGTGATCAACCGGATATGGACTGCTACGCCAACCAACGATTCCATTTCATTCTATTTCGACGGCGAAAAGACACCACGGATCGCCATGAAGTTCTGTGAACTTTTCAATCAAACTAAAGACCCTTTCATGGCTCCGTTGGCCGACCATATCCTTGGAGGACATTTCTCTTACATTCCCATTCCCTATCAGAAGTCCTGCAAAATACTGTTCCATGGGCGAAAGATACAGTTTATTCAGATTCAATACCGCAAGATGCCACAAGCTGATGTGGAGAGTTTCAGGGGCAACTTCTCTATACAAGACAGACTGGTACTTCACCATACTAAGAAAGTTTGGACGACTACCCAGCCCACCATCGACCTTTTTACCACGGGACGATCGTCCAATCCAAGCATACATGCCGAGCATTTTATTTTGAATGCCGGCCAGGAAAAAGTTTTCTTTGATACAAAAACAGGTGGACGCATCGTTGGATTCGAGATAGATGGTGGCGAATTATTTGAAGGAACTCATAAAGACATCATACTCTCTGCACATTGGGACCATGAGAAATTTGCAGCCATCCATGCACCTATCGCTGATTTCATGGGGTACGCATACGGTAAGAGAAGCATGCAATCCGTCGTGCTTGGCACGGTTCAGTCTAAGAACTACTGTTATCTACCCATGCCTTTCGATGAATCGGCACAGCTAAAGCTAATTTACAAGAAGCGTGACGATGCCCAACAGCCTCCCCTCTCCATTTCTGTCAAGGTATACTATAATGACTTATCGCGTATCCATGAAGAAGAAGGAAAGTTCTATGCGGTATGGAAAAGGGTCACCAATCCACCTTCAGGACGCTACTATGATTTTCTAAAAACCAAAGGAAAAGGTCATTATGTAGGTACCATTTTGTTTGCACAAGGTTTCAGACCCGGCGTCACTCTATTCTTTGAAGGCGATGATATCACGGAAATAGATGGGAAAAGAACCATCAACGGGACTGGAACAGAAGATTATTTCAACGGCGGATGGTACAACCAAAAAGGAAGATGGGACAGAGCATACAGTACACCCATTCACGGTTCGCTGGATTACAATGCCGCCTTGTACAGAACAGGAGGCTACCGACTATTCCTCGCTGATAAGATGTCGTTCGAGAAAAGCATTCGACATGCCGTCGAACATGGACCGGTTGGTAACGAATTTCCCGTTGATTACACCTCGGTAGCTCTCTTCTACAACTCTGAACCATTAACGGAATTGATGGAACCAACTGCACTTCTACGAGAAGTCTACCTTCCAGACACTCCTTTTTTGCAGCCCGATACAAGAGAGTTCAGCACAACTATGCGGCCACAACATGGGGATATCCTCGCCTTTGACTGTGATGACGACCACGACCTGGACGTGTTGCTGGCCGGAGAGCAACGCGACGCTCCATTTTTATTTCAAGGAGGACTGTTCAAGAACGACGGCAAAGGCCATTTCACACAACATAGCTGCCCCATCACTCCTGGCAAGATGGCCACCATGAATGCTGCCGACATTGATAGAGATGGTGACATCGATGTGATTTTCAATGGAGGAACAAACATGGGATGCACGTATTCGAATGGCATAGCGTTGAATAATGGACAGGGAGTGTTTACGTTGGGACCTACCCATCAATATCCCATGCCCCCCGCAAAGATTACAGGTAACGGGTTTGCCGACTTCAACAACGACGGAAAAATGGACTATCTTTGTGCCGGCAGCTATCCCGATTCATACATCGCCATTTATTTTCAGCAAGAAAACGGACAGTTCATAGAAGACAAGACTGCATTTTCCAACTATCGATTCATCAACCCACAGGTACAAATCATTGATTATAACAACGATGGAAAGATGGATGTTTTCATCATGGCCTATTCTCCCTCTTCACCAGAAGGCATATCTTCCCAACCGTTCACAGGCGTTTTCATGAATGATGGAACAGGCAGATTCATCCTCAACCCTACATTCCACATCAAGCAAAAATGCTTTGGCTCAGCCGATTGGAACGACTTGGATGGCAATGGATGGCTCGACCTCATCATCCATGGTGAAGGAAAAGGCAGCAGCGAACCTAACGACTGGACGACTCGCATCTATCAAAATGACAATGAAAAGATGACTGAAATATTCAAGTACGAACGATGTCGACAATTTTCAATGGGAGGATCCACCATCTTGCAGGATATCGATAACGATAGAGATGTTGACTTCCTGTTTGGTGGATATTGTGACCGACTGCTACCTTCACGACGACAGAAAACATTTGTATTTGTCAACAACAACCGGGACGAGACGTTAGAATATGAAGACTTTAACGAACAATATTTCTTGAGCAATCAATATCTCCCAGGCATGTCGGAACAAGACTTCGAAATAGCCGACGTAGATGGCGACATGAAACCTGACTTCATCTATCAAGGGTTTGCGGAAGGATACAAAGATAATCCTTACCATCCCAACCGAGTCATCGCCGGATGGTCACCCAGTCCCATTCATCAGTCGTTCAAAGCCCATGCATTTGTACCATTGGAAGCACCTCAAAACCTGAACGCCACTACAACTTTACAAGGCCAGACCTACCAAGTAACCTTCAGTTGGGACGCTCCTAACAACATCACGCACCAGCAAGGAATCACCTACAATTTAGCTCTCAAAGATGTCAACACAGGCAAATGGTTGTATAACCCTATGTCCGTGATAGGCGGCGAACATGACGGATGGCGGAAAATCAACCAACTGGGCAACATGTTTCTAAACAAACAAATTACACTTTCACTGCCTCTTGGAACCTATGAGTGGACCATACAGGCCATTGATGCAGCACGCTTTGGCGGTAAATTCGCGCCCATCAGAAGACTACAAGTTAGCACAGGTATCAAAAACCATACATACGAAGCTGCTCAAATCACAACATTGGGTCAAATGCTGCACATTAAGATAGCTGGGCACAATCGCACAAAGGTCAGCATCTATAATGTCATGGGACAAAAAGTCGTTGAGCGTATGTTTTCCAAGAGCTTCCATCAACGGCTCATACCCGGACTGTATGTGTTGGAAATCACCTCGGATAAGCAAACCACTCGCTCAAAAATCATCATCAAACGTGATTAACTTCTTGTGGATGTCAAAACAGAATGACCCTCGAACGCTGCATATCAGCATTCGAGGGTCATCGCTGTATTGTTTTCTTCTCCCTAAAATTCTAGAAGATAGGGCAATTGCACAATCAGGTTTAATCCACTATCAGATTTTCACCTGTCATGGCTTCTGGTTGTTCCAAGCCCATGATGTGCAGTATTGACGGTGCCACGTCAGCCAATCTTCCGTCCTTCACGGTGGCACTGTTGTTGTCTGTCACATAAATAAATGGTACAGGATTGAGCGAGTGTGCCGTGTTGGGCGTACCATCCTCGTTGATTGCGTTGTCAGCATTACCATGGTCGGCAATGATGATAGCCTCATAATCGTTGGCTTTAGCAGCCTCTATCACCTCTTTCACACAATGGTCGATGGCCCAAACCGCTTTGGCAATGGCATTATACACACCCGTATGTCCTACCATATCACCGTTGGCAAAGTTCACCACAATGAAATCGTACTGCTGTGTACCAATGGCATCCACCAGTTTGTCTTTCACTTCGTAGGCACTCATCTCGGGCTTTAAGTCGTAAGTCGCAACCTTGGGCGAGTTGACCAAGATGCGATCCTCCCCCTTGTAAGGCTCCTCACGTCCTCCATTGAAGAAGAATGTAACGTGTGCATACTTCTCTGTCTCCGCTGTATGCAATTGTTTTTTACCCAGACTGCTAAGATATTCGCCCAATGTCATCTCTACATTTTCCTTCGGGAACAGCACATGTACATTCTTAAAGTTAGCGTCGTAGGGCGTCATCGTGTAATATTGCAAGTCCTTAATGGTGTGCATTCCCTCATCGGGCATATCGGTTTGGGTCAACACCTGTGTGAGTTCTTTGGCACGGTCGTTACGGAAGTTGAAGAAAATCACCACATCACCCTCTTCTATCTGTCCTTGAACAGTAGCGTTGGTAATGGGTTTGATAAATTCGTCGGTCACATCTTCGGCATAACTCTCATGCATCGCCTGCACCATGTCCGTTGCTTTCTTGCCCACACCACTTACCAACAAGTCGTAAGCCTCTTTTACTCGATTCCATCGCTTGTCGCGATCCATGGCATAAAAGCGACCTATGATACTGGCAATGTGCGCATCGTTCGTTTCACAAACATGGTGCAAAGCCTCGATAAAGCCTACTCCACTCTTCGGGTCTGTATCGCGTCCATCCATGAAACAATGCACATACGTATTTTTAAGACCGTATTTTTTAGAGATAATCAACAACTGATATAGATGATCCAAAGAAGAATGAACGCCACCATCGCTGGTCAATCCCATTAAATGGAGCTTCTTTCCCGTTTTCTGTGCATACGTATAGGCAGAAACGATTTCAGGATTTTGCAGAATTGACCCATCTTTACAGGCTCTGTTAATCTTCACCAAATCCTGATAAACCACACGTCCTGCACCAATATTCAAGTGTCCTACCTCCGAGTTACCCATCTGTCCATCGGGCAATCCTACATTCTCACCCGAAGCCTGCAACTGCGAATGCGAACATGTAGCATTCAGATAATCTAAATAAGGTGTCGGCGTATTGTTAATCACATCACCCTTACCCTTGTTTCCTATTCCCCATCCATCGAGGATCATCAATAAAGCTTTCTTTGCCATAATTATTGTTACCTGTCTAATATGTAATTTTCCTTTTGGCAAAGGTACTGCAATTTTCTGACTTACGCATCATCTACACCTTATAAATACAAGAATCCTTCACAATTTTCATCCATGCAAAAGCCCCACAATCCGTTAGGATTGCAGGGCTGCGGTTATATAGACACCTGAGAGATTGATTACTCTACGGTGATTTGCTTACCTAATGTCTGTACGATTTCCTCACGTTTCGGCAAGGTAACTGTTAAGACACCATCCGACATTTTTGCACAAATTTTCTCCTTGTCCACATCATCTGGCAAAATCAGTGTCTGCTCAAAGCTCGAATAACTAAACTCTCTACGCAAGTAGTGAGCCTTCTTGTCCTCTTCCTTGTTCTCCACCTTCTTTTCCATTTTGATAGTCAAATTTCCATCATTATCGATATTCACGACAAAATCATCTTTCTTCAAGCCAGGTGCAGCCAACTCTACTATATAATCACCATCATGAGCAATCACGTTGATGGCGGGTGCTGTACTGTTCAATCTTGGTGCAAGACCTGTATCAAAAAAATCATCAAACACACTTGGTAACCATGAATTTCTGTTTCTTACTGGTAACATAATCATTTCCTCCTATTTTTATATTGTTTATTTTTATTTGCTCTTTCGAGTTCACTAACCATTGTTGCAAGGAGCGTACCAGTGAAGAAATTGTGCCATTATGACACATATTCCATTATTTAGCCCAAAAACCAAGCCATTATGTCAGCCATTTGAGACTTTTCATCCAATTCAGTATCAGCGTTATTGACGTACAGATCAAGGCTTTTCCATGCGCTTCACCCTCTGTGTTTGCTTCACTTTCATTCTGATACGTACGCAATAACGCATACTGACTGGTCTACCCACTAGCATGCCAGGTGTCCAACGTTTCATGTGTTTCATTTCTCTAATAATGATTTTATCAAACCTTGGGCCTTTCGAACGATACACTTTGAAATCTTTGCAACGACCTTTTTTATCGATAACAAAATTCACCATCATGGTTCCCGTTAACGTAGAGTCAGCCTTCATCAGCTTAGGAATCACCCTATCGCTCACAAATGCCATCAACGCTTTTTTCCCTCCGGGATAAACTGGCATCACCTCGGGATCGGAAAATATCTTTTCCGACGGTTCAACATACTTCGATGAGCCCACACACTGTGCCGACATTGCCGCCCAAACAGCTATCATAAGCCAAAACAACAAAACACATCTTCTCTTCATATCTTATCTTTTTTAAACATTGTTTCATCCTTTCAAAAAGTACATCCGCACCGTCTATGACCGAGGAAACCAAAGACAGGTGCGAACTGTACTTCAGATTTGCATATAGCTTTCGCAGACAAAGATACAACTTCAGACTGCCCTTGTCAATAGCCCGATAGACATTGACACACGAAGAAAACGCAAGCATCTGACTAACAGGTATTTAAAACACCGCCAACATCTCTTTTGACACATCAAAGAACGAATATGAATTGTTTTTTATATCTTTGCCATGAACAAAAAAGATCAAAACACAGCCGTATGCAAAAGATATTCGCGATGCTGCTTTTTACCACCCTTCTACTCGGCGCATGCAACCCGAGCAGCCAAAAAAGCGCCCTTCCCGCACCCGAGCAGCAAGCCCGCACCTACATTGACAGCGCCCTGCAGTATATCGACCAGCACAACTTAAAGGCTGCCATGGTGCAACTGAAGCAAGCCGAGCGACTGGTACCCGCACTCGACAGTGCCAAAACCATCTTCCATATTTACCAGTACATCGGGTGGATCAACGAGAACAGCGGTGCCAACGAACTGGCCCTGCAATACCAAAACCGCGCCCTAAAATATGCCATGACGTATGGAAAGCCCGAACATATCGTCGACGTTCTGGTGAACAAGGCCAATACATTTTTCAATATGGAGCTGCCCGACAGCGCCCGCAACGCCACCAAAACAGCCATGCTGTATTATCACAAGGTTGGCAGAGGGCAACAATCGGTCATCCAAAAGCATCTGGCTCATTACGACCTACTGCGCGATTCGCTTGCATCAGCCGAGCATCACGCCTACCAAGCGTTCATGCTGGCACAAGACTCGTCAGCACTTGGCAACGCACTCACGCTACTCAGCCAAATCTACACTCGGCAAAACCAGCCCGAGAAGGTAAGGCTCGTCATGTCGATGATGTCGAAAAAAAACAACTCTACCATGGCATACAACCGACTGCTCGCCGAAACGCACTTGCACGAGACACATGGTGACTACCGCAAGGCATACGAATCGATGCTGCGCCTCAAAGCACTCGACGACTCGCTTTACTCGGAGAAAACGCACACCGACATCATCAAAGTGCAAAACGATTATGACAACGCCGTGCTACAATTAGACCGTGCCCGCCAACGATACCGCTACTCGGTCGTCATCATCGCCCTCTTGCTGCTACTGTTTGTCCTCTCCTACGGATACTACCGACGCAACCACCTGCTATACAAGCGATTCCAAGAGCAAATAGCCGACATCAAGGACGAACTGCACACACGGCTCTCGGCCAAAAACCTCACGATAGAAGAGATGAAACAGGCGATGGACAGCCGACTAAAAGAGTTGGAGCAGTTGAAACACAAGCTGCCCCCAGCCATGCAGGCAGACCGCAATTATGAGTCGGTGGCACAAATCAAGCTGGGCATCGACGTGCTTGATGCCATCCTACACAATGGCAACATCAGCCAGTTTGGCAAGAAAGAGCAGGTTGCCGTGGCCAGCATCATGCCCAATATCGATGCCGAACTGGCTGAACTGCTCAACAACCAGTCACTGGCACTGACACCCAAAGAAACATTTTTCTGCATCATGGAGCGCAACGGCATGGCCGACAGCGAGAAAGCAAAGGCGTTCTGCTGCTCAGAACAAGCCGTAAGGTCTACCAAAAGTCGGCTCACTAAAAAACTGCGCACCATGCCCCACCTGCATGGCATGACACCTGTACCACGACCAACAAGCCCAGTTCAACCTGATATGGAGAATCGATGAAAAGGTGTGAAGTACAGGTTTTGTTCGTTTTTCTTCCCTAATTTTAACACTTCGGAAACCCCACAAATAGAAAAAATATAGGGGATATTTTGGATGTTCCGTAGCCTTAATTGGGCTATAAGCATGACATTGACGGGTTAACTCATTGAGTTAACTGGCCAATATCAATGCAATAACATGCCTAACCCTTTGCTTTTCTAACCCAAAATCATGGTTTTTGCGGCCATTTCGCATTGTTTTTTCGGCTAAATGACGCCCCTATTTTTATAACACGTTGATTATCAACCATTCCTATTTTTCGCGTATTTGCGAGCAAGTATCCATCTCGTTACAAATATGTCCGTATTTAGAGAGCGTTTGTCAATATATTTCAGATTTTTGAAGACAATCTTTTATTGCATCGGAATGACACGGAACGTCACGGACATGCAGTGAAATTCCGTGAAACTCCGTTGCCACAGAAATCATATTCTTACAACAAAACAACCTGTTCAAAACAAATAAAAGAAGTGTGACGACACGACCTTATAAAAGAAAAAAAACTTGTACTTCTGCCTAAAAACAAGTACTTTTGTAACCAAATTCCTGGCGGATGACAGAGACACTCAAAGAGAAAACGACAAAAGGTATATTTTGGGGGGCGATGAGCAACATCACCCTGCAATTGGTAGGCGTGGTGTTTGGCATCATGCTGGGTCGCATTCTGTCCGACGAAGACTATGGCATGATGGCGATGATAGCCATTTTTCAGTTGGTTGCCATTGCCCTTCAAAACAGTGGGTTCACAGTAGCCATCACCAATATGAAATCCCCTACCCACGATGACTACAACGCTGTGTTTTGGTTCAACATCTTGGTTGGCGGCACCTTGTACATCCTTTTGTTCCTATCCGCTCCTCTGATAGCCTCTTTCTACGACACGCCAGCCCTAACATCTCTATGCCGGTACAGTTTTTTAGGCATCCTCTTCGCCTCGTTCGGCACCGCCCAATCGGCATGGTTGTTCAAGAACTTACACGCCAAGCAACAAGCTAAAGCCAACATCGTTGCCGTATTGCTGTCGAGCATCACGGGAGTACTGATGGCGTGGGGTGGTTTTCGTTATTGGTCATTAGCCACCCAAAGTTTGGTGTACATCCAGCTGTGTACCTTACTCTACTGGCATTATTCGCCTTGGCGACCCTCCGTACATCATATTTCGTTTGCTCCCGTGAGACGAATGTTCAAGTTCTCATTCAAAATCCTACTCACCACGCTCATTACCCAAGTCAACAACAACGTGCTGAACATTCTGTTGGGCAGGTTATACACCAAACACGACGTGGGACAATACAACCAAGCCTACCAATGGGACAGCAAGGGATTTCAGTTGGTGCAGAGCATAGTGAACCAAGTAGCACAACCTGTACTCGTTGAACTGAAGAGCGAGGCCGACCGACAGCTGCACGCTTTTCGCAAGATGATGCGCTTTTCGGCATTTCTCAGTTTCCCCCTCTTGTTGGGACTGGGACTGGTATCGCGCGAATTCATCGTGCTTACCATTACCGAGAAATGGCTTCCCAGTGCCCAACTCCTTCGGCTGTTATGCGTGAGTGGGGCTATTTTTCCCCTCATCACACTGATGTCGAACCTCATCATCAGCAAGGGGAAAGCCAATATCTACCTTGGTTGCACCGTTGCCTTGGGCGTATTACAAATCGTCCTCATGCTATTGCTGTGGCCCTACGGCATCCGCAACATGGTTATTGCCTATGTATGCCTCAACGTGAGTTGGCTTTTTGTGTGGTTCTACTTCGTGAGAAAGTCCACGGGATACACGCTTCCGCAGTTTTTTAAGGATGTATTGCCCTTTGCAGTCAGTGCATCAGGGGTCATGATTGTGACCTACTATGCCACGCTGAGCATCACTCATCTGCTCCCGTTATTAGTCGTCAGGGTGGTAATGGCAGCTATTTTGTATTACCTCATCATGCGCGTTGCCAAAGCAGAGATACTCCGCGAATGCCAAGCTGCCATTCTTTCTAAATGGAAGAAAAAGCACTAAGGTCATCTCTTAAATCCATATTTTTATGTATATTTGCTCATTATTGAAAATCAAAGCAGAAATTTAACACATGCAAGCCATTATATTAGCCGCTGGAATGGGGCGTCGCTTAGGAAGCTACACTAAGGAAAACACCAAATGTATGGTTCCCGTTAATGGGGTAAGGCTCATTGACCGCATGCTTACGCAACTCTCCGCATTGCATCTAAAGCGTGTACTGATGGTGGTGGGCTATAAGGGAAAAGAACTCATCCATCACATCGGAGATCGATATGCAGACACTCTAAAGATAGAATATGTAGAAAATCCCATTTACGACCGCACCAATAATATTTATTCATTGTCGTTGGTAAAGGATCAAATGCAAGAAGACGACACGCTCTTGATAGAGTCGGACCTCATCTTCTCTGACCGACTTTTCTCCATGATTCTTGCCGATGAGCGTCCCAACATTGCCCTCGTTGCCAAATATGAGACATGGATGGACGGTACCATGGTGCGCATCGACAGCGATGGCAACATCGTAAACTTTGTTCCCAAAAAGGCTTTCAACTATCAGGAGGTTGACTCGTATTATAAAACGGTGAACATTTACAAGTTTAGCAAAGCGTTTTCGCAAACACAGTACGTTCCTTTTCTCGATGCTTATTGTAAAGCTTTGGGCAATAACGAATATTACGAACAGGTGTTGCGCGTGATTACGCTCTTGGACAAAACCAACCTCAAGGCACTTGACATTGGCAATGAGAAGTGGTACGAGATAGACGATGTGCAAGATTTGGACATTGCAGAAACCATTTTTGCTAAAGACGACGAGATGCTCAAGCGGTATAACTATCGCTATGGTGGGCATTGGCGTTTTCCAAAGATGCTGGACTACTGCTATTTGGTAAACCCCTACTTTCCTTGTGAGCAGATGAAAGCCGAGATGAAAGCCAACTTTGACACCCTGTTGACTGAATATCCTTCGGGTATGTACGTCAACTCGCTGTTGGCTGGCAAGTGTTTTGGCATCAAACAAGAATACATGGTGGTGGGCAACGGAGCAGCAGAACTCATCAAGAGCCTTATGGAGAACGTTAAAGGTAATGTGGGTATGGTGTTCCCCACCTTTGAGGAATATCCACATCGACTGCGAAAAGAGCAGATAGTAGCGTTTGTTCCGCCCTTGGACACGCTGCGATATACCGCCAATGACTTGATGAATTTCTACAAAGACAAATCCATAGACATGCTGTTGCTCATCAATCCAGACAATCCCTCGGGTAACTTCATACCCAAAGCCGATGTTGTGAGACTGGCAACATGGTGCAAGGAGCGAAATATACAGTTAGTGGTTGACGAGTCGTTTGTAGACTTTAGTGATGACTTTCTACACAACTCACTTCTCTGTGATGAGACATTGGAAGCATATCCCAATCTGTTGGTCATGAAAAGTATTTCAAAATCGTACGGTGTCCCTGGACTTCGGTTAGGCATCTTGGCTTCCTCGCAACGAGAAACCATTGCTCGCATCAAGAAAGACGTGTCAATATGGAACATCAACTCGTTTGCCGAGTTCTTCATGCAGATATACAATAAATATCAAGCACAATACGAAAAAGCATGTCAGCAATTTATTGACGAGCGCAATCGCTTTGCCCTACGTTTGAAGGAGATACACTTTTTGCGTGTTCTGCCAACCCAAGCCAACTACTTCTGTTGCGAGGTGAAACCGCCCTATACCGCAGCCGAGTTGACTAAACAGCTGTTGGCACGCTTTGACATCATGATAAAAGATTGCAACAGCA
This sequence comes from Prevotella sp. SGI.027, assembly GCA_050315175.1. Classification (GTDB taxonomy): domain Bacteria; phylum Bacteroidota; class Bacteroidia; order Bacteroidales; family Bacteroidaceae; genus Prevotella. The sequence goes on from JBNPOM010000007.1 coordinate 61,439, forward strand.
AGACATCGCTCAAAGGATTGAACTATATTCGTATCTCTATCCGCAACCAAGCGGACAACGACCAACTGATTACAGCATTGCTCAACCTACAAAACGAAACCATATAAATGAAAATATGTATTTGCGGAGGAGGTAACTTAGGGCATGTGGTAGCTGGTTTTTTGGCTGCGCAGCCCACTCATCAGGTGAGTTTGTTGACACGACATCCTGAACGGTGGACGCATCATTTGCTCATTGACACCCCCAATGGAGAGGTGTTGAAGGGAGAGTTATGCCACATCAGTACGCATGCCAAAGAAGTAATACCTTCTGCAGAGTTAGTTTTGCTGTGCCTCCCAGGATATGCACTGCACGACACACTGGAGCAAATAAGTAAGTACCTGTTGCCCCACGTACCTGTGGGAAGCATCGTGTCGAGTACAGGCTTCTTCTTTGAGGCGTTGGACATATTGCCCGACACCACTCCTCTTTTTGGCTTTCAGCGCGTACCTTTCATTGCCCGAACCACTGAATATGGACATCGAGCATCGCTGTTGGGCTATAAACCTCAACTCAATTTAGCAATTGAGCGAGGTGGCGAGGCTACCGAAGCATTAAGGAAAACATTGCAAGAAATGTTGCATACCCCCATCAGTCTGTTAGATAACTATTACGAAGCGAGTTTAACAAATAGCAATCCGCTGTTGCATACCGCTCGCTTGTACGAGCTATGGCACACTAGGCACAAAGAGATTATATATAAAGAGGTGCCGCTCTTCTACACCGATTGGACCGATGAAGCCGCACAATTATACATCCAAATGGATGAAGAACTTCAAACTCTATTGAGCAAATTAAAGGTAAAGCAGGGCGCAATACCCACTGTTCTCGATTATTACGAGAGTACGGATGCACATAGTTTAAGCAAAAAACTGTCGTCCATTGCTGCCTTTCAAGGCATACCTGCACCCATGAAAGCCGTTGAGGGAGGTTATCAACCTGATTTTTCCAGTAGGTATTTCACAGAAGACTTCCCTTATGGACTGGCTATCATTCACCGTTTGGCGCATCAACACGGTGTAGAGGTTCCCCATATTGACAAGGTTTATGAATGGGGGATGCGTCAATTGTCAAAATAAAACAGCACTCATGAACACACCACTCATACCACACGAGGAACTGCGCCAACGCTTCAATCCTGACGGTTCGTTGCTGCGTCGCCAACAGATGCGCATGCTGCACATCCTTGTTGAGGTTGACAAGATATGCCAACGGCACAACATTCGGTATTGGCTCAGTAGTGGAACATTGATAGGTGCCGTTCGACATGGCGGTTTTATCCCTTGGGATGATGACTTGGACATTGAGATGATGCGATCGGACTACGAGCGACTTTTGGAAATACTACCCTACGAACTGCCCGATGACTTAGCATTACAAGCCCATAGCACCGACCCAAATTATTGTTACCATTACGCAAAGGTGCGCGATCGTTGTTCTTATATCGAAGAGAAGCCCAACTACGACCGTTTTTTTAAGCATCGTGGTATCTATATAGACATCTTCCCTTTGGAGAAGCAACACATGTGGACACACAAACTTTCGGAACTTTCCTTCGGTCATGCCTATAAACTCATGCGCACCTACAAAGGAAGCGACGAGGAGTGCATGAAAAAAGTGAAACGACTGTATGCGTGGAATGTAAGATTTATCTACCCATTACTGCGCTTGGTCAATCGCATCACGGGCGCAAAGACCATCACCAGCGGACTTGGGATTCCGTTTCACAATCCCCGATACGAGGAGGATATATTCCCATTGACAACCATTATGTTTGAGAACCGACCCTTCATGGCTCCCCATGACAGCGACCGCATGTTGCAAAACATTTATGGCGACTATATGAAGCTGCCCGATTTAAGTCAACAGAAACCTCATACAGGCAGCATTGAAATATACAATAACGAAACCAACAAACATTGATAGACCATGAAACAACCTGCAAAAACAGACGTGGCGGTACTGATACTCTTCTTTAACCGTCCCAAGGAACTGGGCAACCTGTTTGAACAAATCAAACTGGCTCGCCCCAGCAAGTTGTATCTGTATCAGGACGGACCACGCAACGACAGCGACTTGCCACGCATGGAAGCGTGCCGAAAGCTGCTCGACGATGAGCAGATTGACTGGGAATGTGAGGTACATCGCAACTACCAAGAAGTGAACAGGGGCTGTGACCCTTCCGAATATCTCTCCCAAAAGTGGGCATTCAGCCATGAAGACAAGTGCATTGTCTTGGAAGATGACAACGTGCCTGCCCTCTCATTCTTCCCCTTTTGCAAAGAATTGCTTGACAGATATGCTCATGATGAGCGCATCGGCATGATTGCGGGCATGAATTACGATGAAGAAACACAGGGGGTTCCCGATGATTATTTCTTCACCACCACCTTTAGCATCAGTGGTTGGGCTTCATGGAAACGGGTAGTTGACAAATGGGACGCTACATATTCGTTCCTTGACGACAAGTACAATCGGCAACAGTTGGAAACCCTTATTAAAGATAGGAAATATCAAAGCGATTTTATTGAGTTTTGCGAGTATCACCGTTCGGTAGGGAAAGCTTATTACGAAACGATTTTTCATGCAGCCATCTTCTTCCATTCACAACTCTGCATCGTTCCCCGAGTGAACATGATCAGCAACGCTGGAGCTACTGAAGACGGTGTTCACCTCAGTGGAAGCAACGATGATTTGCCCAAAGCCATTCGAGGAATCTTCACCATGCAACGCCACGAACTGTCGTTTCCGCTGAAACATCCACGATATGTCATTGAGAATGTGGGCTACAAGCACCGCATGTTCCGCATCATGGGCTGGGGGCATCCATGGCTCAAGATAGGACGATCGGTAGAAGAGCTGTTCATTAACTTGCGTAAAGGCAACTTCAAACGCATCAAAGAGGCCATCATCAATCGCATGCGGAAACTATGCGGCAAATCCAAATGGGACTAACAATAACTTAAAAGAGAAAACATCTAAAACAATAAAAAACCTACATTTATGAAAAAAACTCTCATACTGGCTGCCCTCACACTATCTCTATCTGCGGCAGCTCAAACCAATCCGTTGTGGATGAGACACACTTCGATCTCGCCCGATGGGCAAACCATTGCATTTTCGTATAAAGGTGACGTTTTCACCGTACCCGCTTCAGGCGGTCAGGCACGACAACTCACCTCGAATGCCGCGTACGATTCCTACCCCATTTGGAGTCCAGATGGCTCGAAAATTGCCTTCGCATCGAGTCGTGAAGGTAGCCTGGATATCTTCGTAATGGACAAATTCGGTGGCGAACCCAAGCGGTTGACCACCCGAAGCACCGACGAAACTCCCATTGCATGGCGTGACAACAAGCATATCCTGTTCAGTGCGGCCATCATGCCAACGGCAAAATCTATCTTTTTTGCCAGTAGCAGTTTCCCACAAGTGTACGAGGTCAACTTGAAAGGCGAGCGCCCCAAGCTCTTCTCGGTAGTGAACATGGAGGACTTGAGCATCAACCAAAAAGGTGAGATATTGTATCATGACAAGAAAGGATACGAGGATGCCTTCCGCAAACATCACCGCTCGCCTATCACAAGGGATATATGGCTCAACCAAAATGGCAAGTTTAGCAAACTTACTACCTTCAATGGTGAGGACCGTACACCACGCTGGGCACCCGATGGTGCATCTTTTTACTACCTAAGTGAGGAAGATGGAACGTTCAATGTGTACAAACGAGGCATTTCGGGAGCTAACAAAACACAAATTACCCACCACACCAAACACCCTGTGCGCTATCTATCCGTGGCGGGAAATGGGCGGATTTGTTACAGTTATGATGGTGAGATATACACCCAAATGGGGTCGGCTGCGCCGCAAAAAGTGAACGTAAGCATTACTGCCGACCGCAATGATATCGACCTAAAACGACAAATCAACTCGTGGGGAGCCACAGAGATTGCTCTTTCACCCAACGGAAAGGAAATTGGATTCGTACTTCATGGTGACGTGTATGTAACCAACATCGAATACAAAACCACCAAACAGATTACCGACACGCCCGAACAAGAGCGTTCGATTGAATTCTCTCCCGACGGACTGGCGATTGTCTACGCATCAGAACGGGAAGGGTTGTGGCAGATTTACCAAACCACCATGAAGAATAAAGCGGAGAAACAGTTTGCGTATGCCACCGACTTGCAGGAGGAACGGCTCATCCATTCGGCCTATACCTCTTTCCAACCGCAATATAGTCCCGATGGGAAAAACATTGCCTTCTTTGAGAACAGGGGTACGCTCAAGGTGCTTGATGTGAAGAGCAAGAAAGTAAGAACCGTGATGGATGGCAAATATGTGTACTCTTATAGAGACGGGGACATTTGGTTTGAATGGAGTCCAGACAGCAAGTGGCTCATCTCCAATTATATCGGAACAGGAGGATGGAACAACCAAGACATCGCCCTGATTGACGCAGAAGGTAAAAAGCCCATATACAACCTCACGCAAAGTGGCTACAATGCCGGTAATGGAAAATGGGTATTGGGTGGCAAAGCTATCATCTTCCAAAGCGATCGGGCAGGCTATCGCAGTCATGGAAGTTGGGGAACCGAGGACGATGTGTACATCATGTTCTTCGATTTGGACGAATTTGAGAAGTTCAAGATGACAAAAGAGGAAAAGAGTCTCCTTGCCGAAGCCGAGAAAGAGAAGAAGAAAGCCGAAGAGCCAAAGACGGTAGACGTGACGGTGAAGAAGAAAGAAAAGAAGGAAGAGCCCATCAAACTGGACCTGGACAACTGTCGTGACCGTGTGCTTAGGCTCACTGTCAACTCATGCCGATTGGGCGATGCCGTGCTGAGCAACGACGGAAACGCCCTCTATTATCAGGCAGCCTTTGAGGGTGGTTACGACTTATGGAAGCACGACCTACAAGATAAGAGTACAAAAATTGTGTTGAAAGGTGTTGGAGGCGGTGGCATGCTGGCCGACAAAGACTTCAAGAATCTTTATCTGTGCTCTGGAGGAGGTATCAAGAAGATAGATATCGGTAGCAACTCGTCGAAGAATGTCACCTTTGAGGCACGTTTCAACTACAAGCCTTATCAGGAAAGGGAGTACATGTTCAACCACATCTGGCAGCAGGTGAAGGATAAATTCTATAAGGTTGACTTGCACGGTGTTGATTGGGATGGTTACAAAAAGAGTTATGCACGGTTCTTGCCTTATATCAACAACAACTACGACTTCCGCGACATGCTCAGCGAAATGTTGGGCGAACTAAACGCATCTCACACGGGTGCGCGCTATTTTGGCGGTGGCGCCAACCTTAGCACTGCCACCTTGGGCTTGTTCTACGACCAGACGTACGATGGAGATGGACTAAAAGTCGAGGAGATTATCAATCGCGGACCTTTCTCGGTGAAGAAAACAGGAGTTACGAAAGGCTGCATCATTGAGAAGATAGACGGTGAACCGATATTGAAAGACAAAGACTACTATTATATGTTGGACGGCAAGTCGGGTCGCAATGTCAGGGTATCGGTGTACAATCCCGCCACCAAAAAGCGTTTCGACGTAACGGTGAAGGCCATTAGCAAGGGCTATCAAGACGAACTATTGTACAAGCGATGGGTGGACAGAAATCGCCAATTGGTAGATAGTTTGTCGCATGGACGGTTGGCATACGTACACGTCAAGGCCATGGATAGCGAGAGTTTCCGCACTGTTTTCCATGAATTGCTAAGCGACAAGAATAGAAATCGCGAGGCTGTGATTGTAGATGAGCGCCATAATGGTGGCGGTTGGCTGCACGATGACTTGTGCACGCTGCTCTCTGGCAAGCAATATCAGAGTTTTGTCCCACGTGGACAGTTCATTGGCAAGGACCCTTGGAACAAATGGACCAAGCCTTCGTGCGTGCTGATTTGCGAGGACGACTACAGTAATGGACACGGTTTCCCATTCGTGTACAAAGAGTTGGGCATTGGAAAACTGATTGGTACGCCAGTTGCTGGTACTATGACAGCAGTTTGGTGGGAAACACTCATCGACAATACCATGGTCTTTGGCATCCCACAGGTAGGCTGCCGAGACATGCGAGGCAACTTTGGAGAGAACACACAACTCAATCCTGACATCGAAGTTTACAACACACCCGAGGATTATATCAATGGCAACGACCAACAATTGAAACGGGCAGTCGAGGAAATGTTGAGAAAATAAATCAGAAATTGACATGATTTATCCATAAAAGGCTTCCATTTTTGGAGGCCTTTTTTGTTGCTCATTGATGCATAAAGACAACGTTATCGCTGATCAAAATCATGCAACAAAAGATTCACATCATGACTAAACAAGTCATTTTTACTCTCAATATTTCACAAAAACAAAGACAAAACAAACAAAACAGAAAGTTTTTACGCATATTAGCAATCATTTTGATTTATTTTGTTTACTTTTGTAACCCTATACATTTACACATCAAAATGACATACCTATGAGAAAATTATTACTTAGTTTGATGAGTTTATTCTCCCTATGTAGCTTTGCTCAAGGCGTAAAAGCCTCTTTCATGGCTGATGAAGCGGTGAAGCCCTACTACCAAATGGGCTGGGACTCGGTTGATGAAGCAAACACATGGAAGTATTTACGAGTAAACTCCAGTGCCACATGGACCTTAATAGCCAAACCTCGGGTAAAAGGTTTGCCCGACTTTACAGCCTTTGACCCCAAAAGCAAGTATTCCTTATTCATTCCAGACAGCAATGGTAATCAAAACGAAACCACCATTTCGCCCGAAATAGAGATACTCCCCAACAGCAAATGTCAGTTTTACAGCTGTTTCAGTGGCATTTTCTTGTTCAGTGCCAGATGGACTCTTTCTATCATTGACGTAGCCTCTTCCGAGTCAAAAACCTTGCTTGATGCCTTCATGTGGGCGCAGGAAATGAGGTATGATGGACCCAACTGGCAGAAATTTGACATTGATTTATCCGAATATGCCGGCAAAAAAGTGCGTTTCAGTTTCAACTATAAAGGCACACAAGGTGAAGATGTCTTGATTGACGGATTCAAACTGATGCAAACAGACTCTTCAGAAAGCTCCTCTGTAACGATTAACGAAGGTGAGAAGGTACACTTTCAAAACACCTCAGAAGGCAACATTCAATCATACAAATGGACGTTCACAGGTGGAACTCCATCAGAGTCGACAGACAAAAATCCCACCGTTCGTTATGAGCAGGCAGGCACCTATCCCGTGACACTCACCGTCAGTGATGGCACATCCAACAACACTTATACGCGTAAGGAGTACATTCATGTGGTTACGGTTGCACCCAAAGCATGGATTGGCTTACCTGAAGAAGGTTATCAATCACCCTATACCGCTTGCTTTGTACCAACTGATGTCCCCGTACAATTCAAGGATTTATCTGAAGGAAGGCCCACTGAATGGAATTGGACGTTCAACGGAACAAACATAGAGAGCAGCACTGAACAGAATCCGGTGGTGAAATACACCAAACAGGGCGTATTCAGTGTTTCCCTTAGATCTTTCAATAGTGCAGGTGTGAACACCGACATCTTGCAAAAAGCCATACAGGCTGGTGGCGAACAGTATGTCTGGAACATCTCACCGGATGAAAGCGAGAACTTGAAGAAAATAGCTCTTGGATGGTATGGCAACTATGCTGGCTCCAATTTCCTAGGTATGAGGAAATTTGCAGAACATTTCCATCAGCCCTTGGTCAAGTCAACCATCAAGGAGGTAGGCATCTTCTTTGTGTCAACAACCAGCATCTCCCCCGACTCCATCATCACTGTCAGCATTGCGAAAGCTGATGCCAAGGGCATGCCAGGCGAAGTTTTGGGGAAGAGTTCACTGAAGGTTTCCCAACTGACTCTATTCACTAACGACAAGCCCGTGGCGACAAAGTTCAAATTTGACACACCAATCGAGATCAATGAAGAATTCTTTGTAGTCATCGAAGGAATACCAGGCGTGGCTGATGATAATGGAGTTGACGATATTGCCATATTGGCTCTCAAGCGTGATGATAACGGTAAGTCGACTACCTACCACGAATTGGCCGAAGAAGATGAGCGATATCAATATACAGGGCGATATTTCTGGTACAAGAGTGAGGACTCAAAAGTATCGCTGGGTGTATGTCCTCTCCTAACCTACACGAATATTCCGACAGGAATAAAGGCGGCAACGACCGATGCGTCCACCACCGGTTTACGCTTTGACGGCACACAACTCTACCTCGACAAGCCGTTCGACAGGCTGGATGTGTATACGCTCAGTGGTAACAGCGTGCTGTCTATCTCGAATCCCAACGCTCACGTATCCCTCCAAGCACTGCCAGCGGGCATGTACATCGTAAGGGGGATGTGCGACAAGAGCCCTGCTGTGTTGAAGATTGTCAAGAGATAATCCCTCGTAACGCATTCAACAGACCTATCCCTGTCAACGAAACATCGGTGCGGGATGGGTCTGTTTTCTTATTGTCATTGAAAGAACAACGAATCAAACTCAACCACGGTGCGTGGTGCGAACGGCACGAGTAACACGAAAAGGGAAACGACAAAACAAATCAAACTTCCTTCAGAGGTGTGAGTTTGGCGATGAGTTCGTTTCGCGTTTCCGCCGTTATCCTCCTGCCCCGAAGGCTCCTTACCACTGGAAAGTTGTCAAAATAAGCATCTGAAGACAGGTACCATGCGTGCTGTTTCACTTCTGACAGCCGTTGCAGTTCGTGTTCCATCACAGACGCGTACTTGGGGTTGACCACCGAAACGAAATGCCCCCTTCCCCGTACCTCAAGCAAGAGGATAAGACGAGGCGTGGCTGATGATTGCACGGAGGCGGGCTTTGCCTCACTCATCCGAGAGCTGACGCTGATTTCCCAACCATACTTTTCATTCAAGTTTTTCATCATCTGGCGAAAAACCTTACCGTGCGGCGAGGTGTCCACGATGCCTTTGTAGGCGATGTAATAATGAATCATCTCGTGCAACAGCACGTTCTGATACTGCCGTTCGGTCTGATTATAATAGGTACTGACGTGAATGGCATAATGATAAGACTTGTAACCTCTCCAAGTAAGCTTGTGCTTGCACGACATGCTGCCGAGCCTTGTGCGCGACTGCGATAACGAAAGTCGGGGACGGGGCAACGCATTGTCAAAATACAAGCGGTTGAAAGTGTCAAAAGACGCATGCAACCAGGCCTCATCAATCACAACCGTATCTTTCATATTGACATCAATTTATAGAAGTCGTGGGCGTCAAAGTAACCACCAGATATTCGGATTGGGTGCCAATTCTGAACTTTCCTCCCCAAATACCAATACCACTTGTCACGAAATAATGTGTCTTGCCTTTCTGCAAAGGCCCGTAGGCATTCTCGTAAATACCCTTTTCCACCCACGATGCCGGCCACACCTGCCCATAGTGGGTGTGCCCACTCAACTGGAAATCTACGCCAGCCTTCTCGGCTTGATCAAGATGAAAAGGCTGATGATCGAGCAAGATTGTGTACCGAGAGCCATCAACGCTTTGCATCAATTCGGGCAAAGACTTTCGATGAACATTGAACCTGTCGTCGCGTCCAACTACCTGAATCCCATTGACCACCGTGACACTGTCTATCAACAGATGGATGTCTGCGTCACGATAGAATTGCAATGCGTCTTCGTACTGGCTGTAATATTCGTGATTACCCAAACATGCATAGATGGGAGCCTGTAGCTTTTTAAACTCCTCGTGCATCCTCTCTTCCAGCAGTGGACGCATGCTGCGGTCGATGATGTCGCCACCAATCAAAATCATGTCAGGCTTTTCGGCATTCATCAGGTTGACCCACCGAGCCAATTCAGCCCGACGGTTGTGATAGCCCAAATGCAAATCGCTGACCATCACCATCTTCAACGGCCGTTCAAGCTGTTTTTCGGTCTTCAAATCTATGGCGACTCGCACCTTATGGCGATAGTTGAAATAACCATAAACGAAGATGCCTACCATGAACCCACACACGCTCAATGTACCTACCATGCTGTGGCGGGTGAACGATTGGGGGATGAGATGCACCCATCTTCCCACATCCAGCACCAAAAACACCATGAAGAGATAAAACAAAATGATGAGCCATGACGTGCTGACATGATAAACCGTGGTTGCCAACCATATAGGCAGTTTGTCGATGGTGCCGCTGAAAGTGACGTAAATCAGCATGAATGCCAATGCCATGAGGATGAGTATAACTGTTTTAGCGAGCGTACAGAATGGCAACAGCTGCCAGCTTCGCCAGAAAACATAGGCACTTCCCAGCAAGGGAGCCACCAGAAAAAGAATGCCCCAGAGTTTCATGAATGAAAAATAATAGTGCGTAAGAAGAGGGTGATCAGGCACGTTGTCCTCCGCTCTCATTCGCACGTGAATGTGATTTGCACCACAAAGGTACACAAAAAACCAGGAAGTGTGAATTATTTTTCATGCTTTTGTGCGCGCATGACCAACCTATCCATTCAAACAATGCAAGTAGGATGTCGCCAAGGTTGTTATGTATTTTTACCAATTATCGCCCCAAAAACGGCACATAGAAACTTTCAATCTAGAAAAAAACGATAGGCAAACAGGATGCAAGACTGGAGTTAAGTTGGCAAGAAAAATCAATTTTTTACCATAAAGCATTGACTTTGTTCGCTTAAAAGCATCCCTTTGGCACGCAATTAACATGAGTTTGTTGCGCAATAGCATGCATATTGCACCCTTAACTCAATGCTTTTCACGAATAAAAGCGGCAAAAGTAGGCATGCAGCGAACATACATTAACGTAAGGCCCTATACATTAACAACTTACAAATCATTCTCATTTTGAGCGTATTTGCGACAAGACACCCAGTTGTTCGCAAATTCTTCAAATATCAAGAGGTTCGTTGTCAAGAAAATTCACATAAATCTGCCTGCGAGATTGCATGCGAAACAATGGAATTAATGAGGTTGGCTGCCGCCTGTCATGGCTGCCCTCGCTCAATCATCCTCATCGCGCGTTTGCGTTTTAGGCCAATTGACCAAATACAAACGCTCGGTGGCGCGGGTAAATGCGGTGTACAACCAATGCACATAGTCGGGCGTAAGCATGTCGTCGGTCATATATCCTTGATCCAGATAGACATGCGCCCACTGCCCACCTTGCGCCTTATGACAGGTGATGGCGTACGCATATTTCACCTGAATGGCGTTCAATAACTTGTCTTGCCTCATCTTTTTGAGCCGTTCCCTCTTCAAGGGAATGTCGGCATAGTCGGTCATCACCTCCTGAAACAACCGTTCGTTTTGCGCTGGTGACAACGCCGGCGCCTCTGTATTAAGACTGTCCAGCACGACCGTTGCTTGCAATTCGTATCGGTCGTAGTCGGGGAATTGCAACCAGACGTCAGCAAAACGGAAGCCATACACTTCGCGCACGTTCCTCACCCGCTGCACCAAGGCACGATCTCCGTTGGCCAAAAAGGAGATTCCGTTGGTACCGTTTCCATCTTTTTCCGTTTCTTGCATGGTCGAAGAGGCAGTAGCATCACTTGCAAGCGGCGCATCGTTCATCGATGATTCTATGGGTTGTTGCAACCAAAAATAATTGTTCCGCACCACCATGAGCCAGTCACCGGAGGTTAGTTCCTCCTCTCTGTCCAGGATGGTGTTACGGATACCGCGGTTATAGATGTTGGCTCGCTTGTTACTTCTCGTCACGACGATGGTTTCGTCCATGCCCACTTCCGAGTAACTGTCATTGAGCGTCTCGATCAATTCATCGCCCGGCACCATCTTGATGTCAGCGAATCCATGGAAATGTATTTGGGGTAATTCGGTCAATTCGTCACGGGTGATCATCTGCCTGATGAGCGTTGCATTGTACAGAATACCGCTCTGTCGGCTCTGCCGCAACACCTCGCTGAGCGTACACTCGTAGGTTTTCAGTCCATACCCTTGTAAGAAGTCGGCGTTCAGAGCCGGAGATTCGGTCTCACCGATAGGCGGCAACTGCGCCTGATCACCGATGAGCACCATCTTACAGTTGCGCCCACCGTAGACAAACTGCACCAAATCGTCTAACAGGCATCCGCTTCCGAACGACGAGTCGGGCATGCCGCGGTTGGCAATCATCGAACATTCGTCTACCATGAACAGCGTGTCGGCATGCCGATTGTAGTTGAGATTGAACACACCACCATCGCTTTCGAATGTTTTCTGTCGGTATATCTGGTGATGAATGGTGTAAGCAGGGTGCGTGCTGTTCATGGCAAACACCTTTGCGGCGCGTCCGGTAGGGGCCAAGAGCATCACCTTTTGACCCAGTGTCACCATGGTTCGCACGATGGCCGCAGCCAAAGAGGTCTTCCCGGAGCCTGCGCTACCCCGCAAAATCATCACCGCATGGGGGTCGTCATCCATCATGAAACAGGCAAAAGTGCGCAGAGCGTCGGCCTGTTCAGCAGTAGGTTCGAGCGCGAATTGTCGTTTGATTTGGAAGATGAGTTCGTCTGTGAGCATGTATTCAGAAAGAGATAGAATGAGAAATTTACCGATTTGTCGGTTTATTGGAAACTATTTTGTACTTTTGCAAGTGTGAGATGATTCGCCATACGTACAAAGATACAACAAAAATCGGTCATGAAAGTCAAAGTAAAGCATAATTATCTTTTAACCTGCTGCGTCTTGATTCTGGCCATATTGTGCATCTTGAGCATCTACGATCCCGTCCACTTCAAGCAGCAACAGACTGAACGGGAAACAGCAGTGAAGCACCATTTGGTGCAAATACGCATGGCCGAAGAGAAATACCGCATGGCCACGGGAGATTATACCGCCAGCTTCGACACTCTGATACGGCGGGGCTTGCTGACCGACTCCCTGCGGTTTGTTCCACATACCAACCACAAGCAGTTCGAAATAGAAACCGCTATGCAGCTCTCTAAGTCGGGTCGACAGCTGCCATTGATGGAATGCAGGGCCTATTATGCTGACTTTTTACAGGGATTGGACCAGCAAGCCATCCAACAACTGATTGACGACGAGAATGCAGCGGGACGCTTTCCCGGACTGAAAATCGGTGACCTTAACACATCAAACAACAATGCCGGAAACTGGGAATGACATACAAAGAAAGAGAGCAAGGTTGACTTTCAGAGTCAGTCAGCACTCCTTGAGTTTCTCCGTGATAGACAATTCCACGGAGAGCCAATTGGCTTTCGAGCCTTATATCCTCAAGAGTGGCATTTCGTTGGCTGCCAATTTACGCGAAGCCTTTGAAGAAAGCGACCTTCTCTCGTATGGCTACCAGCGGGCACAGGTAATGGTTGACTCGCCTGTACTGATGATTCCCATTGACGAATTTGATGAAAGTGCCATCGAACTCCTTTATCATCACACCTTCATCGGGCATGGCGACAGCGCGGTGTTGCACGCTATCCTTCCCAATCTCAATGCAGTTGCCGTGTTCTCCATGAACAAAGACCTGAAATTGGTTATCACAGACCATTTCAACGATGTGCGTTTCCACCCCATATTGCAGCCGGTTTGGAGCTATCTACATAAGCGAAGTTTCACGGGAGCGTACCAAAAACTTTACGCATACTTTCATGATAAGAAGGTAGACGTGTTCTGTTTTCAACACAACCGCTTCAAGTTCTGCAACACGTTCAATGCGGCAAGTGCGCAAGATGCCATCTACTTCCTGCTGTACGCATGGAAATTGCTGGCTTTGGACACCGAGAAAGACGAGCTGCATGTAGCGGGCGACGTTCCCGAACGCAAATTGTTGACCGACAACCTGCACCGCTATTTGCAAAAAGTGTATTACATCAATCCCGCAGCAGAGTTCAACCGTGCCCCCATCATCAACATCAAAGGAATCACATTCGACCTTATCACCCTCTTTTTGAAAGGAAAATAATGCGCATCATCACAGGCTTATACAAGGGAAGACACTTCGACATACCCCACACGTTCAAAGCCAGACCCACGACAGACTATGCCAAAGAGAGTATCTTCAACGTGCTGAACGGCTACATAGACTTTGAAGGAGCCATGGCTTTGGACCTCTTTGCGGGCACCGGAAGCATCTCCATGGAACTATTGTCGCGTGGGTGTGAACAGGTAGTGAGCGTGGAAGCCGACCGTGACCACGCCAACTTGATTCGCCATTGCATGCAAAAATTAGGAACGGAGAAGAACGTTTTGATTCGAGGAGACGTGTTTCGCTTCTTAAAAAATTGCCACCAACGGTTCGATTTCATCTTTGCTGACCCTCCATACACCTTACCTGAACTGGAGAAGATACCCGCACTTGTTCTTCAATATGACCTGCTGAAGCCAAACGGTGTGTTCGTATTCGAACACGGAAAGAAGAATGATTTCAGTACATTGCCGCAATATGTCGAACATAGACATTACGGCAGTGTCAATTTTACCATATTCCAATCCAAAGACATGTAATCGCTGACGAAAGGAAGCGGCATTATAGAAGCGGAGAAAGCAGGCGTACAAGCGACTCCCAAAGCCTGTTTAAGAACGGCCTACGCTTCAAATCAGTCAGCCTATCTACAAGCACACACGATTCTTGATCGGCCAAAAAGACCTGCTTCATGCGCAAAGCCAGCTCCTCATCGTAAAAGAAAATATTAGCTTCGAAGTTGTTTTCAAAGCTGCGGAAGTCGATGTTTGTAGACCCACATGTACACAAACTGTCATCAGCCACCAGGAGTTTAGAATGATTGAAACCCGCTTTGTAGAAATAAACCTTCACGCCTGCCTCAATCATCATAGGGATGTACGACCTGCTGGCCCATTCAACTAACTTCACGTCACCATGCCTTGGCAACATCAGGCGTACGTCAATACCGGTCAAAGCCGCTGTGCGAATGGCGAAAAGTACTGGCTCCGTGGGTAGAAAATAAGGTGTTTCCATGTAGACATAATGGCGGGCTTCGAGCAAGATGCGCACATATCCCTGCATCATTTCAGGCCAAGGCGAGATAGGACTGCTGGTCACAACCTGCGCAAGACAATTGTTTGTAATGGGTTGTTCAAAGGGTGGATAATACTTTTGACTGCTGATGAGCGTCCTATCCACGAAATACCAATCCACCAAAAAGGCACGCTGTATGGCGTACACGGCTCCCCCGCGCACCTTCATGTGCGTATCTCTCCATGGCTGTTTGGCCGAGCCGCGTATGTAGCGCATGGCAATATTCATGCCACCGATAAAACCAATCTGCCCATCTACGACGGCCAGCTTGCGGTGATTGCGGTAGTTTACCTTGCCAGTGAATGCCGGAAAGTGCACAGGCATGAAAGAACGCACGTCAACACCTGCGTTGCGAAGCCGCTCAAAATACCTGCCTGAAACCCTCCAACAGCCCACATAGTCGTAAATCAGTCGCACCTCAACACCCTCCCGAGCCTTATCTATCAAGGCATCGGCAACCAACTGCGACAGCGGATCATCTTCGATGATGTACATATCAATGTGAATGTGATGCTTGGCATTACCTATCGCCTTCAGCAAACCAAGGAAGAAGTCGGCCCCTTCAGTATAGATTTCCACCTCGTTGTCCTTGAATGGCAACGACATGTTCTGATTGGCGAACAGCTGTATCAACGGTTGATACCGTTCGGGCAGCATCAAATCTTTCTGTTCGGCAAACTCCAACATCGAACGCTTGGTGAGTTGGTCAATGCTTCGCTGGCTCATCATACGCTGCTTGCGCGTGTTTTGGCCGAAGAAGAAATAAAGAATGATGCCCACGATGGGTAAGAAAATGAGCACAAGCAACCACGCCATTGTCTTCGACGGTTGCCGGTTGTCTAACAAGACGGTGACAATGGTGGCGATAATGATGATCAAATAGATCAAGATAAGCGTCCAATGAAGGTAAACCATAGTATTGTTTATGCTGCTGGCAAGTCCGATTTGTCGGTCGGTTGGCACGACAAAGTCGCGCCAGCGTGTCATTTTCGGTGTTACACGATGATGTTGTTGCCCAACTGTTTGGCCAAGGCATTGCGTATTTGGTGCATGTCTTTATATTCCAGCATGAGCTGTTGCATGCGTTCAGCGTCGTTCGACGCCTCAGCTATCTCGTGCATCAGGTCTTTTAAACGCTGTTCAACATAGTCCATGCGGTAGTCCATCACCAAGTGAATGGTATGGTTTCGGAGAGCCTCTTGCGCCTCTCTCGCCAATTGTTCCTCGTCGACGTATTTCGTTTCAGATGCAGGTTTTTGTGTTTCCATCACCTGATAAGGGTCCATACTCAACTTGCTGGCCAGTTTGCTGATTTCAATATCGTCATGATGCACGAAGTATTGTTCAGCCACAAAGCCTTCTTCTCCGCTGTGACTGACAGCCTCTGACAGGATGCGCCTGTAGAGTTCGTTGCCCAATTGCAGCTGGTCACCATTCAAGATGTAGTCGATATATTGAGCCACGGTGAAGTTCACGATGTTGTGATTATCATCTTCCACGCCCTCGTAAATCAGCTGTTCGCCCTTTCTAATCACCAGTTGGATGAGCATCAGCTCCACCTTAGAAGCCTGTGCCATGGGCTTTGCAGACGGTGTGGGGTGGGAAACGGGCACTGGTTGAGCCGCCTGCATGGCCGTTCTTTGCTGTTCTGTGGTTCTGGCACCTCGATTTTCTCGGATGTAACGATTCATGGTGTTAATCAAAGTCTGCTCACTCATCCCAATTCTGCGCGCGCAATCCTGCACATAAGTATCACGCAGAATCTGATTGGGTACCACGGCAATGCTGCTGATAATGGAGTTGATGCCCTCCGAACGCTTGAAAGGGTCGGCGACGTTCCTCACCATCATGTCGGTCTTGAACTGTATGAAGTCAACCTGATGCTTGTCGATGTATGCCTTGAAGTCATCGGCCGAATGTTTTCTCGCAAAGCTGTCAGGGTCGTCACCGTCAGGCAGAAGCAATATTTTCACATTCATTCCCTCACTCAAAAGCATGTCCATTCCTCGGAAGGCCGCATGAATGCCGGCAGCGTCACCATCATATAATAAGGTGATGTTGGACGTAAATCGGTGCAGAATGTGAATTTGATGCATGCTGAGGGCCGTTCCTGAGTTGGCCACCACGTTCTCTACGCCGCACTGGTGCATGGAGATGACGTCGGTATAGCCCTCCACCATGTACACCCAGTCTTCTTTCGCAATGGCCTTCTTGGCCTGGTAGATGCCGTACAGCTCACGGTCTTTTTGGTAAATCTCTGACGCCGGCGAGTTGACATATTTCTGATTAACCCCCTTTGTGCGCGAGTCGAGTACCCTACCGCCAAAACCTACCACCTTGCCGTTGAGCCCTATCCACGGAAAGATGACCCGTCCGCTGTACCGGTCGATTAAATCACCACGCTCGGTTTTATAACAAATGCCCGTCTTTAGTAAGAACTCTTCCTGATAACCCTTGCCGATGGCCGTCCGTGACAGCAGCGTTCGGTCGGGCAGGTCGTACCCCAACTGGAACTTCCGGATGATGTCGTCGCGAAAACCACGGCTGCGAAAATACTGCATGCCAATGGCTTGTCCGTCTGGGTGATTGTGCAACAAGTCGCTGAAATAGCCCGCTGCCCACTCGTTGACGATGAACATCGACTCGCGCTCGCTTTGTTCACGCCGCTCCTCATCCGTCATCTCGCGTTCACGGATTTCGATATGATACTTGCGGGCCAGCCAACGCAGGGCCTCGGGATAATTCATCTGCTCGTGTTCCATGATAAACCCGATGGCGTTTCCACCCTTTCCGCAACCGAAACAATGGCAGGTACCGCGGGCAGGTGAAACGATGAAAGAGGGTGTTTTCTCGTTATGAAATGGACAAAGACCTTTGTAGTTGGCGCCACTCTTGCGAAGTGTCACAAACTCACTCACCACATCCACGATGTTGGCCGTGTCTTTTATCCGTTCAACGGTAGCTCTGTCTATCATTGTCATGCAAAGTTAACGAATAAAATATGAAGCGCCGAATATTCTCTTCGCTATTTTTCAGAATATTTCTCTTGGTCTGCCGCTGTTTCATTCCTCACATCAGCGACCGTCCTGAGCTTACTGCGTCCTATTTCTTTGCCATGAAGAGATACCGGCAAACCTGTCATCACGCCCCTTGAAAACACGCAAGTGGGGCATCCTTACAAAGCGGTTTGCGATACCTCTCTATGTCTTTATCTTATTCATAATGAAGTGCTTATCTTGTTTTCCTACTTGATACATTCCCCTTGCCCGTGACTTTCCAATCCAAACTCATTGACTTTGGCAGTCAAAGTCAATGGGTTTAGGCATCAAAGTCAATGAGTTTGGCACATAAAGTCATTGCTATTGGAAATCATGCACATAGCGGCTTGATTCATCACGTTGCGCCTTTGACGCATGAAGAAGACGAAACAGGTTCCTGATTGTGCATTTATGCAACCATTTTTTTGGGTAAGAACCAAAAAGTTAGTACATTTGCGAGCAGACAAAAGTCCTGTAAGGATTCTGTTAACGTGCAAATATTATAACACAGAATACATTCTATGAAACTGAAAATCGTTGTACTTGCCAAACAAGTACCTGACACAAGAAACATCGGAAAGGATGCCATGACCGAGCAAGGCACGGTGAATCGTGCCGCACTGCCAGCCATTTTTAATCCCGAAGACTTGAACGCGCTGGAACAAGCACTGCGCATTAAGGAACAAAATCCAGGTTCTACCGTGGGCGTATTGACCATGGGACCACCGCGGGCAGGTGAAATCATCCGCCAAGGTTTGTTCCGCGGCGCCGACACCGGATGGCTGCTGACCGACCGACTGTTTGCCGGAGCCGACACGCTGGCAACGTCTTACGCGCTGGCCACGGCCATCAAGAAGATAGGACATGTTGACTTGGTGATTGGAGGTCGCCAGGCTATCGATGGTGACACGGCGCAAGTAGGTCCGCAGGTTGCTCAGAAATTAGGCCTCAACCAGGTGACCTACGCCGAAGAAATCTTGAAGATAGAAGACGGAAAGGCTACTATTCGCCGCTTGATTGATGGCGGTGTCGAGACGGTAGAGGCTCCGTTGCCCGTGGTTGTCACGGTGAATGGTAGCGCGGCCCCATGCCGTCCTTGCCATGCCAAACTGGTGATGAAGTACAAGTACGCCACCTGTCCGATGGAACGGAAAGGCGATGAGCCATGGACCGAACTCTACGAGCAGCGTCCTTACCTCACATTGAACCAATGGTCGGTGGCCGATGTGGACGGCGACCCTGCGCAGTGTGGCCTTTCGGGTTCGCCAACGAAGGTGAAGTCGGTGCAGAACATCGTGTTCCAAGCCAAGGAGAGCAAAACGCTTACCTCATCTGATGAGGATGTGAAAGCACTGATGAAAGAGTTGATTGAAGAAAAGATTATTGGGTAAACAAAAGGAGCCTCTCCCCCGACCCCTCCCCAAAAGGGAGGGGAGTAGTTAGCTTCTTTAATAGAGAGGGTGACAGGAAAGGTTGAAACAAAGACCACCGGAAAACAAAACAAGAGGGGGCTCTTCCCAAACCCCTCTCCAATAGGGAGGGGAGTAGTTACCTTCTTTGTACAGAGAGCTTGACTGGGGAAGACTTAATCAATAATTATCAAAACAAGGAATTAAACGATAGAAAGTCCTCATCACCTGCAAACAGTCTAATGACTCCCCTCCCTTTTGGGGAGGGGTTGGGGGAGAGGCTTTTTAACACCAAAATGTATATGAACAACGTATTTGTATATTGCGAGATAGAAGGCACAACCGTTGCCGAGGTATCTCAAGAGCTGCTCACCAAAGGGCGCACGCTGGCCAACCAACTGGGCGTTGAGCTGCATGCGCTGGCAGTGGGTACGGGCATCAAAGGCAACGTAGAGAACCAGATACTGCCTTATGGCGTTGATAAATTGTTTGTCTTCGACGGAGAAGGATTGTATCCTTATACGTCGGCACCACACACGGACATCATGGTTAAACTGTTCCAAACAGAGCAACCGCAGATATGCCTGATGGGTGCGACGGTAATCGGTCGCGACCTGGGACCGCGCGTGTCGTCATCGCTCACCAGTGGGCTGACGGCTGATTGTACGCAACTGGAGATTGGCGATTATGACGACCGCAAAGCCCAAAAATACTATGACAATTTGCTTTATCAAATCAGACCGGCCTTTGGTGGCAACATCGTGGCCACCATCGTCAACCCTGACCATCGTCCACAAATGGCCACCGTGCGTTCGGGAGTGATGAAGAAAGCTCTCTATGAGGGTGAGGCGAAAGGCGAGGTGGTGTATCCCATGGTAACGGAATACGTCAGCCCCGAGTCGTATGTCGTCAAGGTACTCGAACGACATGTAGAGGAAGCCAAACACAACCTAAAGGGCGCACCCATCGTTGTGGCTGGTGGCTATGGCGTAGGAAGCAAAGAGGCATTCCATCTTTTATACGAATTGGCCGACGTGTTACACGGTGAGGTGGGTGCCAGTCGTGCGGCTGTTGACGCAGGTTGGATAGAGAACGACCGCCAGATTGGTCAAACGGGCGTTACGGTGCATCCCAAGGTGTACATCGCCTGCGGCATCTCCGGGCAGATTCAGCATGTGACTGGCATGCAAGATGCGGGCATCATCATCGCCATCAACACCGATGCCGATGCCCCCATCAACCAGTTGGCCGACTATGTCATCACTGGCTCGATAGAAGAGGTGGTGCCCAAGATGATTAAATATTATAAGGAGAACAGCAAATAAATCAAGAGCGGCCTCTCCCCCAACCCCTCCCCAAAAGGGAGGGGAGTAGATAGCTTTTCTGACAGAGAATGCTGATTTGCTCCTTTACGGTTTCATTTCTTGCTCAGAGGTTGAATATCATCTTTATAATAGTGTCACGATGCTACATAAAAAGCATGATTTTGGATATGCTACGGCAGCACCCGACAGGTATCAGATGCTGAAAGAATACGCCAAACAGCAGAGAAAGAACATGACAGAAGCTGAAACTATTTTGTGGGAGGAGCTTAAACAACTTGATGGTTATCATTTTAGGAGACAACATCCTATCAATGATTTTATTGCCGACTTTATTTGCCTGTCAGCTCATCTCATCATAGAGGTAGACGGAAAATATCATGACATGCCTCAACAACAGATAGAAGATAACATGCGAACCGATGCTCTGAGCAAGATGGGATACACGGTTGTAAGGTTTACCAACGATGAGATTATAACTGATGTAGATAGGGTTGTAGATGAAATCTATGATATCTTAGATGAGCAAGATGAGTAAGCCACAGGTGAATATGGTATATTACAATAATAACGAATAAACAAAATGGTCTCTAAATCTCCCTGTTAGCCATACTAATCACTCCCCTCCCTTTTGGGGAGGGGTAAGGGGGGAGAGGCTGATTATCAAACTATGTCCAATTACTATACTGACCATCCGGAGATTGAATTTCACTTAGATCATCCGTTGATGAAACGAATTGTTGAGCTCAAGGAGCGCAACTACCAAGACAAAGAGCACTATGATGATGCTCCGGTAAATTACGATGATGCCATCGAGAACTACAAACGCATTCTCGAAATCACAGGCGACGTGGCGGCGAACATCATCGAACCCAACTCGGAAGACGTGGACAAAGAAGGCCCACATCTTGAGAATGGGCGCATGAAGTATGCCAGCAAAACGCTTGACAACATCAAAGCAACCCAGCAGGCAGGCCTGTGGGGCATATCGATGCCACGATGTTATGGCGGACTGAACCTGCCCAACGTCACCTTCTCGATGATGTCTGAGATGATAGCCGCAGCAGATGCAGGGTTTCAAAACATCTGGTCCCTACAGTCGTGCATTGACACGCTGTATGAATTCGGCTCGGACGAACAGCGAGAAAAGTACATCCCGCGCGTTTGTAAGGGTGCCACCATGTCGATGGATCTAACCGAACCCGACGCTGGCTCTGACCTTCAGCGCGTGATGCTCAAGGCTACCTACGATGAAAAAGAAGACTGCTGGCGATTGAACGGCGTGAAACGCTTCATCACCAACGGCGACTCGGACATCCACCTGGTGCTGGCACGGTCGGAAGAGGGTACGAAAGACGGCCGAGGACTGTCCATGTTCATCTACGACAAACGCAATGGCGGGGTAGATGTGCGCCATATTGAGAACAAATTAGGTATCCATGGCTCGCCAACCTGTGAGCTGGTGTACAAGAATGCCAAAGCCGAACTGTGCGGAAGCACGCGCATGGGACTGATCAAGTACGTCATGGCGCTGATGAATGGCGCTCGTTTGGGCATTGCGGCACAGTCGGTTGGCGTTGAACAAGAAGCATATAACGAAGCTTTGGCATACGCCAAAGAGCGTCAGCAGTTTGGACAAGCCATCATAGAGTTCCCTGCCGTGTACGACATGCTGTCGCGCATGAAGGCCAAACTCGATGCAGGCCGTTCCTTGTTGTATCAAACAGCTCGTTACGTTGACCTCTACAAGGCATTGGAAGACATCCAACGCGACCGCAAACTGAGTGCTGAAGAACGTGCGGAGATGAAGAAATACAACCGATTGGCTGACGCTTTCACGCCATTGGCCAAAGGCATGAACTCTGAATATGCCAACCAAAACGCCTATGATGCCATCAGCATACATGGTGGTTCGGGCTTCATCATGGCCTATAAGTGCCAGCGTTTGTTCCGCGACGCACGCATCTTCTCCATCTACGAGGGCACGACACAGCTGCAAGTGGTAGCAGCCATACGCTACATCATGAATGGTACCTACCTCAACATCATGAAAGAAATGCTCGACAAAGAGGTTGAAGGCGCATGGAAACCTTTATACGATCGCTTGAAAGTGCTGGCCCAGCAGTACGAAGAAGCTGTCAACATGGTGAAAGAGGCTGACAATCAGGAGATGCAAGACTTCTTGGCTCGTCGCCTATATAACATGACAGCCAATCTCTTGATGTCGGTATTACTCATTGATGACGCATCACGTGCTCCCGAATTGTTCGGCAAGAGCGCACACGTCTACATGCGTCATACGGAAGAAGAGAATACAGGGCACTACACTTTCATCAAGAACTTCCGTGCTGAAAACTTAATCAACTATCGCGCCATGGAGCAAGAAGCAGAGTAAAACCACTTCTTGATTGCAAGAAAATAATGGCTGTTCGTATCTATTGCGAACAGCCATTTTTGGCTAATGTGGGTTAACGTGACAAAATTGCGCAAGATTTTTGTCTAGTTCGGAAGTTCAAAATTTTGAAATTATTCAACACCATCAGAAGTTTCACACTCTGTTACAAACAACCATCAACCTGGGTTATCATCGTGTGCGGGACAGTGACAGATACCCCAGCAAACGGCTTCTACTTCTGATAATTCAACTTGACCATCACTGGATAATGGTCAGAAGGCAAGCGATGTACATACTGACGGAAGTTCAACTCCTGTGGCGCAGCACCTTCTTTGCTTACCTCACGACTGGTTCCCTCGGTCCAATAACCATTGGTCAAGATGCCATATTGGTTCACTTGGAATTTGTTGGAAACAAAAACATGATCGATGCGACTGTCTGTCATCAAGGAAGACTTGAAACCCTGGAACGTTCCATTCTCGGCAAAACGCATTTTAGCAGCGGTGTATGAATCTTTCAGGAGGCCCGAATGTGTGAAAATTTGATAAATTTCATCATGCTGATCAACATTAAAGTCGCCGGTGAGAATGACGGGTGCATTGCTGCCTGCAATCTCTTTAATTTTCCTTACAACCAACTTGGCAGCCTCTCTGCGAGCCACGACACCCACATGATCCATGTGAAGATTGAAGAAATAGAACTCAAGCTGGGTCTGCACATCCCTGAACTTCCCCCAGGTGCAGATGCGGATGCAAGCGGCATCCCAACCTAAAGCGGGTTTTTCCGGCGTTTCATTCAACCAGAAGTTGCCAAAGTCCAGACGTTTGAGCTTGTCTTTTTTGTAGAAAATGGCCGAATACTCACCAGCTTCTTTGCCATCGTCGCGCCCCACGCCGATGCAATCGTAACCGTCCAATCCTTGTTTCAAATCACGAAGTTGCCCTACGAGCACCTCTTGTGTGCCAAAAATATCGGGCTGCTCAAAATTCATCATGTCGCATATCACCTGGCATCGCTTAGGCCATGCGTTGCCTTCCTTGCGGTCGCCCGAATTATCATTGCGAATGTTGTAGGTTCCAACGAACAGGTTTTGTGAACTGATGCATAGCGTTATTGCCAGAAACAGGAGTGTGAGTGTGTACTTTTTCATTGATTGAGTATTTAAAAGATGATTTCCTATGTTGTACAAAAATAGAGATTATTCATGAAAACGGCAAGACGTTTAACGCATTTTCACCCCAAAATCAAACCAGGAAACAACATAGGAATGTATTCAACATGCCGTTGTCGTAGTTATGTCTTGTCGCAGTTAAGCTCCCATGACAGCCAGTTTTCAGGTTTTCTTTTTGAGCGAAGCCGTCACCAGGTTAATCTCTTCGAACGTCACATCGGGTGCACAGAGAGCCTTGATGGCCGCCTTGCCGTTGTCAAGACCTACTTTCTCAATGACTTGTCGAATGTTTTGAAGATGTTTCTCGTCTATCAATTGCAGCAACTCAATGTCGCCTCGCTGGACAAAATGGCCCAGGTGCGTGTATATGGTACCCATGGTCAGCTGGCGTTCTGCGGCGATTTGAGCAGGCGACAGCCCACTTTTGTAGAGCCTGAAGGTGATGTCTTTCGTTTTCTCTTTCTTCTTTTTGGGTGTCTTCTGCGCTTTCGACCGGCTTTTGGCCTGCGGTGTCAGCTCGTCCATGGCCATCAAGAGTGCTTCTTGTTTGGCCTTGAGATAACCTTGGACGGTAAACCCGTTTTCAACGATGTACC
The DNA here is from genome assembly GCA_050315175.1 of Prevotella sp. SGI.027. Classification (GTDB taxonomy): domain Bacteria; phylum Bacteroidota; class Bacteroidia; order Bacteroidales; family Bacteroidaceae; genus Prevotella. The sequence continues at coordinate 86,431 of JBNPOM010000007.1, forward strand.
CAAGTAAGAAAGTTTTGGCCAGATACAGCTCGCGTAAATCAGTGAGATAGGTGTCCAAACGGCGCATGGCCAGTTTGTTGTTCGACGTGACATCCTGCGATTGCTCAAGGATATCGGCCAGATACTGCTTCAACGTCTTGCGAAAATAGTCGGCTCCTGCCACCACTCTTTCCAAGAATTGAGGGTCACGCAGTTGAGCTGCCGTCAATCGGCCGATATGCGAGGTCCACTTGTATGCAATGACGTTTACCTTGTCTTGCAAGGCCTTGACGGTAGACTTGTGTATCAACGTGAGCTTGGGATAGGCGTGGAAGAACTCGATGAACAGGCGGCACAGCATGTCTTCGGCCCGCCAAAGGTCTAAAAAATTGAAGAGTTCGATGAGCTGATGACGCTCGTATTCATCCTTGAGTTGGGGCAATTGCTCGATGCTTCGTTGAGCCTCATCCTCCTGTTGACGGATATACGACATGACACGCTCATCGTTCATCACCGCATGCGCGGGGATGGGCGATGCCAAGACCAATCCTTCCAGACTTCTACAGCGGCTCAAAGCCACGTACACCTGTCCCGAGGCGAACGACGATGCGGCGTCGATGATGGCATGGTCGAAGGTGAGTCCCTGGCTCTTGTGAATGGTGATGGCCCATGCCAGGCGAAGGGGATATTGGCTGAAGGTACCTTGTACCTTGGGTTCTATCTCCTTGGTTTGCTCATTGATTTGGTAGGTGGTGTTCTCCCACGTTTGTCTTTCCACTAAGATTGACTGCTCATCGCCTGGGCAGAGCACTTCGACATGGTCGTCATCCAGATACACAACGCGGCCGATGCGACCGTTATAATATAATCGTTCCAACGAACTGTCGTTCTTGATGAACATCACCTGAGCGCCAACCTTTAACGTGAGCAACTCGCTGGTGGGGTAAGCATACTCGGGGAAGTTGCCTTCGACGGTGGCTTTGTATTGATAAGTTTTGGTAGTAAGACTGTTCAGCTCACGGTTGTTGTAGCTATCGGCCATGCTGTTGTGCGTAGTCAGTCGGATGTATCCATCCTCCTGTTGGGGGCGGAACGTTGGGTTGTAGCGGCTGTTGAGCAAGTCGAGGTCACGCTGTGTCAACTGATTGTCGCGCAAATTGTTGAGGATGTCCAAGAAAGCCGAATCTTGCTGTCGGTAAACCTTTTGCAACTGCAGGGTGACATAGGGCGTTTGTCGCAGGGCATGGCTGCCAAAGAAATACGGCGTGTCATAGTATGGACGCAGCAACTCCTCATCGGCAGGCGTGACAACAGGTGTCAACTGTTGCAGGTCGCCAATCATCAAAAGCTGCACGCCACCAAAGGGTCGGTCGTGATGACGATACCTTCTGAGCACCGCATCAATGGCATCGAGCAGGTCACTGCGCACCATACTGATTTCATCGATGACGAGCATGTCGAGCGTACGTATGATCTTGCGCTTCTCTCTGCCGAAATCATATCGATTCTGCACCACGGCATTAGGGACGAAGGGCGACAACGGCAACTGAAAGAACGAGTGGATGGTGACGCCTCCCGCATTGATGGCTGCCACACCCGTGGGTGCAACCACCACCATGCGCTTGCTGCTGCGCTCCTTGACCTTCTTCAAGAATGTGGTTTTACCTGTTCCCGCCTTTCCCGTGAGGAAGATGCACTGGGCGGTATGTTCCACGAATTCCCACGCAAGTTCCAGTTCTCTATTCTGTTCCATTGTTAATTTTCTGCTTTGGCTGTATGCGGCATGATGCCTAAGAATGTCACAAAGGTACGCAAAAAAGCAGTACCAGGCAAGCCCCTCCCGCTCATTATCGGGGTAGATACTATTGACTATTTCGGCGGAATAATTGGGTTGGCTGCGCAAGACTTATCATGAGCGCATCGCATGCCAGATGTTAATA
>JBNPOM010000008.1:0-85968 GCA_050315175.1 Prevotella sp. SGI.027
TACATAGATGATGATTATTTGTGATTAATATATGGTGTGGTAATTTTACCACACCATATATTTTATTAAATGCTATTCTGTGAATCTTATAATTTTGGCTATTGCTTCGTCTGCGTGTTTCCTCATAATTCTGATGTAGTTATATATAGGCCTGTTTTGCTTCATTGATTGTCCTATTGTATATTCCAGTACTTCAAGCGGTATTCCAAGCTCAAATCCATATTGTACGAATGTTTTACGAGCAGAATAATAGCACAATCGTTTAACACCTATGTCTTTCCCTATTTTTCTAAGTGTTCGTCCTACATATCTATTGAAATTCTCATAAGAGAAGTTATAATCAAATTTTAAAATACCCTTCTTTGAAACATATTTCTCTATGATACCCTTTGCTTCAATTGGAATTGAGATTTCTATATGCTTGTCACCTCTTTTTGTATTCTTAGTCTTTGTCCGAACGTATTCTATCTGGTCGCTAACGGAAAAATCTATTTTCAACAGATCGATTAAATTTATTCCTCCGAGGTAGAAGCTAAGAAACCATAAGTCCTTTGCGATTTTTTCTATCCTACTTTTACCTGAATATGACTTTAGTTTCCTGAATTGCTCAATTGAAATATCAATATTTCGCTCCACTGGTTGTGGTATTATGCAATCTTGAAACGGGTTAATATCCTGTTTTACAAAATACCGTTTCCTACCCAGGTTAGTCAAAACCCTTAGGCGAGTCAAGTACATCCCCGTAGTTGTTTGATTAAGTTTCTTTTTGTTTCGTAAAAACCGCTCAAAATTAGACACGGTAACTGGGGTTATTGATTTAGCAGGAACATCTCCTTTTGAGAACTCTATAAAATATTTACCGCATCGTTCAATAAGTTCCGCATACCCTATGCGACCATCCTCTTTCAGCTCTCTTACAAAGTTATCGCATATTTTCCCGATAGTTATATTATCATCTGTTTTATGATAAGAAAGAATAGTGTTCTTCAAATCTTTTGCAGAAAGGGCACCTATGTTGTATACATCATCTAAAATTTTCTGATATTTGTTCAGCAGTGTTCGCAGTTGTACATTCATTACGTCTGCATCATAGCGTTTTATCACATTTCCATTCTTGAACTGACAGATATCATCTATGGTGTATGGGGTTATTATAAAAACAGTTTCATGACGATGTCTTACAGCAATTCTTACTTTGTGTTTCCCATTTGCAAGTTGCTTCGCCTTGATTACCGTTAAAGAAAGTGTTGCCATTTTAATACGAGTTAAAAATAAAGGACACTCAAAAGACACGCGTTTTGCGTCAAATTTGAGAAAATAATCTCTTTTTTTTAACTGATATATAACTTAATGTAGGGATGTGTACGCCTGTAACTATTTGGTAACAAGGGGTTTACCTTCTGTGACTCGCATGGGGCTCGAACCCATGACCCCAACATTAAAAGTGTTGTGCTCTACCAACTGAGCTAGCGAGTCTAACCAAAACGCTTTCATAAACGATTAATGATGAAAGCGAGTGCAAAGGTAAAGAGTTTTTTTTGAAACACAAAACAAAATAGTATTTTTTTATCGGAATGTCCGTAAGTTTCCTCTTCGATTTTGAATCTGCACTTCGATTTTGAATCTGCACCCCCAATAACGCGTTGGTGAAATGAATGTCATGACAGCGTTTGTATATGATTTTTCTTGACAATGAGGCTCTTCATGTTTGGCATATTTATAATTGACTGTATGATGATATCGCCCCACACCTTTAAATATTAGGTAGGGGAACAATGTCGTGGGGAATCAATGCGATGTTCACAAAACTAAGATAACAAACGGACTGAATTCCAAACGAGGAATCCAGCTCGGATTTCTGATACCCAGAAAAGTTATAGCAGAAAGTAATAAAAAAAAGAAAAACTGTTGTGTGTCAGCAAAATAAGAATTATCTTTGCTATGACCAAAACAAGGCTCATACCTCTTTAGGTAGTTCCTTTTCAGCACCCCAGGACGTGATTATATGCCCTGAAAAGGGAAATCAGGTTAAATAAATAATATAGTTATGAAAAACTTTTTATATGCAATTTGTATTGTGTTGTTGTTCCCCGTTAGTTTACAGGCCGAGCAAAAAGTAATTCTGGTCACAGTTGACGATTATCGATGGCAAGAGCTCTTTGGTGGTGCGGATTCGTTGCTCATCCATCAAAAAGACTTTGGCGATGTGGATGTGATGAAGCAAAGGTATTGGCGTCCAACAAAGGATGAACGTCGAAAAGCCCTCATGCCTTTTACCTGGGATTATATTTATCAACATGGTGTGATGATAGGTAATCGTTGGGAAGGATGCAAGATGAATGTCACGAATCAGTTGTGGCTTTCCTATCCTGGTTATCATGAAATACTGTGTGGCTTCGCTGATGACAAAAATATCAATAGCAATGACCCCGTACCTAATCCAAATCCAACCATCTTCGAGGTGGCGCTACATACACCACAATATGCAGGTGCTGTATTATGCTTTGGTAGCTGGGCGAGGTTTATTGAAATCTTTAACGAGAAAAGAAGTGGATTGAAAGTCAATGCCAATTACCGGCATGCACTGTCTGATCATCCCACGCCAAGAGAAAAATATTTAGACAAGTTAACCGATTTTTGTCCGCAATATTGGGGAGAAGAACATTTTGATTTCCTCACACACGAATATGCCATGGAGGCATTGAGAACGCAACATCCTAAGTTTCTCTTCATTGGATATGGAGATGGCGATGAGTGGGCGCATGCCGCAAACTATCAATTGTATTTGGATGCGGCTCATAGTGCAGATGCGTATTTGAAAGAACTGTGGGAGTATCTGCAAAGTGATCCTTTTTACAAGGATCAAACAACGGTGATTGTTACCTGTGATCATGGACGGGGAGATCAAGGAACAAAAGGATGGTTTCATCATGGTAATTTGACAGTGAATGCGGATCAAACATGGCTGATGGCCTTTTGAAAAGGTATTCCAGCGAAGGGTATTCTACAGAGCGGAAGTTATTATCAAAACCAAATAGCGCCTACGTTGGCAAAAATCCTTGGTATTGAGTTTCATCCAGTTCATGAAGGGGTGGGAACCCCCATTGAGTTTTAGCCTTTTCAACCGAGTAGATTTAACGCAATCCATTGCTTTTGCCCTCCAGCGGAGTTGTATCTCTTGGCAGACAAATCAACTTCAATCGTGCCTCCGATGAAAAGGAAGGCACGCTCATTTAATTTGTACCTGCTGATACCCCACCAACCGGTCGGTACGTTCGCCGGTTCCGCGATAGTAGAGTAGTGCTTGGTACTTGTTTTCCGTTTGATAGAACGACCCCTCGGTGCTTACCGGAGCGGTCGTTCCGTCTGTTTTTGCAACCACATACTGGTACGAATAGTAGCCCTGTTTCAACAGCACTGCCGCCTCGTAAACGCCGTCCTGCTCGTTGTAGTGCATCTTGTATTCCGGCATCAGTTGGTCGTTGGTCCAAGTTGCGTTGAGATATACGTCCCCATTCTGCCTGAGTGCCTGCAACTTGAAATGCACGATGAGATAATCTGAACTGGTGTTGTTCTCCACATTGTCGCTGTTGCGGATGTAAAATGCCCCGTTGGCATCCTCATCGTAAACGTAATTTGGGCGAGGCTCATCGGTCCAAACGTATGCGTGATAATCGTTTCCGTCCCAGTTGACAGATTCCAATCCCATGGTCGTATGGTTCACATCCAGCATTTCAAACTTTCGATATTCGTTGCCTCCGTCAAAAATCAGTCGCTTGTTGTGTATCCATTTCAGCGCGTCGGGCATGACGTATTGCGGCTTGATGTTGAATCGTTCTTTGTTCCACCGTCCGTTTTGCAGTACGATGGTCTTGATTTGGGTTGCCGGATCGGTTACTTGCAGCATGCCATAGTTTACCTCCATGTTCACCTGCTGATGCGTTCCGTTGATGTCGATGTCTGTATTGGTTACTACCTCCATCTGGATACCAGCGAGAGGTTCCACGACCATGAAGCACGCAGACAAGATTTTCTCGTTGTCGTTGTTTTCGTCAAAGACCGTGAGACGATAGTTCCCACTCATCTTCAGTCTGCATCTTTCGTTGGGTATTTGCAGTCGATAGTGGGTGTAGAGCGTTTTCGTGTTGATTGATTTTTGCACGTCATCGATGGTGTTCCCCTCTGCGAAGCCATCCAGATAATCGCTTGCGAACAACTGAGTGGTAGTACTCCAGTCGGCTTCGCAATGCTCAATGGTGTAAGTATATCGGTGATATTCGTGGGTGAGGTCGTCAAACGCGATGGTTATTGGCTCACCATCCAACTGCGTGATGGGGGGTGAGAGCCAATCATCCCCTGCAACCACTTGCAGGGAAACAATCGATTTTTTGTAAATCTCGTTCTTCTGTGCAGTGCAAACGCTTGCTGTCAGCAAGAAGCAAATGCCTATCAGGGTTCTGTTCATCGTATTCATTTCCATGATGTGTTTTGCAGATGGCTGCGTGATGGCACCTGTTAGAATTCGAGTATAACCTTTCCGTTAATCAATCGGCCGGTCAGATAATTGGGTACGGCGTATTGTTGGTTCGTCACATCCGTAATCCAATAATACGAATTGACGTTACTGATGCCGAAGAGGTTCAGCGCGTCAATGCCCAACCAAATGTTCTTGAAGATGGATTTAGAACGACGATCGTCATTGTTCAGCAGTCGATAACTCATCCCTAAGTCCACTCGTCTGTACGCAGGTGCACGAAATGAGTTGCGTTCCAATTCCCGGTGCGGGGCTGCAAAGGGAAGACCGTCGGCAAAAGCCAGCTTCAATGACATCTTCCATCGGTCGGTTCCGGGGAAGTAATCGGTGAAGAACAGGTTCACGGCGTACCGCTGATCGGTAGGCATGGGAATGGTCTTGCCATTGAGTTTCATCTTCGTGTCCATCACGGAGAGGCTAATCCACGAATCAGTTCCTGGTACAAACTCGCCATACAACTTCAAATCCAGCCCCAAGGCATGCCCCGACCCCATGTTGTCGCCATAATATACCACCTTGACGTTGTTCACACTGTATGGCACCAGGTTGCCCAATGCCTTGAAGTAGGCTTCGGCAGTGAACTTGAATGGCCGCCTGTTCATCCTGAACCGGTAGTCCATGGCGGTGATGAGGTGGATGGAACGTTGGCTCTTCGCCTTCTCGTTAAGTCTTGCGTACGTTGTTCCGTTGACGGTTGTGGTATCTCTTATCTCTTTGTAGAAAGGCGTTTGGTAGTACAATCCGGCCGCCAAGCGAAAGGTCATGTTCTCGTTAAAGGCGGGTATGATGCCCAGTGAGGCGCGCGGACTCACCACCAATTCTTTGTTGAAGCTCCATTTACTCATGCGCACCCCATAGTTCAAGGTGTAGTGTGTGTTGCCGTTGCGGTTGCCAAACCGATAGGTGTCTTGCAGATAAGCCTCAATGCGCCGGGCGTTCAGTTCGTTTTTGGCACGCAGAGAGTAAATCATGTACAGGTCTTTTCCCGTGTGTGGGATGCTGTATCCGCTTGAATCCCGCATCTCATATTCGGCAGCTTGCTCTTGAATGTGTTCAAACTTGAATGTCAATCCGCCTTCCACCTGGTGTCGCTTGGATGTGTGTTTGGCCATCAACTTCACGTTCTCCACATGGGCTTTCAAGTAGTTGCGCGCATGTTGAAAGTAGGTTCCAACGCCCAAGTTCTCACTTGTCTCGGTTTGTGTGAGCCAGTATTGTCCCTGGATGTCATATTTTTCACGTTCGTTGGTCGAGAAAGCCGAGGCTAAGAGTGACACTGACGTGGAATCACCGAAGTTGCGTGTTAAGTCGATTGACCCGAAATAGGTGTTGAACCGATCCTTTTCATGCCCATCAAAATATACTTTGAACGACTTAACGTTTTGCAATGTTCCAAAAGCCGTTTCCCTGTTTTTTGGCGTAAACGTGTAGTGATTATCCGATAGGTTGCCGATGAACGATAGTTTCCAACGTTTGTTCGGCGTATAAACCAGGTAGGTTTGGTAGTCTAAGAAATCGGGTTTGTATTCCCCCTCGGTTTCCAGCGACCCCAACAGATATTTGTTGGTCTTGTATCTCAAGCCATTGCTCCATGCCACCGTCTTGGTTCTGAAGCCTACGAACGCACAGGCTCCCAACAAACTGGCAGACACGTTGGCCTCAAATGGTTTGGGTTGCCGGTAGGTGATGTCGAGGGCCGACGACATCTTGTCGCCGTATTTGGCCTCGAATCCGCCGGTTGAAAAACCAATTTTCTCCACCATGTCGGGATTGATGACCGACAATCCCTCTTGTTGTCCCGACCTTACCAAGAAAGGTCTGTATATCTCTATGTTGTTGATGTACACACTGTTCTCGTCAAAGGCACCCCCTCTTACGTTGTATTGTGATGACAGTTCGTTGTGCGAGGACACGCCGGCTTGCGACTGTATGAGTTCTTCCACGCCGTTGCCCGTCACCGAAGGCAAGGTTTTGGCATGTTCTGTCTTCAGGTTTTGCGTTTGTCCGGTCTGAATTTTCTCGCCCATCACCTTCACTTCGCCCAGCGTCTGGTCGTCGCTGTTCAACACGATCTGCAACGTTTGCTTACCTCGCGGATGGCGCAGCACGCGCTGCTTGGTTTTGTAGCCAATCATGGAAAACCTGATAACTACCGAGTCGGCCGACATCAGTTGCATGCTGAACTCGCCTTTGAGTGAGGTCACGGTGGCCTTGCCCTGTTGCAGACACGACACGGTGGCCAGCTCCACGGGATTGAGTTGCTCGTCAACCACTCTTCCTTGCAGGGTGAATGATTGGGCTTGTGCTGCCATTGCGCATAGCAGCAGCAGACTGATTACAACGGTTCTCAATTTCATCATTGGTCTGATAACGCAATAGTTGGTTGATTATTGCGTTGCCGCACGTTGTTTCAGCATTGTCGCAGAGCCGCCAACAGCTCGTTGTTTTCGGTCTTCGTGCCGACGGTCACCCGCAAACAATCGTGGCATAGTGCCACCTGGCTACTGTGGCATACCACAATACCTTTGTCCAACAGGTATTGATAGGTGGCTTGGGCATCTTTCATCTTGGCCAGAAAAAAGTTAGCCGCGGTAGGGTACACCTTCACGCACTGTGGCAGTACGGCAAAGGCCTGCACCATTCTTCGCCTTTCTTGCAGCAGGGTGGTGACCCATTTTTCTACCTCAAAGGTGCCTTGCAGCGACCTGAGTGCTTGTTCTTGCGTGAGCGAGCTGATGTTGTAGGGCTGTTTCACCTTATTAAATAAGTTGACGATTTCTTCGCTTGCGAATGCCATTCCCAGTCGGATGCCCGCACATCCCCACGCCAGACTCATGGTGTTGAGTATGATGAGGTTGGAGTAAGAGGCGAGTTCGGTGCGGAATGATTTCTGGGTAGAGAAGTCACTGTAAGCTTCGTCCAGTACCACGATGCCGTCAAACCGTTGGATGATTTCCGCAATGGCGTCCCTATGAAGGTCGTTGCCCGTGGGGTTGTTGGGGCTGCATAGCCAAATTACCTTTGTTGACGCATCGCATGCGGCCAGCAATTGGTCGGCCGACAGCTGGAAACATTCATCCAACAGCACGGGTCTGTAGACCGTGTTGTTGATGTCGGCGCACACTTTGTACATGCCGTATGTGGGTTCGATGGCAACAACGTTGTCTTGTTTTGGCTCGCAGAAAATGCGGTAAACCAAGTCGATGGCTTCATCACATCCGTTACTCAGGAAGATGTTTCCGGCCGGCACTTGCTTAATTTGGCTCAGCTTTTCTTTCAATTCCCTTTGCAGTGGGTCGGGATATCGGTTGAGCGGCTTGTTGTATGGATTTTCGTTGGCATCCAAAAAGATGTTTAACTTGCTGCCACCATGCTCGCACCGCGTGCTGTCATGGGGCGTTAAAGTCCAAATATTGGGTCTGACCAGTTGTTTTAGGGTTCTCTTCATGTCATCGATTTAAAGGGTAAAGGTGCCGAAATTGCGTGTCGTGAGGTGTGAATCGTTCACATGGCATTTCTTATTTGTTCTTAAAAATGTTATGCAAATATAATAAGATGTGGGGAGATGTGCAAGAAATGTCGTACATTTGCCCAATGCAAAAGTGCCAAAATTACTTTCCTCTTCCATTGACATGCCATTTGTTCATCTTCCTGTTGTTGTTGATGCTCTGTGGGTGTGAAAATGAAAAGACACAGGTACGCACGCCTTGGGGCACCACGTTGGGCACCGATACGGCCAACGTGAGCCAGGGTTTCTCGCTGGATGACATCATTGGAAACGGCGAATTGATTATGCTGACCATCAACGGACCAGAGACTTATTACGACTATCGTGGGCGTGGCATGGGATTACAGTATTTGTTGTGTGAGCAGTTTGCCCGGCAGTTGGGCGTTTCCTTGCGGGTAGAGTTGTGCAAGGACACCACGGAGATGGTCAACAGGCTCGAGCAAGGTGACGGTGACATCATCGCTTTTCCGCTGCCCAAAACCGACAAACGCTTGCTGTACTCGGGGCCTTCGGCTGATTCGTTGAAAACACAGTGGGCGGTAAGGAAAGACAATGAGGCGCTTGCCGACACGCTGAGCAAATGGTTCAGTCCGAAACTCATTGCTCAAGTCAAGCAACGAGAATCTTTCTTACTGTCCACCCGCAGCGTTACCCGCCATGTTTATTCACCCATGTTGAACCGTTCGCAGGGCGTCATCTCCCATTACGACCATTATTTTCAGCAGTATGCCCCCATGGCCAGATGGGATTGGCGCTTGATGGCGGCTCAATGTTATCAAGAGTCTACGTTCGACCCTCAAGCCCGTTCGTGGGTCGGCGCGCTGGGATTGATGCAAATTATGCCCGGAACGGCGGCGCATCTGGGTCTTTCGTTAGCCGACATTCATGATCCAGAGCAAAATATAGCGGCCGCAGCCAAGTATTTGCAAGAGCTAAGTACCCATTTTCAGGATGTGAGGGACGTGCAAGAACGCCAGTATTTCGTGCTCGCCAGCTACAATGGTGGCTCTTATCATGTGCGCGATGCGATGGCGTTGACTCGGAAAAATGGTGGCAATCCGCATAGTTGGAATCACGTTTCAGAATATATTTTGAAGTTGTCTGACCCACGTTACTATCGTGACCCCATCGTCAAGCATGGCTATATGCGTGGTTCAGAGACGGTTGACTATGTTAACAAAATTCGTGCCCGCTATGCGCAATACAGAGGTGTGGCCAAGGGTGGAATCGGTTTTTATAGCATCCAGAAGCCATCCAGGGCCAAGCGCAAGCATCGCTTCAAGCTCTGAACATATTGAATCACGCCCCTACGGTCTTCTCACTCCTAAACGCAATATTTTCAAACTCATTGCTATTGGCTGCCAAATGCAATGACATTGGCGCTCAAACTCAATGTTATTGGCGATTAAACTCAATGCTATTGGATGACGGGTTGAATGGCCTTTGTTGTGAAAGGATTAAGTGGTTGGTTTTCAGGATGTAACGGACTTTATCCGTATCGTCGTCCTTGTTCGTCAATGGCCATCCCCGTTTTATGCTTCGGCTGCTTCTGTTTGGATGGCTTTTCTGTTGGATTGTGCTTGTCTGCGGGCTTCTATTGACCCATACACATAGTAATTGACGTAGATGCCAACCGTTAGGAAGGCGGCGCAGATAAAGTAGATGAGGATGCAGGTGCCGTAGGTAAGCACGGGGAAGTAGGTAGGAAGGGTGTTTGGGTCACCATTCTGCACGCCCATTTGTGACAGGGTGCTGGCCATGAGCAGGATGTAGACAGGCATGAGGAGAATGAGGGTGAGGAAAAAAATGATGATTCCGTATAAGAAAAAGGTGGAAACGATGAACCCAATGCGGCGCAGTCCGGTTCGATAACCTCCCAGCACATGCGTTTTAAACTTGGCCTCTTTCTCCTGAATGTATCTCATGGAAGAATAGGCAAAGGGTGCCATGGCGATGAGAATGATGAACCAGGCCACTGGAACGAGCCATGCCTGCAAGCCCATTCTGGCCGTGCCGACAGCCGCTGGTGCGGGTTTTTGCCCATCAGAAATGGAGAGCGTCGCAGCTGTCAGCAGCAGGGAAACGATGCCCATGACAACCACATAGGCCAACTGAAGTTTGGCATTGCGCTTGAGGTTGCAGGCAAAGCCGTTCTCGTTGAGCAGGGTGGTGGTGCGAGCCATGTACCATATTGATGCACAGAGCAGCAGTACGTTGAGCAAACCGAACGTGACCAACTTGCCCGTGGGTAAGCTGTTGCCCATCGTGTGCATGGCGTTGGTGAGGCCGAAGGCCAGATATGCGCCCCCAATGACGGAGAACACCAGCAGCGACAGCCAATTTTTACGCAAGATGGTCATGACGTTTGAGCAGAAAAGAAGGTATCCGGCCTTGATGCAACCCGATATGCTTCTGTTTTTATAGAGATCGTTTTCCATATTCGTTTGATTGATTTATGTTGTTATCGTTCGTCTTTTAAATTCGCTGCACGCAACGGCCGTGGCGATGGCCACGTTGAGGCTCTCGGCCTTGTTGGGCAAGGTGGAGAAGTTGGGGATGAGCAGCGGATGGTTGACGCGTGCGCGCAGGTCTTTCGAGATGCCGTTGCCTTCGTTCCCCATGATGATGATTCCGGTCGCGGTGAGCGTCTGTTGATAGATGTCCTCACCATCGAGCAAAGTGCCATAAACAGGGGTTGACGACGGCAGCGCATCCACATATTCGCAGAGATTCAGGTAGGTGACGTCGACGTGTGCGATGCTTCCCATGGTGGCCTGAACCACTTTCGGGTTGTACACATCTGCCGTGTCTTCGCTGCAAATCACGTTCCTGATGCCAAACCAGTCGGCAATGCGGATGATGGTGCCAAGGTTGCCCGGGTCTTGAATGCCATCTAAGGCCAACACCAGCTCATGGGTTGGGTCGGTGTGAGCGGGCATGTGGCGTTGTTCGAATACGGCCAACACCTCTTGCGGGTGCTGCAACAGACTGATTTTTTGCAGCTCGTCGGACGATACCGGGATGATTTGCGGTCGTCTGTCGCCCTGGTTGCCCCTCAAGCTCTCGTCTTCGTGCCGTTCGAGCCATTGCTCTGTGGCCACGATGAGTTCGGGTTGGAACGACGACAGCAGGTCGTGAACCACCTTAGGTCCCTCGGCAACGAACGTGCCATGGGCCGACCGTCCCTTCTTTGTTTGCAGTGCGTTGATGTATTTGAGTTTTGCTTTACTAATCATCCTCTTCGTTTTGATGTGCTTCGGAATGTTGAAGCCAAGCACAAAGATAATAATTTCTTGATTCTTCAACCGCTTATTTAGCATCTTTTTCCTTACCTTTGCAATGATATACACAGAAGAGCCAGTTGCGTGAGCATTCAACAGCGTTCTGTGCCATTGTGGTTTTCATCATTAAACAGGTGCATTTTGAGGAAAGTAAAATTATCGATTTTTTTTCTGACGTTGCTGTTCCTGGTTGGTTGCTCATCGAGTAAATTCATTCCGGAGAACGAATATCTGTTGCAAGAGGTTGAAATCAAGTCTGATCAGAAAGGCTTCGATGCTGCCTCGTTGGAACCCTATATCCGACAGAAAGCCAACTCTAAATGGTTCTCTTTGTTCAACATTCCGTTAGGAACTTATTCTCTTTCGGGGCGAGATACCACGAAATGGGTGAACCGTACCTTGCGAAAGATTGGCGAAGAGCCAGTGCTGTTTGATACTGTGCAGGCCAACCAGTCGATGAACGACCTGAAGAAGGCTCTGCAAAACGCAGGATACATGCATGCGGAGGTAGACTTGCAGACAAAAATAAAAGGCAAAAAGCTGAAAGCCATCTACACGCTTCATCCGGGAGAGCCATATCGTATCAACCGTGTGAGATATGACATTGCGGACGAACGCATCAAACGAATACTGGCTTTGGACAAGCCTCAGCATGCTATTCGCAGTCTTCAGAGCGGATCGCGCTTCACAGTTGACCGTTTGGACGAAGAGCGTAACCGAATAACCAAGCTGCTGTTGGACAGCGGTTTTTATAAATTTCACAAGGATTTTATCGTCTTTGAGGCCGACTCGGCACGCAACAATACCGACATCAACCTGGTGGTCAGACTGTTGAAATACCGTGCCAACAGTGACGCACCTGAGACCAATCATCCACGTTATTTCATTCGTGACGTGAAATTCTCTTCCAGTGAGGAGTCGGGAATCCATCTGCGTCCCAAGGTACTTGAATACAATACGGCCATCAAGGCGGGAGAACCCTTCTCGGCCGCTCATCTGCAAACGACGTATAACAACTTTGCTCGGTTGCAAGCTGTGAGGTACACCAACATCAAGTTTAAGGAATTGCCCGACACTACGCTGTTGGATTGTGACATACAGCTGAGCCACAACAAGCCTCACACGCTGTCTTTTCAGCCCGAAGGAACTAACACGGCCGGTGATTTGGGGGCAGCCGTGTCGCTGACTTACGAGAATAGAAACCTTTTTCGTGGCAGTGAGGTGCTGCGGGTGCAGCTAAGAGGTGCCTTTGAGGCTATTACAGGCTTGGAAGGATACAACGACCAGGATTATCAGGAGTACAACGTTGAGGCCAAATTGCAATTTCCCCGCTTGCTGGCTCCTTTCCTATCAAGCGCGTTTCAGCGGCGCAGTACGGCATCATCGGAGTTGTCTTTCAGTTACAACTTGCAGAATCGTCCGGAATTTCATCGTAGGGTTTTGTCCGCAGCGTTTAGATATCGATGGAACGAACCGAAGCGATATTCGTCCTATCGCGTGGATTTGATTGATCTCAACTATGTTTATATGCCTTGGATCTCTGATACGTTCAAGCGCGATTACCTGGACGACGTCAGCAGTAGGAATGCTATTTTGCGGTACAACTATGAGAATTTGCTGGTCATGAAGATGGGTTTCGGCTTGAGATTCAATAATGGTCGGCATGCCATGATTGCCAACATCGAGACGGCTGGCAATATTTTGAAGGGCTTTTCTAAAGTGCTGTCCTTCCGTAAAAATGCGCAAGGGCAGTACACCTTATTTAATACGGCCTACGCACAGTATATCAAAGGCGACTTCGACTATACCCGTTTGATTACCTTTGATACGCACAACTCGTTGGCGTTGCACATAGATTTGGGGCTTGCTTATCCGTATGGCAACTCGAAAATCTTGCCTTTTGAGAAGCGTTACTTCTCGGGTGGAGCCAACTCGGTGAGGGGATGGAGCGTCAGAGAATTGGGGCCGGGCAGCTTTCGCGGCACCGATGGGCGCATCGACTTCATCAACCAGACGGGTGACATGAAGCTGGATATGAACATAGAGTACCGCACCAAGTTGTTTTGGAAATTCCATGGAGCGGCTTTTGTGGATGCCGGAAACATTTGGACGTTGCGACAATATGAGGAACAACCAGGTGGTCAGTTCAAGTTACACGAGTTTTATAAGCATATAGCCGTGGCCTACGGACTGGGATTGCGCCTGAACTTCGACTTTTTTATCCTGCGGTTTGACATGGGTATGAAGGCCATCAATCCAGCTTATGAAACACAGCGGGAGCATTTCGCCGTGCTTCATCCTAACTTTGGCCGCGACTTCACCTTCCATTTTGCGGTGGGTATGCCCTTCTAATTGCCATACCTTCCAAGAGAATGACGCATGAATCGGCTTTCTGTCCGTGTCAGTTAGTGGCGGTAATTATCCAAACAGGGCACGGAGGGCTTCCTCAACTTTGCGTACGGGGTGGAGGGCTATCTGGTATCGTTGTGGATTGATTCCCTGCAAGTTGTATTTTGGCAGGATGAGATGCGTGAAGCCTAACTTCTCGGCTTCAGCGATGCGCTGCTCTATTCTGCTGACGGGACGCACCTCTCCACTAAGGCCTACCTCGCCAGCCATGCACCATCCGCTCTCGATGGGTGTGTCAACGTTGCTGGACAAGACTGCCGCAATGACGCTCAAGTCCATGGCCAAATCGGTGACGCGCAGTCCTCCGGCAATGTTGAGAAACACGTCTTTCTGCATGAGTTTAAAGCCCACCCGCTTTTCCAACACGGCCAAAAGCATGTTCAACCTACGCTGGTCAAAGCCTGTGGCTGATCGTTGTGGCGTTCCGTACGCAGCAGAAGAGACGAGAGCCTGCGTCTCCAACAGGAACGGACGAACGCCTTCGATGGCCGATGAGATGGCGATGCCGCTCAGTCCGTCGTGATCTTGCGTGAGCAACAGTTCGGATGGATTGCTCACTTGCCTAAGTCCGTCTTGTTGCATTTCATAGATACCCAGTTCCGACGTGCTGCCGAAGCGGTTTTTGATGGCGCGCAAGATACGATATATATAATGTTGATCGCCCTCAAACTGGATGACAGTGTCCACGATGTGCTCAAGAATTTTGGGGCCTGCCAGCGTGCCTTCTTTGTTGATGTGCCCGATTAAGATGACGGGAATGCCGCTGTTTTTGGAAAAATGAAGCAACAGAGCGGCGCATTCCCTTACCTGCGAGATGCTGCCTGGCGAGCTTTCCACATGTTCTGTTGCAATGGTTTGGATGGAGTCTATCACCACCAACTCCGGCTTGACGGTCTTGATTTGCTCGAAAATCAGTTCCAGAGAGGTCTCGCACAGGATGACCACATGGTCACTTTCGGCGTTAGACAGTCTTTCAGCCCGCATCTTCAGTTGGTGCGCACTCTCCTCTCCGCTGACGTAAAGCACCCGCTTGTCTGTCATTTGGAGGATGGTTTGTAGCGTCAGCGTACTCTTTCCGATGCCCGGCTCGCCTCCCAAAAGGGTGATAGAGCCAGAAACAAGTCCGCCTCCCAGCACGCGGTTCAGCTCGTCATCGTGCATGTCGATGCGCGGTTCGTCAAGTGTTGAGATGTCTTTCAGGCGCAAAGGTTTGTTCTTGTCCGTGTTGCCTTTGAAGGCATTGACGACCGAACGGGCCGTTGATTGTGACGTATCAGAGCCGATGCGTATCTCCTTGAAGGTGTTCCATTGCCCACAATTGGGGCATTTGCCCATCCATTTGGGCGAATCCTGACCGCAATTAGAACACACATAAGCTATCTTTTCTTTTGCCATGGTGGTGGAATTGTTGATAGACAAAAGTAATAATAATTTTCTGAGAATCAAAATTAATGTTTAATTTTGCAAGGTATGAAAAAGTTATTGCTTTTAACCGTGCTGCTCATCTCGCTGGTTGCTTGCCAACAGTCCACAGCAGAGCGCCAACAAGTGACGAAGGCTCAACGTGAAAAGTTGCGTCAGGAGAATGCCGAAGCACTGAAGATTGCCGTGCTGCCAACGCTCGATTGCCTTCCATTATATGTGGCCAAAGAGCTACGACTGTTTGATACGCTGCATGTAGATGTCAGACTCAAGCCCTTTACGGCGCAGATGGATGCCGACACAGCCATCGTCGGTGGCAGTGTAGAGGGCATCATGTCCGACCTTGTGCGCATGGAACGGCTGAAACGAAAGGGACTCAAGTTGGATTATCTCAGTGCCACCAGTCTGCAATGGCAGCTCATCAGCAACAAAACGGCGCGCTTGAAACAGCTCAATCAGTTGGGTGATAAGATGGTGGCCATGACCCGTTTTTCGGCCACCGACTACCTCACCGACGAGAGTCTCAAAGGGGTGAAAACCAAATCCAGAGTCTATAAGGTACAGATTAATGATGTGCATGTACGTTTGCACATGTTACTCAACAACGAGATGGATGCCATGTGGCTGACTGAGCCGCAGGCAACGACCGCGCGATTGTATCATCACCAGGTGATGACGGATAGCGAGAAGACGGGCACTCGATTGGGTGTGTTGGCCTTTCGCACCGATTCCATTAAGGGACAGCACCGCACGGCGCAGCTCAAAGCGTTCAGCCGTGCGTACAACATGGCTGTAGATTCCATCAACAAGCATGGTGTTCAGCACTTTTCCTCACTAATCAGGACATATTGCAACACCGATCAAAGAACGGTGAACGACTTGCCAAAACTGAAATTCAACCACCTTTCCAAGCCCGAACCCAAAGATATAGAAAAAGCTCAACGCTATTTAAAGTAGCCGTTGGACGTAGTTTATCATTAACATAGATTGTATTTTGGAATACTCAGACAGCGAATTACAGCAGATAAGGAATATCATTACATCCGAACAGAACGTAGGAGAAGCCTTGAAAAGCCTTCGTTCTTTTATCAACGCGAATAAACTTCACGCTTTTGACGCACGCATCAGTCGCATTGAGAGCGATTACGAACTCATGAAAGCTTACATGCGCAAGGGGCTGAATGACCCGCAGTTTGAGGAGGTTTACGACCGATTATTGAATGCACTGTATGTCCTGAACGCTGACGTGCAGTTGGCTGTGTTCCTCAACGAGAACCCTTCGTACCAAGCAGCCTATATGGACGTGCAGTCGCTGGATGCCGATTTTGACGTGATTAAGAAGCGATTGGAGGCGTTCGTGCAGGATATAGCCTTGCTCTCGCTCGAGCCTCAGGAGGCGCAGAAGACCAAAAAACAGGAACTTTACGACCGACATCAGCAATATGTCAAAAAGCTTTTCAACGCCTTGCTGGTGTCTCCGCAATGGAACGAAAGCACGGCTAAGTTCGCCCAAGACCTGCTTTTGTCGCCCACCATCGACGCCATTGACGCCCAATTGTTGCTGAGTGGCGTGATGTTGTCGGTCATCCAACTGTTCGACATCCATCAGTTTCAAACGCTGGTGCAGGTCTATCGCCAGGCAACCGAACCCCATCTCAGGCAACGGGCGTTGGTAGGCATCGTGCTGTCGTTGCCGGAAAACGAAGGAGACATCTATCCCGAGATACAACAGACCATCAACACTTTGTGTC
Source organism: Prevotella sp. SGI.027 (assembly GCA_050315175.1). Lineage (GTDB taxonomy): Bacteria > Bacteroidota > Bacteroidia > Bacteroidales > Bacteroidaceae > Prevotella. The sequence goes on from JBNPOM010000008.1 coordinate 16,906, forward strand.
AGGATGAGCAAACTTGCCGTGAATTGGTGGAGTTGCAATTGCAAATGTTCTACTGTATGAACGCCGATGCCGATAATGAAAAGCTGCAAAAAGACATCATTCCCAACCTCATGAAAGGTAGTAACATCAGCATTTCGCGTGCGGGCATCGTGGAAAAAGAAGAAGATGAGGTGGATGAAATGCTCAACCCGGGTGCGGCAGACCAGGCTATGGAGGAGATGGAACGCAACTTCAACCAAATGATGAACATGCAGAAGGCTGGGTCGGACATTTATTTCGGTGGTTTCTCACACATGAAACGGTTTGCGTTCTTCATGACCTTGAGCAATTGGTTCGTACCTTTCTACGAAGATCACCCAGGACTTCAGCAGGTGAACGATAAGCTGGGCGGCAACAAGTTCATGCAGTTGTTGCTCGAGAGTGGCCCGTTCTGCGATTCGGATAAATATTCTTTTATCTTGGGACTGTCGTCAATCATTGATAAAATACCTCAAAACATGCGCGAAATGCTGGACAATCAAGATGCCTTCTACACCACGGTCAGCAGGGAAGAGAAAAGCAATCCAGCCTATATCAGGCGGATGTATTTGCAGGATTTGTATCGCTTTTATCGCATCTACCAGAACAAAAACGATTTTCATAATCCTTTTGATACAAGTGCTATGGAAAATAGTGCGTTCTTCGTGATGAGCCCTTATTTCCGTGAGTCGCCCTTGAAGGATAGGATGATGGAAGTAGGAAAGTTCCTCTACAAGCACCATTTCTACAGAGAGTTGTGGCAATTGCTCGGCGCGTACGTAGATAGGGAAGACATAGAGTATTGGCGACTGGCTGCCATGGCGTATTATCGGGAAAAAGATTATCTGTCGGCGGACAAGGCTTACACGAACGTTTTGGAGATGAATGCGGATGATGTGCCAGCCATTCGTGGAAAAGCACTTGCTGGTTTTTATCTGGAAAACTATGAGCAGGCCGTCGAATACAACAAAAAGTTGTTGGAAATGGATGCCACGAACGAGCATGTGCAGCTGAATTTAGCCGTGTCGCTGATGAATAATGACGAGATAGAGGAGGCGATGAGCCTGCTGTTCAAGTTGAATTACGACCATCCCGAGAATCTGTCCATCCAGCGTTCGTTGGCTTGGGGGTACCTACAGCAGCAGAAACCTCAGCAGGCAGCACCCATCTACGAGCGCCTGTTGGCCAATAAGCATCGTATGCCAACCGATTGTTTGAATGCCGGTTATTGTCAATGGTTCTTGTCCAACGTGGAAGAGGCTATCGACTTGTTCAGGAAATATGTGGCTAAAGCGAAGAAAGAGCGACGGAGGCCGGGTGCCAGCAATTTGCTGCACGATGTCTTCGCGATGGATGCCGACCTGTTACAACAGTATGGCATCGGCATGAAAGAGGCTTTTGTGATGGAAGATTTGGTCGTCAATAAGTAGGATATTTCAAGCCTGATGCTTCTTTAGCACAGGGTGATGGCGGTTTGTGCATCACCCTTTTGATCATCATCTATCTACACAAAAACGGCCCCAAGCATGGATATATGCTTGAGGCCGCTACATTTTTTGTCCAAAAAAATCTTATCCTAAATATTTCATCAGGATTTTTGCATTACCGCTGTCGCGTAGCTTCGCAATACTTTTTTCGCGAATTTGTCTCACGCGTTCGCGTGTCAGTCCCAGCTGATCGCCAATTTCTTCCAGTCCCTTCTCGTGACCATCAATGCCGAAGCATTCTTTGATAATGATGATCTCACGCTCTTTCAGCACCTTATTGAGCACCGTATCGAGCTCTTGTGCCATCGACTCGTGGTCCACATGCCTGTCGGTTCTGCTGTCTTCGCCACTCGGCATCACGTCGAGCATGGTGTTGTCTTCGCCGTCCTGGAACGGGGCATCTATGCTCACGTGGTGCCCGTCGGCCATCATGCTCTGGCTGATTTTGTCTTCATCGATGTTCGTTGCATCCGACAACTCAGAGATAGAGGGGCGGCGGTGGTTCTCTTGTTCGAACCGGTTGATTTCGCGATTGATCTTATTGAGCGATCCTACCTGGTTGAGGGGCAGTCTGACGATGCGGCTCTGCTCTGCAATAGCTTGCAGGATGCTTTGGCGAATCCACCAAACAGCATACGAAATAAATTTGAATCCACGCGTTTCGTCAAACTTCTGGGCAGCCTTAATCAGCCCAATGTTGCCTTCGTCAATCAAGTCTGTCAGTGAAAGTCCTTGATGCTGGTATTGTTTAGCTACAGAAACAACGAATCGCAAATTGGCAGTAACAAGCTTGTCTTTGGCTCTCTCGCCTTCGGGTCCGCCCTTTTTAATCTTTTGTGCGAGTTCTATTTCCTCGTCAATTGATATCAGGGGTGCGCGGCCTATCTCTACAAGATATTTGTCTAACGCTTCACTTGAACGATTGGTAATGCTTTTCTGAATTTTTAATTGTCTCATCCTAAATACCCTAAACTTCTAACTGATTGATAATCTGAATATTGAATTAATACGTACAATAAACCTTGCAAAGGTACTCATTTTTATCGAAATATCCTAATGATTGTGGCGGTTGAATATTTAAACTTCATTAAATGTACCTTTTTAATGTTATTTCTTGTCGTGACCGGGCTTGCTCATGCCATGGTGGCAGGGATTAACCACGTGGATAGGAGAGGCGAGACGTGATGCTGAATTTTCTTGACAACATGGCTTTCGCTCTTTGGCTTATTTGCAAGCAATGGGGATGGGCGTCGCAAATACGGCCAATATGAGCTGTGTTTATAACTGTTTGTCGCCCAATATCTTGCAATTTCTCCGCAGGTTTAAGCCCGTGTTTGATACGGATTTTGGGATAAAAGCATTGTTTTTATGCTCCAATCTGTATGCTTTTGCAGGTCAATGGCATGCAGATTGCTTGCCAAAAGGATGCATATAGGGCGGCCAACTCATAGCTTTTGCTCAAAAATGGGTTGTTTCCATCCTGCTTATCCCCTGTTTTGCATCCCGCAGGCCTATTGATTTTTTCTATTTTGCAGGTTCTGAAACCCCGATTTTGGGGTGTTTTTCGAGCAAAACATTTTACATTCGTAAGGCCTGATTATTCGCTGGGCTCATCCACTCGTCATCACGTTCCGAAATACGTAGGGGTGTGATTGAGCACGTTCCGACACGCGGATGGCCCTACGGACGTGATAAATTTCGCCTCTACTGTTAAAAATTTCCCCTGCGGGTAAATGCATAACCAAATTGTAACCAATATGTAACGATAATATGAAAATATTTAGTTAATTTTGCAGTGAAATAAGTATAACAGGTTTTCATGCCTCTTTTTTAATTAAAAATTAACACAAAAATGCAGAAAAAAATTGTTTTTCTGATGTCCATGATGATGTGTTTGTGCACATCAATGATGGCACAGGTTACAACTTCCGCGATGAGTGGTAAGGTTACCCTTGAGGGAACCGGCGAAGAACTCATTGGTGCGACCGTCCAGGCGGTACATGAGCCTTCTGGAACTACCTATTCGGCAGTGACCAACGTGAACGGACGTTTTAACATTCAGGGTATGCGTACAGGTGGTCCTTATGCGGTTACAGTGAGTTACGTGGGATACCAGACTAAGACTTACAAGGATATCACGCTTCAGCTGGGTGAGGTGTACAACCTTGGCGTTACTCTTTCGGAAGATGCCGCTATGCTGGGCGAGGTTGTTGTCAGTGCAACGGCATCCAAGTTTGCGCAAGAGAAGACCGGTGCTTCGACCAACATCAACAATTCGCAGATGATGAATCTGCCTACGGTAAGCCGCAGCATCACTGATATCACGCGTCTTTCTCCTTATGGAGGCAATGGCATGAGCTTTGTCGGAACAGATGGTCGTACGGCCAACTTCACCGTGGATGGTGCCAACTTCAACAACAACTTTGGCCTGTCGCCATCTCTTCCCGGTGGTGGCAACCCCATCTCCATTGAAGCTATTGAAGAGTTGCAGGTGGTGATTGCTCCCTACGACGTGCGCCAAACCAACTTTATTGGTGGTGGTGTGAATGCCATTACCAAGTCGGGTACCAATACTTTCAAGGGCAGTGCGTACGTTTATCACAGAAATGAGAACATGCGTGGCGATGCTGTCGAAGGATTCCAAATACCCGGTGCCCGCGAGAAAGATCGCAAGACTACCTACGGTTTTACGTTGGGTGGCCCGATTATCAAGAACAAATTGTTCTTCTTCGTGAATGGTGAAACTGAAAAGGTTCCTACGGTAGCTAACCGTTGGAGGGCCTCTGAGGACGGTGTGGCCAACGCTCAAGAGTATATTTCGCGTACAACAATCAAGGATTTGCAGACCGTTTCTGACTTTGTGAACCAGAAATATGGATACAATACAGGTTCGTACACCAGCTTCCCCGCTGACATCAGCAACACCAAGCTGTTGGCACGCTTAGACTGGAACATCACAGATCAGCACCGTTTGGCCTTGCGTTACAACTACACCAAGAACATGACCTGGCGATCGCCTAACGCATCGTCCATGGATGGCGGTACACGTATGTCGGAAGGCCGTATGTCGCAGGCGTCTATGTCTTATGCCAATGCGATGTATTCGATGGACAACCTGGTACACTCGTTCTCATTCGACTTAAACAGTCGCTTGACAGAGAATCTTTCTAACCAGCTGCTGGCTACCTATTCAAAGTTGGACGACTTGCGTAGTTCTAATTCTTCTGAATTCCCCTTCATCGATATCTTGAAAGGCGGACAGGCTTACCTGTCGTTGGGCTATGAGCTGTTTACATGGAACAATGCCGTTCATAATAATGTATGGAATGTGAAGGACGAGTTGACTTACTATGCTGGAAAGCATAAAGTCACCGGTGGTCTGGCCTACGAATACAAGATGGCGGACAATGCCTACATGCGTAATGGTACGGGATACTATCGCTATACCAGTCTGGACGACTTCCTTAATGGTGCCGCTCCCGAGATTGTGAACCTCACTTACGGCTATGGCGGTGAGAGTGCGCCGGCCGCTCGCGTGCGCAGCAACAAGATTTCTGTATACGGTCAGGATGAATGGTCGGTGATGGACAACTTCAAGTTGGTTTACGGTCTGCGCATTGACAACCTCTCATTCGTCAACAGCGACTTGATAACCAACAAGGCCATCTATGACCTTGATTACGACGGGCGTCGCATCGATACGGGTAAATGGCCTTCAGCCAACTGGATATTCTCACCGCGTGTAGGATTTACCTGGGATGTCTTGGGAAACAAGTCGCTCAAGGTGCGTGGCGGTACGGGTCTCTTTGCCGGCAACTTGCCACTGGTGTTCTTCACCAACATGCCTACCAACGGTGGTATGGTGCAGTATCAGGCACAAATCAACGCTGCCAACGCTGCCAAGCGAGGATTCGATATGAATACCTTTGCAGGCGGACTGGTGACCGATGCCAATGGCAAAGCCACGCAGAAGGCACTCTATGACAAGCTGATTTCTTTGGGCTATCCTTCTACTATCAAACCCGAGGACGGAACAGTTCCATCTGCTATCGCCGCCGTGTCAGAAAACTTTAAGTTGCCACAGGTATGGAAAGCATCCTTGGCTATCGACTATCAAGTACCAGTGTCGTTCCCATTCACCTTGTCGGGTGAGTTTATTTTCAACAAGACGCTCAACGAAACCACCATTTCAGACTGGAGTATTCCTTCTGTAGGCGGGTTCGCTCGATTCAATGGTGTGGACAACCGACCTATCTATCCTACGGGATTCCGTACCAACACCAAGGCTTTTGTCTTGGAAAATACCAGTCGCGGCTATGGTTGGACGGCTAACTTAACCGCCAATGTACAGCCGGCAGAGTGGGTTAGCCTGATGGCTGCCTATACTCACAACGTGGCTAAGAGTGTGACGGGCATGCCAGGTTCTAACGCAGAGTCGGCATTCACCTACGTTCCAACAGTGGAGGGACCGAACCACATCAAGTTGCACAACTCGCAATACAACACGCCCGACCGATTGGTGGCATCGGCCACCATCCACGACAAGAGCGGTAATCACTATAGTTTGTTCTATGAAGGATGGAGAGGTGGAGCCAACTACTCGTTCATGACCACCAATGATATGAACGGTGACGGATACAATTATGATGCAATCTACATTCCTACCGATCAGCAAGTGGCCGACAAGCAATTCCGTTTCGTATCGGAAGACGATAAAACTCGGTTCATGGATTATGTGCATGCAAATGATTATCTGAGCAAACATCAGGGAGAATATGCCGAGGCTTACGCGCTTTACTCTCCTTGGGTGCATCGCATTGACTTCGCTTACAAGCACGATTTCAAACTCAACGTAGGGAAGACAAAGCATGGTTTGCAGCTGAGCTTCGACATTAAGAACCTGCTCAACCTCTTTGACTCAAAGTGGGGTGTGGCCAAATACTTGAATCCTGCCATCGGTTCGGATGCCCGTATCCTTAAATACGAGGGTGTTGACACAGACGGTGTGGCTAAGTTCTCTACAGCAAAAGCTATCAATGGCAATATTGAAACGTTCACACCGAGCTATTCTATCGGCCAGTGCTGGTACATGTCGGTGGGTATCAAGTATACGTTCAACTAAAGTCAAGCATACATTTAACTAACAGTAAAACAAAAGGATATGAAACTAAAATATATCATTCCATCGTTCATCGCAGTCATTGCCATGTTTACAGGCTGTTCGGACGACAACGAACCCACCTATCTGAGCAACTTGAAGGTGTCTTCTTCTTATGTGGCTTTCGACGTGAAAGGTGGAACACAGAAGATTACCGTGACGGCTACGGAAGACTGGAGCATGGACTTCATGGTTCCGGTTAAGGCCGATTCGCTGGATGATGAAAAGGGTATCGTGAAATACAACGTGCCAACCAGTCAGATGGCAACCAAGGAAAACAGTTGGATCAAAGTGTCACAATTGAGTGGTGGCGCTGGAACTACCGACATTTCTTTCACCGTTGGCGCTACAACAGCTACGCGTTCGGTTACCATACGCATAAAAGCCGGTGACAAATATCAGAACATTATCGTTGCTCAGATTGACGATTCTCCTACACCCGAAAGTACTGTGAAGGACGTATTGAAGGGTGTTGACAGCAAAACCTACCGTGTGACAGGAATGTGTGGCAAAATCATCAGCACCTCATACGGTAACTGGTACATGGTAGATGGTGAGGGCAACGAACTCTATATCTATGGTACAAAGGACGCATCAGGCGCTTATAACTGGAAGAAGTTCAACATTGCTCCTGGTGATCTTGTCACTGTTGAAGGTGCCAGGACAACCTATATGTCGACTGTTGAGATAGTGGATGCCACATTTATCTCGGTGAAGAAGGCGCTCTTGCTCAGCAAAGAGACCAACAAAACCATCGACAAGGAAGGCAAACCGTTCAACATTGCCATCACACAGAAAGGCGAAGGATTGAGTTTCAAGTCGAATGTCGACTGGATGACGATAGAGTCAGGCTACACAGTCAACAAGAAGGGTGACTTGGTGTTTACCGTCAACCCTTCTGAGAACGCGACAGGTAAGAAACGTGAAGGCACACTTACGTTCAAGAGTACCAAGGGAAAGGAAGAGTCTGTGTTGACAGTTTCCATCATTCAGCTGGGTACTACTCCTGTCACCACCGGCGGTATCGCTGGAATCTCATCCGCCATATCAGCCAGTACGGACAGGAATAAGCAGGTGAACTTCGACGTTATGCTCACCGATGCTAAGGTGACCTACAAAAATGGCAGCAACATTTTCGTCGAAGACGCAACAGGTGGCTTGCTGCTTTACAGTGGCAATTCAAGTCTTGCTGTGGGTGATGTCATCAATGGACGTGTGTGGGGCGCAGGTTATGCATACAACGGACTGCCTGAAGCCACGTCGTTGCAAACCGAATTGGCCAAAGTAACCAAGGGCGATGCACCCAAACCAATGGAAGTGACGCTTGCACAGCTTGCGGCTGATTACGGAAAATACATCAACCGTTATATCCTCATCAAGGACGCTACCGTAGGTAAGACCATTGACGTGAAGTACTCGGGCGTGAAAAGTGCAGGTGAGTTGACAGATGGCACAAACGCATTTGCCTTGAATCATCAACGAACAGGCAAGTACAAAGGTAAGAATATTTACTATTATGTGCAGGCTGCCAAGGACAGTAAGGTGAACGTTGTTTGCATCCCTTCTGTTTACAAGACGAAAAAACAATTGAATATCTGGGACAAGAGATGGATTCGTAATAAGTAACGATTCCTGATTAAGATTTATTTTGAGAGGGTGTGCTTCACGGCATGCCCTCTTTTGCTTTGAAATTCAGCAGAAGATTAAATGACATCATCTCTTTGTGGTGTGTCATTAATTAATTATCTTTGCCGTACAACTAAAACATACAAGAACATTATGGTTATAGATTTCAATGATTTAGACGAACAGACCATAGAAGGTTTCAAAGGAGGTAAAGGCACACTTGTTACACGTAACTTTGCGGATGATAAGTGCAAAATCATGTTGAGCACACTCAAGCCAGGTGCTTCGACCGGACTTCATACCCACGTTGATAACTGTGAGGTGGTCTATGTCTTAGAAGGAACATTGACGTGTCATGATGACGGAGAGGCAAAACAAGTACAAGCCGGACAAGTGCATTATTGTCCAATGGGACACCATCATTACATGGAAAACCTTACTTCGTCGGATGTCCGTTATTTTGCCATTGTTCCAGAACATCATTGAGAATATGTTCCCAGCATAATCAGTCATGTATCAAGGCAACACCTTTGTCGTATGTACAGGGCAAGTTGCTGATAGATGCGAATGTTTGCTATCCATATTCTTTTGATTATGAGGAAAAATATTTAACTTTGTGGCTGTTATGACGGAAGGAAAGATTATCAATGGGCGTCCTCAACTGGCCATCATTGATTCCAATACACTGGCTGTGTTGGGATTGAGGCAGATTTTACAGAATGTGATGCCAGTCATGGATGTAACCACGTTCGGCTCGTTTGAAGAGCTGACCGAATGTGCCGTCGACTCTTTTTTCCATTACTTCGTGTCGATGAACATTGTATTGGAACACCGTCAGTTCTTCCTTGACCGACAAAAAAAGACGATTGTCTTGGCCGCTTCCACTGATCCATCCACCCAACTTTCTGGTTTTCATAGTTTGTGTGTCAACGTTCCGGAAGAGCAGTTGGTGCGTTCGTTGTTGCTATTGGAACAAAATGCGCATGGTAGGGGACAGCGATTCCCATCTACACTGAAAACATTGAAGACCAAAATTCTGTCTGATCGAGAGATTGAAGTGTTGTCACTCATTGTTCAGGGATATATTAATAAGGAGATAGCCGATCAGTTGAACATTGGCATGACAACGGTCATCACGCATCGTAAGAACATCATGGACAAGCTTGGGGTGAAGAGTGTCTCGGCTCTTACTATCTATGCGGTGATGCATGGGTATGTAGATATCAACAAAATATAAAGGTGTAATCTGCCAGTGTAGCGTCAAAAAGCCTCTTGGCGTTGGTCGCTTTTTAGGTCAATGGCACTTTTTAGGCCGCTGTTAATGCTTATAACACGGGCGCTAACAAGTGAGCAAACCATCCACGCAGCTTCTGCCAAGGCGTTCTAAACTCATCCCAGCTCTTGGGAGTGAGCAGAAAACTATCTTTCTTGTCATCATCAAACAACTTGTCCAGCTGGCGAGTAGTGCAGCGATCAACAATCACAGCGTTTTCTTCATAGTCGAAATTAAGGCTCCTGGCATTGAGGTTGGCACTTCCCACCGTGCAGAATTTGCCATCTACCATAATCACCTTGGTATGGTGGAACCCATCCGTAAACATCCATACGTTCGCCCCTTGCTTCATCAGTTTGTGCGCATTGTAGAACCCACAGTCGGGTGTTAAGGGAATATCGCTGCTGGTCGACAGCATAATCTCCACCTTCACACCTCGCTTGATGGCCTTCCTCAGAGCTTTCTTGATACCCCGATTCAGTGTAAAGTAAGGATTGATGATTTTCAAACTGTCTCGAGCTGCATCGATAGCTCCCACATAGAACGCCCTAATCATCTCGTTACTGATGCGCGGTTCACGGTTCACGATGGCTACCATCTTATCGCCTGACGTGCTGCAAGTGTCCGACTTGAGTCCTTTGATATGCCCCCTGTTGCGGTGACCTCTATAATATTTTGCGCCATGCACGTTCTGTTTCGCCGTTTTGTTCCACATTTTCAGGAAGATGCGTTGCAGTTCGTTCACCGCTAACCCCTCAATTCTACAGTGCATGTCGTTCCATTTGCCCACCCGACGCGTACCTTTAATGTAGTAGTCGGCCACGTTCATGCCACCCGTATAGGCCACCTCGCCATCAATGACGGCAATCTTTCGATGATCGCGGCTTAGCACATGATTAATCCAAGGAAAGGTGATGGGGTCAAATTTGTATATCTCAACACCTTTGGCGCGTATCGAGTCCAGGTGATGTCTCTTCAGTGGACGGTTGTTCGACGAATTGCCAAAGGCATCAAACAATGCTCTTACCTCCACACCCTCAGCCGCTTTCTCTTCCAAGATGTCGAACAACAGTCGCGCAATGGAGTCGTTTCTAAAGTTGAAATACTCCAGATGTACGCTACTCTTGGCTTGCTTGATGGCCAAAAACAGGTCATCAAACTTCTCTTGTCCGTCCATCAACAGCGTCACACTGTTGTCATGTGAGAACCTCACACCCTTCTCTCGCAGGGTTTGGACGATGAGTGAGTCTGAGCTCTGCGCATCAACTGACGTGCAGGCGATGAAACAAAGAATAAATAATAGGACTCTCAAATTTCAGTCAATGGAGGCTTTTAAATCATGCACGAATAGTGGTCGACGACCCCTAACAAATGGTTGTCGCTGTCAACAACCAGTACCGTATGTATTTTGTACTTGTGCATGATGGTTTGTATCTCTGTGATTTTTGTGTTCGGTGAAACAGTTTTTGGACTCGTTGTCATGATGTCGCTTACCGTCTTGTCGAAGAATTGGGCTTGCCACTTCTCCATGGCGCGCCTAATGTCGCCATCAGTAATCAGTCCTACCACTCTCTCGTTCTCCAACGAAACACCCAAACCCAGTTTTCCTTTGCTCACATGAATGATGGCTTCGCCCAGATGCATCTCTTTGGGGATGATGGGTAGGTTGTCTGACCGCATCACGTCCGAGGCTGTTGTGAGCAACCGCTTGCCCAGTTCGCCACCCGGATGAAACTGTGCGAAGTCGTTTGGTTTAAAGTTTCTCACCATCATCAGGGCAATGGCCAATGCGTCTCCCATGGCCAGTGCGGCCGTTGTACTGCTCGTTGGAGCCAGGTTCAGCGGACAGGCCTCTTTCTCTACGCTGCATGTGATGTGCGCGGTCGAGTATTTGGCCAGCAACGATTTGGGATTTCCGCTGATAGATACCACCGGCACGTTCATGTGCAGCACCATGGGCAGGAAGCGAAGCAGCTCATCAGTCTGCCCGCTGTTGCTCAAGGCCAGCACCACATCGTCGGGTGTCATCACGCCCAAATCACCATGGTAGATGTCCAGCGGATTGATATAGAACGCTGGCGTACCCGTTGAAGACAGTGTGGCAGCTATCTTGGCACCGATGTTGCCACTCTTGCCAACACCAGTGACGATGATTTTGCCCTTACAGTTGAACATCATGTCAACAGCCTTTTCGAAGTTTTCATCCAGCTGTGGAATCAGCTCCAGCAGTGCCTGCGCTTCATCCTTGATGCACTGTGAGGCGTATTCTCTTACATGTTTAAGCGATTCTTTCGTATTTTCTTCCATGAATCTGTTATTATGTATGCGGTGCGTCTATTGTAGTAGTGATGCGATAAGAGGTTCCAGCTTGTCCAATTCCAGCATGTTGGCAGCGTCACTTAGTCCTTCATCCGGTGTTGGATGGGTCTCAAAGAAATACCCCGTTGCCCCAAAAGCTTTTGCAGCGTGTGCCATAGCCGGTATGAATCGTCGATCACCGATGGTTTTTCCCTCACCCGCACCAGGTCTTTGAACGCAGTGTGTGCAGTCCATAATCACCGTTTTAACAATCTCTTTCATGTCGGGGATGTTTCTGAAATCAACGACCAGATTGTTGTACCCAAAGCAGTTACCGCGCTCGGTGAGCCATATTTCCTTGGCACCGCTCTCCATAGCTTTTTCTACGGGGTGCCTCATGTCCTTTCCACTGAGAAACTGTGCTTTCTTGATGTTCACAATTTTGCCGGTTGCAGCAGCCGCCACCAACAAATCAGTCTGCCTACACAAGAACGCGGGTATTTGCAAAATGTCGCACACCTCACCCACTGCTTCCGCCTGCCAGCTCTCATGAATGTCCGTGGTAATCCTCAGTTTGTAGGTTTCCTTGATGTGGGCGAGCATTTGCAGGCCTTTTTCTAGACCAGGACCTCTGAACGAATGGATTGACGTGCGGTTGGCCTTGTCAAAGGAAGCCTTGAAGATGATGTCCGTACCGAGCTTCCGGTTGATCTCAACCAGTCGTTGGGCAACGGTGTCCAATAGTTCTTCCGATTCGATGACGCAGGGGCCTGCGATAAAGATGGGTTGCATAATCCGTCGTATAAGTTATGTGTACAAAGTTACAGAAATAGCGTTTAATTGCCAAAGCTTTAACATTTCATTCGTTGTTCCTTGCCAGCTTATCTTGCAAAATTAAGAAATTTTCTGCATTTGGCCCCTCCTTTTCTGTTTTTCCATGCACATTTTGCCTTCGAGTTGAGGTGCGATCAGTGACCGAACAAGAAAATGATTGCCTGAATTGAAATCGCATGCACGTTGCTTGGCGTTATTTGAGCAATTATGTTTATCTTTGCATAAGATAGGCTTCGCCTCAACAAAGTAAACAAGTTTCCTTTGTCTTCGGCTTGCACTATCTTTGCATATATCCAGGGAATAATGAAATATGAATCCATCCTTCCTAACAAATCAGAAAAATCGTTGAAGTGTTTAAAAACAATTTTGAATAAATAGCATCTGATTATTTCACGATTGATAAATTATAATATTCTGATTACTTAGAAGTATAAAGACAGCAATATGGCAAACAAAAAGATGAACTTGACAGATTTTCCAGAAGAAATAACAAAAGACGGAGTCAAAATTTATGGCGAAACTTCTTATGAAAATCAGATGGCCTTATTAAGCCATTACCTCCATAACCAGCAGTTGGGAACAGATCCCACTCAGAAAGAAAGAGTCATTTTGGCTATCCGTGAGTTCATTGCTCGTAAAAAGCCACATCAGCCAATGAGCGATGACGATTTGAGTGATGAGCAGATATGGAAGGTAGCAGAATCCCCACGGCAGTATAATCTTTTTGCAGACTTTTTCAATGTGCCTTTCCCAACTCCTAAACAACCTCGGTTTACCTTCATTGATTTGTTTGCTGGCATTGGAGGTTTCCGCATTGCTCTTCAGAATCTGGGAGGTAAATGTGTTTATTCTTCTGAGTGGGACAAACAAGGAGAAAAGATATGTTATGCAAACAGTTGTGAAGTGACATCTGATGGCTTTTGTAATAATTCATTAGCGGCTTAAGATATGGTAAATAAATGGACACGAGAAGAAACTATCATTGCATTCAATTTATATTGTAAGATACCTTTTAAGGTTAGTAGCAAGTCGCATCCAGTGATTGTAAAATATGCCAAAATCATTGGAAGGACACCAAGTGCGCTTAATATGAAGATTGGTAATTTAGGCAGACTTGACCCAAAATTAAAAGAGAGGGGTATTGTAGGATTGACACATGGAGCTAAAATGGAGCAAGAGGTGTGGAAAGATTTTTATGATAATCCCGACAAACTCGCATATGAAAGCGAGTGCCTAATAGCAAAATATACCAAGAATGATATAGAAAAAGCGGCAAATGTAGACATTGACCATTTACCAGAAGGCAAAGAGCGTTTGGCTATTGTTAAGCAAAGGGTAAATCAGTCATTCTTCCGCTCCGCTGTTATGTGTTCATATGATTTTAAGTGCTGTATATCCGGTGTAGGAAATTCTGAACTTTTGGAAGCATGTCACATCTTAGATTGGAGTGAAGATAAAAACAATCGGAGCAATCCAGAAAATGGATTGTGCTTAAACTCGTTGTTCCATAAGGCTTATGACAAATATCTTATTGCTATAACGCCTAACTATAAGATTATCATCTCGGATGAAATGATTGAAAAGACAGAAGACGAGTCCTTTAAATGTTATCTGCTTGGCCTTCAAAATAAAAAGTTGATTTTGCCTAATCGTTTCTATCCAAAGCCAGATTTTTTAGATTATCATTATCAGAAATATTTAAGTAAATAGCATGATTTTGACTTTACATATTTGAATTTATGCCATTAACTTTTCAATGTCAGTCGTAAAAAATACAAGATATGAAAGGCACCCTTTTCAACGCTGGAAAAACCACTAATTTCACTTTTAGGATAGCTGGCCACGAGTTCACTGATTCTGAAATCGCAACAGTTAACACCATCAACACGCGGACTAAGATGATTGACCGAGTAAAGAAAATACAAGAAATGGGTGGATTGTTCGAGTTCATGACTATGGACGATTCTATATGTTGCAACAACTTCATTCTGATAGACAGTTGCCTGCCAACCATCATGGCGGCCATTCTTCTGGAAAGCAACCAAGGAGGTGGCAAAGATATGAAACACCTTACAGAGAAAATTGCAGCGAAAAATCCAATGGAATACGACATGACGCACAATCATAAGTACTATGAATGTAAGGTGAAAAACTTCTTGGTGGCATCAGCTCTTGGCATGGTGCCACATACACCTTGGAGCGGAAAGTACGAGGCTAATGGAGGCTATCTTATTGTAAAAGATGATGGTGACGTTCTTTGTTATCATTTCTATGACCGTAATCTTTTTGAGGAGTATCTCTATTGTAACACACGACTCGAAACTCCTTCTTTAACCAAGTATGGATTTGGTGAGCTTTACCGTGAGCAGGATGGAAAACTGTATTTCAAACTTAATCTGCAAGTCCGTTTCAAGTAATTACATTATTCTAAAGCGCGTCCTTTCATGTCTTCACATTGAATGAAAGTCACGGATTGTTCACTGCCATCGTATTGCCGAAAGCCCATGAGTGATACACTTAGCCCACAACAACGTCATGCGAACATGGCCGCCGTTCACAGTAAGAACACCAGGCCAGAAATGATTGTGCGCAAATGGTTGTGGAGCCATGGATACCGCTATCGGTTGAATCATCCCCGCCTTCCGGGCAAGCCCGACATCGTGATGCGGAAATACCGCACTTGCATCTTCGTCAATGGCTGCTTTTGGCATGGGCACGAGGGGTGTAGATATTACAGGATACCTAAATCCAACACGGAGTTCTGGGTGAAAAAAATACGAAGGAATCAAGAAAGAGATCGTGAGGTGTGCCGCCAACTGGCGGCAATGGGGTGGCACAGCATCGTGATTTGGGAATGTGAGTTGAAGCCATTGCGAAGAACGAACATGCTGGAATCCTTGGTGTTCACACTCGACAGAATCTTTCTCCAAGACCGCCGAATCAAAAGCTATCAAATGCCGGAAGAAGAGCATTCGATGGCAGCGGAAGACCGACCGGACGGGTATGAAACCCCATAAAGCAGGGAAGGAAGTTGTCCACGCTTTTCAATCTCCATGCCTTTGGTGTGCAAAAGCATTGACATTGGCCTTCAATAGCTATGCTTTTACAGGGTAAAGTCATGGAGATTGCAACCCGTTGGTCATCAAGTTTTTGTGGAGATGATTTGAAGGGGCAAAATAAGCTTATAAATTCGGATTACGCTTCACCATGAAATGGCCGAGGCGGTGCCGATAGCCTTTCCTGTTGATA
This sequence comes from Prevotella sp. SGI.027, assembly GCA_050315175.1. Classification (GTDB taxonomy): domain Bacteria; phylum Bacteroidota; class Bacteroidia; order Bacteroidales; family Bacteroidaceae; genus Prevotella. The sequence continues at coordinate 32,849 of JBNPOM010000008.1, forward strand.
GACCGCAGCACATACATCCCCTCGGGCAGATTTGACACGTCGGCATACTTTCCTTGGTATACACGGGTGGTGACCATGGTGCCTTGCAGCGATTCGATAAGCACGAAAAGGGCATCCAGTGTCTGTCCCTTGTCGGGCAGTTGCAGGCGCTGTCCGTCACAGGGCAACAGCGTTGCCGGTGGGAAGTGGGTGGTCTTGATGGGCTTTTGATGCGTTTGTAGCGGTTCGCTCTCGTTGCCATAGCGGTCCATGGCCGTCACGGCGTACGCCATGCCTTGCGCGGTAGGCACGCGAGTGGAGGTTGAGGGGATGCGCGCGGCCACGATGTTGCGCGCATCATGAATGTCAACGGGAGCCTGCCGACTGGCATAAACGTTGTAAACCAGGTAGGGAGCGTCACTGCAATCTTTCGCTCCCGACCAACTCAACGTGGCTTTGGTGCTATCCAACCGGAGGCGGGTTGGCTGCATTGGCGGCGTAGTGTGTTGCCAGGTCATGGCTGGGACGAGTGCTGGATAGCGGGTAAAATCATTCTCTGCGAAGTCGTAGATGCCCTTGGTATTGTCTGTCAGGAACTTTCCTCTGAAGTATGCGTGCCCCATACCGTATTGTCTGACAACGTTCAGCTCTTGCTTGATGACGTCGATGGGCCAGTTACGCTCACTGGGCGACATGAAATAGATGCCCAGTCCGGGAACAATCATCTTGCCGCAGCTCTCTTCTTTCCAGTTGATGGCGAAGGGAAAAAAGTTGTTATCTTTGAAATACAACATGGGGTAGAGCTGATCCATCAATCCTGTTTTGAGCCATCCTTGCGCATCTTGGCACACCTTGGTGTAGGCGTTCCATCCCCGACTGGTGTATCTGGGCAGGTCATCATACTTGCCGATGGGCGAACAACTCATCTTCACCCAGGGCTTGAGCCGCTTCACTTTGGCGTGAATGGCTTCCACGATGCGGGTGATGTTGCGGCGGCCTTCCGTCCTGTTGATGCGAAGCGGCCAGTTTTCGGGATAGCGGATGTAGTCGAGATGAATGCCGTCGATGTCGTAGTTGCGGGTTATTTCTTCGCAGATGGTGGCGAGATAATCAGCTGTTTGAGGCTTTTCGGGGTTGATATAGCCATCTGCGCCAATCCTTCTAACCAATGCCGGCAGCTTTCTCCTCATGGTTTTACAGCCCAACCCGTTCCATTTTCCCAGCGGCATGGTAACTACCCAGGCGTGCAACTCCATGCCGCGGCGGTGGCATTCGTCAATGGCAAATGCCAAAGCGTCGTACCCCGGACTCTTTCCTGGCACGCCCGACAGGCAGCCGTCCCATGGTTCGTAGGCGGATGGGTAAATCATCGTCCCTCTGACGCGGGTTTGCAGCAAGATGGTGTTGATGCCGGCACGCTGGTATTGGTCGAGCAGTTTTCGTAACTCTTCTTGTTGTTTTTCCTTGGTGTACGCAGTGTGTGCGTAGGTTTTAGGCCAATCCAGTCCGCCGATGGTGGTCAGCCACACGGCTCTCACTTCGCGTTTGGGCGAGGAGCATAAGGCGTTTTGCAGCAAAGGGGTGGGAGATTGGGCGGATACGAGAAGAGAGAGCGTTGCCAATATGATGGATAGTGAGAATCGTTTCATCCTGTCTGTTCGTTCAAAAGAATTATGCTGACAAAGATACGGATATTTTTTCGGTTCTCAAATATATTATGTACTTTTGCAAAATACATCACTGCTCCAGCCGTAGCGTTCAATTAAGGCTGCAAGTAAGCATCAGTCTTGGTTCAGAAAGGCTTGTGTGTGCGGGGAAAAACGGTGTGAGTGGAGCCTTTTGAGGAGATGGAAAATATACTTACATAAAAGACTTTGATGAAAATGAAGAAGCTATTAACAATGATTGCGGCGTTGCTGATGACCCTCACGGCCAGCGCACAGTTTGAACAAGACAAGGTGTATATCGGCGGTTCGTTGACCGGATTGAATCTGAGTTACAGCGGTTTGGACAAGCTCAACCTGGGCATTCAGGCACATGCTGGCTATCTTTTTGAAGACAACTTGATGGTTTTGGGCAATTTGAGCTATCAACATAGCGGATATGAGTCGGTTCCCGATTATATTTCTGTGGGTGTTGGTGGACGTTACTACATTGTTCAAAATGGCATCTACCTGGGCGTTAACTGTAAGTTGATTCATGCCAACCACAACTACAACGATGTGATGCCTGGCGTAGAGGTAGGTTATGCTTACTTTTTAAGTCGTACGGTGACCGTTGAACCCGCCGTGTACTATGACCAGTCGTTCAAGAAGCACAGTGACTTTTCCACCATTGGCTTCAAGATAGGGATTGGCGTGTACCTGTAAATGGAACAACAATATCCGTCTGTTCTACTCGAAAAAGCCGTCAACGAGTTCTCCAAACTTCCCGGAATAGGGCGTAAAACGGCCTTGAGACTGGTTCTGCACCTGTTGCGACAAAGCAACAGTGACGTAGAACAGTTTGCCTCGGCCATCGCTAAAGTGAAGCAGGAGGTGAAATACTGCCGGGTGTGTCACAACATCAGTGATGAAGATGTGTGTCCTATTTGTTCGGACCCACGTAGGGACACGTCGCTGATTTGTGTGGTGGAGAACATACAAGACGTGATGGCGGTGGAGAACACGCAGCAGTTTCGCGGACTTTATCACGTGTTAGGAGGCATCATCTCACCCATGGATGGCATCGGTCCCGACCAGTTGGAAATACAGTCGCTGGTGCAACGGGTTGAGGAAGGTGGCGTTTCGGAGGTGATTTTGGCCTTGAGTTCGACGATGGAGGGCGACACAACCAATTTTTATATCTCTCGAAAATTGGCTCCTTTGAACGTGAAACTCTCTGTGATAGCGCGCGGAATCTCCGTAGGTGATGAGCTGGAGTACACGGATGAGGTGACTTTGGGACGCTCGATTGTGAACAGAACACCGTTTGAACGATAAACAAAAAACACATCTGACCAAGCTCGGAGGAGATGGGTTGGGTGTTACATTGATATACATTGAATTCCATGAACCAGATAAGAAGCGTGCAACGCCTGTTGATGATTCAGTTTTTTTTGCCCATCATCCTGTCTTTGTTGATGGTGGTGCTGTTTGAAACGGGTGCCCTGGCATCAGGGAATTGGGCTGGTTCGGGCCAGAAAGAGTTTGTTTGTCTGGTGGTCATGGAGCTACTCACCATCTGTTGTATTCCGCTTTCGTTACGCTTGTTTAAGTATAAAAAGGTGGCAGAGGCGCTGAAAAGCGATGACGCACAGGCGTTACGCGCGCTCCAAAGGTGGGGCAGTGTGCGCTTGAACGTGTTGGGCGTGCTGCTGGTGGTCAACGTCTTGTTTTATTATCTCTTCGTCCATGCGGCGTTTTGCTACATGGCAGTCATTGTGTTTCTAAGTTTGTTTTTCATCTATCCCTCCTTGGATCGTTGCGTGACGGAGACAAAAGGTGACGTGAAAGTTTAACCGTGAAAGATCATGCAAGGAGTGAAGCTGTCTGTCATCATCGTCAACTACAATGTAAAGTACTATCTTGAGCAGTGTTTAATCTCATTAACACGGTCGCTCAAGAATGTAGATGCCGAGATTTTTGTGGTAGACAATGCCTCCGTAGACGGGTCGGTAGACTATCTTTCAGGTAGGTTCCCCACGGTGAATCTCATCAGCAGCAATCATAATTTGGGCTTCGCCAGGGCCAACAATCTTGCCATCAGGCAAAGCAAGGGTGAATATGTCTTGTTGTTGAATCCCGATACAATCGTCGGTGAACATACCATGCGCCAGCTCATTGATTGGATGGATTCGCACGAAGACGTAGGTGGCGTGGGCGTTCGGATGATGAATCAGCAAGGATTTGATGCGAAAGAGTCGCGCAGAGGGGTGCCAACGCCATGGACAGCCTTTTACAAAATGTGCGGATTGTGTGCGAAATATCCCACGAGTAAACGCTTTGCAAGGTACTACATGGGGCACCTGCCCTGGGATGAACCAGCCGAGATAGAAATTGTCAGCGGTGCGTTTTTCGCCGTTCCGCGAAAGGCACTCGAGGATGTGGGCTTGCTCGACGAAGATTTCTTCATGTATGGAGAGGACATAGACCTGTCTTACCGCTTGCTTCAGAAGGGTTATCACAACTGGTATCTGCCATTGAGAATGCTGCATTATAAGGGGGAAAGCACCCAAAAATCGTCCTATCGTTATGTGCATGTGTTCTATCAAGCCATGCTGATATTCTTCAAAAAGCATTATGGCGGCATGAGCATCCTGCTGGGTTTGCCCATTAAGATGGCCATCTACGCTAAGGCATTCATGGCTTTGATAAGCATGCAGATGGTGAAGGCCAAACAGGGAGTGGGACTTTTTCGGAGAAAGAAACAAGAAACTGTGCAGTATGTCTTCATCGGAAGTAGCCAAGCTATGTGCGATTGTGAGGAGATTGCGCGGCGAAAAGGACTTTGCGCACAGTTTGTGACATCCACCTATCGCGATCATCCCGATGGTCATCTTACTTTGAGTCTGCCACAAGTCGACAGAGTGTACGTGGTTTACGACACCCAAGCCTACAATTTTGATGAGGTATTGAATCTCTTTGCCTCACAACCAAGCGAGAAAGTGTGCCTCGGAACGTATCTGCCAGAAACGAAAATGGTGATTACTGGATCGGAAATTCTCTCATAAAACGAAGTTAAAATCATGACACATGCGCAGCTAAGGGCCATGGAGCCCGAAGATCTTGACTTGTTGTATAAGATTGAAAACGATGTGAAGTTGTGGAATGTCAGTGCGACCAATGTTCCTTATTCAAGGTATGTGCTGCACGACTACATTGCACATTCCTCGGGAGATATCTACACTGACAAGCAAGTAAGACTGATAATAGAAAACGAATGCGGCAAGACCATTGGCATGGTTGATATCGTTAACTTCGCTCCGCAACACCAAAGAGCCGAGCTGGGCATCGTGATTCAAGAGCAGTTTCGTGGAAAAGGCTATGGCAAGTCGGTGGTACAGGAAGTGTTGAAATATGCCAAACGCGTGTTGCACCTGCATCAAATCTATGTCGTGGTAGCCGCTGACAAGGGCAGTGCCTTGGCTTTGTTCGTACAATTGGGCTTCACCGAGGGGTGCAGGCTGGCCGATTGGCTTTACGATGGAACGGCCTATCGGGATGCTATCGTGATGCAATATATCTTCAGTGCTGAAGAAGAAAAAGAAAATAAGGGGGATTAAAGATAAAGAAAGAGCGGAATACGGGAATCGAACCCGCCTCTCAGGCTTGGGAAGCCCACGCACTACCGATGTGCTAATTCCGCAAGAGAGCCGATACCCGGACTCGAACCGGGGACCTACTCATTACGAATGAGTTGCTCTACCAACTGAGCCATATCGGCGATTCTCGTTAAAGTGAGTGCAAAGATAGGCATTTTGATTGACAAACAATAACAGAAGTGCTTGCAGTTGTTATGCTATTAACGAAAGTTAACATACAATCAGCTGCTGGAGTTGGATTCCTCAAGTTTTTTAGCTGGATGATTCTTTTCAGGAAGGATTGGAAGATTGGTTCTTATTTTTCTTGCGCTTGTTGAGAAAATGCTTGATGATAAAATAGGCTACCATCAAGCCAAACAGGCTTAAAATCACCACCTTGATATGATCGTTGTACTCTAAAATCTTGTCGTTGAGCTGTTCTTCCGGTACGATGGAGTGCAAATACCAACCCAAGGCGGCCAGCACACAATTCCAAATGCCGGCTCCGATGGTGGTGTAGAGTATGAATTTCCAAAACTTCATCTTGGCTAAGCCGGCGGGAACCGATATCACTTGCCTGATTCCGGGCAACAATCTGCCGGTCAAGGTGGCTATCACGCCATGATCATTAAAATATTTTTCGCTCTTTTCTATCTTCTCTTGGTTCAGCAAACACAGGTGTCCCAGCTTGCTGTTAGCAAACCTGTAGACGATAGGGCGGCCCAGATAGTAGGCTGCTACATAGTTGGTTGCCGACCCAAGGACAGCGCCCAAGGTGGCAAAGATGATGACGAGCATGACGTCCAGATGACCAGCTGCGGCATGATAGGCAGCGGGTGAGACAATCAACTCGGAGGGAACGGGGATCACTGTTCCCTCTATATACATTAATAAGAATACTGTCCAATAGTTAAGATTCCCCATCAGGGAAGAAAACCAATTCATTGTTTTGTCTATTTTGGCTGGTTATTTTTGCTTTCTCTCATCCGTATTTGTTGAAAGCAGGTAGGGATAATACTCTTCAGTACTCATTCCTTCGGGAAACAAGTCGGCCAAAACCATTTTCGCTTCCATCGGATTTCTCTCACAAGCCAGCTTTACGGCGTGGGCAAATTCTTTCTTTTTTCCCAGTTCATTGGCACAACGAGCGAAGTAAGCGTAGCCGTCTTGACAGGTGTCGCCCACGTCTTTGAAGTATGACAAGAATAAATTGTATGCCAAGTGGACATATCGACAGTCGTAAACGGATATGGCTATCTGTAAAAAAGTGCTGGGTGAATTGTCCGAACTCCTAATTGCTTCCTGAAAAACCTCTTGTGCCTTTTCCAGATAATCGTTCTCCAAGAGGATGTGTCCTTTGAGCAGCAAGGTATCACAGTGGTTGTCGTTGGGCAGCTTTTCCTTCTTGTTCAAGTAGGCGAGAGCTTCTTCCACGCGGCCCTGCTGTGACAGAGTGAAGGCAATTTCCTGGTAGATTTCAGGCAAGTTGGAATCCGAATGACAACTCATCTTCTCTGCTTTCTTGAAGTGAGTGAGTGCTTCTTCGGGTTTGTTGAGGTGCAAAAGCGTCACTCCTTTGAGCATCTCAGCTGACAAGTCATCAGGAACCAGCTTGCTATATCGGTCGAAATAATTCAGTGCCTCTTCGTAATTACCCAAACTGAAGAGTCCGTTTGCTTTGGTAAGTATCGCTTCTACGTCATCGGGGTTGATGGCAATGGAGAACTCGCTGCTGGTGATAGAGTCGTTGAAATTACTCTTCAAGAATTGCAGCATTGCCAGATTGTTCCAGTAACTCGTTGAGTAAGGGTCTTCATCAATCAGCTCTTGGAAGATGTTCTCGCAGTCTTCAAGGTTGCCAGTGCCCAATGCGATGCGTCCTTTCAGTTCTTTATAACTGTTGTCTTCATTGGGTTCAAGTCGGTCGAACCACTCTTTGGCGAGGTCAAACTCCTCGTAATCTACGTATATGGTGGCGACGTCTTGCTTGAATTCTTCCCGCTCCTCATCATCTACCAGCTCAAATCGACGGTACAACAGTTGATCTGCCTGCTTTACTTTTCCATCCATGATCATGATTTCGGCCAGCGTATAAGTATATTCCACGTCGTCCTTGTCGTCAACATGACTGATGTATTCGTAAGCACGCTCCACATCACCACCTTCCAGAAGCGTTATTCTGGCTTTGACAGTCCATAGGGTTGTTGAGCCAGGAAACAGATTTATCGCCTCGTCTAACACCGTATGCGCTTCGTCTATGCGACCTTTTCCGCGGTAATACTCTGCGATATCGGCAAATTCATCCGCATCCAAATAGATGGAAAGTCCCTGGATATGAGCCTCTTCATATCGTTTTAGGTTATCCTTGAATTCCTTATTATCAAAAAAGTTATATGCTTCTGCCATCGTACAACGAAAGAAAAAACACCCGAAAGGGCAAGGTTATTTGTTAACCTTTGCCCAGGTGTCTTTCAGACCTACTGTCTTATTGAATACTAAGTGGTCGTCTGTTCTGTCCGGATCGGCCATGAAATAACCAATTCTTTGGAACTGTAGATACGCTCCCGGCTGTTTGTCTGCCGCGTATGCTTCAACGTAACAGTTCGGGAACACGCGCAAACTGTCAGGATTGAGCAGTTCATGGAAATCCCTTTCGTCTGCACCAGGGTTCTCAACGAAGAACAATCGGTCGTATTCTCGCACCTCTGCCTGCCTACAATGGTCGGCAGATACCCAGTGTAGGGTGCCTTTTACCTTTCTGTTGGCTCCTTCCAAGCCGCTCTTGCTCAGTAGGTCATACTCTGCTTGTATCTCTATAATGTTTCCTTCATCGTCCTTCGTGCATCCCGTGCACTTCACGATGTAAGCGTTCTTCAACCTAACTTCCTTGCCCGGGGTCATGCGGAAGAACTTCTTCGGTGCATCTTCCATGAAGTCAGCACGCTCTATCCAGAGGTTTCGACTGAAGGTGATGTGGTGTGAACCATCAGCCTCGTTCTCCGGATTGTTGATGGCTTCCATCTCTTCAGATTTCCCTTCGGGATAGTTGGTGATGACCAGTTTCACCGGATCAAGCACTGCACTTACTCGGCATGCCCTCTTGTTGAGGTCATCGCGCACGGCAGCTTCGAGCAAGGCAACGTCGTTCAAGGCATCAAACTTGGTGTAACCAATGGAGTTGATGAATTGCCTAATGCTTTCAGGCGAATAGCCACGGCGACGCATGCCGCACAAGGTGGGCATACGAGGGTCGTCCCATCCGGACACTAATCGCTCTTCTACCAGTGAGTGCAGCTTACGCTTGCTCATCACGGTGTAAGTGAGATTCAGTCGATTGAACTCAATCTGTCGCGGACGGTTGTCCTGCATGTTATCATCCGAACCATCCATCATCTTGAGAAAGTCAACAAGATGGTCGTATAAAGGGCGGTGAGGAACAAACTCGAGCGTACAAATGGAGTGGGTAACACCTTCGAAATAGTCGCTTTGTCCATGGGCGAAATCGTACATGGGGTATGCGTTCCATTTGGTTCCTGTCCTGTGATGCGGAATGTGTATGATGCGATAGATGATTGGATCGCGGAAGTGCATGTTCGGGTTGGCCATGTCTAACTTGGCACGAAGCACCATGCTGCCTTCCACAGCCTCAGGAGTGTTCATCTTGTTGAACAGCTCCAACGACTCTTCGATGGGTCGGTCGCGGTAAGGCGAGGCCGTACCAGGTGTGGTGGGCGTGCCTTTTTGCTGTGCAATCTCCTCGGACGTCTGCTCGTCAATGTAGGCGAGTCCTTGCTTAATCATCCACACTGCAAAGTCCCAAAGCTTCTCAAAATAGTCGGAAGCATAATAAACATTTCCCCATTTGAATCCCAACCAACTGATGTCATGCAGGATGTTCTCCACATATTCGATGTTTTCTTTGCTGGGATTGGTGTCGTCGAACCGAAGATTGCACACTCCGTTGTATTTCTCGGCGATGCCAAAGTCCATGCAGATGGCCTTGGCATGACCTATATGCAGATAGCCATTGGGTTCTGGAGGGAAGCGTGTTTGAATGCGACCGCCATTCTTACCCTTGGCAAGGTCGTCTTCAACGAGTTGCTCCACAAAACTCAAACTCTTCTTCTCTTCCGTGCTATGATCCTCTTTTACTGTCATAATATTTAATGTTAGTGATGCAAGAACCATGTTTCCATGCGTCTTGTCGTCTACATAATCGTTGTAATGACTGCAAAGATACGAAAAAACTTAATATATAATAGGTGTGGATGGATAAGATTTTATTCCTTTTTCTTGAATGATGCTGTAGACGAATCGTGTTTCAGCACAGTAGCAGATGATGATGACGTGCGGCATGCGCCCTGTCATGGCAAAACGAAAAACGCTTGAAACTCCTTATTTACAGGACTTCCAAGCGTTATAGTTGCGGAGACATGATAGAGGTTAATATAAATTAAATCCTACTTTAGGAGGAAAAAGACAAGAAAAAGAAGTTATTGCGCTTCTTCATTGTCCGAAATCTGTCCATTTTCAACGTCATTGTGGAGGAGTTTAACAAGATGTTCAATATATACTTTTTGATCAGATATTCGGGCGTCCTTTTCTTTCAGTAGCTCACGATTAGATTCTATTTCAGATTTTAATGCAGTTACTTCATGCTGGCTAACTTGCTCATCTTCTTGTATATACTTAACCCTATCGTTTGATGTAAAATCGCCAGTATCAAGCATAATATCCTCTATTGAACAGTGAAGTATCTCAGCGATTTTTACAACACGACTAATTCTCGGATCGGGCTTTTCGGTGAAATACTTCAAGGTTTGATGGGTTCTTTCTCCCCAAAGCTTTTTGCAAAACTCTCGGTCTGTAAGACCTGCCTCTGAAATCAGTTGTTGGAGGCGTTCAAGACGAAGTGTATTAAAATAACGTGCCATGTGAAATAAAGTTAAATCCAACAATAAGAGGAAAATAAATCCTCCTTTAGTTGGAAGTTATTATTTGTATTATTATATTTGCAGCAAATATAACAATAAAAACAAGCATGAACAAGCAAAACATTAATGAAATGAACGATGTAACCCTGCAGGATTATTACACGAATCTAAGCAAGGAGGAGAAAGGAAAGTTACTCAATTACATAGCCTATCACTTAGAAATAGGTTATTCGACTTTAAGAGCGAAATTTTCTGGTAGGCTTCATTTTTCAAAGGTTGAAACAATTGTTATTCACCAAATAATAAACGAAGAAACATGGAAAAAGTAGAATTTCACAACACACCAGACGGCAGGGTGATGTACTGCACAAATGGTGAGGAAGAACGGAGATTAACCAAGTTTTCGGTTGAGATAAATGAGTATCTTGCCCATATCATACAGAAGCGTTACAGCAAGGCTTACACAGCTTTGTCGGAAATGTACAATGGTGATAAGTTCAAAATGGTGGAGAGATTTGTCAGGTGTAATTTTGGTGCAAACGACCTCTTGACCAATGATATTGAGGATGGCATACTGTACTTTGAAGAAGTGCAGTGCCCTTTGAGGGGAATCTGCAAACATGAAAACGTGATTTGTAAGCCTAAAAATCATATTGGTTTGACCATCAGTGAAAGAGATATTACCAGACTATATTTATCCGGCTACACCTTAGACGAGATTTCTCAACAACTTCATAAGAACAGAAGTACAACAAAGTCTTTGCTCACACGAGTTAAAAACAAGCTTGGAGCAAAGACTTCTCGTGAGATTATAAAATTATGTAGACTTAATGGAATTGCGCTATGAAACTGTTTGAAATAGAGCCTAAAATTGACAAATTAGGGTTGACAAAGTTAGAAGCAAGGCTGCAGCGGGGTGGAAGAGTTCATTGGTTTATCTGCAGCAACCATGGGAAGTTAGTCGTGTACGACACCAACGGATTGGCATTTGTTCCCATCTACAGGTTAGATTTCGACAGCGAAGCTATAAGTAAGATAGAAGTTGACGAAATAACCACGCCATCTTGCAAATTAGTATATATAAATGGTTTGCCTACCATCAATGCACCCGAGTTAAATCTTGTAAATAACTGATAGAGGTGTATTTTCCATGATAGAGATAAAAAATTAGCTTCGCAAAAAATAACGATTATGATAAGACCTGAAGACATATTAAACGCAACGCATGGTGGCCTTGACATCATTTTGCACTGCTATCCGCAAGCGGCAGAATGTGTGAATACGAAGAAACATTTTGCCATTCGTGATGAGCGTACGCCTTCTGCATCTTTAAGAGAATTCAACTCTCAACGATACGGAAAGATTTGGCAAGTAACAGATTTTGGTGGCGACGGCAAGGGAGAGAATGGCATTTCTGTCTACATGAACTACAAGGGCATGCACCAAAGCCAATTCAACGAAGCCCTGCTGCAACTGGCTGCGATGTATGGAGTAAAAGATGAACTGAATCAAACTTTCAACAAGCCCGACATTCGTAAGCGTGCAGCCACACAAGAAGAGCCAGACGGCTCTCGATCGTTTGAATTGAACGAGAAGTTCTCTCAAGAAGAACTGAAGGTATTGGGACCAAAGGTCACGCAGGCTGACGTTGATGCGCTTCACTGGCATTCCGTGAAGTGGATAACCAATGTTAAGAACCGTGAGACCTTGGTAAAGCATTCCAACGAGCATTATCCTATCTTCATGCGTGAGTGCTTGATAAGCGAGGCGCATGGTGATGTACCTGAAGAGAAGTTCTACAAAGTGTACGAACCACTCAATTGCGACAAAGGATTTCGTTTCTCCTACACGCCTGCCGGGAAAAAACCACAACGGTTCATCAATGGACTTTCCGAACTGAAAGAAGCTTACCACAAGTTCAATGCTGAAGAGGAAAGGGAGTGGCAGCGCACGCACGACGATGACAAGCCATACAAGCAACAGAAACTGTCTGAAGCTTTTATATGTTCTGGCGAGCGTGACGCATTGTGTTGCCATTCCATGGGCTTTCATCCACTGTGGTTCAACAGTGAGACGTATCATATATCCACCGAGGAGTACAAGGAAATCATGAAATACGTGGAGGTGCTTTATAATATTCCCGACATCGACGAAACAGGTATCAGGAAAGGCAAGGAACTTGCACTTACCTACATCGACATCCGTACGCTTTGGCTGCCAGAATGGCTCAAGAACTATCACGACAACAGAGGAAAGTCACGAAAGGATTTGCGAGACTGGATGGAGCTGCGCTCAGAGAAGAAGGACTTCAAAAACTTGATGAAATTGGCTTACCCTGCACGCTTTTGGACAGTTTCCTACAACGACAAAGGCAAGGCGAAAGCGGAGATAAACACGGCTTGTCTTTACTACTTTCTGAAGATAAATGGCTTCTACATTCTCCGTGACGACAACTCCGACACCTCAAGATTTATCAGAATAAGCGGAAACATCGTTGAGCAAATCAAAGCCAATGACATTCGTGAGTTTGTGCGAAAGTGGGTGGTCGACAGGCATGAGGAAGTAATGGTGGTGAACTTGGTGCTGGAAACCTCAAAGCTGCTGCCTACATCCCTCGAAAGCCTTGACCGCATCACGCTCGACTTCTCCAACTACACGCCACAGAGCCAATTCTTCTTCTTCCCCAACGCAACGGTGGAAGTGAGCAACGACATCGAGGTGAATGGAGGATTCAAGATTAAAGATGGCAAATCTGACAACTTCAGCAACTTTGTGTGGAAAGAAAACGTCATCGACCACAAGTTCAAAAAGACGGAAAGCATGTTCAAGATAAAGCGCATCGTGGAAGACGACAGACCGCCATACTTCGATATTGAGATACTGAACGTGAAGAGCCACTTCTTCGGCTACCTTATCAACACCAGCCGACTGTACTGGAAGAAAGAAACGGAAGACTTGTTTGAGGGGAAGCCTGAAGAGGAAAGAATAGCATACCTGAACAAACATCCGTTCGAGATTGCAGGCGAAGGGCTTGAGCAGTTCGAAATCATGGAGCAGAAGCAAAACCTCATTAACAAGATATTCTCCTTTGGCTACATGCTGCACCGCTATAAGGACTTTACGAGAGCTTGGGCGCCCATGGCAATGGACAACAAAATCGGAGAGAACGACGAGTGCAACGGCAGAAGCGGAAAGAGTTTCTTCTTCAAGGTGCTGTCATACCTGATGAAGACGGTAAAGCTGTCTGGCAGAAATCCTAAGCTGATGGACAATCCGCACGTCTTCGACCAAGTGAGCCAGCATACCGACTTACTGCTCATAGACGATTGCGACAGATACCTCAATCTTGGGCTGTTCTACGACAATATTACCTCTGACATGACGGTCAACCCAAAGAACAACCATTCTTATACCATACCCTTTGACGACAGTCCAAAAATAGCATTTACCACCAATTACGTACCCTCCGATTTTGACCCATCCACAGAGGCACGATCTTTGTTCATGGTGTTTTCCGACTGGTATCACCAGAAGACAGAGACGAACGATTACTTCGAAACTCGTTCTATTCGCGATGACTTTGGAAAGACGCTTTATGCCTATGACTATTCGGAGGAAGACTGGAACAACGACATCAACTTTTGGCTGCAATGTTGCGCCTTCTACCTCAGCGTCATGGAGACGAACGTCAAGCCACAGCCACCGATGAACAACATCATACAGCGGAAGTACAAAGCCGACATGGGCGAGAACTTCGAAGACTGGGCAAACGGTTACTTCTCGTTGGAGAGCGATCACCTCGACACATACCTCGAGCGTGACGTGGTATTCAACGAGTACACGAATTATGCCAACGTCAACAGGCTCACCATGCAGAGCTTCACCAAGAAGTTGAAAGCATTTTGTGAGTATTGCCCATGGGTAGACTGTCTGAACCCGAAAGAGCTTTGCAATGCCTCTGGGCGAATACAGCAGCGCATCGATGTGGCTCCCGGCTTAAAGAAGGTAAAAGACATGATTTATGTAAGAAGTAAACAAGGAGCAGAAAGTGAAATAAAAGAGCCCGAGCAAAGCGCATTGGATTTTGAGGATGATACACCATTTTAGAATGTTATAATCGTTATTGAACATTTTCTGGGGCGGCAGCACTGCGTGAGTAGTGCTGCCGCTTATTATTTCATGCAGTTGGATAGTCATAAACCACAAGACGTACATTGTAAATATTTTTCAGTAAACTTGCTCCTCACCGGGCAATCACCCCCAACATCCCCCAAGCTTTTTTGTCCGAAAACTTTGTTACTTTGTAACAGATGTTTGAAAAGCTTTATAACTAATTGAAAATAAAGAGAATAAGAGAAATAAAAGTTGTAACAAACTTGCGTAACAAATTGTAACAAACTAAAATAAGTTTGTTACAGCAATCTTCCACCAGTGTCATGTAACAAAAATTCTTGTGCTGTAACAAAGTTGCAACTCGTTTTGTAAAAAGTGTGACAATATGAAAATCAGCAGGTTACGAGATTTGTAACAACTTATAACGTGTAACAAACTTTTCTGACAAACTTAGAACAGAAAAGAAAAAGACTAAGAAAAAGAAGAAGTCAGAAAGAGTGATAAACGTCAGTTTGTAAAAAAAAAAGCCTCTCCCCCTGCCCCTCCCCGAAAGGGAGGGGAGTAGATGGCTGAACTAACAGCTTGTCAACTTGTCAAGTCTTCAACTCGTCAACTCTTTAACTAAATGAATTCCCGTTTGTTGTTATTGCTGGATTTTCCTACCTTTGTGGGAGATCTATACAACATCATGAATAAGTTTGTCTTCTACCTACCTGTCAAGCCATTCATCGGACAATGGCTCACCAACCATTACGGCTCGCCAGTCGTCTTCCCAGCACGCTCGGTCGAAAATGCTTGCATCAGGAGATTTGTTGGTCTGAACCCCAAAGGGCATATACCTCAAAAGCCCATTGAGGAACATGTGGTGGTGGTCATTCCCGATAACAAGCACAAGAAGCCCCTTTGCTGGAACTATATGTCAAAGTCGGCATGCAATGCCTTGCTTGAGCTGATAGAAGACAACTTCATGATGCAGATGTGGATCGAGCTCAACGAAATGACACGGTGTGGGTGTACGATTCTCAACTGTGTAAGGGCATGGTGTGAAAATAACGGAATCTCCACCGATTACGACTACACCATCAAGATGCGCTATCAACGCATGCGTAAGACTTATATGGAAAAAGGAGTGGTACTGATGCGTACGTCAAGGGCATCATCAAGAGAATAAACAATTTTTTTGCGAAATTCGTTCCTACTATAATAGGATTTTTGTTCGCAAGCGTAGGATAGTTTATAATATAGTTGACAAGTTGACGAGGAGACAAGTAAATGGTGATAGTAGACGAGTTGACAAGGAGACAAGTTAACAAGTTGATAGCCATCAACTGGTAAACTGGTAAACTGGTAAACCCGTAAACTTGTAAACTAAAAAAACTATCACCTGGTAAACTCGTCAACTCGTCAACTTGTAAACTAAAAAACTATCAACATGACTACACAAGAACAACAGGCGAAAGATGCCATGAGAGAAACATTCGTAAAGCTCATGAAACTGAAACAGGAAGACGGCGTGCGGTGGGTGGGCACCGTCTCCGACTTGGTGGAGCTGGCGCACATGATGTGGTACGACGGAGCAAGCATCAATGAGTGTGGGCGGCTACTCAACTTCTCCGACACCGTGAGCCGGCTCTGTGGGGCTTTGGGGGTGAAGCCTCCGAGCAAGCCCCACACCGTGATGAACAACATACGCAAGCGCAAGACACCTACCCTCGGGCTGCTCGCACGCTGCCAGCAACTCATGCAGCAGGGCGAAGAGCCACTGGCGAGGATGATTAAGAAGTCAGAATTTTAGTTGACAAGTTGACAAGTTGACAAGTTGATAGTTTTTTTTTGTAGTTTACAAGTTTAAGAGTTGACGAGTTGACGAGTTGATAGTCCTTTTTAGTTCACAAGTTCACGAGTTTACAAGTTGACTAGTTGATAGCCTATAAGCAAATAGTCTATTGACTTGTTTACTCGTCAACTCGTGAACTCGTCTACTATCAACATCTACTTGTTTACTCGTCAACTCGTGAACTCGTCTACTATCACCATCTACTCGTCTACTCGTAAACTCGTAAACTTGTAAACTAAAAAGGACTATCAACTCGTGAAATGCTGCCGTTTTTTCCAAAAAAAATATTTTTTTCGCAAATACGCCCGTATTTTCGATTTCTGTGTAAGGTATTGATTATCAAAATAATGAGCAAACAAAATTGATTACTGAAAACAGTTTCACTCATTAAAGGGGCTCTTTAGTGGTCTTAAAGAGGCACTTTAATGCCCTTAGGGAATACAAACAAGCAGGTTAAAAGAATGAAATAGCGACCGATTTCGCCATTTTTGGAAGCTTTGGAAGCAAAAATCATCCCACATGATGAATGGATATATAGCGGCAAGCAGGAAAGAGGGTGCGCAAAGTGTGCCAAACTTTTCTATTTCGAAAATTTTATTTGTAAAGAAAAAACACTATATTTGTAGAATTATAGTTGACGAGTTGACAAGGAGATGGTGATAGTAGACGAGTTGACAAGGAGCCTCCCCCAGCCCCTCCAAAGGAGGGGAGTAGCCTCACCCCCTACCCCTCCCCAAAAGGGAGGGGAGTAATTAGCAAAGCCATCAACTGGTAAACTCGTAAACTTGTGAACTAAAAAAGTCTATCTACTCCCCTCCCTTTTGGGGAGGGGTAGGGGGTGAGGCTTCTCCTCCCCTTTGGGGAGGTAGGGAGAGGCTCGTTATAAACTAAAAAAAACAAAACCATGGCCAATCAAAATCTCTCTAACGCCAAGACAGCGAAAAACGATGAGTTTTACACGCAATTCTTCGACATACAAAAAGAAATGGAAGCGTACCTGGCGTACAACCCAAAGGTGTTCAGCAACAAAACCATACTGCTGCCATGCGACGACCCCGAGTGGAGCAACTTCACACACTTCTTCGCACAAAACTTCGAGCTCTTCGGGCTGCGCAAGCTCATCAGCACCAGCTACGCACCCGACAGCAAGAAATACAAATACGGATACCAGCCAAGCCTGTTCGAAACCAGCAACCCACAGTTTGACACAAGGAAGTCACAAACCAGCGGCAAGATATTCGTGCTGGAACGCGACAGCACCGGCGACGGGAAGATTGACGTGGACGACCTGGAGTGGCACTACCTCAAAGGCGACGGCGACTTCAGAAGCCCCGAGGTAACCGCCCTGCGCGACGAGGCAGACATCATCATCACCAACCCGCCCTTCTCCCTCTTCAGAGAGTTCCTCGCATGGATAACAGAGGCGGGAAAACAGTTCGCCGTCATCGGCAACATGAACGCTATTACATACAAAGAAGTGTTCCCAATGATTAAGGACAACAAAATTTGGCTGGGGGCAACAGGCAGTGGAAGAGACATGGTGTTTGCCATACCTGAAGGTGCCAAGGTAAACGAAAAAGACAAAGAAAAAGCAGCAAGGTTAGGATATGTCGGCAATTATACCAGATTAGGAAACTCATGCTGGTACACCAACCTCGAGCATGGCAAGCGACACCAAGCCCTGCCGCTGATGACCATGGCGGACAACCTGAAGTTCAGCCGACACAAGGACATCAGAGAGCGAGGCTATCCCTCATACGACAACTACCAAGCCATAGAGGTGTCGTACACAGACGCCATACCCTCCGACTACCAAGGAGTGATGGGCGTACCCATCAGCTTTCTGGACAAGTATTGCCCAGACCAGTTCGAGATTATTGGAGCGACAGAAAGCGAGGGAAAAGGATTTTCTAATGGCGTGTACAATGAGCAAAGCACTGTGACACAGCCGCTTGTAGAAGGCGATAAGCGATATAAGCGACTGTTTATCAGGCATAAAGATACACAACTGTGATAAATATGACCGCCCATACATCAATGGGAAAAGACTATATTTTAGAATTCTGATACATAAAAGAAATTCTTCTCACTAAAAACTCATAGATATTTTTACCCCATGCACACCGAACTGAAACAATACACCGTGGCCGAGCTTTGCAACGGCTTTGTGTACAACGAGACCGAGGGCAAAGGCCTCTTCGGCCTGTCGGGCAAACTCACCATCCAGCCCGAATACCAGCGCAACTACATCTACGCCGACGGCGTGAAAGACGTGGCTGTAATCGACTCCATACTCAAGGGCTATCCCCTGGGGCTTATCTACTTCAACAAAGTGGCAGACAACCGCTTCGAGGTGCTCGACGGACAGCAACGCATCACGAGCATCGGACGCTTCGTGACCAACAAGCTGGACATCATCGACAAATGCGACGGAAAAGCCAAGCGCATGTTCAGCCTCAACAAAGAGGAACAGCAGCGCATCAACAACACCAAGCTGCTGGTGTACGAGTGCCAGGGAACGGAAACGGAGATAAAAGACTGGTTCCGCACCATCAACATATACGGCGTGCCGCTCAACGAACAAGAACTGCGCAACGCCATCTACTCGGGACCCTTCGTGACAATGGCAAAGGAAGAGTTCAGCAACTCGCTCAACGCCAACATACAGAAATGGAGCGCATACGTCAGAGGTACAGCCAACAGGCAAGACTTCCTGGAACGCGCACTGGAATGGGTGAGCAAAGAATGGCTCGAAAAAGGAAGCATAGACCAGTACATGTCGGCGCACCGACAAGACGATGACATCTCGGAAATGAAAAACTACTTCAACAGCGTCATCGACTGGGTGTCGGGCGTATTCACCGACGTGGAGAAAGAAATGTGCGGACAAGACTGGGGAAGGCTTTACGAAACCTATCACCACCTGCCCTACAACCCCACAGAGGTGTCAGAGCAAGTGCAACAACTGTACGGAGACAGCTACGTGAAAAACCGAAAGGGCATCTTTGAGTATGTGTTGGGAGGATGCACCGACACCAAACTGCTCAACATAAGGGTGTTTGACGAGGCTACTAAAAAGAAAATCTACAACCAGCAAACCCAACAAGCCACGGCACAAGGCACGTCCAACTGCCCATACTGCGCCATCGGACACGACGCCAACCGCACGAAGATATGGAAACTCGCCGACATGGATGCCGACCACGTCACGGCATGGAGCAAGGGGGGCGCCACTGATGCCAGCAACTGCCAGATGCTGTGCAAGGCACACAACAGAGCAAAAGGAAACAGGTGAGCCTCCTTTTAGTTTACAAGTTGACGAGTTGACGAGTTGACGAGGAGATAGTCCTTTTTAGTTCACAAGTTCACGAGTTTACAAGTTGACTAGTTGATAGCCTATAAGCAAATAGTCTATTGACTTGTTTACTCGTCAACTCGTGAACTCGTCTACTATCAACATCTACTTGTTTACTCGTCAACTTGTCAACTCATATTCCTTGTCAACTTGTCAACTTGTGAACTTAAAAACTCAAAAACTCTCTTCCTCCATTCATCTTCCATACCTATCCAAGTTTTTTGCATAAAGCCGTGGGGCAGTGTAACTTTGCAATTAGTAAACGAGGAGACAAGTAGACGAGTAGACGAGTAGATGGTGATAGTAGACGAGTTGACAAGGAGACAAGTTAACAAGTTGATAGCCGTCAACTGGTAAACTGGTAAACTTGTAAACTAAAAAAAATACTATCAACTCGTGAACTGGTAAACTCGTGAACTTGTAAACTTAAAAACTAAAAAACTTAAAAAACTAAAAAACTTAAAAACTTAAAAACTTAAAAACTAGAGACTATGGCAGTAATGTACAAATTGTATCAGAACAAGCGGTTGAACTCTTCAACCAAAGACAAGTGGTATGCGCGCGCCATTCACACCCAAATTGTGGAGACCGACGCACTGGCAGACCGCATTCAACGCAACTGTACCGTGAAGCGCAGTGATGTGTTGGCAGTACTTTCTGAATTGGTGGAGGTGATGCAAGACGAATTGCAACAGAGCCACGTGGTGAAGCTCAATGGCTTCGGGCTGTTCAAAATCGGACTTCAAAGCAAACCCGCCGATACGGCAGCTAAATTCAACGTCAGCGAGCATGTGGTGAACTATCGCGTGAATTTCTGTCCCGAGATGAGGGGCGGCGGCAAAGGTCGCAAGCGCAACCGCAAGTTCTTGGATAATGTCCGCGTAACCGAGGCTCCCAAGAATGCCGTTGACACCAAGAAGCCCAGCGGCACGTCTTCCAACACGCCCGCACAGCCCTAAGCGGCATGGCGCACACATGAAAAACACCTTTGCTTCGGCAACATAGCGAGAGAGGGGGGAGTCTTTTGGGACTGCCCCCTCTTTTTAGTAGTTGAAGAGTTTACAAGTTGACGAGTTCACGAGTTTACGAGTTAATAGTTTTTTTGTTTGTAAGCTATCAACTCGTAAGCTTGTGAACTAAAAAGGACTATTTACTCGTCTACTTGTAAACTCGTAAACTCGTAAACTAAAAAGTACTTCAGGAACTTTCCGCTGCACCATGGCATGACCATCACTTCCGACATGCCAGTGACCAAGCGTGGCTCGTGGTTCTTGAACTATGCCGACAGCATGGATAAGGAGGTGGTCGAGGTCATTGAGGGATTGGTGTATGCCAGATGGCGAACGCTCAACAAGCAAACGGTAGGCAATGCCGAAGCTGTGGAAAGACGAATAAAAGAAATAGACAGGCAACTCAATGTGTTTCGATCACGCTGCCTGCTGTACAAGGAATATTCCTCCATTCAAAACCTCGCCTTACTGGGCGAGGAGTTCATTCGACGAGCAAAGCGAGACTTGCCGCCACTCACCTTCGCCACCTCCATCATGTGCCAGCGCATAGCCATTTCCACCGACGGGTTTTACGGGGGAATGCGTGAAGACGTCAATCTGTACACTGCTCCTAACGAAGCGGTGTTGAACGTTGGCAACATGGAACAAGGCGGCATTGTCGATGATTGTCGTGCGGATGCCGACCTCGATCCCTCGCTGCCGCTGATTCTTGCGTTCGATGCCAATGCCAACATCAACTGGATGGTGGTGGGACAAGAAGGAAAGGACGGAAAGCTCCGCATCTTAAAATCGTTCTTCGTGAAGTACGAACGCAAGATGCCCGAGCTAATGGACGACTTCAACGCCTACTACCGTTACCACAGGCGCAGGCAAGTAGTATTCTACTACGATGCTACCTTTGTCGGCAATGCCTATGGCACGCATGCCGAACCATTCTACCGCATCATCATCAACGCACTGCGAAGAAACCAATGGAGTGTCCGGGCAAAGTACATTGGCAAACCCATGAACCACATCCTGAAAAATGCGCTCATCAACCGAATGTTCAGGGGGCGAGCCAAGCATCAGGTACTTATCAATCGTGACAACAACCCCGACTTGATCATCTCCATCACCTCTGCCGGTGTGCGCAACGGAAAGAAAGACAAGTCGGGAGAAAAGCTTGCCGAGACCGAGGAGGACAAACTGGAAAGCCGCACCGACGGCTCCGATGCCTTCGACACGCTGTGCATCGGTGTAGAAAACTATCCTATCCTCTCTGGCCGCTCCACCATCACGAACGTCATTGCCTGACGAACATTGTAAACTCGGAATAATTCATAATATAAGTTGACGAGTTGACAAGTTTACGAGTTGACAAGTTTACGAGTTGACAAGTTTACGAGTTGACAAGTTTACGAGTTGATAGTTCTCCAGCTGTCTGACCTCCCCTCCATTGGAGGGGTCGGGAGAGGCTTCTCCTTGTCAACTCGTAAACTCGTAAACTCGTCAACTAAAAAACTATTGTGTAAAATAATTTCGTAATAACAAAGCAACCATTTTCTTGGCTTCAAGCAAATGGTTGTTTTGCCCCACAGCCCTTGCCTTTCGCTTCCAAGAGTGAAAGGCAAGGGCGCTTTTTGCAATATTCGACGCCCCGAATGTTGAAAACCACTGAGAAAAACAGGCGTTTTGCGCGGTTTTTCCACACCTAAAAAACATAAACCCCACGTTCCCAACGTGTTATGTTTTAACGTGCGCATTCCTGCGCACTTCCCTCCTTTCGTAAACCTCACCGCCCTGCAACGGCTTGGCAATTGCCTCCCTTATATTTAGCGGAATATGTAAACATAATTCATAATATAGTAGACATGTTGACGAGTTTACGAGTTCACGAGTTGATAGTCTCAAGCTGGTTAGTCTCCCCTCCTTCGGAGGGGTTAGGGGGAGGCTCCTTGTGAACTCGTCAACTAATAAGATGAATTATGAATTAAAAATTATGTGGTGTGAGCCACACAACACCTTGTTACAGATACGTTTGTTAACTCATGTAGATTGGGTGGTTATTCACATGAGATTGCAAGCTTATCTACATGGGATTGCAGGCTTATCTACATGCTAAAATAATATATAACAAAATAGTTACCTTTTTATTTGATAAATTATAACTTTATTGTTACCTTTGCATTGTCATTATTACTAATAAAAAAATATATCAATGCAAAAGGTAACAATTATTGTAGAGCAGGCTTCCGATGGGAACTACTGGTGCAGAACCGTTGAGGATGTTGGTGGTGTAGGTCTCAATTCTTGTGGTGTTACTGTAAAACAGGCTAAGCAAGACTTGATGGACTGTTACCAAGAGGCAAGGGACGATATGGAGGAACAAGGTAAAAGTATTCCCGAAGTAGCGTTTGAATACAAATACGACTTGCGCTCTTTCTTCAACTACTTTAGTTTTCTCAACGTCTCGGACATAGCCAAGCGAGCAGGCATCAATCCTTCATTGATGCGCCAATACGTCAGCGGAATAAAGAATGCTGGCGAGAAGACCTACGAGCGTTTGGCTGCCTGCATCGAGCAGATAAAAGCGGAACTACAAGCGGCGTCTTTTTAAGGTTCGCTGTATTTCATTAAATAAAAGAACTCTTTGAGCCGTCCGTACGTGAGTATAGACGGCTTTATTATATACGGACATAAAAGTAATTGTTCACAAAAAAGTTAGCTAAACATTTGGAGGATGATTACTTTTTTGTTATCTTTGCACTGTCATTAAGACAAAGAGTTCATTCACATCATGAAACATTCAGAACTAATTAGAATGTTGAAAAAGGCAGGTTGCCTTTTGAAACGACATGGTGCTTCGCATGACATTTGGATAAATCCCAAGACTGGGGCGAGAACAAGCGTACCGAGGCACGGAAGCAAGGAAATCAAGGAAATGACAGCAAAGTCAATTATTGAAGACCTTTTGAATGAGTAAGTTGAGAGCCGCCACAAAAAAGTGGCGGCATCTCTTCACTGAATGGGGACGGGCGTGATTGAACTTCTTAAAAACTGTGCAAACGAGAAACGACATGAAAAAGGTAATCGCAAGAGTAGAGCGAGAAGTTGGCGAAAAAAACTTCTCCTGCTACATGAAAGTAAAAAGCGTTAATGCCAGCGTGCTGGGGCAGGGCAATACTGCGAGTGCAGCCATTGCCGACATGCTTCGAGGGTGGGAAGATGCAAAGGTTAGCTTGAAAGAGGATGGCATCGAGGTTCCGCCCATTGAGGTTGAATATACCTTTGATGTTGGGGCATTGTTCAACTACTACGACTTTATCAATGTTGCTGGCGTGTCAAGGGAAATAGGCGTCAGCTCGGCGGTCATGCGACAATATGCCACAGGCATAAGGAAGCCAAGCCCTGAGCGAAAACAACAGATAGCGGAAGGTATCAGGTCGCTTGCAAAAAAAATAGAAGCGGCAACCCTCTGTTGATAAGACATTGAATGCTTCGTGCTTCAATTATTGTGAAAGAACTCTTTGAGCCGTCCGTACGTGAGTATAGACGGCTTTTTCATGTAAATGTTAAAAGAGCAAATGTATTACAAAATAGTTATAGAAAAATTTGTTTATATAACAATAATGTAGTATATTTGCAATGTTAAATCAAATGAAGTACAAATGAACTGGAACGAATTAAAGAAAAAAGCCGTCAATGCAGGATTTGTGTTTGTGCGGCACGGCTCACGGCATGATGAGTATTACAACCCAAAAACAAAGAAAACCATTCAAATAGAGCGACATTGGTCACAGGAAGTTCGCAAGGGATTAGTGAGCAGACTCAGGAAGGAAATCGGGTTTTAGTTCCGATTCCTTTCTGAATACGAGATCATCATATAGAAACTTAACAATTAAACTCATAAAATATCAACAATATGAAAAAAAACAAAATGACAGTAGCCGTAGAGAAAGACGCAGACGGAAGCTATATCGCATACAACATAGACGATTCAGATTATACGCTGATAGGGCGTGGCGACTGTTCGAGCAAAGCCAAAGCCGATTTTGAGAAATCCATGCAGGAAGTAGCAGAAAGCGAAAAACAAAGAACAGGCAGGGTGCCAGGCACACTTTTACAAAAACCTACCTACAAGTTTGATCTCGCTTCTCTTTTTGAATATTATTCCATGCTGAACGTCAGTGCCTTCGCCCGATTTGTGGGTATCAACTCCGCCTTGATGCGCCAGTACAAACAGGGCAACACCTATATATCAGACAAGCAACTCATCAAGATAGAGGAAGGCATACATCGTCTGGGAGCAGAATTTACCAGTTTGAAACTCGTTTGATTTAACACTTAAACAGCAACAACTGGTTTTGAGCCTCTGGTGCGTGATGCATCGGAGGCTCTTTTTTTTTCTTGCCGCCAATTTCATCGCAAAAAAAATAGCGAAAAACTTGCGCCGGTCAAAAAAACACCCTATCTTTGCCATGTCAAAAAATCAATAGCGGTACAGATGCCGCCGACCCATGTCGGCAGTTTTTGTATACATACATATCAACAACTATACACTGCGCCGTGTCGGGTGAGCGGAAACGCCCCCGGAAGTTCTGCTATTGAAACTTTGACAACACGTAGCGCAGTTTTTTTATGTCTAAAATCAATAGTTATGGAGACAACAACCATCAACGCAGGGAACGTCCAGACCCGCGGCGCATTCCCCCTCAAGGAGTGGGCGAAAGCAAAAATCAACAGTGTCAACCAATGGCTCAACGCAAAGAGCCAGTTCTATTCAAACATCTGCCAGTACAGCGTCTCACGCCGTACCGTGCTAAGGGTAAACATGGTCACCGCAGCCATGTTGGTAGGAGCGGTGTGTGTAGAACAAGCCCCAGTGGTGGCAGTCGTGGCAATGGCAGTAGCCGCATGGCTCACGGCAGCGTTAAAAAGACAATCAAACTAACGTTCAATAAAAAAAACGACAAAAACATGGAAACTTCAAAATACAACAATACGATTTGTGAAGCAATGACCGATTTCTTACGCGTTGACATACTCAACGTACGCATCGAACTGCTCAACGACATCAAGCGGTGGTTCATCCTCGAGCAGGCAGGGCTTGAAAACGACGACAAGGAAGCCAAGCAAATGCTCGACTACATCGTGTCCCTCCAGCTCCTCATCGACGACCTCGGCGACATCCGCCACGCGGTCATCAACAGCAAGAATATCGTTCGTATCAATGAAAAAGGAAAGGAGTAAACCATGAAGACAACAAAAGATAACGATTTATGGATCATGTGGTGTTCACGTCCGAGCATCACCGAAGACGAGCGTATGCGTCTCGAGTGTACCGACACCATCCTCACAGCCTATGCCAAGGAGCATCCCAGCTATCTCGCCACCGATGCCGATATCAAAGAGTGGGTACTCATGCCCAAAACAACCTCAGACATCATCATCGAGCTACAGCCTGTCATGCACCTCGAGCAGCTCGATGTCGTCATGTGGCTGCGTGCCAACGACTACAGCCTCGTGCCAGGTTCCAGCGCACAACTGCAATGGTCGATGTGGGAGCGTCGCTTCATTGACGACTGACAAACAAAATAAAAGCATTTTTTTAAGGTAACATTTTTTATCAGGTATGCCGTCCGTGAGGATAGCATGCCTTTTTTAGTATGACACGCCAGTCATACTAAAAAAGCGGAGCCGTTAAGCTCCGCCCCCATTGCAAATTAGCTGTCAAACAATAACTATACAATGGCAATCAATTTTCTACCTATTTCGTGAAGTCCATCCACGATTCGCTTGCGTTGTTGTGGTCGTGGCTTCTTCACACCATTGGCGTAATGGCTCAGTTGGCGCTGGTTGACGCCAGATGCCCGAGATATGGCGGCAAGGCTTGCGTATCGTTCACAAGAACGTATGAGTGCGGCAGTGTCGAGATGATAGTCAAACTCGTACTCGCCATTACGCAACCACTCTGGCACAGCGTCACCGTCGTTTATCATACCCTCGACGTGAAAGCGCAGCGTCTCTGGTATTTCAATCATCAACTCGTCGTATGTCTTTGCGGTAATAGCCACTGCACCAGGTACATTTTCTCCAAATGTAGCCCCAAAATTTTGCTCACACCATGCTATATCTACTCTTATTTTCTCCATTGTCGTATAATTTTTATGTTCTTTTTTATATTCTAAATGCAGGGGGTGGTTATTTCCACCCTGCCTGCTTCCAGATGCTGTTTAATAAAAATTGATTTAATACTTCATTCTTTTGTCCTCTTACGGTAACTTTACCTTTTTTGTTTGGATGCTTAAATTGTCTGTGGTCACCTTTGGTTGCTATAAGTTCCCAACCGTCTGCTTCTAACATCTTGATGACTTCTTTAACCTTATATTTTTTCATTAATTGTATGTTGTTATTGTTTGACGATACAAAGGTAGTAAAAATAATACTATTAAGCAAACTTTCAGTCAACTTTTTGGTATTATTTTTAATACTTTTAACAGGTTGTCGTAAAAGTGTGATAAAAGGTTTGCTGCTAGTTAGTATAGTATGCCTTCTTCATTGTATTTTACGGCGCAATGCCATTGTCTTATCTTTGCTTTCATAACAATAAAAAACTTATATATATGGGCATTACGATAAGAAAAGGCATTCCCGCAAAATGCTTCTCTAAAAACATTCCAAACCTCACGGTGGGCATTGGTGGCGACCGCCTCGAGGTGGCCATTCACGTCAACAACGAACAAGTGTACAGCGAGACGCTCTTTCCTGTCAATGCCACGATAACGCTTTCCGAGCTTGGCAATTTGCTCACCTCATACGTAAGGCGACCACTCGTGGCGCAATGCCACATCACCATGGAGGAGTACAAAGACGGCTCGGCGACAGACCGCTCGTCCATCGACTTTACCCTTGTCTATTGCGAGGCTGACGTTCCCACCTCTTGTGATGATTTCTGCCAAAACCATTTCCTGTCACTGCTCATCGGCACAAAGATCACCGCCGTGGGTCGCCTCGAGTATCTGCACTATGTCGGCAACGATGCCGCCAACGTCACGGCTTACTACACAGACGGTAGCATGCAAAGCTTCGGGGTTACGCCCATGAGCTCGAACCAAAGTTTCACCACTATTGATGTAAGCCCAAAGGGCTACATGCAACCGGGCAAGTCGTTGCGTGGCTACGTTGTCACGGCAGGCGCACGCCGCCAGTCGTTCATCATCGATGCCGCCTGCCCCGATGCCTCTCCCATATTACTTTTCGTCAATTCTTTTGGCTGCGACGAGCTGCTTTATTGCACAGGAACACTCAAGAAGTCGCCCACCTTCAAGCGCAAGTCGGCTGTTATCGACGGTGTCAACAAAAACTACTCCATTGTCGAAACTCGACAGTTCAAGGCGGACACAGGCATACTCAACGAAGACATGGCAGATTGGTTTGGCGACGTGCTGCGCTCTCCCCTCGTTCGTGTCGTAACGCTCCGTGGTGGCAGCGTCATCGTGGGGCGTGAGGTCATCATCACCGATTCCAAGACCGAGCAAACAAACAGGGCGGAGGAGATGCCACGATTCACCTTTACCTACCAGTACGCCCAGCGCAACCACAACGTGGTGGAGCTCGACCGTACAGGCAGGGTCTTCGACCACACCTTCGATTATACATTTGAATGATTCATGATATAGTTGACGAGTTCACGAGTTAATAGTTCACAAGTAGATAGTTCCCAAATATGACACCTTCCCCCATTCACTTCTCCGAGATGCTTCGCCTCATTGATTCAGCTTATCAGCGCAGGCAGACACTCAACATCAAAGCCTTTCGCTCAGATGGACACCGCGTGCAGTACAATGGCTGGCTCGTCCATCACCAGTTCTGGCGTGGCGGCTACCTCCGCATCATCAATCCGGTGAACAGGCAGATACGCCAGTTGCCAGACATATTCATCTACGAAATCAACGGAAAAAAAGTATACCTATGAACAAAAAACAATTCAAGCTCGTGCAGACAGGCAAGAGCGGAAACACCGAGAAAATGCGCATGGTGCCGTTAGGCGTTGGCAGCGCCACCAACTCGCTCTCATCAGAATATGGCGGCAACTCTGCGGAACTCTTCGATGACGATGAGTCCGTCAACGCCATGCAGATGGATGTCGACGGAAAGACTTATCATTATGTACCTTTCGGCGCCGACAATATGCTTCCCTACCGCATCAAGGAAATTCTCCTCGGCAACATGATTACGGCACAATGCCAGCACTTCAACATCATGTCGTGCTACGGAGGAGGATTGCGCTTCGTAACCCGTGAGGATTACAAAGACACACACGACCAAGACATACGCGACTTCTGTCTTCACAACTCGCTCACGGAATGTTTCCTTGAGCAGAGTACCAGCATGAAGTTCTTCTTCTTCACCGTCACTTGCGTCATCCTCTCTCGTGACGGCAGCCGTATCGTGCAGGTGCGCAACAAGGATGCGGCGTACTGTCGCTTCGAGTACGCACCATCCACCAAGTCGGGAAAGATTGAGCATGTCTTCTTTGGCGACTTCCGCATGGGACGGTTCAACGAGAAGGACATCGAGGTCATACCCATGCTCGACTTCTGCGACCCATTAGGCGACCTTGAGGTGCGCATGGGGCGAACGCCAGACCCCGACACAGGACTAAAGCGTAAGCCCACCCGGCAGCGCAAGTTCGCCATCCTTTCGTGCATGCCCACGCCCGGACGCAACTATTACCCCACCCCCTATTGGGCAAGTGCCTTCAAGGATGCGTGGCTCGACATCTACAGGCTCATCGGCATCAGTAAGCGGTTCATGATCAAGAACACATCTGCACCACGCATACAGATAGAGGTACATGAGGACTACTGGGACAACGTCTGCGACAACGAGCAGATTGAAGACCCTTTGAAGCGCAAGATGAGAAAAGAGCAGGAGAAGCAGAACATCATCGACTTCGTCTGTGGCGTGGAGAACGCAGGAAAGGCTTTGGTCAGCGGCTATTATGTTGACCCCAACGGTAAGGAGTGCCGCATGGTGCGCATCTGCACCATCAGCGACAGCGAGAAGAAGGAGGGAGGCAACTGGAGCGACGACATGCAAGAAGCGGCTAATGCGCTTTGCTTTGCCTTCGGCGTACACCCCAACCTCGTGGGAGCCACACCGGGGAAAAGCCAAATGAACAACTCCGGGTCTGACAAGCGTGAGCTGTTCACGCTCAAGCAAGCCATAGAGAAAGCCTTTCACGATGTCATGGCAAAACCCTATCACGTCATCCTGCATTACAATGGCTGGGACGAACGCTACACCGTTGACGTGCCGATGATTCAGCTCACCACGCTCGACGAGAACAAGGATGCCAAACTTGTAAGACAAGAGTGAAAAGAAGCCTCCCCCGACCCCTCCAAAGGAGGGGAGAACTATCAACTTGTAAACTTGTTAACTCGTCAACTAAAAAGGCTATCAACTCGTAAACTTGTCAACTCGTAAACTAAAGAACTCGTAAACTAAAAAACTCACCCATGCAAATCACCAAGCAAGATTTTGAACGTGCGCTCCCAGTAGGCACCAGTGCGCACATAGAAGTATTTCAACAAGTGCAGCCAGTTATCGAAGGTGTCGCCACAAGCTATGCCTCACAACTTCTTGGCAAAGAGGGTATCGCCATGCTTGCGGACATCCATGCAGACAACCACTTGCTGCAAGAGTACAAACGACTGGTATGTCTCACCGCCTTTCGGTCGGTGTTGCGCCAAATAGACCTCGTGCTCACGCCCACAGGCTTCGGCATTGTCAGCTCTGGAGGTGTAGCCCCAGCTGCTAAGCACCGTGTGGATGCGTTGTACTACCAGCTGCTCGATGAAGAGCTGAAGGCACGCACCATGGTCGTTCACCTCCTACGGTCGCTTTCGTGGGGAACCACCGTGCAGGCAACCTATGCCTTACCTTATTTATATACGGCGTATCGCTTCTTCTTCGTTGACTCGCACAATACAAAGGGTGCGAACGACTGGGACAACTTCCAGTCAGCGGTATGGGGTACAGATGCCATCATGCGCAACGCCATGGGCGATGCACAGATGGACGAACTGCTCAGATGCTATCGCTGCAAATGTCTGTCCCAAAAGCACGAGCCAGTGGTGGAAGGTGTCTGCCGACTCACGGTCATGTATGCCGACAAAGGCAATGGCATTCTTAAGTCTCCGTTGTACAGGCAGGTCATGCAGCTCCTTGACGAGGATGCGGAGACCTTCAGCCAGTACCACCAGAGTGTACAATTCAAAGCTAATCATCATGAGAATTTCCAAAACAGAAAAGACAGTGCAGGTTTCTTCTTCAACGGATGAAGCCCAACGGCGCGTCACGCTCAACTTCACCGTACCCACCGCATGGCGTGAGCTTTCGCAATGGCAGCTGCGCCTTGTCTTCGACCTCATGGCACGCTACAACGACAATGTGGCTGTCAAGTGCGTCATGCTCGTGAGGTTCTGTGGCTTGAGGGTCATCAGTAAGACACGCTTCGGATGGCGATGTGTGTCAAACGATGCCAAGCGCACAGTCTACTTGCCCACATGGCAGGTGCAGCAGTTCATACATCAATTCGACTTCATCGACCAAGTGGAGTTCATGGATGGTAGGTTGGATGCCGTCTGTGGGCTCCATGCGGCTGATGCACTCCTCCATGGGGTGAGCTTCGACAGATACCTCCATGCCGAGAAATACTATCAAATGGTCATCGACACCGGCGACATGCGGTGGCTCGACCATGTCGCCATGTGGCTGTACCACGATACCAACGGCAGGGCGGCAGGCTACGGTGATGCCGTGAACGACAGTGGCGATGTCGTACAGGATTTCACGCTCACGCCCGGCGAACGTGTCGGCACACTGCTGTGGTATGGCTACGTCAAACGTACCATGTCCACAGCATTTCCACACTTCTTCCGAAAACGTGAGTCCGCCGACGGCGAACCTCCTCCAAAGGTTCACTTCATTGACTTGTACAATGCGCAGATGCGTGCCCTCACTGGTGGCGATGTCACCAAGGAAAAAACCGTGCTGGCACTCGACTGCTGGCGTGCGCTCACCGAGCTCGAAGCAAAGGCGAGAGAGGCGGAAGAACTGGAAAGAAGAATAGCCTCCCCCAACCCCTCCTAAGGAGGGGAGAACAAGCCTCTCCCCCCTGCCCCTCCCCAAAAGGGAGGGGAGTAGATAGCTGAACTAACCACTCGTCAACTCGTCAACTTGTCAACTTAAAAACTTATCTCCCTATGTCTCAAATTCAACTATTCAACGTCCGAAATTATTTCAAATGTCTGGCACAAACCAACAAGCTCGCCTTGCAGCACGGCTTCAAGCACGGCACCTGCAGCGGCTTGGCAGGACTGGAAGACATGGCGGCGCAGTTCCGCCAGCAAGCCAACTTCATATTGGTGGACGACACCACCACGCAAAGCACCTACAGCAATGGCGTAACCTTTTTCCGAAAGGATGTGTACACCGTGTTTATCCTCGCCGCCTATCGTTTTGACGACATGGCGCAAAGAGAGGAGAAGATGGATCTGTGCCGACGTATCTTCAGACAGATGCACGCCAGACTCATACACGACCGTGACAGCATGGTGTATGGTGATTCTCTTGAATACCTCAATGTCAACAACATCTATTCCACGGAGCTGCCACGGCTGTTCCTCAATGGCACTACCGGACTTTATTTCATGGTCAACAATGAACAACCCATCGACTTAACCTATTCTGAAGATGAGTGGAATAAGTAACATGACCAAAGAGCAGCTCGAGAAGTACGAGCAGGAATGGACAGCCAACATGGTGAAGTACTGGCAAGAGAAGATGATGCAGTTTTCACCGCCGGTCTACGACACAGGGGCGCTGCACAACTCGTTGCGAGGAGAGTTACATCCCGGACCCACTACCACCATACAGCACCACTTTCTTGAGTATGGCTTGTATGTGGCAGCAGGCACAGGCAATGGCTACCGTCGGGGTAACTCTGGCTTGGACGATGAAAATGGCTTACAGTTCATGCGTGGCAAGCAATGGAACAAAGGGCGCGGTCATCGTGTGGTGCGCGACTGGTTCAAGGGCAAGTACCTCTACAGTCTGTACAGGCTCAAAGAAGTCGAAGCAAGCTTCTATGGAAAGGCTTATCAGGGAATGGTGAGCGAAACGCTTACCGCCATGTTCTCAGGTGGATTGGAAACGTCAAAGGGGAAGGTCAGCATATAACTGACGGTATTCTTAGCACGGCAAACTTTATCATAACTTTGTCTCAGACATCAATGATTTTATATGGAAAAAGACAATACATATCGAAAATTGGAAAAAGACTTTGCTGCTATTCGTGACGAACGTGGCACGCAGGCAAACACGGCAAACCGCATAGGGTCAGCGTTTCTCTCTTTGCTGTCTTACATCGGCAGTGCGGCATTCCTCCGCAAGGATGTTCCAGACACGGCTGAGCAGGTCATGACGTTTCTCAAGGGCATCGTGGCAAAGGCGGTGAGCTATTTTCAGGGTATTGTGAATAGAGGTGACATCAAAAATTATGGAGATATTACCAACAAAGGGAATATCCACAACACTGGCGACATCACCAACACGGGCAACATCATGACGAATAACCTCACGGTGACGGGTAAGGCGACTTTCTTTGAACTTGAGATACAAAAGGCAAAGGCGGCTGGGGGTATGTCGGTGAACTCTGCGGGTACTTTCCACGTGGATGCAGTAGAGGAAACGCCAGACGGCTTTGTGTGTTACCAACGTGCGGAGAAAGACGGTGTAAAGCTGTTGCAGACGTGCGAGCCGAAAGACCAGATGATGTGTTCAAATGGGATGAATAGCCTCCCCCTACAGCCTCCCCCAACCCCTCCCAAGGAGGGGGGAAGCCAAGGGAGGGGAGACCAGACGAACGATGGAAAGCCACATGCCATTGGTAACCACTACTATTGGAGGTTAGTGACGGATGCGCCCACACAGGTGGTGACGCACACGATTGACGGTAAGGAGGAGAAGTGCCTGAAATTGGTGCTTTCAAAAACTGACCGCCAGAAAATGAAGAATGAAAGTCCACAGGATATAGGCGACATACCAAAGGTAGGTGATGACCTTGTGCAGATAGGAAATCGAGACAACAAGGAAAGGCAGAGTGTCATCATGACGTGTGCTTATAATAGCTTTGACGGAGACTTGAAAGCTCCATACTGGGTGCAGTATGATGGGGTGAACGACTACAAACTATCAACCCACAAGCGCACTTGGTTTGCCGCAAACGGCAGTCAGGTGACGGGAAACTTCAAGGTGCAGAGCGACAATGGCGGACTTGAGTCTATTGAGGACTTCATGAAAGGCTTGGCGGAAAATAGTTCCGTGCTGTACAAGTTGGTGATGAGTGGCTCGCAGTTTAATGTAAAAGCGGATGGGAGTTTTTCACCAGAATTCATCTCTATCTATGCTTACAAGGTACAGGGTGAAAATCTTACGCAGCTGTCGCCAAGTGAAAACGTGAAAGTGCGTGTGACGAAAGGTGAGAACAATCTGCCTCTTAGCGATAAAAGCCATGTAACAGTAGTCAGGAATAAGTGGAACTTGTGGGCTGAGAAAGAAGACATGAACGATGTGTTTAATGTGGATTTGCTCATCTACGATAAGTTGGTTGACATGCAGAAGTTGGTTGACATGCAGAAGATACATGTTGTCAGGGACGGTAGGAACGGTTTAGACGGAAAAGACGGCATCAATGGCGAGAAAGGAACTGACGGGAAGGACGGAAGTGATGCCGTGAGCTACAAACTGTTGCCGCTGTCAGAGAATGTGCTGGCGTACATCACGGAGTATAAAGAGGAATATGTTGACCTGAATCTGGAATATAAGATACAGAAAAGCGTTGGGGAGCAGGTGAACTTCACTACATTGACAGCCGAAAGAATGACGCTCACCCTACAACCAAATGATTGGGAATTTGATTATAAAGATGGCACCTACCGTTTTAAAATAAGCGAAATTGATTATGTAGAAACACCCGATAATAGTTACACAGTGACGCTGAAAAAAGGCAGCGACATTGTAGACCAGCGCATTGTGCCTGTAACCTTCAAGCCAAAGGTGGTGTTTGATATTGACACGAAGAATGGAACGCTTACCAGCAGAATAGAAACTGCCGAAGGTAGGGTGAGTTCGTTTGAGCAGGATATTAAAAAGACCCAAATCACGGTGGGAAAGCTAGATGAGCAGTACTCGCAGTTGAAGGTAAAGTCAGACGAAATCAGCCTAACCGTGAATAATGGAACTCGCCCGAACTTGCTTTGGGGTAGTGACCTTGACTTGTCGGAGATGCAGGATAAGATACAGATTGCCTATGAACAGGGGACTGTCATTCAGCAGAATACAGCTAAGAAGGAAAATTTGCAACGTCAGTTGGATGCCACGCCTACTAACGACACGACAAAGCGGAATGACCTACAGGATAAGATAAATGCTTGCGATAATGCCATAAACACTGCAAGGAATAAGGTTAGTGAGTGCAAGGCTGCCATTGAGAAGCATTTGGGGGTTGGACTTGCAAGCACAAAGATAGACAGTGAAGAGTGGTTTGAGTATATGAAAGGCGGTGGCGTGGCTGGTGCGGACGCTATAAAGTTCAAGACCTTAGCTGGTGTTTCAGAATATCCCGGGTTGTTTTGGGAAAAACAGACTGGTGCGAAATGCAACATTAAGCTGAAACCGCACACGACTTATACTTTGTCCGCATGGGTAAAGGTGGAATTTGATGAGAAAGCTGACGGATATGTAGGTTTCGGCTTTGAAGCTTTCAAAAATGAAGATTCCATGAGTGGGCGCAAGCCAAATAATGCCAGCCGTTTGAATTTTAGAGAGAACCCTGCATTTAGTAACACGACCGAAGAATGGATTAGATTTGTCAGAACATTCACGACAGATGACTTGAACTACGGCAGTGTGACGATGAACATCAATGGTACAAAGCCTGCCACATTGTACCTCTGCCGCCCAAAATTAGAGGAGGGCGACACTGCAACGCCATGGTGTGCGTATGACGGCACGGTGGATGCGCTTGAGCAAACTGGTATTTTCATCAAAGATAAGAAAATAAGGCTCAATGCACGCAACACGGAAGTGAGCGGTGATTTGAGTGTCGGCAGTCTGCGTACAATGCCAAAGTTGGTTGGCGACCCTTTCATCGAAGCGCATGACGGTGAGTTTAATATCTTTACGTTTGAGAGGAAGAAAGGCATCGAGCTGTCGGTTGACGATAGTGGTATGCCGCATCTTATCTTTTATGATAAAGACGGCAACCCCGCTTACGACCTTGGGTGGACGGGCATGAAGCAGCTCACGGATGCTATTGTACAGGCATACTGGTCGGAGGCTTTCCTCATGAGGGAAGAGAGTTATACGGATGCGAATCGTATAAGCAACATCATGGAAAGCGATTGCCGAAAGTTCTACACCTACCACGCAGCCTATAACAGAAAGACAGGCTTTTATGGTAGTAACGAGGAGTACAACGATGTGACATTCGTTGAAAATGATTTCAGTAAGCAACGCATCGCAGATGGGTGGTATTATCCTGTGAACAATGGTTCGCTTGCGAGAGTTGGTGACGAAAGTGTCTATGTGTACAAAACACGGAAGTTCCAATACAGCAACGGTAAGATGATTGGTTTTGCGAACGTGTACATCGAAAAAGACACAGTAACTGGAGCTTGGAGATTTTCAGATTACAAAGGAGGTGGCGGCGTTCACCATTCAGACCACGGTCAGATATAAAAAATAGTTTTGACATGACAACGGTAAAATCAATTTCAGACAAGCGTATTATCGTGCCAGGCATTGTCAATGGCAGAGAGTATTACTTCTTGGTGGACACGGGCGCATCGATAGCACTCATCAGTGAAAAGGTGCGTGGGCTGGATATTGGCAAGCGGTTCGGTGGCAGTATCGAGGGTGCAGGCGGTAGCATCAGAGCAAGGATTTGCAACACGTTCGTGAAGATTGGCGGTAAGGACTTTTCACAATTTCTTGCTACCGACTTGGACAACCTAATTGCATCGATAGCGGAAGAGACGAATGTGGAGATTGCTGGAATCATCGCATTGCCGCAGATGAAATTCTACGGTGTGGAGATAGACACGGAAACGTTTACTTTGAACTTTGAACATTGAACTTTGAACTTTCAACTGGTGAACTCGTCAACTATCAACTTGTGAACTAAAAAACTAAAAAGATATGAACAACGAAATGTGTGGATGCAACGGAACGTGCGGCAGCGAGGAAAAGCCCTCCACCGCAAAGGGAATAGTGAGAATTAACTACAAGGAGGATTTCGAGTTAGTGGTAGAGCTATTAGCTGGAGATAAGCCGTATCAATTAGGCGATGAAGATTTCAGAATAGATTTTATCGTGATGGCGAGCCGATACACTGTTGGACGCACTGCTGGCGTTTGCGAGCGTTGCTCTGTGGACGGCAACAAGATACGCTGCTTTATGGACGGCCATGGACTGCCACCGGGTGAGCTGCGTGCGGAAGTCAAGGTGAACACGCCTGACCCTAACTATGCAGACGGCAAAAGGTTGAACGTTGCGATGGCGGAGGGTGTGGTGCTGCTGGTGAAAGACAACACACGCTTTGACGGAGCTGTGGTGAAAGCGAACATCCCTGTTGCTTTGGTGGATGCCTACCAGTTAGCAAAGGCACACGGATATAAGGGTACAATTGATGAGTATTATGCTACCTTTACAGAAATTGGTCATCTGAAAGATAACATCAAGGGTACGCTTGATGAAATGACGGAAGCCGAGAAACAGCGGGCTACTGCTGAAACGGAAAGAGTTGCTGCGGAAAAGCAACGGAACAACACGGAAGAAGCACGGAAATCATTTGAAACACAGCGACAGACTGCCGAGGAACAACGTCAACAAGCGGAGGTGAATAGATTTACCGCTGAAAACTATCGTGCGAGTGCAGAAGTAGAGCGAGGAAAGGCTGAACAGCAACGCAACAGCATGGAACAGGCACGACAGACAGCCGAGAGCCAGCGTGCCAAGGATGAGCTGGCAAGGGTAGGTTCGGAAAATGAGCGTGCCAAATCGGAAGTTAGTCGCACACAGGCGGAAACGCAACGACAGACGGATGAAGAACTGCGCAAGCAAGCCGAAGAGGAAAGACAAAAGAACCGAGATAGGTTCAACGCAGCAGAGGATGCACGTGTTGCAGCGGAAAAGCAGCGGAATGCCACTGAAACGGAACGTGTGGCTGCGGAAAAGCAACGGAACGACACGGAACAAGCACGGAAGAAAGATGAGCAGCAGCGACAGACGAATGAAGATGCACGCCAAAAGGCGGAGAATGAGCGTGCCACTGCCGAGAGGAAACGAGAGACTGATACGCAAGATGCCATAGAAAGAGTGAACGAGCGCATGAAAAAGCTGCGTGACGGCTCGGACGGAAAGAGTGCGTACGACATTTGGAAAGCACAAGGAAACAGTGGCACGGAAGCAGACTTTGTTAGCTCGCTTGGCAATGCCATGAAGATAGTAACGCACGAGGAAACGGAAACGGCTGTGACGCTGCGCCCCTTTGAGGAACATCGTTGGAGGGGTAACCCCAAGACGCTCGACATCACTATGGAAAAGCCACAGCAAGGAGAGTTGGCTGCGGAGTACAGAATGTGTGTGCAGGTGGGTGCGGAAAAGATGCAGAACGTGGCGTTCCCTGCGAACTGTTATTTTGTACTGACGCCGCTTTTTGGACCAAACACTTATTATGAAATCTCTATGGTGTACGACAATGATACGGACATGTATCATGCTGTGTTTGGAGAATATAATGCGAAAGGATAGACGATGAGCGAGTTTAGAAGAAGATGCCTGCTGCATGCCATGAAGTATGGCAAGGGGGACATGGTGATAGAGGTGAGCAAGCCGACTACGTTTACCATTACGGAGAATGGTGTGGAGAGAGTTGTTGCGCTGTCCACTGGGATAAACAGGCTGCCACATCTTGATAAAGTGGATACTTTCAAATTTGCAGATAAAGACGCTTTGCTGTCTTTTGACGGAGGCGGACTGGAAATTTTGAATTGCGAAAAATTATTTGAGTCATTCAAAAATGTTACGAGCATAAAGAATGTTGTGATAAAATCTAATATCGGCTCGTTTGTTTTTCGTGGTTGTGATAAGCTAAAATATATATCAACGATTTATTCGTTAAGTACACACACGTGGATGACTTTTATGTGGTGCAAATCCTTGGAATTTATCCAAGCCATTGGGTATCAGCCAAGAAAATATCGGCAAATAGACGTACGTTATTCACCCATTACCAAAGAATGCCTTGATTATATCTATGACCACATTGACAAGGAAGTAGTCAACCGACCAGAAGTGTTTAGTAGTATATGGCTTCGTCATGACAGGTATGTGGAATTGGCGACGATAGCGTATCAGAAGAAATGGATGCGCTATGGTGTGCAGCTTTGGGACGCAGATAAAAAAGCAGAAGAAAACAGTGAGTATTGCAACAAGTTGTTTAATGATGGCATTATAAAGCCTTAATATAAAACGAATAGAATATAATGAAACAGTGGAAGAAAGACGGGCAAGCCTATCAAGGTGAGCCAATGGAGATTGACGGAAAACGGGTGTACAACCCCACAGACGAGATGCTGATGCGTGCTGGATATGTGTACGTGGAGGATGTAGAAGAAGAGCTGCAACGGGCAAAGGAGGTGAAGATAGCCGAGATAGCAGCCTACTCTGACAGCGAGGCTGTGAACAGCCTTACCTTTAACGGCATAAAAACATGGCTTACGCCAAACGTGCGTGCCAACTACTTGGTGAGCCTTGATGCGGCAGAGTTGTTGGACGAAACGGATATCACCTTTGTGGTGGAGGGTGTACAAGCATCATTGCCTATCAAGCAAGTACGGCTATTGCTTGCCAAGATACAGCGTTATGCCGATGCGTGCTATATTGTAACGGAGGGACACAAACGAGCTGTGAGGGCGTTGCAGACGGTGGAAGAGGTGGAAGCCTACGACTATACAAAGGGGTACCCTGAAAAGCTGGCACTGTAAAGAGCGGCCTCCCCCGACCCCTCCAAAGGAGGGGAGAACTAACTAAAGGAGAATTTTCATAATTCATAAATGTGTGAACTGAAATGAGAAACTTAAAAGGAGCTTTGTGGAGAGCTGGCGTAAATGGCTGTGGTGTGTTTGGCATCAAGCCGCCCTTCTTCGACAAATTCCAAGCGTGCTGTGAGCTGCACGATGCGATGTATGACTTAGGCGGAGACGGTAAGGCACGGTTCAGAGCCGACAAAAGGTTGCTCGTGGATATGGTGGAAAGAAGTACGGGCTCGTGGCTTATGCTGTGGTGCTTTGTCTACTATCTGTCGGTGAGGATGTTCGGTTGGTTGTTTTTTAATTATAAAAAAAATATATAGGATAAAGTAATGATGACAAGCCGTAAGATAGTTGAAGAGGCAAGTGCCGGAGCGCTAACGCCGATGGCGGCTGCTTTTCTCAACGACGCCCTGCTGACGATGCTGCCATGGCTCATAACGATGCTGGCCGTGATAATGTGCGATCTTGTCGCTGGCTTGCGCAAGAGCATGAAACTGGGCATACACATTTCACCGAGCCGTGCCTTGCGTGCCACCATGAGTAAAATGGTGACGTATGTGGCGTGGGTGCTCGCCGTGTC
This sequence comes from Prevotella sp. SGI.027, assembly GCA_050315175.1. Lineage (GTDB taxonomy): Bacteria > Bacteroidota > Bacteroidia > Bacteroidales > Bacteroidaceae > Prevotella. The sequence goes on from JBNPOM010000008.1 coordinate 73,080, forward strand.
GATGATAGATTGCGCCGTGGGCCACTCCATGTCGGTGGCCAAATGGGCATGCCTGCTGGTGTGCGCCATAGAGGGTATGAGCATCGTGGGAAACATGCTTAAGCCATACGGCTACGATTTCTCGCTAAAGAGTGGCATATTGCTACTGCTTAGCCACGTGCTTTCAAAGTCGAAAGACGAGCTATCGGACCTTGTGGAGGAAGACCATGTGGAAGCCATCAGGGAACGTGAGCGCAAGAAATGGGGCGATATAAGAAAATGATAATGAGGATTTGAAAATCATGAAATGCGAGTTATAATGAAAGCAAGTAATCAACTGATAGAGAAAATTAAGGAGTTCGAGGGGCTGCGGCTAAGAGCCTATCGAGACTCGGGAGGTAAGCCCACCATCGGTTACGGCCATACGCTGGGCGTGAAGATGGGGCAGCGCATCACGGAGCGGCAGGCCGAGGAAATGCTACGGCAAGACCTATGGGTGGCCGGCAGGTTTGCGAACACAATGAAAGAGATAGACACGCAGGGTAAATATGACGCCGTGGTGAGTTTCATATTCAATCTTGGCGTGGGCAGTTTCAAGCGCTCGACGCTCTATAGACGTATATTGCGACATGCCCCCGATAAGATGATACAAGCGGAGTTCAGGCGGTGGGTGCACTCGGGCGGCAAGGTTCTGCCCGGGCTTGTAAAACGTAGGGAATGGGAGGCGCAAAGGTGGACGGAATGAAAAAGATATTATTTTTATTTTTTGTACTCATGTCGCTGACAGGCTGCAAGACTGTTAAATTTGTGCCTGTGCCAGAGTATCACACCTTATATAAAACGAGGGTGGACACGGTGCAGCGGTGGGACAGCGTGCGAGACGTTCAGTGGATGACCGTCAAAGAAGTAGACAGCACGCAGCTGGCCGCATTGGGCATACAGATAAAAGGATTGAAAAACGCGCTCTTGATAGAACGCAACAAATTGCTGCAAAAGATGTCGAACGAAAAAACGCATAAAGTAGACACTATCATGCAGCGAGACAGCATTCCTGTGCCTTACCCTGTGGAAAAGCCGCTAACCAAATGGGAGCGGTGGAAAATGGACATGGGTGGCTGGGCAATGGGGGTGGCAGCTGTGCTTGTTATCTTAGTCATTTTGAAAGTGACCAAGACGGTGATATAGTAAACTCGTCTCCTTGTCAACTTGTAAACTCGTCAACTAAAAGAACTTACAAACTCAAAAACTCAAAAACTAACAAACTAAAACCGTATTTTTATCCCTCACTCCACAGGGCTATCTTTGACCAAAAATCAAGGATAGCTTTTTTTATGGCAAGAAACACGCAAGAATTTGAAACCGTCATAAGGCTCAACGCCCAACAGGCGAAGGATGAGTTGAAAACCATGCAAGAACGCTTGGATGAGCTGAAACGCAAGAAAGACACGTTGTTAAGTGGCAAGGACTACGATGTGAAGGACCTCCGTACACTCAACAAGGAGATAAGGCAGCAGAGTGCCGCTATCAGGGCATTCGGAAGCAGCGTTCAGGACACCATCCAAACGCTCAGCAACTTGGATAAGGCAAGTCTCGGCGAACTACAGAAGTCGGTGCGCAACCTCAGGCGGCAGATGGCGAACGTCACCAACGAGGAGGAGTTCCGACAATTGGATGCGCTCATGCAGAAAGCCAACGCGCGCATCTTGGAACTCAAAGGCTCGGCTGGAGAGGCTGCAACGGAGACAAGGCGTGTGGCAGAAGCGGCAAAGACGGTCAACGCCGTGTTGGCTAATGTCAATGGAGCATCGCTTTCTGAACTCCGAACGGCGGCAGCTGCCATCCGAGAGGAGATGGAGAAGACCAAGCCGGACACGAAAGCGTATCAGGCGCATGCAGAGAACCTCAAGAAGGTCACCTCTCGTATACAGGAGGTCAACGAGCGACAAAAACTGGTGAACCTCACAATCGACAAATACGACAAAGAGATACAGCAGCTCACGAAAGATCAAGCGGTGGTGGCAAGAGAGAACAAGGTCATCGACCAAACGCTGAGAAACCTCAGTGGGGCAACCATGCGCGACTTGGAATATGCCCTGCAGATGGTCAACGAGCAACTCCGTGAGACAAGCCACGGCACAAAGGCGTTCGATGAGCTGGCGGAGAAGTCAAGGCGACTGAAAAAGCAGATAGCAGAGGTCAACGACCAACTCAAAGCACCCGAGCAGCGCAAAGGACTCGTCAGGGGATTCATCGACGGACTGAACAAGAACTGGGGGGCTATCGTACAGGGTTGGGCAGCACTCACTGGGCTAACTCAGACGGTACGCATGTGTTCAGACGCTTTCGCCTCCATGGAGGATGTCATGGCGAACACTCGAAAATATACCGGGCAGACGGATGAGCAGGTGCGAGAGCTGAACGAGGACTTCAAGAAAATGGACACACGCTCCTCGCGTGAGCAGCTCAACGAGCTGGCTGGAGCGGCAGGTCGCTTGGGAATTACCTCCAAGGAGGGCATAGAGGAGTTCGTTGATGCGGCGGACAAAATCAGCGTGGCGTTGGGCGATGACCTTGGTGACAAGGCGGTGGATCAAATCGGAAAGCTAACAATGGCGTTCGGAGAGGACCAGCGCATGGGATTGCGTGGTGCGATGCTCGCCACTGGCTCAGCAATCAACGAACTGGCGCAGAACTCACCGGCACAGGCGAACTACCTCGTGGAGTTCACGGCTCGCGTGGCAGGAATTGGCAAACAGTTCGGGCTTACCCAGACGCAAATCATGGGCTTTGGTGCGGTACTCGATGAGAACATGCAGAAAGACGAGATGGCGGCAACGGCATTCTCACAGCTACTTACGAAGATGACTATCAACACCAAGAAGTTCGCTAACATTGCAGGCATCGAGGTGGGCAAGTTCTCCAAGATGCTCAAGGAGGACGCCAACGGTGCTGTAATCACGCTCTTGGAATCGCTGAAGAAAAAAGGCGACTTCCAGGTGCTTGCCAAGATGTTTCAGGAGATGGGACTTGACGGCACAAGGGCGACAGGCGTACTCACCACGCTCGCCGATAAAATAGACCTCGTGAAGAAGCGTCAGCAGCTCGCCAACGACGCTTACCGTCAGGGAAAATCGGTCATCGATGAGTTCGACGTGCAGAACTCTACGGTACAGGCGAACCTTGACAAGGCGAAAAAGAGTTTCCACGAACTCACCATAGAGCTGGGAGAGAAACTCCTGCCCATCGCCAAATATGGTGTCACCACGGCATCCTTCACCGTTAAGGCGTTGAGCGAGCTCATCAACTTCTCCACAAAGTATTGGAAGGTGCTGGTGCCGCTGGGGGCGGCAATCGCCACTTATACCTTGTTGTTGAAGTTAAAAGCATTCGAGGAAAAAGAGAGCAAGGTGCTGAAGATGTGGCACATCGCCAAGGATATTTATCACACGGCAATCATAAAAGCAAAGAATGTACAGCTCAAGATTTCATCGGCTGTCTATGCACTGCTCACTGGCAAAATCTCGTTGGCAACGGCAGCACAGACGTTGCTCAACAAGGTGGTGAAGGCGAACCCCTATGTGGCAGCGGCAACGGCAATGGCAGCACTCACATCTGTCATCATCGCCTTCATCAGCAAGACGGACAAGGCGACCGAGTCGCAAAAGGAGTTGAACAAGGTAAATGCCGAAGCTGCCACACAGTGCCGGTCTGAAGTCGTTGAGTTGTCCAAGTTGCTCGAGGTGGCTAAGGACAAAACAATCTCAGATACGGCGAGAAAAGAAGCGATACAAAAGCTGCAAGAGAAATATCCAGGCTACCTCAAGAATTTGTCGCTGGAGAATATACGTTCACAACAAACTGCCGAGTCGGTAGCCAACCTCACCAATCTCATCATGGCGCAAGCGAAAGCAAGGGCTTATTTGGCAAAGGTGGAGGAGATTGAACGCAAGAAGCAAGATGTCAACGAAGAGTACCTGGAAAGTTTCTGGGGGAAGTTATGGCATGGGTTCAAAGCTGACGTTGGGGCTACATGGCATAACATGAAAAACCTTTTCAAAGGAACGGATTATGTCAAAGGGAAAGATGGCTCTTTGCAGGTGGTCGAACATAAGAGAAGCGTCAGTCAGCAGTATAAAGTTGACCTTGAAGCCGACCTGAAGGAACTGGACAGAAAGCAAAGGTTCTTCGAGAAAGAATATGAGAAGAAATTGAAGGAGATAGCGAAGATGTCGACACAACAAGGCGGTGGCGAAGCTCCTGATTCAGGAGGGGATGACCCCAAAGGTAACGGTGGCGACTATATAAGCGATAAAGAGCTAAAGGCGCAAGCCAATGCCGAACGAAAGCGTGAGGCATTGCAACGCAAGCAAGAGGCACTGCGAAAGAAAAAACTCAAGGATGCCATACAGGCGCAAAAGGCGCTCACCGATGCTGAACTGGTGGAGAACTACCGAAAGTACGCGCAAGGGGAGATTGATTTGCGAACGTTCCGAAATAAGGAAAAGGACATCAAGATGCAATCGCTCGATGAGCAGATACGCATCAATGGCGCAGAGTCGGAAGAGGCAAAGGCGTTGCTCAGAAAAAAGGAGGAACTCCTCATGAAGTACAACGATGACGTGCGCCGCATGACCGAAGAGGAGATAAGGTACAGGCACGACACCGTCGCCCTGCAGCTGCAAAGTGAGTTCGAGCAGAAGGGAAAATCGCTCTATCAGAATCAAGAGGCGCTCAATGAGGCACTGTATCAAAACGAGCTGGATGCGCTCATGGAGCGGCAGCAACTTTACAACAAGGGAACACAAGAGTACCTTGACCTCCAGGCGGAGATCGAGCAGCGAGAGGGCATGCACAAGATTGAGAATGCAAGGCATTATCAGGAGTTGCTCTCGCAGCTGCAAGAGGAATATGGCGAAAAGGATGTTGCAAAGCAAAAGACGCTGGCGGTCAACAGGCTCAAGTGGATGGAGCGGTACGAACTTCAACAGATGGAGAGCCTGTACAAAGGGGGTGAGCTGAAACACGAGGAATACGAGCAGCGCAAAACGGAGATAACCACGAAGTATGCGCAATATCGCAACGAGGTGGAGCAGCAGTTCGAATGGCGTAAGAGCGAGCAGAACCTGAACGACTCTAAGGGTGAGAAGTTCAAACGAAGGGTGGACAGGGCGCACAAGACGGCTGCCAACAACGCCAAGGCGGACTATCAGAACGAACACCCCGACGGTCAGTCGGTCACCGATTACTTCACCGCCGACATCGTGCAGTTCTCGTCTGTCATGGAGAACATCCGACAGATGGAGGCAAACGGTGTCATCTCGCACCAAGAGGCAATGGCTGCAATGGGACAGGCAACGGCGGATATGGTGGACCAGATGGGGCAGAAATTCCAACAAGCGTACGAAGCGATAACGCCTATCATGAATGCCATGTCGTCGTATTATGCGGCACAGTCCGACTACGAGCAGAAGGTCACACAGCAAAAGTACGACCGCATGATCAAGCATGCCGGGAAGAACGCTACACTGGCAAGAAAGCTCGAGGACAAAAAGCAAAAGGAACTGGCGAAAATTAAGACGAAGTACGCGCGCAAGGAAGCCAACATACAGGTGGCGCAAGCCATCGCACAGACGGCATTGGGTGCTGTCTCGGCGTATGCGTCGGTCATGAGGGGCATCCCGGCACCTGCCAACTTGGTCATGGCGCCCATTGCCGCAGGACTGGCAATGGCGGCTGGTGCCATACAGATTGCCACCATCAAGAAGCAGCAGCAGGCACAAGAGGCTGGTTACTACGAGGGTGGATTCACAGGCGGAAGCGACTACCGTCGCAAGGCTGGCATCGTACACCAAGGGGAGTTCGTTGCCAACCACAGGGCGGTCAATAACCCACAGCTCTTGCCGGCACTCCAGTTGATCGACAAGGCGCAGCGCAACAACACCATCGGAATGCTCACGGCGGCGGATGTGTCGCAGTCGTTGGGAACAGGCACCACCGTAGTGTCCGCACCAACGGTGAATGTGCAGACCGACAACGCGGAGCTCAGCGGCGTCATCGGTAAGATGAACGAAACCTTAGACCGCATGGGCGCCTTGCTCGACGGTGGCATCACCGCCAACGTCTCCATGCACGATTTCAAAAAAGAAGAACGCCACTGGGATAAATTACAACAGAACAAGTAGATAGGAAGCCTCCCCCAACCCCTCCCAAGGAGGGGAGTCCAACCAGCTTGAGTCTATCAACTCGTAAACTCGTCAACTAAAAAACTTAACAACTCATAAACTCAAACCAAAACCTCCAGCTGTCTGACCTCCCCTCCTTGGGAGGGGACGGGGGAGGCTTCTAAAACCCACTCACCTATGCTCCTCTGTACTTTAGACGGAAAGAAAGGTTATCCGTCAACAAAAAACAACATCAAGGTAACACTCGAAAACCCCTTTGTCAAGGATTCGGGTACCTATTCCTACGACATCATCTTCCCCATGGAGATTGATGCCAACAGGCGACTCTTCGCCAACGTCCACAGGCTCGACGTCAAAAAGACGGCAACCACCTTCGAGCAATGTCTGCTCTATGTCGACAACCGAATCGTCATGCAGGGAAAGGGCATCATCACTGCCATCACCAACGACACCGTCAAGGTGCAGATCGTCGGAGGAAAGAGTCGTATCAAGTACAACTCAAAGTTCGAGAACCACTACATCGACGAAATCAACTTCCCTCCAGTCTCCATCACACACGGATATGACAAAGAGCCGTACGCACAGTTGGGGCTCGATGAACCCACACGAACGGAGTTGGCACGAAGGGCATTTCTCCTCATCGACCTCACCAAAAGCAACTTTGTGGGACAACCGGGCATCGCAGCGTTCAACCCAATATGGGATGAAACGAACGACACTTGCTCGAATGGAATTTGCGTGGGCGACATCAGCAACTGGAGTGTCAACGGCAAGACATGGCACGGTGGCAACAGGGCATTCATGTACAACCTTGCCGTGCAACCAAACCTGATGTACGTGCTACGCAAGGTCATAGAAAACGAGGGCTACACCTTGCTACAAAACGATTACGACAAAGAGCCATGGAACAGACTACTCATTGCCAACGCCACACGCTCGCTAAGAATCAAGGATGCCCTGCCGCATTGGACGGTCTACAAGTTCATCGAGGAGATACGAAAACTCTTCAATGCCACCATCCTCTTCAATGAACAGGAACGAAGCGTCAGAATAGTATCAGCCAACGAGATGCTCAAAAACGAGTCCGTGGCATACCAACATGTGGAGACGTTCACCACAGAGTATGACGACGATGGCATCAAGAACGTGCTCACCTCTAACCTGAGGTTCAGACTGGGTGGCTCGGCAAACAGGTCGTGGCGTGAGGTGGTGTCGCCCGACGTGCTGAGTGCGTTCACCGTCAAAGAGGGACTCGTTGAGTTCGACAAGATGGGCGACAGGGAAAAGCGTACCACCATACAGAAAGTCGGTGATCTGTACTATGTGTATGCCGATGAGATTGACGAGACTTACCCCGACCCCGAGCGAAAGGTCGGACAGGTGCTGCCTTGCGGCTTCTTCAATCCCATTGTGCGAAACGAGAAGAGCGACCAGTACGAGGAGCTGTGCATCGCTCCAGTAGCCGTCACCATGAAGATGCTCTTCAAGGAGGAAGATGCCCTGCAGAAGATTGGCATCAGGTTCGAGGGATACCCAAAGGTGGCGTATTACATTCCGTCTACCACCAACGAGAAGGAGGCAAGCTTAAAGGAAATGAGCGTCGATGAAGAGGGCGACTATTACCTAAGCGTTCAGAATGCCATAGAGGGAGGTGTAGAGAAAGAGTCCAATGAGGGAGAGGCTGCCGATGCCATGTTCGTCATGTTCCAAGGTAAGGGGGTGTCGAATAGAAAAATTATTTTCGGAATGTTCGACTACAACCGTAACGACGATGGAGAATATTTCAGATACCGTGCGCCTGTCACCTACACCGATTGCCGTATGTACCGCATCTATCCCGGACCAGGGTTTGACGATAGTGCTTCGTTAAGCCTGCATGTCAGCGAAAGTACCGACCTGCTGTGGGGAAACACCTCCTCCCTTGGCGACTTCTGCTCCAACGTGAATGTGGACGCTCATCACACCATCGTCATCAAGTTCCTCACCGATGATGTTCCCGACCCGAGAAAAATCTACGTCTTCGACAACAAGAGGTTCATCTGCCAGAAGATAGAACTCAACGTCTCCGACGACGGCATCGACAAGGAAAAGACAGGCTACTTCTGCGAACTCCTATAAATGTACCATAGTCCCACCTAATCCCACATAGTCCCACCTAAAAATTACACTAAAAATTTGCACAGTGTGAAATATTACACTACATTTGTCATATTAGATAATTAAAACATCAAAGATATGGGACGATACATGACAATGAAGCAAACAGAACAGACGACCATGAAACAGCAGATGAGCGACATCCTACTCTCCATTTCGTGGGGATGCCTGGCGCGCGACTACTTTTCAAAGTCGGCATCATGGTTCTACAACAAGTTCAACGGCATCGATGGCAATCGAAAGCCGACAGAGTTCAGCCTTGAAGAGCGCATACAGCTCAAAGGCGCACTATGCGACCTTGCCGAACGCATACGCCGTGCCGCCGACAGCATAGAAACCATTTAGGCGAGGGGGTGTTTGCTCCCCCAGTTTAACAAAAAAAGCCGCCCGACGCCTACGGGCGCAACCTTACCACAAGCGCATGCTTCCCACCACGGAGCATGCGCTTTGTCTCTTCTTAAAAGAAACTATCAATTTTCGTTCCATTCGGTGAACGCCTGCGTTCATTGCTCCCAACAATCAATTTTCGTTACATTCGTTCAATTCGTTGTTAAAAAATAATTCGTTGTAAAAAAAAACAGCATTACCCTGAAATGAAAGATTCGCACGGACACTACAAAATAATATAGTAAAAACTTGCAAAGTACAAAATAATGTATTATCTTTGCGTTGTCTTAATAAAAACAACGGAAAATGAAACAAGAAATGGAAACAATGAGGGTGACAGAGGAGGAAAGAGACCTCCTCGAGCAGATGAGAAACTACAACCGGTCTTATCCAAACGGTTACCCAGAACTGCTCAGTGTGATCATTGAGAAGTTTTACGCTATGCTCAGACAACCTTATTAAAAACAAAACCACCGCTCCTCCCCCAATGGGGATGGAGCTTCAACCAAAAGAAAGGAAACAGCAATGGAAACAGTTATCAAAAAGCAGGCAGTGGTAAGTGATATGAAACAGCGGCTGGCAGACATCAACCTCTCGGTGTCATGGATGGACTTTGCCAACAAATACTTCCACAAATCGTCTTCATGGTTCTATCACAAGTTGAACGGTATCGACGGCAATGGTGGCAAAGGCGGTTTCAACGAGGAAGAGTTGGAACAGCTGCGCGGATCGCTCTTCGACCTAAGCAACCGCATACGCAGAGCCGCGGAAAGCATTTAGGCGTGGTTATCTGTTTGACCAATTAAGACAAAAAAAGCCGCCCGACGTCTACGGGCGCAACCTTACCCCAAGCGCATGCTTCCCACCATGGAGAGCGTGCGCTTTGTCTCTTCTTAAAAAGAAACACCAAAATTCGTTTAATTCGGTGAACGCCTGCGTTCATTGTTCCAACAATCAATTTTCGTTCCATTCGTTCAATTCGTTGTTAAAAAACACAGGGTTATCGTTCCATTTCGCTTCATTATCAATTTTACAATAAAAAATACACCGAAAAATTTGCACCGTTCAAAAAAACACCCTACCTTTGCCAATGGAATTTAAAAACAAATGGTGTAACCATTCCGGAGAGCGACGGTAAACGCTCGGCAAGATAGAAAGGCTCGGGCTTTTTTTATTGCAACTTAGTTAGACATCGATAGTGGCGGCTTGCCATTCCGTAAAAATTTTGATAGCCCTCCGGGTGAACCATTGTTTTTATTTTCCAGCGGGATGTGCAGCCGCCTTTTTCTGTACCTCTGCGCCACGGCAGAATCCGTGGTAATGGAAAATAAAAACAATGGAAATGCAACAAACCATGATCAGCTTCGCTCCCAACAAGATGGAGCAGCAGCCTACGCTCAAGCAGCGTTGGCAAGAGTGTGTAAACAGTGTCAACCTATGGCTCAATGCAAAGAGTCTGTTCTACTCCAACATCTGCCAGTACAGCGTCTCACGCCGTACCGTGCTAAGGGTAAACATGGTCACCGCTGCCATGTTGGTAGGGGCGGTGTGTGTAGAACAAGAACCAGTGGTGGCAGTCGTGGCAATGGCAGTAGCCGCATGGCTCACGGCTGCGCTAAAAAGACAATCAAACTAACATTCAACGAAAAAAAAGACAAAAACATGGAAACTTCAAAATACAACAATACGATTTGTGAAGCAATGACCGATTTCTTACGCGTTGACATACTCAACGTACGCATCGAACTGCTCAACGACATCAAGCGGTGGTTCATCCTCGAACAGGCAGGGCTTGAAAACGACGACAAGGAAGCCAAGCAAATGCTCGACTACATCGTGTCCCTCCAGCTCCTCATCGACGACCTCGGCGACATCCGCCACGCGGTCATCAACAGCAAGAATATCGTTCGTATCAATGAAAAAGGAAAGGAGTAAATCATGAAGACAACAAAAGATAACGATTTATGGATCATGTGGTGTTCACGTCCGAGCATCACCGAAGACGAGCGTATGCGCCTCGAGTGTACCGACACCATCCTCACAGCTTATGCTAAGGAGCATCCCAGCTATCTAGCCACCGATGCCGACATCAAAGAGTGGGTACTCATGCCCAAAACAACCTCAGACATCATCATCGAGCTACAGCCTGTCATGCACCTCGAGCAGCTCGATGTCGTCATGTGGCTGCGTGCCCACAACTACAGCCTCGTGCCAGGTTCCAGCGCACAACTGCAATGGTCGATGTGGGAGCGTCGCTTCATTGACGACTGACAAACAAAATAAAAGCATTTTTTAAGGTAACATTTTTTTATCAGGTATGCCGTCCGTGAGGATAGTATGCCTTTTTTCATTTCTTTCCGTGTTCCTCCGTGCCTCTCCGTTGCCTTTCCTTTGCCTATATCCTCTCCTTATATATTCTTCCGTGTCCTTGTATGTCTTTCCGTGTTCCTCCGTGCCACTCCGTTGCTTATATCCTCTCTTTGTGCCTTTCCGTTGCTTCTATCACAGCTCACCCTTGAAGCGTTTCGCTTCCTCGTGCGCAAGGTTGGCATTCTTCAGATACTTGTTCGTCACACTGATGTCCGTGTGTCGCGCTTGGTCTCGGGCAACCACGATACCCTCTGCGTTCGCAAGATCACGAATACCCGAGTCCTTCAAACTGTAAAACTGGTAACTGTCAGGAAAGTGCAGCGCCTTACGCACCTTGCGCCACTCGTGCCTGAACTGGTTGATGTACACCTGTTCCTCGCCGGGAATCAACTTCCGCCCAAACAAATATTCCTGCGACGGATGCTCGAACACCTTTTGCTCAATCATCATTTTCAACACCTTGTCGTTCAAGGCGACATACTGCCCCTTGCGGTTCTTTGCCACGTCAGGACGCACGTACACCGTCTGTTTCTCTATACTGATGTCCCCCACCTTGATGTGCCTGAGCTCACCCGGGCGGATGAAGCAATAGTACACCATAAGACAGGCAAGATAAAATGGAGGGTTATACTTCCCGAGATAATCTTTCAGCCGCACCAGAGCGTCAGCAGGCAGCGCATCGCGCATCTTCTCCTCCTCGCGCAGCATGTGAATCTCCTCCACAGGGTTTTCTTCGATATACTGCCGCTCCTTCATCCACGAGGCGAACGCCGAGAGCCATGCACGGTAATTGTTGCGAGTACGTGCAGAGTTATCCTTGTCCAGGATAAGGTAGTCCAAAAAGTCCACGGCAAACATCTTGTTAAACTGGTAAGCGTAGCGTATGTTCACGTTCGACTCTTCGAGGTACGCTTCCAACTGTCGCAGCCTACTCAAGTAGTCAATGTGCGTCTTCTCCTTCAGCGCCCCCTTCTGTGCCGCATGGTCTATGTACGCGCGGTATCGGTCCAACACCACGGAGAACTCCGTGAAGTGTCTCGTCTTGGTTGCGTCCGTCCACGGATTCCATCCCGCCTTCAATTTTTCGAATAAGTTATTTATCAAGATAGTGGCATATTTATTCCTATCGCTCACTTTTTTGTACCTGTCCAGCATGTATTTCTTACGTCGCATGCTGTCGGTCGAAGGGTCGTAGGCGTAAAAGTCGACATACCATTGCTTGCCTTTGTGCAAGCATGGCAATGTGTAGTCCACTATATTTTTAGTAGTAAGGAAAGATTTGTTTAAAATTGCCATTTTTTTTTACACTGTTTGCCAAATCGCAACCAATGCAAGTGAAAAATGTTCAGTTTTTCGTCCGAGTTAAAAACTCGAAACGCCCGAAGTCCCTTTATTTACAGGACTTCCAAGCGTTATAGTTGCGGAGACATGACTCGAACATGTGACCTCCAGGTTATGAGCCTGGCGAGCTACCAACTGCTCCACTCCGCGATGTTGTTTTCTTGTTTGCGATTGCAAAGGTACGGCTTTTTTGCGAGATACACAAATATTTCTTTCTTAATTTTATTGAAATATGGTAGATAATCCTTCTAAATGATTAGAAATCAGTTGGATAATAGGGATATCATCCTGCGTATCTATTCAACGGTAGTATAAACCATCTTGCCTCAGTCTTTCATTTCCCGCAAAACATACCTTAAAGACCTTTGAAAATGCGGTATGTTTTCGTGTTTTCAATTGCATTGACTTTGAACGCCAAAGTCAATGCAATTGGACGTCAAAGTCAATGAGTTTGGGTGTCAATATCATAGACA
>JBNPOM010000009.1:0-79674 GCA_050315175.1 Prevotella sp. SGI.027
TAGAAATAAAAGGAGGTGTACGCATGGTCGCACACCTCCTTTTATTTACATTTTATATCACTCTCAAAAATTATTTGATGGAGATAGGTTCATCTAAGGTAGTAATATTAATACCGTTTGTCTTTCCATCCAAATTCTTGGCAGCATCCTTGATAATATTGCCCTCTACTTTCTCAGAGCCATCAAGCTTATAGTACAATTCAAGTCCATCAGACTTAGGATTGACTCCTAACATGTTCTGCTTGATTTGTTTCTCCGAACGTACGACACTCCATACTCTCATTTCGCTCATATAGCCCTTGAATGGTCGTTCGCCCCAGGGGAATCCTGCAAGCTTGCCTATAAAGAATCCTACATCAGAATTAGGATCATACCCTGACATATTTAAATTAGACTCTGCACTCTTAACTCCATTAAGATACATAATAACCTTGCCAGTAGACTGATCAAAAGTTACTGCGACATGTAACCATTTATTTACCTCCAATGCTACAGGTGCATCAAAATCTTTTTTACCTGCTGTTTGAATTCTTTTAAATTTTGGATCCCATCCGTGAACACGCAAAATAAACACACCTTCTGTGCCCATGATAGTATTGCAATCTGTCAATCTTGTTGGATAGATTAAGGACTCGAACGTGAACGACTTAAAATTGGTTCCTGCTGGGAATTTTATAGAAATATAATCATTCGAGAACTTACCCACCTTATTAATTAAGATTGGCTTTGCTAAAATAATATATTCTATATCCTCACCCGCAACTGTTGGAACACTACTTGATTTTAGCCGAACAGGTAAGACATAAGACTTTCCTGCTTCAAGACTATTCAAGCCAGATAGTGTAAGCATTACTGGTTTGGCGTGCGTTGCACCTGCTGCTATCACAGCTTGCGGTGTGTTTATTTTCGCATTTTTCGTATTGAAGGGCAAGTAGCCTGTACCATGCTTCGCATTATACTCTTTCACCAATGACTCTTCTGCTACTTCATACGACACATTCACATCCGATGAAAGAAGATTGCTAAGACGTGAGGTGACATTTACATCCATCACATCTTTTTCTGCTTCCACTGTCACCTGATATTCACTGCTCTCGAAATAAACTTTTTCTGCGAGCAAATCACATTCGCTCTCATTATTGCATGCTCCTAACAAGAGGGCTAATCCTCCCATTAAAAGAGAACGGCATATATGTTTGTTTTTCATTGTTAACTCATTTTTGATGATTCACTAAACTACTTTTTCTTCTGGTTGGCTTTCCATTCATTATAAACCTTTTGGTTAATCTGAATGGCTTGGCGCATCCACTTATAATTTGGAGTATTGTCGTAATCCAAGTCAAATCGATAAGCGCCCACTCCACCTTTATATCCATTGGTTGGCATTTGAGCTGCCTGCCTCAACAACTGACCACCTGTTCTAAAACTCGATTCAAAATTCTCGGTAATAATCAGCTTTTTGGTATCAAAATCATAGCTGTCTAAATTGGGTACCCAGCCATACGATTGTGCAATCCAATAATCAACATAGCCATCTAAGGCTTTGGTTAGACCATGAAATCGTCCATCAATACAAATTAGTTTGTGCCCATTGCCCTCTGGGTCACTCTTAGGACCAATATACTTGTTCATTTCCTTAATCAAATAAATCAAATCTTCATTGGTTTCTAAAGTTCCATCCATATCAAAGACACCACTTCCAATTTCCCAGTCGATATCATAACCATCCCAATCGTTAGCTACCAACGAGTCGCAGAGAGCTTTCGCAAATTTTGCCAACGCCTGTTTATGGTTCTCTGAACCACGTACACCATTGTAGCCCCAGAACTTCCAACGTGCCTGTTTCTTTGCCTCGTTCAGCCGCACTTCGTCTTTGTTCCAGCCTTCTTGTTCTGCTTTTTTCTCTACTTCGTGGTAAACATAATCAGGAGTTCTACCCTTTCCGATATAAGAAAGTAGGGTTACCTCCAGCAGTTTGGTTCCTTTCACTTTTTGCACAAACTCTTTGTCAGCCTTTTGTGCAGGTGTGATTTGAAATCTGTTAGGGGCACCACTCCACATAGACACAATGTCCATACTGTCAGGCATCGAACTAAGGTAGCCATGTCGGTAAGTGCCTGCTGGCGACCAACCTGAATACCAACCAAATGCTACAGGGCGACCATAATTATTAGCCGTTTTCTTATAAGCTCTTAAATCAGCATAATATTGTTCGCTCTTTGCGTTGTTCATGGTGTTATAACCACCCACATGGTCAAACTCTTTTGCTTCGGGTTCTACCATATCACTACAGGAGGTCATGAACATTCCTATCGCAAGAGCGAGAAATAGTTGATGATATTTAAAACGTTTCATTATTTTTCGATTTTAAGTATTATTTATTCTTATTATCCCACCACAGGCGAGTACCAGCCTTATCCTGTCCGTCACGCAGCATCTGACGCGCTTTGTCCAAGTTCTGCTTGTCCTCATCAGATGTAGCCCTATTGGCTGGGTAACGCATTCTGCGAATACCAATGTTGGTATCCACCTCACCATTGCTGTAATTCGCCATTACCTTGTGCAGCTTTGGATAGCCCGTACGACGATATTCACTCCAAGCTTCCTGTCCGTTAGGATAGAGTGCAATCCATTTTTGAATCATGATTTTCTCTAACTTCTCTTCGTTACTGCCACCCCATTTTACGGTAGCATTTGTAACAGAAGGCTCAGAAACATTTACATGAGGACGCCACATGCTTAGCTCATATTTCATCGGTGTACGTCCAGAGTTCATATAGCTGTCTACCTCATTGGCAGAAATGCCATTCTCCTCGAACGACATGGCAATACCCTTGCGATACAATTCTTCAGCAGAGCTATTGACAGACATGCCATGTAACGCTGCTTCCGCCAAAAGGAAATACACTTCGGATGCGCGCATCCAATAAGTGGCGGTTGTTTTGGTTACATTAGGCCTTGATGCCATTTTAAATACATCGTTCTGCGAAGCTATATTACCAGTTGGCACTGCCAGGTATTTTCCGTATTGTCCCAACTCCTGAGCGTAATAAGCTTCAGACTCTGTAAAGTATTTAGGGAGTCGTGGATCTTCGTATCCACCTAAGTAAGCCTGCATTGATGAGCCCATGCGGCACTCATTATACTGATTTGATAAAATCTCAAGGTTATTGATAAAGGTAAGTCCTGCACCTTTTTCCATCTTGGCTTCATCGTCCTTAGACTGCATTACACCGTAAGGATTGTTCACCGCTTGCAGTACATACTTCTTTGACATGGCCTCGTCAGCATAATATACACGCATCGCCAAGCGAAGCATTAGAGAGTTGGCATAAACTATCCATTTCTTCACATTGCCTCCATATACGGCATCAGCATTGGGCAACAATTTGGTAGTACCATGCTCAAGAGCATTTGTCAGCACGCCAATGGCATTCGTCAAATCTTCAAACATACATTTGTACACGTCTGCCTGACTGTCGTAAGGTACACTAATAAGTCCCTTTCCTGCCTCTTTGTAAGGAATTGGACCGAACATATCAGTAGCCTTATGCCAAGTAGATACTTTGAGAATTTGTGCCAAAGCATAAGCTTCTGGGAAATCTTTCTCAGTCTTTATCTTGATGTCTTGCCACAACGGTATCACTTTGGTGTAAGCCGATGTGTACGATGCCGATACCCAACCGTCCATTAAGAAATAGGTTAAGTTGTTACGACCGCTGTTCCAGTTGTTGTTTTGGGCAAAGTAACCACTCCAACAATCGGCAGCCAAATGATAAGCTACTTGATATTCGTTGGCAACATTCGTTCCGTCGTCTTGTGTGCCAACAGGAACTACACACTTTTGCAAAGCTGTTATAGGACCACCGACAGAGATACCGTCCATTTTACCTTCTTCCGGAAGCATCTCGAACTCGTTGGTATTGATTTTCTCAAAGTCGCACGAAGCAAACAATGACAAAGCCAATAAACCTATCATATATTGTTTATATCTTAGAAATTTCATAGTTGATTAGAATTTAAATTTTACACTAAATCCATAACTCTTCAGACTGGGCTGCATGAAGTAATCGTTTCCTTGTCCATAAGTTCCTGTAGAAGGAGTCACCTCTGGATCGAAAGGTGCCTTGCAATAAATCATCCAAGGATTGTTAGCCACAAACGAGAGTGTTAAATCTTTCACCACATTATTGAACCAACGAGAATTAAACTTGTAACTGAAAGTTAACTCTTGCAATCTAACATTGGTTGCACTATAGGTATAGTAGCCAGCCAAGGCTGTTTCGCCGGTGCCTATCAAGTTATAATAGTTTTTGGCATCGAACACTCCCTGTTCTGGAATCAGCACACCACCAGCATCACGAGCATCAGCAGAGGCTTGCGACACACCAAACTTGTCGAGCAATGCTTGTGTAGAAGAAGTAACAACACCGCCCACACGTGCATTGATCAAAAAGCTTAGTCCGAAACCTTTATAAGAGAATGAGTTGTTCCAACCCATCGTAAAATCTGGGGTGGTCTTACCGAGGTACACGGGATCTACATTCTCTACGTTGAAGCCACCAGAAGAGGTAACATTGATAAAGCCTTGATTATCTTTAGCCAAGAACTTATTTGCATAGATGTCGTTGATAGAACCTCCAACCTTTAAGATAACACGACCATTGTCTTTAGAAACTTGAGGAATGTTAATCGGTTTGGGACTCATGGGGTGAGTATAATCCTTCACCATCTCAATAATTTCGTTGTTGTTGTGCGAATAGGTGAGCGAAGAGTTCCAACCCAACTCGCCAAAGTTGTCGTGATAACCCAAAGTCATCTCCACACCGCGGTTCTCCACATTTCCTGCTTGTAAATATACGGCTTTATAACCAGAGCTTTCGGGCAATTCACCGATAAACGTTTGGTTGTAGGTGTTTGATTTGTACCATGTGAAGTCGAAGGATAGCTTTTTGAATAAGCGTGCAGTCAAACCAAGCTCATACGACTTTGTACGTTCTGCCTTATAATCGGTAAACGGATAAATGTCGGTTGATTTCAAACTACCGCCCAAAATAGGCGTTGTGATGGTTCCCGGTGTCATACCCGAACGTGATACAGGCGAACCTACTTCGGTGAACGAACCTCTTACTTTGAGGTAAGAAATGGCTTTGGGTAATTTTACCATTTCAGAAATGATGCCCGACAAACCAACCGAAGGATAGAAGAACGACTCTTCAGAAGAATTAACCAAGCGCGAATTCCAGTCGTTTCTGCCTGTTAAGGTAAGGTAGAGCATGCTCTTGTAGCCTAATTCGGCACTGGCAAAGGCTGCCACATTGCGCACCTTGCTGTCGCCACCTTCCTCGCGAATCTTACTATCGGTAGGATCGATGTTCGTCAAAGAAAACTTATTGGGTACCAACGTCAGGTTACCACCATAGCCTCTGGTGAGTGAGCCATAATCTGAATAGCTGTAACCAATGTTGGAAGCTAAGCTAAAATCGCCAAAACGTTTGTTGATACTGGCAATAAAGTCAACATAGGTCTGATGATCTTTATAATTATAGTATTCGTATGCGCCTTTTGACTTTGCAAACACATCGTATGAAGAAGCATAAATCTTTCGTTCGCTCGTCATGAAAGTTCTGTCAAAACGTACACGACCTGCAAGATCCAACCAATCTAAAACGTGATAAGTGAGGCCTGCATTGAACATATAACGGTCTTTATCATCAGGAGATAAATTACGATAAGCTGTCCAATAGGGGTTTTGATTGGCAAATTTACCATCTAATATGGGCCAATACTGCAATGGGAAGTTTCGTGTATTGTCGTAGCGCTCAAACGTTTTGATAGCATCAAACGACTCGCCACGTGGGAACAGATAAGCAGCCACAATAGGATTCCAATACTCACCTTGAGATACCATATTGTTGTCTTTTTGCTTGATGTACGATGCACCTAAGTCTAATTGAACCTTACCACCAAAGAGTTTTGAAGAATTTCGAACTGTAAAGTTCAATCGGTCGTACGTATTGTTTGGCACAATGCCCTTTGAATTAGTCGAAGCTACCGATGCAAAGGTTTGATTATACTCATTACCTGTGTTTAGGGTCAATGAGTTGATAAAGTTAGTACCTGTGCGGAAGAAGTCTTTTGCAGGGTCGTATGAACTGGGCGTTGCAAGCTTTTCACCCCAGCTCTCGTAAGAGCCAGCTTTGTTACCATAAGTGTTTTGGAACTTAGGCATGAGTAAGGGAGAGCTAAAATCGGCAGTTGAAGAGAATGATATCTCCATTTTCCCCTCTTTACCCTTTTTAGTGGTAATGAGGATAGCACCATTCGCTGCATTACTACCATACAAGGCAGCGGCAGACGGACCCGCCAAAACGTTGATACTCTCAATATCTTCAGGGTTAAAGTCGGCAATGCCTTCACTGCTGACACGTCCCTCTCCTAAAACACCACTATCAGAACCTCCATTGAAGTTGAACAAGGGGATACCATCTATTACATACAACACATTGTTGCTACCTTCGATAGATTTTGCACCACGCATAATCACACGCGTAGCACCACCCACACCACTGGCACTTTTGGTAATGCTTACACCTGCCACCTTACCACTGAGCGAGTTGACAAAGTTGGCATCCTTGTTACGAGTTAGTTCTTCACTCTTTACTTGTTGTACATTGTAGCTCAACGCCTTCTCCTCTCGCTTGATACCGAGAGCCGTTACTACCACTTCACCCAGTTGTTTAGAACTTTCGTTCAAGACGGTAGTAGAGGTGACATCAGAAGCTCTGAATTCGCGAGTAGCAAATCCAACATACGAGAATTCGAGTATGTCATTGCTACGAACATTGAGGCTATAGTTTCCATCAATATCGGTTGCAGTTGCAGTCTTGCTGCCCTTCACTCTCACCGTAACGCCTGGGAGTGATTCGCCATTCGCATCAGTCACCTGTCCTGTCACCTTGATGGTAGCCTGGTCTTGCGCAGAACTGTTTACTTTAGCTTTAGGTTTCTCACTAATCAAGATGTGGTGGTCGGTAATGGTGTAATCGACGTTGGTACCCTTGAAAAGTTCTTGTAAGAGATCGGACAACTTCATCTTGTTAGAACTTACTTGGACTATCTTCTTCAAATTGATGACATTTTGTCCATAGTCCACTGATTTGTTGGTCTGTTTTTCAATCGCAGTAATCAAAGTCTTCAGCGTTGCTTTGCGCTGCTGCAACTTGATGATTTGATTTTGTGCAAACCCTGCTGATGAAATAAATAACAATGCGCCAACCAAAAAAGTTTTGCTGAATGGCATCATCGTTAACCGTGTTTTTTTAGCCTTAGGTTTCATTACTTTGTGTAAATAAAATAAATTGTTAGTTTGTATATAGATTCTTTAATCGTGCGCATCCGTGATTGCTCTTCATACCATCACCCCGATGCGGACTCAATATTCACATGTTATTATTTCATATTGCCTGCTTTGTGTCCTCCTTTCTTCACATTAAGTGTAATTGTATGTTGTTGATGAATATAATCTAAGTTTCCAGATATTTTCGTCAGCACTTTCATCACGTCGTCAATACCTTCGTCTGCCCTGAAAGCCATGGTGAATTGTTGTGACAAATCAACCGCCGGAGTGGTCTTGATACAGACATTGTATCGACGCTGCAAATCGGCAATAATCACTTTCAAGGGTGTTTGATCGAACAACAATTTACCGTTCATCCATTGATTGTACTTCCCGCTGTCCACGCTACGCTTCGTCATTTTGCCGCTGATGCGATTGTAAACCGCCTGTTCATTGGGCAACAGCGTCATGGCGATTTTGTCTTCATAAACTTTCACCTTTCCTTGTTCCAAGGTTGTGGTAACCAGTTCGTCGGCAGGGTAGGCCTTCACGTTAAAATGGGTTCCCAGCACCTTGACCTTCAAATTGCCCACATGTACGATAAAAGGCTGACTGCTATTTTTAGCAACGTCAAAATGTGCCTCTCCGTCTAAGTAGACATCACGCCGAGAAAAAAAACGATTAAAGCGTTGGGGATAAAACAAAGAAGAACCTGCGTTGAGGCGTACCTGGGTTCCATCGGACAAACGCAATACTTTAGTTTGACCGTTGTCCACATGACATTCGGTGAGCATGGCTTGGGAAGCCATCTGGTTAGAAGCAATAGACCATGTACCTAAACATAATGCAACGGGTAAGAAGATAACAGCTGCATATTTCAAGACCTTCAAACGATTTTGGCGAACACGCTCCTGATGCCCGTGATGAGCACAAAGAGCTTGATTTCGCAGAACCGACTGCGACATGGCGTCGGCATTCATCACGTCATCGGTTTCATCCCAAACGCGCTTTAACGCTTCGTTTTTCACCTCTCTGTCCGCCTCGTCAATGAGCCACGCCATCACTTGTTGGCGATAGCGAGACGGAATGAGTCCATCTGCAAAATATCTAATGATTTTGTATGCGGTTTCCTTGTTCATGATTTAGGGTTTTACTCAATAGACAATGATAACGGTCAGCACACGCAGTTAAAAGATGTTAAACGAGGATTTAAGGATAAACCGCAGCCTTTCGGTAACACAAAAGGATGCTTCTTGTGAAGATAAAAGCTGAACATCATCCTGGTAACTCATTTGATTTTTTTTGACAAAGAGCTTCTTCATATTTTGCGTATTTGCAAACAGTTGCTCATTGGGCCGCAAATTCGCCAAGCATTCGCAACTTTTATATCGGTCTGCTACTCAACACATTATGAATTTTGACGGTCATTTTAGGCTTGCGTTTCATCTCTTTTTAGAGCAAAAGCATTGCGTTAAGGATGTTATCTGCATGCTTTTTACGGGTTAGAGCATGCAGATAGCTCATCAAAGTCATGCTTCTTGAGCAGTCAACTCTTTGCTTTTGCACCCAAAGTCGAATTTTCTTACCCGCTCAACTCATTTTTTGCATGCTGTTTGCCTATTGATTTTTTCCAGTTTGAAAGTTTCAACTGGCTGTTTTTAGGGCGTTTTTTGTGATAAAAAATTAACTTTTCATGCGGAATTTAGGCGACACACGAAGATTTACACTATTACCGACAGCTCGTTTGGCAGCAACTCATCTCGCTGGCCAAGCAGTTGCTTTTCAACACGAAGGGTTTGTAAAATCAATGTAATATTTTTTAAGATGTTGTTTTTTATCGTATATTTGCGCAAAAGAAAACTTATAAGACCCATTCAATGTCTAAGAAAATAATAACGGTAGGGCAAACCAACCCCCAGGATATCGAATGCTTAAAAGCATACGATATGCTATTTACTCGTTATTATGCCAAGGTGAGAAACTTCGTTTATGCCATCGTCAAAGACGAAAATGAGGCTGAAGACATTGCGCAGGATATCTTTCTTAAATTGTGGATTCAACGCGATAAAATAGGAATCGTTGACAATTGGGATGCCTATTTGTATGCCATGGCACGCAACTGCACACTGAATGCCCTCAAACAGAAAGTGCATGAGCACAATTTAAGAAGTTACCCAGAGACGGGTGTACCCGAAGAAAATTCTTTGGAAGAAATGATTTTTAGTGAAGAACTCAAGGCGATTCTCGAAAATGTTATCAGCAAAATGCCCGATCAGCGGCGCAGAGTATTCACCATGAGCCGATTGCAAGGCATGACAAATCAGGAAATAGCACAAGCCTTGCACATCAGCAAACGCACCGTCGAAACACATATTTCGGCTGCACTGGCACAAATCAGGCGGGTTGTGACGATGGCGGTCGTGTTTCATTTTCTTATTTCATAAAGAGAAACAAAGGTGTTTATCCCTGTCAATCATGCCTCAGCTTATAGATGCTGCAAAGAACAGCAATCGTTCATGGTTCAGCTAAACCGCACAACCACTTGCCTCATAGAAGCGTTGACGAACGATGCCAACGCTTATGCCTTCACTATCAACACGGTGGCGTATGCAGCCATTCCCTCCTGACGACCCACAAAACCCATGCGCTCGCTGGTGGTAGCCTTGATGGAGATGTTGTCTTCATCGGTTTGCATCAGCTTGGCCAGACAGCTCTTCATAGCGGGAATGTGGGGATTAATCTTGGGTTGTTCGGCACAAACGGTGGCATCCACATTGCCGAGTTGATACCCTTTGGTGGCGATGAGTGCCATGGTTTTCTGCAAGATTACCTTGCTGTCCATGTTGAGGGTTTCATCAGAGGTATCGGGGAAGTGGTAACCGATGTCACGCATGTTGGCTGCTCCCAGCAAAGCATCGCAAATGGCATGAATCAACACATCGGCATCGCTGTGTCCCAACAGTCCCATCGAATGCTCTATCTTGATGCCACCGAGCCAAAGGTCGCGCCCTTCCACTAATTTGTGGACATCATAGCCAAAACCAACACGAAAAATAGGATGCATAAGGTATAAGTTTTTTAGTTGACAAGTTTACGAGTTTACGAGTTGACAAGTATCTAGATTTCTAGTTGTCTAGTTTTTCTAGTTTTTCTAGTTATCTAGTTTGCCTAGATTTCCTAGGATTCCTAGATGTTCTAGATTTTCTAGGCTCCTAGATTACAAGTTTACATGTTGATAGCCTTGCTATTCACTCCCCTCCCCTTCGGGGAGGGGTCGGGGGAGAGGCTGCCATTTTTATCTCCTAAACAAGTCTTTAATCCCATCCATATCAAAGTTCAATGAGAAGCGAAGGGTTTGATCAAGCGGATTACTCTTCGCCATGGCAATGACGTAACCTGCATCCAATGAGAACACACTCATCTTGAAACCGGCACCCACCGTAAAATATTTTAGGTTACCTTTATTCTCCGCTTGATGATGATAGCCTGCCCGCAGTGCGAACTGATCGTGATAAACATACTCGGCACCTACGCTCCATTGTATTTCCTGCAACTCTTCTTTCGCACCATTGGGGGCATCGCTGAAGCTTTTGAAAATACCGCTGATGCTCGACACGTCATAATATTCTTTCTGTACACGCTCCTGGTAGTCCTCCGTACTCTCGCCCTCATTCTGTTTTGGGTAGGTGGGTACCAATAATTTGTTGGCATCGGCTGCCACGGTAAACCGGTTATATTCATCGATGGGAATCATCAGAGAAGCACCCAACCGCAGGTTGGTGGGAATGAATTCACTGTTGTCGCTGCCACCAAAGGTTATCTTACTACCGATGTTTGAGATGTTGAGACCGATGCCCAACTGACTTTCACGTTCCCCAATGTTGATATAATTTTGATAATAGGCCGAGATGTCTGCGGCGAAAGCCGAGCCTGGAGTGGTTTCATCCTTAAAGTCGTAAGTTAAGTCAGAGTAAATCCAACGCACGGCAGCACCTAATGAAAATCGCTCACTCAACATCAACGAGTAGGCTACATCCAATGACATTTCGTATGGGTTGATGGTCATCCCACCCCCTTTGCCATCTCTGTCAACATTGGTTGTCACCTCGCCCAGTGAGAAATAGCGCAGCGAACCCGACACGGCACTATAGTCACCGATGCGATAGTAGCCTGCCAGGTAGGCTAAATCGATGTCGTTAACCAACTGTCGGAGCCACGGTGTGTAGTTGAGTGCCACACCAGCACGACTGATGGTGAAGGGATATTTGGCCGGGTTCCAATATTGCGAAACCACGTCAGGATCGGTAGCCGCACCCACATCACCTATACCGGCTGAGCGAGCATCGGGTGCAATCATTTGTGAGGTGACCGATGAGTGGACTGGATTAAACATGTTTCGTTTGTCTTGTGCTGACAATGTAATGGCAAAGCAGACAAACAACAGCATGCAAAATATTCTTGGAAATGTTTTCATTCTGTTCAGTAACTCTTTTCTGTTATTGATTAAAAAACGCACGGGATGGTTAATTATTGCCTATCACGATGAGTTTCTTCGCTTTGGAAACCTTCGGACTGCCCTCAGAGGAGAGCAACACACGATAGAGATAAACGCCGGTTTGCAAGCGTGCCCCACTGTCTACTCTCAAGTCCCAGTCAACAGTATAAGCATCATTAGTACTCACGCCACGTTCCTGATGCTTCCATAGTTGGCGGCCACTCATGTCGAACACGTCAATTTCCACATCCACCTGTGTGCCTACCCTGTCGTGGTTGATGATGAAGGTCGTAGTGGTGCGTGCGGGATTGTTCGTGCAATCGACCGAAAACAGGTTGGGTTGCATACCCTTGACGACATGGAATGTCAGTTCTGCGGTTGAAGAATTGTTCAAAACATCCCATGCTCTGAATTGCAACTTGTGCGGACCAGGAGCCAATTCGGGGATGTTGTAATACGTGGTTCCGGTGGTATAACTGCCAAAGTCGTACACGAAATGATCGTTGAGGTTATACGTTTTTGACATTTCTCCATCGATAATCAACTGCAAGTCGTGCCCAATGCCGCTTCCAGCACTATTGATTCCATTCTCATCGATGATTTTCGCAACGAAATAAGGCGTGCTGTTCACCTTATCGCCATTGGTGAACGACGGCGAGTTGAGATAACAGTAAATGGATGGTCCGATGGAATCGTTGGCCACATCGGCCGTGCCTCCAATCGTAAACGCCTCGCTGGTACCGTGCGCTTTCAACTGGTGGTCGTTACTCAGGGCATACAAGTTCATCAATCCCGTGCCATCCGTGTAATTAATGTCTCGCGGAATGGCGAAGGTCAACGTAAACCTTCCGCCAACAACCTTGCCCGATCCGTTGAACAAGGTCTTGGTGCGATCGTAATAGGTAAACGGACTGGTGATGTCAGCCGCATCGTTCATTCGGCCAACAATTTTTTCCTGACTATCCCGAATGGTTACAGTTACCGTTCCATTGAAGTCGGCTGCGTACTCTACATGCCCCGTCACTTTGGCTGTTCCACCAGCTTTGAGAGAAGCTTTGACATCAGTTGACACGGGCGAGCCATTGATGGAATCGACAACCACCTTTAAGGTGGGTTGATGAAGTGCCACGGCTGGGTCGCCCAACAATGAATATTGCAGTTTGTTGTCGGTCAAGTCGCGTTTAGTATCAATCATCTCATTCTTGGCCAAGCGTTGAGCTTCACCTATCGTAATCGGTTTCCCTGCATGGTCCTTGCTCAACACGTGTCGCAGGAAAGAGGTGTTGATCAGGGCATTGTAATAAGCCCAAACGGTACGAGTTGTACCAAAGAAAGCCAAGGCACCGCCCTTTGGATTGAGTACAGCTGCCTCACCAATGGTTGGAGCGACGCCATCGAAAGGCATGATGTCACACGAAGCAGTGACCCACAGGGGAAGATTAGGATTATTGAACGACTGGAAATCACTTAAATTCAATACCTTTTCATGGGAAATCTGCATTTCTGACCCATGTCCACCGTAATCCAAGATGAGGGCTCCTGCCGCCTGCTGCTGTTTAATCAGTCGAGTTACCTCTGGATAGGCATGTCCTGTAGACGAAGTTTCGCGAACGTATGCATCCCACATGATTTTCTTAACCAAATAATCGGGATATTGTGTTGAGATGGCATCGGCCGTGGCATTGATGTCACGCATGTGCAGATTGTCCTCGCCATCATCGCCCATGAATACCAAGGTGTTTTGCCATGCACCGCCATTTTTGTTTTTCACATAGTTGATAACCTTATCAACCATCACTTTGGCCTCGGCTTCTGTCTTCACAGGAAAACGCCCCACGGCGACATCTTGCTTGTCTGAGAAATTGGTATTCAAACCTTCTCCGTCGTCCAAAGCGCAAAAAAAGCCATCGTCTACATAGCAATGAAGTGCGTTGAACGAATTTTCACTTTCAAAACAAAGTAGGTAATCATCAGGATTGAGGTTGCGACAGTTGGCCGTCAGCATTCGGTTGTCCCAGACACAATCGCCAAACAGCAACAGATATTTCGGCATGTCAGCTTCGGTTTGTGCCCGATCGTACAGCATCTTGAGGTATCTGCGGTAGGCATTGGCATCAGGAGTGCCGCTCGAGAACTCGTTGTAAAGTTCATCTGCCGGCACGATGCGTACCCGCATGCCATCGTTTTGTTCGTGGAAAGCCTTCAAACGTTCAGCCTGCGTGCGCAGCTTTTGACTGGTAGGAATGATGATGACCATGTCGGCGAAACCATCTCCATGCAAGTCTTGGTTGGTAATGTTGTAAACATATTCAGGGACAGGGAAAGTGGTTCCTTTGAGTTGTGGTGCTGGCAAAGGCTTTTGCCACGTTAAAGAAATATAATCCAAGCGAATTGGACCGCCTGAGTTTGTGGTTATCTTGACAGAATCAGTCGTCCCTGTTCTGTTGATTTCATATACCGCACCCGCTTCATTTCCACTATCATGGTCTCTTAAACGAATGTTCAACGTCCCCAATTCGGTATTCTGATAGGCAACAGTTGCCTGAGATGCGGTGCCAGCTGATAGATTTACCGACATCTTAGCATGGCCTTGACCCGCCTTAGACGGGATGATAAAAGTCTTGGAAGAACCTGCTGGGATGGGATTGGGGTCAAATAAGTTGCGCCCGCCAGCATACCATGCATGTGCGTCAACTTCGTAAAGGGTGTGATAATCGTCAGGCGAAGGATAGAAAGATGCCAGAAATGCCGTAGAATCGACAGACGTAGGTGTGTCATCTGTCTGCGTTAAAAAGTAATAGCCATAGTCTGAATAGGGGTTGCGAGTGCGGCGAGTAGCTGTGTTGGAATCCCATGACACCGGCCCGTATGCATAAAACAATCGACGCCCATCAACCCAACATGTGGGAACTTCCTTCAAATCATCGGTTGCCACCAACTCTTCAGCAACCAGTTTCTCGTTTTGTAACCTACCGCCATAGCCATAAACTTTCACCTTATTATTATCTGTAAAGCCGGCTTTACGAATCAAGTCATCCGTTAACCGGTACACGCCTGATGCGGGTATGCGTATTTTTGCCCACTTTCCTGATGCCAATACCGAATGGGACGCATAACGACTTGAGCCGCCTGCTCTTGTCTGCGCGGCGGCATGTCGCAGCGATTGCTTGCGTGGTTGGGCTTCTAATCGCAGCATGAAGCTGACCAAGATTTGATATTTGCCGTCACGAAACACCAAAGGGCAGAAGTCTACCTCCAACAATCCCTTCTTTCTATCCAAAGCCAACCGTTGTCGGATAGGTGGTAAGGCTGGCAATGGTGCATCAGAAAGCTGTCTGTATCGTGCGACATCGGCCGATGTCATATCAATGAATTCGGGATAGAGAATAGAAACGGAATAGGAAGAGTCAGCGTATTGATCGCCCAGTGCAAAGGAATGGGCAAAATGTGGCAACCGTGAATCTATCTTCACGTCGGCTGCCGTCAAGTTAAAAAAACGCTCTTGAGCAGAAAGACTCAAGCACAAAAGCGACAAAAAACCAATAACAAGAAATTTGATTTCTCTCAACACGCGTTCTAATTCTGTGTTTATTTACAATTCATTTCAAGCACTTTCCGGTCTGCCAGATACCCCTCCAAATGGTCGTTTACCTTCACCACTCCCGTTCCCGCAGGCGTGCCGGTGTACAAGATATCACCAGTTTTCAAGGTGAAATATCGACTGATATAAGCTATCAGCTCATCAATCTTATACAACATGTCGCCCGTGAACCCTTGTTGCACCGTCTGTCCATTGATATCAAGATGGAAATTGAGCGCCTGTATGTTGCGAAACTTGCCTACATCTATCCAGTCACCCAACGCTGCCGCACCATCAAATCCTTTGGATAGCTCCCAAGGCTGTCCTGCTGAGCGTAACTTTTGTTGCAGCTCACGGGCGGTGAAATCTATTCCCAGCGTAACAGCGTCGTAGTAACGATGGGCAAATCGTTCTGAGATAGTCTTACCTAATCGACAAATCCGCACGACCACTTCGGCCTCGTATTCTATCCTCCCCAAGTCATCGGGAATGAAGAACGGCTTATGATCTTTGAGTAAAGCCGAGTCAGGCTTCATGAAAATCACTGGATTCTCTGGTTTTGATAACGTTCCCAACAGCTCTTTATTGTGCTGTGCGTAATTCATTCCAACGGCAAATATCTTCATCCTTTTGATTCTTTCTATTGATTCTACGCAGCCGGCAGCTGCAATTTGGTATGCTGCAAAGATACTACAAATTAGAATAAGTAGCGAAGATAAATGCAAAAAGCCCGATTGAGAGGTACTCAACCGGACTTTTCTATGTCATGTATCTTCCTTCCTTGGAAGCTATTTCTTAATCTGCACGCAAGCTAAAACGCTTGAAGTCGACGATTTCCAAATCTTTGTCAGCCTGTTTCAGATATTCAGAAACAGTGATTTTGCTGTCCTGGATATATTCTTGGTTCAACAAGCAGTTTTCCTTGAAGAACTTGTTCATACGGCCTTTAGCAATATTCTGAATCATGTTTTCTTGCAAGTGCTCCTTCTTGTCAGCTGCTGTTTCAGCCTTAATCTTACGAATCTCTTCTGCTTGCTCAGCGGTGATCTCACCCTTGCGGAGGCCTTCCTCCATGTGTTCCTCGCTCTCAGCGATATACAAGTTGAAGCCAGCTTTCTTCAATGCGGCTGAAACAGCCTTCTCAATCTGCTCTTCTTTGGTCTTCTCTACGGCCACCTTGTACTCAGCATCTTTCACTTCTTGCGAAACGTTTTCTTCATTCAAGGCCACAGGGTTCATCGCAGCAACCTGCATGGCGATGTTATGAGCCTGCTCTTCGGCAGGTTTGTTGGTTTGAACCATCGTGCACAAGATGTTCTTGTTCATGTGGTTGTATGCCTCGATGTTTTCTCCTTCGAGGAAACGATAGCCATCCAACTCCATCTTCTCGCCTGTGATACCAGAACGAAGTTTAACAGTTGTGGCAACATCTTTTCCATCTGCGAGCTTCAAAGTAAGGATTTCATCGATGGTCTTGGCCTTAGCAGCAACGGCAGCGTCGAGGATGTTTTGTGTACACTCGATGAAGTCCTTGCCGTTTGCCACGAAGTCAGTCTCGCACTTCAAGGCGATCATTGCAGCGAAGTCTTTGTCAACTTTCACGAGCACACAACCGTTTGAAGTCTCACGATCAGAACGCTTGGCAGCGATAGCCAGTCCGCGTTCACGAACCAACTCAACAGCCTTGTCCATGTCACCAGCAGCTTCGGTCAACGCTTTCTTGCAATCAGCCAGACCAGCGCCGGTCATTTTACGAAGTTTTTGTATATCAGCAATTGTTACAACCATAATATAAAAATCTTATTTATTGGGTTAATATTATTCTTTCATAAAAAAGGACAGAGAAGAATGAAGAGACCACCAGATACGTAAAGAACATACCTTTCCCTCTTCGTTCTTCTCTATTCTATGCTATTATTCAGCAGCAGGAGCTTCTTCTTCAGCTTCAGCTTCCTTGTTTTCTTCCTTTGCAGGTTCAGCCTGTTCTGCTACTTCCTCAGTTTCTTCAGCCTTCTCAGTCTCTTCGGTCTGCTTGCGAGCCTTGCGAGCGCGCTTTGGCTTAGCCTCTGCAGCTTCCTCTTGTTGCTCGGCGGCTGCCTTTTCGTCAGCCTTTTCAGCCTTGCGTTCCTCCAAACCCTCTGCGATGGCTTGGCAGCAAGCAGTTAAGATTACTTCTACAGAATCTTTCGCATCATCATTTGCGGGAATCACGAAATCGATGTTCTTAGGATCTGAGTTGGTGTCAACGATGGCGAACACAGGGATGCCCAGGCGATTGGCTTCCTTCACAGCGATATGTTCTTTCATTACGTCAACGACGAACAGTGCCGAAGGCAAGCGTGTAAGGTCGGCAATAGAACCCAAGTTCTTCTCCAACTTGGCGCGTTGGCGTGTAATCTGAAGCAACTCACGCTTGGAGATGTTTGCGAACGTGCCATCAGCCATCAACTTGTCGATGTTTGTCATTTTCTTCACAGCCTTACGAATGGTTGGGAAGTTGGTCAGTGTACCACCAGCCCAACGCTCGTTCACGTATGGCATGTTTACAGATGCGGCCTTCTCGGCTACGATGTCCTTAGCTTGTTTTTTAGTAGCGACAAACAAAATCTTCCTGCCAGACTTCGCAATCTGTTTCAAAGCTTCGGCTGCTTCGTCAATCTTAGCAACCGTCTTGTTCAGGTCGATGATGTGAATGCCATTGCGCTCCATGAAGATATAAGGAGCCATGGCTGGATTCCATTTGCGACGGAGGTGTCCGAAGTGGCTACCTGCCTGCAATAATTGGTCAAAATTTGTTCTTGACATTTTTCTTTTCTTTAAATTGTTTACTTTCTTTTTAGTTGATTAGAACCAATCTTCGAGTAGTTCGCCACGCATGGGAAATCTCGAGGATTTAGATACTAAACATGAGTTTTTGAGTTTCTGAGTTTTAAGTTCTTGAGTCTTTTATTAGTCCTGTGGTCTGGTGTTTAGCTCATAAACATATAAGAAATGTGTCAAATACGATAAACGCAATGATGAGGCTAAAACCTGTCAACGACCAAGTAACTATGCAACTAAAAAACTAAAGCAACTAAAAAACTTACAAACTCATTTTTAACGCTTACTGAACTGGAAGCGACGACGGGCCTTTGGCTGTCCTGGCTTCTTACGCTCAACAGCACGGCTGTCACGTGTCAAGAATCCATTGTCCTTCAACACCTTCTTATCTTCAGCATTCAACTTGACGAGCGCACGGGCAATGGCGAGGCGAAGTGCCTGGCTCTGACCTGTGAATCCGCCACCATCAAGGTTGGCCTTGATGTCATATTTTCCTTCAACCTCAAGTGTTTCCAATGGCTGTTTAACCACATAACGCAAGATAGCTGATGGGAAATAGGTTTCAATATCTTTTTTGTTAATCGTTATTTTGCCGGTACCTTCAGTGAGGTATACGCGAGCGATGGCGCTCTTGCGGCGGCCTATTGCATTGATTACTTCCATCTTTCCTTATTATTTATACTGGTTAATATCGATAGCCTTAGGCTTCTGGGCAGCCTTGTCGTGCTCAGCGCCTTCGAATACATACAGGTTGCTCAGCAAAGAACGTCCCAACGGACCCTTTGGCAGCATACCTTTCACGGCATGACGAACAATCTTGTCAACACCGTTCTTGCGAGTACGAAGCTCGGCAGGGGTATTGAAACGCTGTCCACCAGGATAACCGGTATAACGTGTATAAAGTTTGTCTGTTTCTTTCTTGCCAGAGAACTTGATTTTCTCGGCATTGATGATGATGACGTTGTCTCCACAATCAACATGAGGAGTGAAAGTTGGCTTGTACTTGCCACGCAGCAACTTAGCGACCTTTGAGCAAAGGCGACCAACAATTTGGTCGGTTGCGTCTACTACGACCCACTCTTTTTGAGCTGTTTCCCTGTTGACGGAAATAGTCTTGTAACTTAATGTGTCCATTAAAAATTTAAATTTTACTACTAAAAAACGTTTTTATTTCACTCATGTGCGAACGATTCACTAACCATGATGCTCGGCCAAAAGCACCACTATTAACACTTCCGCACAGGGGACTCTAAGTTCGTCCCCGAAATAATCGGTCTGCAAAAGTACACATTATATGTCAATATGCAAAAAGTGTTCATGAACCAATTTTTCTAATTAAAGTTATTTAACGGTATTTTGTATTGTTAACATGGCACATGAGGCGATTAATGAAATATAAGCATAGGACAAGCAAATTGCACATCACCATCCTTATACCACTCAAGCAAGGCGGGAGGCAATCACCGCTCTTGGTTGACTGCCTCCCACTAAAATATTGCATAAATAAACTACTGCTCTTACTTCTCAGCCTCTCCATTAGGAGTTGTCGGCCAATAAATATTTTGGTAAAGGTATGTATTTTCTACTGAACCATCTGGCGAACAGACCTTCATCTCCTGAATAGAGAAAGGAGACAGGTAGTGAGCCTGATAGAATGTATATCCATCATACAGGTTGTATTTCTTGTTTACCTGATAAGGGCGATAGTACTTTGTAAGCTCCTTAGAAGACATGGTAGCCTTGTCGTCACCATCAGCAACGATATAGCTCTTCACCACTTCATTGCCTTTGTCATCTTTAGCTTTATACTCGAACACCTTATTCTTATACATCTCATCCCAGAAGTTCACACCTTCTATTTGGTAATTCTTCACCTGATCCAAAGCAGCCCAACGAATGAGGTCATCAAAACGATAACCCTCACCAGCCAACTCGCTTCTGCGCTCACGTCTGATAGAATACAGTGTAGCGTTGATAGGCTTACCTGCCGAGAATGCACCCCAGTCGTATGAAGGTGTGCTTACGTTTGCTTCGCGGTTCATGTCGGTAGCGTTGATGGTTGTTTCAATAGAAGCTGTAATGCCAGCACGTTCGCGCAATTGAGTCCAATACTTCCGTGCCGTGGCATCAATACCACCTGTCTTCTCGTAAGAAGCCTCGATATAGTTGAGCATTGCTTCTTCCACGCGTACCAATATCTGTCCTGAGACATCCGAGAAAGTCTGTCCCAACTGCATGGCTGGGTCGTAGTTGTAGAATTTACGTTGTCTGTAGCCAGTGTTGTCCTTGCTCTCGGCATTCTCTATGATGATATTGGCAATGCCCAACTTGACAAGCTCAACTGTAGGTAGTTTCTTTTTCTTTGCTTGCTCATTATATACCGTAATACTATTCGGGTCTGAAGCCAACACGTCTGATTCGCCAAATACAAACAATTGCAGACGCTCGTCCCTGTTGGTCTTTGCCAAGTCAATCGACTTGTCACCCTGGTATCCAGATTCTCGGGCGTAGATAGGCAGACCATTCTTCATCAAGAACGACTCTACCAAGCCTCTTGTCCATCCCGTCTGCGAACCTGTCCGCAACTTGTTGGATGTAAGGTGAGCCACACTGATATCTGCATTAAACTGTCTCCACATCAACACTTCTGGATATTTGTTCAAATCAGGCGAAGCAAACATATCATAGTAAGGATTCCAACCACCATACTCACCACTCTTTGTAGGATTCATTTGATGACTGTTCACTGTCGAAAGCCCAACAGCATCAGACACCTGCTTGGCGGCATCCATGGCTTGCGTTAAAAAGAAGTCAACTTCTTCTTGTTGGTTAATCTTGAAGTCTTTGTTCCAAGCCTTGTCCTTTCCTGGCCAATTGGCATCACCAGGCACACGTCCAGTACCTCTGTGGTATTTTTCAAAGGTACCTTCATATAGTGCCATTCTCGACTTCACCGCCAAAGCGGCATACTTGTTGATGCGCAATTTTCCGCCATTGGCTGGTTTTTCTTGCAACATAGATATAGCCTTGTCCATGTCTGACAATATCTGGCGTGCCACCAAGTTACGAGGCATGCGCTTGCTTGCCTCCGCCAAGTCGGCATCAATGTTCAGTTCCTTTAATTGAATAGGGAAGTCGCCATAGTTTTGCAGCTTGCCGTAATAGAGCATGGCTCTGATGAAGTAAGCCTCGCCCATGTATTGTTCTATCAGCTTTTTGTCACCTTCTACGGCTCCCGCTTTTATCTTAGCTTCCTGCTCATTGATAAATTTGTTGACATCACGGATGGCGTTAAAGCCGATGCCGCCTGCCGTAGGCACCTTCCACTGGTCTTGCAAGAACATGCTTGCATTACCGTTGGTCGTTGCCTGGTTGTCGGTTCCGTTGTCGTAAGTGGCTACACCTGCCCACCAACCAATGTTGTTGGGAAAGATAGTTTGATAATAATTCCATGTAAACGTACCCAATTGGTCGGCGTTTTTGTAATAGTCGCCGGGAGACACTTGATCCAGAGGTGCCCTGTCTAAGAAGTCGTTGCACGCTGTCAGCATCAAGCTGGTACATGCCATGACCATTCCTCCACTTAAAATATTTTTTATACCGTATTTCATAATTTCCAATTATTAAAAGTTAAGATTCAAACCAAAAGACAAAACCCTTTGCAGAGGGTAAATCTTTCCTGGTCCCCAGTCGCCACCTGTTGCTTCTGGATCAAAGATTTTATTCAATTTAGTGAACGTGTACAAGTTCTCTGCCGAAACATAGAACCGAACTCCGGTAAATCCCCATGCGCTGGTCAATTCAACCGGTAAGGTATAACCCAACTGAATGTTCTTAATGCGCATGTAAGCTGCATTCTGCAAATAGCGGTCGCTGGTTTGGAAGTTCTTCCATCCATTACCGAAGAGAGGACGTGGATAGAAGGCGCCAGGATTAGGACCGAAGTTCTTATCATCTGCTGGACGCCAGTAGTCCAAATGCTCTTTGAAGGCGGCTGCCTGCCACATACCGTGGTTAGCACCAGTGCTGTAAGGAGAGTCGTCCCAGAAGTCGCGCTTGCCTACACCTTGTAAGAAGAGCAGGAAGTCGAATCCTTTCCACGCTGCGTCCATAGTAATACCAAAGCGATAGCGTGGCATTGAATTACCGATAACGGTCAAGTCGCCAGTGTTATCGTAGGTGTTCTCACCGTTGTTCACTTTCTTGTCGCCGTTCAAGTCTTTGTACATCACATCACCAGCAGCCCAGTTCGAGCCCCATGATGGTTTGTTGTTAGCAAGCCAGTCGCTCATCTCTTTGTCCGACTGTGCGATGCCTTCTACTTGATATCCCCAAATGTCGCCCATCTTCTGACCTTCACACCATCGTGACAGCAAGCGATTAGGATTGTAGTAGCGTGTAATAGTTTGTATGTCGTCCGACATTACTAACTTCACTCCATAGTTGAAATCGCCGATATGGTCGCGCCAACTCACTTCCAGCTCCCAGCCATTGGTGCGTAAGTCACTGTTGTTTTCTTTAGGTGGGTCTGCGCCCAAGATAGAAGGCTTTACGGGAGCGGGTCCCACCATGTCGCTTGTGTTGCGCACAAAGTAGTCGAAGTTACCCTGCAATCTGTTGTTGAACATGCCGAAATCCAATCCCACATTCCAAGAACGTACGGTTTCCCATGTCAAATTTGGCGATACCAATCCAGGCATACCTGCTACGTTTTGTTTCTGTCCGTCAATGAGCCAACTTGAAGCTGTTGCCCATACTGGCTGGCTGAGGAACCATGGATATAGTTCCTTGACGTTGGTATTGCCCAATGTACCCCATGAGCCACGCAACTTCAACGTCTGTACCGTCTTGGTTAGTGGTTCAAAGAATGCCTCGCGTGCCATGTTCCAACCCAAAGAGAACGACGGGAAAGTAGCCCATGTCTTGTCACCGATGAAACGTGAAGAACCATCGCGGCGGATAGAGAACTCAGCCAAATAGCGAGAATCATAAGCATAGTTCACACGAGCAAACATACCCATGGTTGCCCATTGGGTGTTGCCAAAGCCGGGACGTACGGTCTCATGAGTGGCGTTGTTGAGCGTGGGCACCAATGGTGTGATGAGGTCGGCACGCGATGCCGACAATGTGGTGTACAGGTTCGATTCCATATCCAAACCACCCAGCAGCTTCAGGTCGTGCTTTTCGTTGAGCGTAAACGCATACTCGGTGTAGAAACGACCGTTGAAGTAATTGGTACGACTCATGCTATCACTCACGTCCGACTTTCCTGCCTTGAGGTCTCCACTCCATGCGGCTGGGGTGAGTAGTTCCTGTGGGTCGTGATAGTAGATAGGCAGTACGTCCCAGTGGTTGTGATAGTTGGTGGTGTTGTAATTGCCCTCCAAACGGATCTTCCAGCCAGCGAGTGGCTTGAACTCAAACACCAGTTGCTGAAACAGCTTGTCTGTGGTGGTTTTGTCCAAACCGCCATCTTCCATTTGGATAATCTCGTTGCCATGCACATAATGTCCGTGTGGGTCGTAGATGGGGTTGGTAGGCCATCGGCGCGCGATGTTGTGGAAGAACAGTCCCGTCATGTATGATGGACGATTGTATGCCTCACGGTTCCACTTGTTGCTGTACGAGATGGAGAGCCACTTGGTGACATCAGCGTTCACCTTCGTTGTAAAGTTGTACTTGTTGAGTACGTCCTTGCCGTGGCGTATCAATCCGTGCTGGTTAAGCCATGTACCACTTACATAGTAGTTCACGTTCTTTGCACCACCGCTAATAGCGACGTTATGCTCTTGTGAGGGTACGTTGCTCTTGTACATCTCCTTGAACCAGTCGGTGTTTGCCCAAGAACCAGTGTACATCGCCCATGGCTCATTAGCGGCATAACCTTGCCACTTGGTAAGGCCTTTGTCTTCTTCCTTGAGTGTGCCGTTGAGGTTGTCTTGAATCTTCTTCATGATTTCCTCGTTGAACGGTGCACTCTCACCATTGTTGGCAGCTGCATCGTTCCAATAGCGTGCAAAGTCGTACGAGTTGGGCATCTCTGGCACTTGCGTAGCCGTTGAGAAACGCATATTACCGTTGTACGAAATACTTGCGCGCCCGTCCTTACCGCTCTTGGTTGTCACCAAAATAACACCAAAGGCTGCACGCGAACCATAAATGGCACTTGCCGAAGCATCCTTTAATACAGAGATGCTCTCGATGTCGTTGGGTGCCAACGAATACAAGTCGCCTTCGGTACCATCAATCAGCACCAGTGGCGAAGCGTTGGAGCCTTCACCGATGGTACCCGTACCACGGATGTTCATAGACATACGGCGGTCCAATGAGCCACCACCGTTACCCACGGTGAAGTTCAGTCCTGGTACGGCACCTTGCAACGCCTGTGCCACACTGGTGACGGCGCGCGACTCTAATGTCTTCTTGTTCACTACCGACACGGCACCCGTAAGGTTTACCTTCTTCTGAGTACCATAACCCACTACCACTACGTCCTCAAGATTTTCGGCATCGTCGAGCAGCGTGATGGAGAGATCTTTCCCATTCCACACCACCGTCTGGGTCTTGTAGCCCACATACGAAATGGTGAGCGTGGTTCCCGTTGCCACATCTGGCAGCGTAAAGTTACCATCCACGTCACTAATCGTGGCTTTCTTTTGTCCACTCACTACGATAGACGCCCCAATGATAGGGTCGCCTTTCGCATCCATAATAGTACCCTTACACGCAGCCTGCTGCTGAGCCGTAGTCACCATGGGGGTAACAGTAGCGTCTGCATACGAAAGACTGGCGGAGGATAATGCCAATGCCATTAGCATTGTTGTCCTAAATGTTGCCATAAATATAATAAATTATTAAAGGATTAACAACTATGTTTTTATTAAGTTTTCCTTTTATTCGCAAATATACAGTAATTAAATAAAGTTCACACAAAAAAAACAAATATTAACATTTTACGATGAATTTGTAGCTGTTCAGCGGTAGTAAGAATGGTCTGATTCGGTCCTATTCCGCTGTAAGATTTTTCTTGCAAATCATCGCTGAATAGTAACCTTGGGCTAAAATCGACTTATTGGAGAAACTGGTAGAATACCCAAAAATAAAGTGAAACGAAGGGGGGACAGACTGAAAACTTCAATTATTTTTACCAAAAAAAGGCCCAAAAACAGCCCTTTGCCATTCTCATTCTGGATAAAAACAATAGGCTTGGCGGATGAAAACAAGGAGCTGTCTTGCCTCATAATTCTGTTTTTCAATCTAAAAACAATGATATTACACGCACAGAAGCATCACTTAGCATCCTTAGAAGCATGCTATTGTACACCAAAAGCATACCAATTGCACCGCAAAAGACATGCTTTAGGCTTGAGACAGCTTAAAAAGAAGGTAAGAACGAATAGTATATATCTATAAAATCCTGATTATCAATATCATATAAACCCACTCTCATTTTCGGCTTATTTGCAACCCAATGCAGGGTTGGTTGTAAATACGCCAAATATGGAGAGGCACTTTGTCAAGATTATTCACACGATTTGTTCGTCCTGCTTTCATGCAGCCGACAAGACGTGGATAGTCAAAAGAGGCGTCACTATATGTGAAACAGATAGATATCAGTAGTGTTACGCATCAAAAGTGGAAATCTCCGTTAACGAGGATGGATAAAAGTACACACAACGGTTAGCGCAGCACAAAATTCAACAAGATCCGCTTTCATTTCGTTGTGACAAAAGAAAAATCCGTAACATGGGCGGCCGCATGAGTAGGAATATCATCTACACTTTTAACAAATAAACCTAAAATCGCGTCATCACCTCAATAACGAACTCGTCTTTCTCCGATACTTTGGCCAGGTTATCGTGCTCATAGAAATATTTTTCGTAGTTCACGCGGAGGTCAGAGATGAAGGGCTTGTCGATACTCAGCGTCACCCCGCCGGTCAATCGAGACCGTTTATAGTCGTTGACAATCAACACGCCCGTCTCATCCTTCACGCCATTGGCATAACGAAAACCGTCACTGTGGTCGGTCATGTAATCAAACCGCACCAGCGGGGATATCTTAGAAAAGAAACACCGCTTCAACGGAATGTCATAATTGACAAAAGCGTTGACCGAATGTACGGCATCGAAAACCTCTTTGGCATAGTGCTTGTAGAGGTACTCCACTTCGGCGTGCCAACCATTTGCGTGGTAATACATCCCAGCATCGTACATCATGACAGTAAGATGGTCGGGATTGATTTTCTGAGTGCTTAGCGTGATGTTCCATCCGCCTGGGATGAAAGCCTGCAACTTGGTGGAGAAATTGATTTGACGGGTCCAGAAATCCTCCTGATTGGTTAGTCCAGATCCATTAAAGATGCCACCCTCGATACGCATGGGGATGCCCAACTTGAAGTTATAGCCCACCGTCAGACCCACGTCGCGCACGTTACCTACTTGCTTAGCGATGAACGAACGATTGGCAAAATATTGCTCGTGAGGAGAACGATGCGCGTCAATGGTGAAAGGCACACGCATCTGTCCAATGGTCAACTGCACGCTATCAAGGGGAACCAGCCGCGTGTAGGCGTCCAGCATCTTGATCTTTCCTTTATCTGAGAGGTCAATCTCGGCCTTGTAAGACACTCGGGGAGCCACCTTACCCGTCAGACTGAAGCGCGCTGTACGCACCTGGAAACGACCCTTCTGGTCATCGGGCTGGTATTCAAATTTACCGCGGATGGTCCCGTCTATCTGGGGCTTGTAGTCCACATTGTCACTTTTCTGAGCCTGAACAACGACTGATTGAAACAGCAAGAAAAGCACGGCAAGGAGGGTTTGGATATTTCTCTTCATTAGTCTATCATGTGAATTTGGTTGCAAAATTAACATTCAAATGTTTCATTTTTAATACATATTTGTTACAATTGCATGTTGCAGTATGGCAGATTGTTGACCTTACGACCTTAAAAATAACGTAAAAAACCTCTAATTGTTGCACGAATGTAATAGAATTGTAAGAAACAATACAACCATATTTCGCTTTTATATGGTATTTTTGCACAAAACTAATTGATAACCTGTATGAAAGAGAACAAAAAACTCATCAAAGACGTTCTGAAGAAACATGTGGATCGGGAGGACAAATTCGAGAATCTGGTTTTGAACCTTGCCCTCAAGAAGATGGCCGGAGCCAAGAAAGATGACGAAGGCGTATACTATTCAAAGAAGCAAAAGCGTGTCATCATGGCCACAAAAACGCTGGAAGGCACGTACGATATCCCCGAAGGGACTGAGATAATCGATGATAACGCCTTCTGGGGATGCGCCTTCCTGGAGCAAGTAAACATCCCGGAAACCGTCACACACATTGGCAACGAAGCCTTTTCACGATGCATGTCCTTGAAAAAGCTGGTGATTCCGGCCTCTGTTGAGAGCCTCGGCAACAATCCTTTCGTAGGCCTCAACAGCGAAAATATCGTGTGCAAGTCAGAACATTTCGTCATTGAGAACAAACTGATGTTCACCGCCGACCGCAAGAAGCTCATCGCCTGTCTGACCGATGCGGCAATGGTCATCATTCCAAAGGGCGTGGTGGAAATTCAAGATTTTGCCTTTTCTCGTCGCCGCAGGTTGAAGAAAGTGATTATACCCGACACGGTAGAGGTTATTGGCAGTGACGCTTTCTCCGATTGCGATGCCTTGGAAAAGGTCACTCTTCCTGCTTCTGTCAGAATAGTTGAGCCACATGCTTTCGCTGAATGTGACCGACTGAAGAAGCTCACCTTCCTGGGTGTTGTAGAACACATCGCGCGTACATCCGTTTCCAATTGTGACGCTCTGAAGGAAATCATCGTCCCAGAAGATTCCTCGGCTCTATACATCAAGCAGTTGCATATCCCCCTGGAACTGGAAGACATCGTGATAGAAAACACAGAGCGAAAAGACCTGCACGAACAAAAGTAGCAATCCTAACGAACGCTCACCTTCATCAAATACAACACAATAACAGTTACTACCCCCCAAAAATGGCACAAAGCACAAAAAAGAAGCATCGTTACATCGAGAGAGATGTCAGCTGGATGTATTTCAATCACCGCATCTTGCAAGAAGCACAAAAGCCCACCGTTCCTCTGTTGGAGCGTTTGTCGTTCCTGGGCATCTACTCCAACAACCTAGACGAATTCTTTCGAGTAAGGATGGCATCGCTCAATAAGATTTTGGAAAGCACGAAAGTCTCGGCAGCGACAGCGAAAATGATCAAGAAGACCATCAAGCACATCAACAAACTCAATGAAGAATACAACATTGAGTACGGCAATGCCATCAAGGATGTGTTCGCCGGACTGGAAAAGCACAACATCCGCATGCTGGACGAGACGCAGCTTAACGAGGAGCAGAAGGCTTTTTTGGATGCGTTTTATTACGACAAGCTCAACGGTTCAACCAATCCCATTTGGCTTTCAGAGATTGATGACATTAGTATTTTGGAAGACAATCGTATCTATCTCGCCGTGAAAAGAACCGAGGAGATGAGCCGCAAAACAAAATTTGCCATCATCAAAATACCCGACAGAATCTATGGACGCTTCCTGAAAATCCCCTCTTCGGACAATTGTGAGAACTTCATGTACCTGGATGATGTAGTCCGATACTGCCTGCCTCTGATTTTCATCGGACTGAAAGGGTGCACCTACGAGGCTTATTCTTTCAAGTTTACCAAGGATGCGGAAATGGAGGTTGACAACGAAGCTGATTACGGTGCCATGGAACGCATCGCCATAGGGGTGAACAGTAGGAAACGAGGTGAGGCCATACGCATGGTATATGACAAGGACATGTCTGCCGACTTGAAAAAGAAGGTGATGAAACGTCTGCACGTGAAAGAGCTTGACACCTTGCTGGCTGCTGGCAGATACCAGAATCATAAAGACTTGATGGGCTTTCCTGCACTGGGTCATGAGAAGTTGAGTTATCCCAAATGGCCGCAAATACTCAAGCCTGAATTCCTTTCAGAAGAAAGTATCTTCGACCTCATCAGGCAGAAAGACCGTTTCATCCATGTTCCCTATCACTCGTTCAACGGCTACATTCGCATATTGAGAGAAGCAGCCTTACGCCCAGAAGTCAAGGAAATCAAGACCACGCTCTATCGCTTGGCCAAAGATTCCAAGGTGGTGAAGGCCTTGATTTGTGCAGCACAAAACGGCAAGAAGGTAACGGCCGTCGTCGAGTTGCTGGCTCGGTTCGACGAAGAAAGCAATATCAAATGGAGCAAGCGCATGCAGGAAGAAGGCGTCAACGTTATCTTTGGCGTGGAAGGTTTGAAGATTCATTCCAAACTCTTGCACATCACGACCACCAAGGGCAATCTGGCTTGCGTCGGAACGGGCAACTTTCACGAGGGAAACGCCAAGACTTATACCGACTATCTCATGATGACGGCGCGGCCACGTATCGTTAACGAGGTGGAAAAGGTGTTCTACTTCATCGACAGACCCTTCTCGCAAGTTCGCTTCAGAGAGCTCATGGTGTCGCCCAACTCAATGAAAACACGCATCATCCGCATGCTCGACAACGAAATCAAGAATGCCTTGGCCGGGCAAGAGGCATGGGTGAAGATTAAAATCAACCACATCACCGACCCTGATATCGTCAACAAACTCTACGCTGCCTCGCAAGCTGGCGTGAAAATAGACTTGCTCTTACGCGGCAACTACTCACTGGTTCCCGGCGTCAAAGGCATGAGCGAGAACATTAAGGCCGTGGGCATCATTGACAGATACCTGGAGCATTCGCGCATCTTGATATTCTGTGACGGCGGAAAACCAAAATATTATCTGGGATCGGCCGACTGGATGCCACGCAATCTCATCAACCGCATCGAAGTAATGACACCTGTTTACGACCCAGACCTGCAACAAGATTTGCTGCGCACCGTTGAGTATGGCATGCGTGACACGACCAATGGACGGGTCATCGACGGATTGGGGACCAACGAAATACAACCCATCGCAGAAGGAGAGCAACCTTTCCGTTCACAGCAAGCCTTGTTCGAGGCGTATCAAACCGAACAACAAGCATGACGAAAGAGAAAGAAACAACACCAGAACCCATCAAACAAAAAGAAAAAATGGAAGCAAAAACATTCGCAGCAATTGATATTGGATCGAACGGTGCGCGCCTGTTAATCAAGCGTTTTGATGACAGTGCGCCCCAATTTGAGCGCTTTAAGCGGGTGATGTTCATTCGCATTCCCCTGCGATTAGGCAAAGACGTGTTTACATTAGGCAAGATTTCGAAAGACCGCGCCACAATGATGATGCGCATGATGAAAGGCTTCAAACAGTTTATGCTGCTCTATCAAGTGGATCAATACAGGGCCTGTGCCACCGCAGCCATGCGCGATGCAGACAATGGGAAGAAGGTGATGAAAGAGATTGAACGTGAGACAGGCATCAAACTTGAGATTATTCGGGGCGAGGAAGAAGCACGACTGCTTTGCAACAACATCATTGAACAAACCAATAGTCAAACTGGTAATTTCGCATACGTAGACGTGGGAGGCGGCAGTACCGAGATTTCATT
The DNA here is from genome assembly GCA_050315175.1 of Prevotella sp. SGI.027. GTDB lineage: Bacteria > Bacteroidota > Bacteroidia > Bacteroidales > Bacteroidaceae > Prevotella. Next base: position 30,807 of record JBNPOM010000009.1, read on the forward strand.
GCTGCATGATGGCGCACTGGCCGAGAGTCATTCATTCGACATGGGCACCCTGCGCATGCTCAGCGGTAAGGTGACCAACGCTACCAAGCATCAGATGCGGGGCATGTTGGACGAGTATGCCGAGCATTTTCCTGACACGCAGATTATTGGTTCGGGTGGCAACATCAACAAACTCTTCAGACTGACGCACGGTAAAAACGACGAAAAGCAAATGAAAGTGGAGGAATTGAAGGAAATATATGAGGCTCTTTCCAAGCTCAGCGAGGAAGAAAGAAAAGAAAAGTACGGACTGAAAGACGATCGCGCCGATGTCATCATACCAGCTGCGGAGATTTTCCTGATGGTAGCCAAGGCCTTGAAGTGTGACACCATCTATGTACCCAACATCAGTTTGGCCGATAGTATTGTCGACGGTTTATACCGTGAGTACTGCCAATCATAGAAGTAGATGATGCGATGCAAATCAGAACGGGGTCTGGTACTAATGGGTATCAGGCCCCGTTCGTTTGTCATCAGTGCGCAGTTGAGGTGCAAATGATTCTTCGACAGCACATTCAAGGAATAGCTACGAAAGATTATTTTAATGCAAAATAATCGTAATAAATACGTGCTGTGTCAATTATTTTTTGTTAATTTGCAATAAGTATCATAAAACACGGAACAAGATGGGAAAAGACAAAAAAGGTGGCAAACGCATGTCCAAAAAGCAATTGGCTGAAAAGCTGGAAGGGTTCTTTACAACACAGCCGGGAAAAACATTCAGCTATAAAGAGATATTCCGTTCACTCAAACTGAACACGCATCCGCTGAAGATGCTCGCCATCGACCTGATGGAAGAAATGGCATGGGATGATTTCCTGGCAAGAGTATCTGACAATTCATACCGCCTCAACCAAATGGGACAGGTGGTGGAAGGGGTCTTTCGCCGCAAAGGTAATGGGAAGAACTCGTTCATCCCCGATGGAAGCGACAAACCCATCTTTGTTTCCGAGCGCAACTCGATGTCGGCACTCAATGGTGACCGTGTGAAAGTGTCGCTCATGGCACGCCGTCAAAAGCACATCAAAGAGGCACAGGTCATTGAGATACTGCAACGTTCGCGCGATCAGTTCGTCGGTAAACTGCGAGTTGAAAAGAATATTGCTTTCTTGGTGACGCAGGAAAACTTGTTTGCCAACGACATCTTGATTCCAAGAAACAAGTTGAAGGGCGGTCAAACCAATGACAAGGTGGTGGTAAAAGTGAGCAAATGGCCCGATGAGAATCATAAAAACATCATAGGTGAGGTCGTCGACGTGCTGGGAAAGACTGGCGATAACGATGCGGAGATGCACACCATCTTGGCGCAATACGGCTTGCCTTACAAGTATCCAAAGGCAGTTGAAGAGGCTGCGGAGCGAATCAGTGCCGAGATTACCCCGCAAGATTTGGCTGAAAGAGAAGACTTCCGGCAGGTGTTCACTTGCACGATTGACCCCAAAGATGCCAAGGATTTCGACGATGCCTTGTCTATCCGTGAGGTAAGCAAAGGCATTTGGGAAGTTGGCATCCACATTGCTGACGTGACACACTATGTCACCGAAAATTCCATCATCGACAAAGAGGCGCAGAAACGCGCCACATCTGTGTATCTGGTAGACCGCACCATCCCGATGTTGCCGGAGCGATTGTGCAACTTCATCTGCTCCCTTCGCCCCGATGAGGAGAAACTTTGCTACAGCGTCATCGTGGAGATGGATGTCGACGGGTTCGTTCGAAGCAAGCGTATCGTGCATACTGTCATCAAGAGCAATCGCAGATATGCCTACGAAGAGGTACAGCAGTTGCTTGAAGACAATGGTGTAGTAGATGGAACGGGGCAACCTGCACCAGCACCACGCAAGTGTGGATGCAAGGGAGAGCATGCCAAGGAGCTGATTATGCTGGACGCCTTGGCCAAGAAGTTGCGCGAGGATCGCTTCAAGAACGGTGCGGTGAAGTTTGATTCTGAAGAACTTCATTTCGATGTTGATGAGAAGGGCAAGCCCGTGCGCTGCTATTTTAAACGTTCAAAAGACGCCAACAAGCTGATCGAAGAGTTCATGTTGCTGGCCAACCGTACCGTGGCTGAGAGCGTAGGGAAGGTGAAGAAGGGTGCCAAAGCCAAGACTTTGCCTTACCGCGTACACGACAATCCCGACCCACAGAAGCTGGAAAACCTGAAAGATTTTATCGTAAAATTCGGCTATAAGATGAAAACGGCAGGGACAAAGGGACAAACTGCCCGCAGTCTTAATCATCTGATGGAAGCCGTTGACGGCACGAATGAGCAGAAACTCATACAGACCGTCGCCCTCAGAGCGATGATGAAGGCGAAGTACACCATTTATAATATAGGCCACTTTGGCTTGGCTTTCGACTATTACACACACTTCACGTCGCCCATCCGGCGGTATCCAGACATGATGGTTCATCGACTGTTGACACGATATGCGAAGGGTGGTCGCAGCGCCAACAAGGACTATTACGAGCGTTTGTGCGAACATAGCTCTGACATGGAGCAGGTAGCAGCCAATGCCGAGCGTGACTCCATCAAGTACAAGATGGTGGAATTCATGGGTGAGCATATCGGTGAAGAGTTTGATGCGCACATCAGTGGCATCCAAAGCTACGGCATCTATTGCGAAATCGACGAGAATCATTGCGAGGGAATGGTACCCATGCACGATTTGGATGACGATTATTACGACTTTGATGAGAAGAATTATTGTCTCGTTGGCCGTCGACATCATCACAAATACCAGCTGGGAGATCCCATCAGGATTAAGGTGGCACAGGCCAACTTGGAGAAGAGACAACTCGACTTCACGCTGGTCGACTAATCATTTAACCATCAAATCGAAGAAAAGAATAAACTTATCATTTTTGTTTAACTAATTTAATCATGATATGAATCTCACAAATAAATTACCATTGCAGTTGCTTGCATGGCTGTTGTGCCTTTTTCTGGTTTCGCCTTCTCACGCAGATGCGAAAAATGACAAAATCATAGAGACTAAAATTCCCAAACGTCCTGCCGGACAAAAGGACGTGCTACAGCTCACCACACCTAAGTTACAAACGGTTCGCGTGGGCTTTGTAGGCCTGGGAATGCGCGGAGTTGATGCCGTAGAACGGTGGAGCCAGATTCCTGGAACGGACATCGTGGCGCTCTGTGACGTAGAGGCTGACCGCGTAGAGCTTAGCCAGAAGAGACTTGATAAGCACGGACGACATCGAGCTGTGGCCTACAGTGGCAGTATAGATGCATACAAGAAAATGTGCGAACGCAAGGACATTGACATCATCTATATCGCAACCGACTGGGTTCATCATGTGCCGATAGCACTTTACGCCATGAACCATGGAAAACATGTGGCCATTGAAGTACCCGCAGCAACCAACATGAATGAGATCTGGGCATTGATCAATACGGCTGAACGCACACGGAAACATTGCATGATGTTGGAGAACTGCGTGTACGACTTCTTTGAGTTGTCCACCCTCAACATGGCACAACAAGGTCTCTTTGGTGAGGTTTTGCATGTAGAAGGTGCCTACATCCACAACTTAGAGGACTTTTGGGGCGAGTATTGGCACAACTGGCGACTTGATTTCAATCGTAAGAATCGAGGTGATGTTTATCCTACCCACGGCATTGGTCCTGACTGTCAGGTGCTGAATATTCATCGTGGTGATCGCATGGAATATCTCGTTGCCATGGATACCAAAGCTACCATTGGCCCAAAACTCGTTGAAAAGCAGACCGGAAAGCCATGCAATGACTTCCAAAACGGTGACCAAACCTCTACGTTGATTCGCACTGTCAAGGGGAAAACCATGCTCATTCAGCACAACGTGATGACACCACGGCCGTACAACCGGATGTATCAGGTGGTTGGAACCGATGGCTATGCCAGCAAATATCCTGTTGGCGAACTGGCTTTCAGACCCAAACAGCTGGCTACCAACGAGAAGATTAGTCACGAGAACCTCACAGCTCATGCTGCAGTAGCAGAAAAAGTTCGTGACGAGTTGCTGCAACAATACACACCACAGTTTGTCAAAGACCTTCAAGAGAAAGCCAAGAAGGTGGGTGGACACGGCGGCATGGACTACATTATGGACTATCGTTTGGTTTATTGCCTGCAGAATGGACTCCCGCTCGACATGGATGTGTACGATTTAGCCGAATGGTGCTGTCTGGGAGAACTCACCAGATTGTCTATCGAAAACAATTCGGCACCAGTCGCCATACCCGACTTTACGCGTGGAGCTTGGAAGCGCATCAACGGTTTTCAATATCATTTCGCACCATAACAACCCCTCAAAAATCCTCGCTAAGAATTGATCATTGTAATATGGGATATATCGATAAAAGTTTGATGGAGGGCGAACGTGTCGTTTACCGCCCACGACTACACTCGGCTATTTACTGGCGTTCGGCATCGTTGGCCGTCCTTGGGGTTCTCTTGTTGGTCTTTCCAACGGAGGGAACTCTTTTCCATCTTCAAATCGCAGCTTGCTTGTTGCTCGTGCTATTCGCCGTTCTGGGTTCCGTATCAGCAAATGGAGGGCGGCAGTATGCACTGACCAACAAGCGCATTATCGCCAAAAAAGGTATCATTGAGCGCAACTCTTTGGAGCTGATGCTCCGCAAATGCGAAGGCGTACAGCTTAAACAGACCATGTTAGGGCGTATCTTCAACTACGGTACCGTCTATGTGACAACCGGAGAAGCAACCAACAGTTTCGAGTATATCCAAGATCCCATCGTGTTCAGCACGAAGATTCATCAGATGATAGACGCACTGAAAGCATCTGAATAAAGGCACCCTGCATGGCATCTGTACGCTTACTGATGTCGTGCATGCCACTGAGGAGGGGCATAAACCCATGCCATTGGGTAGATGTCCCGCTTTTTATGCGTTTCAATCAGCATGTGGAAGATTTTTTGTACCTTTGTAGCCCAAAACCAAAGACAATGAAGAAGCTTTACATCGAGACATACGGATGCCAAATGAACGTGGCCGACAGCGAGGTAGTTGCGTCGGTCATGCAGATGGCGGGGTATGAGATATGCGACAAGGAGGACGAGGCCGATGCCATTTTTCTGAACACCTGCAGCGTCAGAGAGAATGCGGAGAACAAGATATACAACCGACTTGACTCGCTTCACGCAGAGCGAAAGAAGGGCAGAAAACTGATATTAGGCGTGTTGGGCTGTATGGCCGAACGGGTGAAAGATGATTTGTTGGACAACCATCACACCGACTTGGTGTGTGGACCCGATTCATATCTGAATCTTCCCGACATGATTGCGCAAGCCGAAACGGGCAACAAAGCAATCGATATAGAACTCTCGAAAACCGAAACCTATAAGGATGTGGTTCCTCAAAGGCTTCTCATAGGCAAGATAGGAGGTTTCGTAAGTATCATGAGAGGATGTAACAACTTCTGCCACTACTGCATCGTACCCTACACAAGAGGTAGAGAAAGGTCGAGAGACGTGGAGAGTATCTTGCGCGAAGTGCGCGACCTGCGCGACAAGCACTACAAGGAAATTACGCTGTTGGGGCAAAACGTCAACTCTTATAGTTTTACCATTCCCGAACATTTGTCGGCAACAGGCGAAACGATTCCAGCAGAAACCATTGATTTTCCAAAGCTCTTGCGCCGTGTGGCACACGAAGTTCCCGGCGTACGCATTCGCTTTACCTCGTCGCATCCTAAGGACATGAGCGACGACACGCTGCGCGTGATTGCCGAAGAGCCTAATGTTTGCAAGCACATTCACCTGCCGGTGCAGAGCGGCAGCAATAAGATATTGAAGCTGATGAACCGCAAATACACCGTTGAATGGTACATGGATCGTATCAATGCCATTCGCCGCATCATTCCCGATTGCGGCGTTTCTACCGATATGTTCGTGGGCTATCATGGCGAAACAGAAGAAGACCACCAACAATCGCTGGCCTTGATGCGCACCGTTGGTTACGACTCGGCTTTCATGTTCAAGTATTCCGAGCGTCCCGGCACGTATGCATCGAAGCATTTACCAGACGATGTACCAGAAGAAGAGAAGATACGGCGCCTGAACGAGATGATACATCTGCAAACAGAACTAAGCGCCGTCTCCAACAAAAAGGACGAAGGCAAGACTTTCGACGTGCTGGTAGAGGGCTTCAGCAAACGCAGCAGAGAGCAACTTTGTGGCAGAACGGAGCAAAACAAGATGGTGGTGTTCGACAAAGCAAATCACCATATCGGCGAAACCGTGCGTGTGCGCATCGTCGGCAGCACATCAGCGACGTTGTTTGGAGAGGCCCTGTAAACTACCAATCGCTACATTTTTTATTCCTTATTGAGAATAAAAAAACATACAAATATCATATACGAAACCGCCCTACGATGAAGTTGAAAGTATAAAATATTTACTTATGAAAAGAAAAATATATCTGGTATTAGAAGTTATTTTCACTTCTCTTTGTTGTTTTCTTTTGTATTTTATAGGTTCACTCTTGCTTGACCACCTATTAGATATAGAGTTTTCACTTAAAAACACGCTTATTTCTTCTACGGGGTTTGCACTACTTTGGGCTTGCATCAGCGCATATAAAATAGCCAAAAATGGTTATTTCCTTAGACGGCCTCGTAAGAACAAAACTCTCCATAAGGAAAAACTATAATAAATGAATCGGCATGACACACTACATGAGGTGTCATGCCGATTTTGTAAGGTTGCCCCAACGACGAACTATCTATTCAGTTTCCACGTCACCCCGTCTTTGGTGTCTTTCACCTCAAATCCATTTTCAGCTAAAGCGTCGCGTATTTGGTCGCTCGTAGCCCAGTCTTTCTCCGCCTTGGCCTTAGCTCTAAGTGACAAAACCATGTCAACCACCTTGCCGTAAGCCGCCTCACGCGCATCGTTGTTAGTTCCCTTCTCGCTCTTAAGGCCAAGCAGGTCGAAGGCGAACAGCTGCATCACAGCTTTCAGTTCGGTGAGATCTTCCGCATTGATGCTGCCTTTGTGGTCGAGCAGGGAGTTGATTGCGTGACACGCTTCAAACAAGTTACTGATAACTGTTGGTGTCTGCAAGTCATCGTTCATCGCCTCATGGCACTTCTGTCGTAAAGCCATAACCAGCTGATGGGTAGCCTCATCCGACGTGGATGCTGTCTGAATGCGCTCCAAGTCGTTGATGCCATTCATCAAACGTTCCAACCCTTTCTGGCTTGCCTGCAAAGCTTCGTTCGAGAAGTCGACGGTACTGCGGTAGTGGGCCGACAGGATGAAGAACCGAATGGTCATGGGCGAATACGCTTGTGCCAAACCATCGTGCGTGCCTGTAAAGAACTGTTCGAGCGTGATGAAGTTGCCCAAACTCTTTCCCATCTTCTGTCCGTTAATGGTAATCATGTTGTTATGCATCCAGTAGCGCACCATCTGGTCGCCCTGACTGGCTACGGCTTGTGCAATCTCACACTCGTGATGCGGGAAAACAAGATCCATTCCGCCGCCGTGAATGTCAAAATGATTGCCCAGATACTTACGTCCCATGGCCGTACACTCACAGTGCCAACCGGGGAATCCGTCACTCCACGGACTGGGCCAGCGCATGATATGTTCGGGCATGGCACGCTTCCATAGTGCAAAATCCACTTGGCTGCGCTTCTCGCCTACCCCATCCAACTCACGACTGTTATTGATGACGTCGTCTAAGTTGCGCCCCGACAGGATGCCGTAACGATGGTCTTTGTTGTACTTCTCTATGTCGAAATACACAGAACCGTTGCTCTCGTAGGCGTAACCATTCGCCATGATTTGTTTTACCAGCTCTTCTTGCTCAATAATATGCCCCGTGGCATGAGGCTCAATGCTGGGACGCAGCACGTTCAGCGCATCCATGGCCGCATGATATCGGTTGGTATAGTGCTGTGCTATCTCCATCGGTTCGAGTTGCTCCAAGCGAGCCTTCTTCTCTATCTTGTCATCCCCCTCGTCGGCATCGTGTTCCAAGTGGCCAACGTCCGTGATGTTACGCACATAGCGCACCTTGTACCCCAAGTGCTTGAGATAACGAAAAAGAATGTCGAACGTGATGGCCGGACGCGCATGCCCCAAGTGAGGATCACCGTAAACCGTGGGGCCACACACATACATACCCACGTTGGGGGCATGCAGTGGTTTGAAAAGTTCCTTCTTGCGGGTCAACGTATTGTAGACAAAAAGTTTTTGTTCCATAAGTCAATCGTGTTGATATCTATTTGCAAAGTTACGACATTTCTGCAAAAGGGCAAAAGAGTGTGAAACAAAAAGACGGAAAAAGAAAAGCCAAGTCCGTTCAACTTTGCATGCTGATGCAAACGAACAGGCAGACAGCAGCATGCCAGCAGCTGTCGTTTGGCGCACAGCTTTCAAATCACGCCGTACCGTTCGAGCGCGTTCTTCACACCATCTTCGTCCACCGACGTGGTAACGTAGTCGGCCACTTTCTTCAATTCAGGCACACTATTGCCCATCGCCACGCCAACGGCGGCTTGCTCGATGATGGAAATGTCATTGCCACCATCACCAAACGCCATCGTCTCTTCCATCGAGAAGTCCAGATGACGGGCCATGGCATGCAGTCCCTGTCCCTTGTCGGCCCATCGTGAAGTGACGTCAGTAAACTCCGGATGCCATCGGCCGGAGAGGCATCCAGTGAGTTTTTGCATGAGTGCTTCTTCTTGCTGCGGCGTGATGAACGGACTCATTTGCAGGATGGGTTCTTTAAGAATCTCGTCGATAGTGACCCCTTGCTCAAAGGCTTTCACTTGCAGCATGTCCTCGAAGATGCGTCGAAACTTCTCGTCCGGCTGGTAAATGCACAGGTTCTTGGCACCTACCAGCACACAGGAAAAATGTTGTCGGGTGGCCTCTTCCACCATCGTTTGAACATCGTTCGCGGGGATGGCGTGCAGACAAATGTCCTCGTTGTGGGCAAAACAGTAGGCTCCATTGCTCGTGATGTAACCGTCTATCAAATGTTCGATGTCGCCCAGAACCGTGATGAGTATCGTTGGACGACCCGTAGAGATGTATATTTCCACTCCGTTTGCCTTTGCTTTTTCCAGCGCTTCGGTGGTTGACGCGGGTATCTTATGGGTTTTAAAACTCACCAACGTACCGTCGATGTCAAAAAATAAAGCTTTTATTTTGGGTTGTTTCATCAAAAATCAATATTAAACAGTGGAAAAACAGGTCACGACACATATCTTACTTGTATATCCATGACCATCTATCTGCAAAGGTACTGCTTTCCAAAAACTATCCGAAAATTATTTCGTTAACATTCAATAATCGACCAACTTACATGATTTTTGCACGGAAAAATGTATCTTTGCATAAAATAGGCTTCGCCTCAACAAAGCAAACAAGTTTCCTTTGTCTTCGGCTTGCACTATCTTTGCCAAAGACACAACATAAGAAAAAATGATGAAACAGATTATCAGTCACCTCACCGACAACGACGCTTATACCTTCAGTTGTCAATATTACGTCCTACAGAAGTATCCTCGTGCAGAGGTAGAGTACACCTTCTTTGATCGCAACAACACCGTTTATCCAAAGGGGTTCACCGCTTTGGTGGAAGAACAATTGGGCTACATGCCGCAAGTCATGATTACCTCGGAGGAGATTGAGTTCATGAAGAAAAAGATGTATTACCTTCCCGAATGGTATTTCACCTTCCTTCGTGGCTATCGCTTCAATCCTCACGAGGTTACCGTGTCGCAGGATGAGCAGGGACATTTGGACATTACGGTGCGCGGCAAGTGGTATTCGGCCATCATGTGGGAGATGCCTATCCTCGCCATCGTGTCCGAGTTGATGCACAACCTGCGTGGAGAACGTGACGCATACGATCCGAAACGCGAGGCTGAGCGCACCCGACAGAAGGCGGTTGAAATACTTAAAAATGGCCTGGTGCTGGGCGATATGGGCACGCGGCGGCGCTTTTCGTTCGATTATCACGACATGGTGTTGCGTGTGATGAAAGACGTGTACGAGCAAGGTGGCTACGATGACGACGACGGACACCACCGCTGGTCGGGCAGATTCACGGGAACCAGCAATGTCTACCTGGCCATGAAGCACCATCTCACGCCCATTGGCACCATGAGCCATCAGCTCATCCAGTTCGAGGAGAACGTCAGCGGGGTCTTTGAATGCAACTTCAACGTGATGAAAAAGTTCAGTGACGTGTACGATGGCGATAATGGCATCTATCTGTACGACTGCTTCGGCGACAAAGTGTTCTTCAACAACCTGTCCAAGCGCATGGCGATGATGTTCGTAGGGCTGCGCATAGACAGTGGGGATGAAAAAGAACAGACCGACAAAATCATTGAGAAATATGAGAGTCTGGGCATCAACCCGGCAACCAAACAGGTGGTGTACAGCAACGGACTGGACATTGAAAAGGCCATCCAAATACACAAATACGTCAATGGGCGCATGCAAGACAACTATGGCGTGGGCACCTTTTTGACCTGTGACGTAGCGCATGCCGAACCCATGAACATCGTCGTGAAACTTACGCGCAGTCGAATCACGGAGAAACGCGAATGGCACGATTGCGTTAAGTTGTCGTGCGACAAGGGAAAAACCACGGGGGATGCTGAAAAGTGCGCCTATCTCTTGCGGCAGATAGGATAGCTTTTCTGGCCCGACGAATAAAGAACCCTATATAAAACGAGGTGTGTCAAATTGCTGACACACCTCTTTTGTTTTGCGACAGATGACAACTGACACCATCAATACTTGTTCACGGGAGAAGTGAATAGGAAGTATTTAATCGATTGTTTATCAAAAGATTATAACAAGTAAGGGCGTTTGTTTCAGACATGAAAATACATGGGCATCCAATCTCATTGAGTTTGACCGCTAAACGCAATGGGTTTGGGCTCCAAAGTCAATGGGTTTGGCCGGCAAAGTCAATGGGTTTAGAATGTTGAGGAATATCAAGTTTTCTTGAGCTGAATAGTTATGCGTTTGTAAATTCACTTTTTTCGTCCAAATGCCTGCGTTCATTGAGTGCAAACAAGGTGATTCCTTTCACTCTTGATTTTAGTTGTTGAAACCAGCGCAAATACTTGTTTTTAACCGTCATCAACCTTTTTTGCAGGAGAGAGCCGTGGCCCAAGAAGTCGTTTTTTATCCGAACAAACCGATTATTCGGAAAAATTGTCTAATTTTGCAGCGTAATTACAATTTTTCAATGAGCATTCTGATCACTGGTGCATCTGGTTTTGTCGGCAGTCATCTTGTAGACGAAGCCTTACAACGGGGTATGGAGGTTTGGGCGGCTGTCAGGCCATCCAGTTCACGTCAATACCTCCAAGATGAGCGCATTCACTTCATCGAGTTGGACTTTTCGTCGGAAGAGAAATTGGTCCAACAGCTCGAGGGGCACGCATTCGACTATGTCGTTCATGCCGCCGGCGTCACCAAATGTGTTCATCCGGACGATTTTTACCGTGTCAACACCGAAGGAACCAAGCACCTGGTGAATGCGATTCTGAAGCTGAAGATGCCCATCAAGCGGTTCATCTACATCAGTACGCTGGGCGTGTTTGGCGCCATCAGGGAACAGAAACCGTTTACCGAAATCAACGAGCACGACACTCCCCTGCCCAACACGGCGTATGGTAAAAGCAAACTGGAAGCTGAACGCTACCTCGATGCCATTGGAAACGACTTTCCATACATCATTCTTCGGCCGACAGGCATCTACGGTCCACGCGAAAAAGATTATTTCCTGATGGTTAAAAGCATTGCGCGCCACCTGGATTTTGCAGCCGGCTTCAGTCGGCAAGACATCACCTTCGTGTACATCCTCGATGTGGTTCAGGCCGTATTTCTGGCCATCGACCGCGGCATGAGCGGTCGTAAATACTTCCTCACCGATGGAGGCGTATACCAATCAGACACGTTCAGCGACCTCATTCGCCAAGAGTTGGGCAATCCTTGGTGCGTGCGCCTGAAAGCACCGCTATGGCTCTTGCGCATCATCACAGCGTGTGGTGAACTCGTAGGCAGAAAAACGGGAAAGCCCATTGCGCTGAACAATGATAAATATAACATTCTACGGCAACGAAACTGGCGCTGCAACATCGAGCCAACCATGGACGAGCTGGGGTATCATCCACACTACAACCTGGAACAAGGTGTGAAAGAAACCGTTAAATGGTATCGCGAGAATCACTGGCTTTCCAGCAAAGCAGCCCCTAAAAACTAATGAACTCATTCTGATGAAATACTTCTTTTCTGAACTATTCTCCATCGAGAAGAAACCCAAGCGCGGGCTCTTACCCATCGAGTGGGCCATGTTTGCCTACATGGGGTTCACCTTTTTAATGATATTCTTCACCTACACCAAACTGGTCAACCCACATTCGATGATTATCGGGCGCATACAAGTAGCCGCCATGACATTGGCTTTGTGGGGAGTGTACCGTCTGCTGCCTTGCCACCTGACCCTCTCCGCCCGCATCTTCGCACAGATGGGACTGCTGGCATGGTGGTATCCAGACACCTACGAGCTGAACCGGGTGCTGCCCAATCTTGACCATATTTTTGCCAGTTGCGAGCAAGCCATCTTTGGTATGCAGCCGGCTTTGGTCTTCGCCCAGGCGTTTTCGTCGCCCATCTTCAGTGAACTGATTGACCTCGGCTATGCCTCTTTCTATCCGATGATAGCCCTCACCGCTCTTTATTACTTTGTGTGCCGCCAGAAAGAATTTCAACGTTGCACCTGGGTCCTCGTCGCATCATTTTTCGCTTACTATGCCATCTACGATTTGCTGCCCGTCGTTGGACCTACGTTCTACTTCAAGGCTATCGGACTGGAGAATGCGGCAAAAGGAATATTCCCAAGCGTGAACGACTATTTCAACTATCATCAAGAATGCCTGGTTAGTCCCGGTTATCAAGAAGGACTGTTCTATCACCTGGTGGAAGATGCCAAAGCGGCAGGCGAACGACCCACGGCAGCCTTTCCAAGTTCACACGTAGGCATCGCCACGGTATGCATGTTGTTGATTGGACACGCGCGTAACTACAAGCTACTCTGGCTGTTGGTGCCCTTCTACGTGTTTCTTTGTCTGGCCACGGTGTACATCCAAGCCCACTATGTGATAGACGCCATTGCTGGATTCGTATCGGGCGTTGCCTTTTACTTTCTTTTCATGTTCTTGGGAAAGAAAGTAAAGTGACGAATAGAACCCTACAAAATAAGCATGAAATGCGAAGAGGCAAGGTGCGAACAATATCGCGCACCTTGCCTCTTCGCATATAGATTAAGGCCGTATTGCCTTAGTAGGTGATGATTCCCAGCCAGCGCAACACGTCATTCAGGTTGGCCACGATCATCAAAAGCAGTAAAATGCCAATGCCGATGTATTCGGCACGCACCATGAAAGTTTCACTGGGCTTGCGACGAGTAATCATCTCGTACAGCAGGAAGAGTACGTGTCCACCATCCAACGCTGGGATAGGAAGAATGTTCATGAAAGCCAGGATGATGCTGAGGAAGGCCGTCATGAGCCAGAACATGTGCCAATCCCATACGGGTGGGAACAGACTTCCGATAGCACCGAAGCCTCCTAACGACTTGGCACCATCAGCGGTAAATACATACTTCATATCACCTACATATCCTGCCAGCACATGCCAACCGTATTTGGCACCAGCCGGGAAACTCTCAAAGAAGCCGTATTCTTTCTTGGTAGGTTGATAATACGAGTAAATGCTCGTCATACCCACGCCCAAGAGCAAATCTTTACTCAACACAACCTGCGCCGTATCGGCTTTCGAGGCACTCGGATGCATGAACGCGATGGATGCCGTTCGAATCTTCATGCTGTCTTGCGGGGTCTTAGCGGCCATGAGTTGATCACTCAACACGCCCAACTCGTCTTGGAAAGCGTTCCAAGAATCAACCGGCTTACCGTTGACGGCGACGATGCGATCACCCTTTTTGACACCGGCTTTAGCCGCTGCTCCATCGGGCATGACGCTGTCTACATCGGCCAATACAAACGGTGTGACGAAGCGAGGGGTGCTCTTCAGCATGGACAACAGGTTCAGGTCACCGGGCAAGTTGATGCTCATGTGCTTCCCATTGCGGATGATGTCGACCCGTTTGGCTGTGGACAAGTCACGATAAACGTCAGCGTTGAAATCCTTGAACGCACCTTGATCGGTACCCACAAGGATGTCATGGTCTTGAAATCCATACGACTTAGCTTCTTGGTTGAACCGCATTCCGTGGGTCATATCCTTGACCTGCACATACGACTCGCCCCAATAAAACAACACCATGGAATAGATAAAAAGAGCCAAGAGAAAGTTGACGGTTACGCCACCAATCATGATGAGCAGGCGTTGCCATGCGGGCTTGGAGCGAAACTCCCACGGTTCGGCTGGCTTTTTCATCTGTTCGGTATCGAAACTCTCGTCTATCATACCTGCTATCTTACAATAGCCGCCCAACGGAAGCCATCCCATTCCATAGGTAGTGTCGCTATGTTTGGGTTTAAAACTGAACAAATGGCCCTTCCACTTGCCGATGCCGACATCGAAAAAGACAAAGAACTTTTCAACTCTTACACCGAAGAGCTTGGCAAAAAACATGTGTCCGCCTTCGTGCAAGAGGACCAATAAGGAGATTGCCAGCACAAACTGAAGCAACCTGATTAAGAATATTTCCATTTCTATTTGATGAGTTTTCGGAGCTAAAAGGAGCTTGATTGTGAGCACAAGCGCCCTGGTTTCTCCATGATCATTTTGTAATTAATTCGTTAGCCATGCGACGAGCCTCAGCATCTGTCTCGACATAGGTTTCAAAGGTGGGTGCGGCATCGAAAGCAACACGGTCCATTGTTTTCTCAATGACGTCAGCCATGTTCAGGTAAGTACACCGTCCTTGGCGGAAAGCCTCGTTCACCACCTCATTAGCAGCATTCACCACACAGGGCATGTTGCCACCCTGACGGATGGATTCATAGGCCAGCGCCAGACATTTGAACTTTTTGAAGTCGGGCTCAAAGAACTCCAAGGGCTGATGGAACAAGTCCAAACGAGCGCCATCAAGATGCAATCGCTTGGGAAACGAGAAGGCATATTGTATCGGCAGACGCATGTCTGGCACGCCAAGCTGCGCTTTAACACCGCCATCTACGAACTGAACGGCGCTGTGGATGATGCTCTGCGGATGAATAAGTACCTGTATTTTTTCGGCTGGAACACCGAAGAGCCACTTGGCTTCGATGACCTCGAAGCCTTTGTTCATCATTGTTGCCGAGTCAATCGTTATCTTGGCACCCATCTCCCACGTTGGATGTTTGAGTGCATCAGCAGCGGTAACGCCTTTCATCTGCTCCAGAGAGAACGTTCTGAAAGGCCCCCCACTGGCGGTCAACAATATCTTTTCAATCTCATTGTCATCTTCCCCGACAAGAGATTGGAAGATGGCACTGTGCTCAGAATCGACTGGTAGAATAGGTACATGATACTGTTGAGCCAACTTGCAAATCAGTTCACCCGCCACAACAAGCGTTTCTTTGTTGGCCAAGCACACCTTTTTGTGCGCCTTGATGGCCTGAATGGTTGGCGAAAGACCAGCGAATCCAACCAGTGCCGTAAGCACCATGTCTATCGGTTCGGCCTGTACGATTTCATCAAGCGCTGCCTTGCCCGCATAAACCTTCACCTCAGGACAGTCATCCAACAACCGACAGAGCGGCTCGTACATACTTTCATTGGCGATGACCACAGCAGCTGGCTTGAACTTTCGGGCTTGCGCAGCCAGTTCTTCATACCGGTTGTTGGCGGTGAGGCAATAGGCTTCATACAAGTCGGCATGCTGCTCGATGACATCGAGTGCTTGTGTACCGATGCTGCCTGTTGAGCCTAATATACATATTTGTTTCTTCATTGATCGTTATGAAAAAGTGCCAAACGGCTTTACTTGTCTGATAAGTCGAGCAAGCCATCGGGCAATTGTATCGTTATTTCTTTGTTTTGTGCATCTATTTGCCGTATCAAATCCTCGTTGGCGGGAATCAATGTGCCGTCTTCCAGTTCAAACAGCACGTTTTCCGTGCTGTCATCAACCGAACTGATGACGCCAATTCGCTGACCAGTTTGCGCATCTTTCAAGGCAAACCCTATGATTTGCGCCCATGAGAGATGGACATCATCCGACTCAGCAATCGTCCTTGGGAAGAAAACCTCGCAGCCTGTCAGCTGACGAGCCTTGTCCTGCGTATCGACATCGCAAAACTTAACCAAAACCGTCTCGTCACTTCTGAAGCGATATTCCTCTAAGAAGAAAGGCACAAGGATACCATCAATCTTCAAAATGAGATAGGAACTCTCCGTACGATCGAACACATCGTCGGTGAAATGGAATGACAACTCGCCTTTAACACCATGCGGTTTGCCAATCTTGCCTATGCGGTAAACATCTTCTTCCTTAATCATCGACACGCTTGATATGTGCGCCCAACGCGTTGAGACGAGCCTCTATGTCCTCGTACCCTCTGTCTATCTGGGCGATGTTTTCTATTCTGCTGGTACCTTCAGCACTCAATGCCGCAATTAACAATGCGATACCGGCGCGGATGTCGGGACTGGTCATGCGGCCGGCACGCAGTCTAAATTGGCGATCGTGCCCGATAACCACTGCGCGATGTGGGTCGCATAGGATGATTTGAGCCCGCATGTCTATCAGTTTATCCACGAAAAACAGACGGCTTTCAAACATTTTCTGATGAAAAAGCACGCAACCACGCGCCTGTGTAGCTACCACCAACAGCACTGACAGCAAGTCGGGCGTAAGTCCAGGCCATGGGGCATCGCTCAAAGTCATGATGGTACCATCGATAAACGAGTCGATTTGGTAATGAGGTTGACGGGGAATGAACAAATCGTTGCTTTCAATCTTGATTTTAATTCCCAAGCGTCTGAAGGTATCGGGGATGATTCCTAAGTGCCGAACAGCCACATCTTTGATTCTCACACCATTGCCTACCATGGCTGCCATGCCGATGAACGATCCCACCTCAATCATGTCTGGTAAGACCGTGTGTTTGGCTTTGTGCAGCGACTCAACGCCAACAATGGTCAACAAGTTCGACGCGATGCCGCTGATGTTGGCGCCCATGGCATTCAATAGATGGCACAATTGCTGGATATAGGGTTCGCAAGCCGCATTGTATACGGTGGTTGTCCCCTCTGCCATCACAGCTGCCATGATGATGTTGGCCGTTCCTGTAACCGAAGCCTCATCCAAGAGCATGTAACAGCCTTTGAGCTTGTTTGCCGTTTCTATGTGATACACGTCACGAGCCGCATCATGCCTAAACTTCGCTCCCAACGCCTTGAAGCCTAAGAAGTGGGTGTCCAATCGACGACGACCAATCTTGTCACCGCCTGGTTTGGCGATGGTACTCTTGCCAAAGCGACCCAACAAAGGGCCAATCATCAAAACAGAGCCGCGCAAGGATAAGCATTTTTTAACGAAAGCGTCGCTGTCCAGATAGTCGAGATTAACCTCGTCTGCCTGGAAAATATAATCATTTTTATTGATTCGGGTGACCTTAACGCCAATCTCTTGTATCAATTTGATTAAGTTGTTGACATCAAGAATGTCTGGAATGTTCTTGATTGTGACAGGATCGGAGGTAAGAAGCGTCGCACAAATCACCTGCAACGCCTCGTTCTTGGCACCCTGTGGCTTGATTGTTCCGCTCAGCTGATGGCCGCCTTCAATGACAAATGCCTCCATGCGCCTATCGTCTCTTTTTCCTTCTGTCGTTGGGACGCGCATCCATCCGGTCGAACTTGAAGGTATCCAGGTCGAGAACGATTCTGCCGTCGGTGAACTTTTCAAGGTCGAAAGCCACCTTCTCATCGTCTGAAGAGCCGTGTCCCCACTGCATTAGGTTGCGTTTCATCTGGTTTGCTGTAACGCGAGCCAACTCGTCACGTTCGTCACCAGGCTTCATGGTCTTGAGCTTTTCAAACATCTCGAACACCATGTTTCCATAGTGACGCACAGGAATTCGATTCATGGGATATTTCAACGGTTCGGGCTTTGCATAAATCTTAGCCGCCTGCGAGACATCATAAGGATAGTCAATGTCGAGCTTAAAGTTGCTCATGATGGCAAGATGATCCCACATTTTCCGCTGAACGTCCTCGTTCTCACGGCTCTGTGGAAACATTCGGGCCATGATTGCGACAATGGCTTCGGCACATCGTTGACGCTCATCCTTGTCGGTGAGCGATACAGCATGGTCTACCATGTTCTGCACTTCACGGCCATACTCGGGCAAGATGAGTTTCTCGCGCTGGGTATTATAATCTAATCCTTCAATATCCATAGTTCAATTTATTTATCAACTAAAAGCCTCGTCACGGCAAACCCCATGCTCTTAAAGCAACTTCTTGGGTGATTTGGCCACAAAGTCCTTCAAATAGAACGGTACGAAATAGGCCACATCCTCAAACTGCTCGTTCATCATGCGCTTCTCCGCCAATGGGAACATGTTCTTGGCCAAGGGTTCTACGCCTTTTATGAAATGTGCATGGGGGTGGTTAATGGTTTCTAAACACTTCTCAGCTCCATTCCCAAAGAAATATACGGGATGCTCATCCAAATAGGATTTATACGTGTCGTGGTCTACCACGTCGGCTTGTATCGGTCGAATCTCTTTCAAAGAACGGTCGAAAAGCTGCGCATACACCTCCATTCTACGAGCATCCAGCATGGGACACAACAACGCATCTTCCTCTTGTATCTGCTCGCTCAGCAAAACGGGGACACACAACAGCTCGAGCGTTGGAACGGAAATCAACTTGACCGAACGTCCATAGCAAACGCCCTTGGCCATCGATACCCCAATTCGCAGCCCGGTATACGAACCCGGTCCGCAACTCACAGCCACACCATCGAGCGGAATCAAATGACTGTCTATGAACGACAGCGCCTCGTCTACATACACACCCAACTTCACAGCATGGTTGGGACCGCTGTGATCTTCTCTCTCAAAGATGCATGTTCCATCTTGGCTTACGGCCACGGAACACACGTCTGTACTCGTCTCTATGCTTAAAATACACGACATACGTATCGTAAATATTACCTAAATAAAATGCAAATTTACGCTTTTTTCCTGCAAAATGATTACTTTTGCATAAATTTAACGTGTTGGAATTATGATACAATCGATGACAGGTTACGGAAAGGCAACCACTATCTACAAGGAAAAGAAAATCAATGTCGAAATCAAATCACTCAACAGCAAGTCGCTTGATCTCTCTACACGTATCGCCCCACTGTATCGAGAGAAAGAATTAGAGATTCGCCAACAAGTCGCTCATGCGTTAGAGCGAGGCAAGATAGACTTCTCCATCTGGATAGAGAAAGACGCATCAACAGACCTTTCTCCCATCAACAGCGAAGTTGTAGAGAATTATTACAAGCAAATCAAACAAATAGCAGCCACGACCGGACTGCCTGAACCGCAAGATTGGTTCCGCACCTTACTCTCTCTTCCCGATGTAACCATCAAGACCGAGGCTGAAGTGCTTGATGATGAAGAATGGACTGTCGCACAAAACACCATCACGGAGGCTCTCAACCAACTCGTCGACTTTCGCAAACAAGAAGGCGCCGCACTGCAAAAGAAGTTCACCGAGAAGCTGGACAACATCACCAAACTACTGAATGAGATTGAACCGTACGAGAAGTTGCGCGTTGAAAAGATACGCGCTCGCATCGTTGACGGACTCTCTCAGATACCTGATGTTGAGTATGATAAGAATCGTTTGGAGCAGGAACTGATTTATTACATCGAGAAACTCGACATCAGTGAGGAGAAACAGCGACTGGCTAATCACCTGAAATACTTCCGCACCACCATGAACGAGAACGAACCCGTAGGAAAGAAACTGGGCTTCATCGCACAAGAGATGGGCCGAGAAATCAACACAACGGGGTCGAAAAGCAATCTCGCCGAGTTGCAGAACATCGTGGTGAAGATGAAAGACGAACTGGAACAAATCAAAGAACAGGTGTTCAACGCGCTGTAATCCCTAAAGAATAGAGCCTCCCCCAACCCCTCCGAAGGAGGGGAGCTGTACAACAAAGACGAAGGAAATACTGGTAATTGTCACGCTACGCAACCTAAGGGAGCTATACCATTTTTACTTTGGGATAGAAGGAAAGGGTATTTTCATGAACATTGTTCACCGCTCTTATGACTGTCATCAAGGAAATGGCGAAAAACAGGCAAGAAAGATATAAATACGAGACAGCTGATGCTTCTTTATACAAAGTATTGCAAGAGCGTGCACTGCAACATCGGAAACACCCAACGCAGGCTGAAGCCGCACTTTGGGAATACTTAAAGGGAAATCATTTGGGGGCAAAATTCAGAAGACAGCATTTGATTGGTCAATATATTCCTGATTTTGTATGCCTTTCCAAACAATTGATTATTGAGGTGGATGGAGGTTATCACTTCATTGGCGACCAAATCATCTCTGACGAACAGCGAACTGCTTATCTCGAATCTTTTGGCTATCATGTTATACGATTCACAAACGAAGAGGTGTTGGCAGACACGCAAAACGTACTTAAGCAAATAAGACAAATCATGAATCATCGAAACGAACAAAACAAACAGCAAACCGTACAGAATTCGACGTCCTCTGATAAGGCTCCCCTCCTTAGGAGGGGCGGGGGGAGGCCCCAATCCCATCTCATCATCTTCTCTGCTCCCTCTGGCAGTGGCAAGAGCACTATCGTGAACTGGCTCATGGAAGAACATCCCGAACTAAGGTTGGCTTTCTCCATCTCATGTACCAGTCGTAAGCCAAGAGGTACGGAACGAGATGGTGTGGAATACTTCTTCGTCAGTCCACAAGAGTTTCGCAAACGTATTGACAATGATGAGTTCCTGGAATATGAGGAGGTATATGAAGACCGCTTTTACGGCACTTTAAAGGCGCAAGTGGACAAACAGTTGGCTGCCGGGCAAAACGTCGTGTTCGACGTAGATGTCAAAGGTGGCATCAACATCAAACGGTTTTACGGCGAAAGGGCCTTGAGCATCTTCATACAGCCACCCTCGGTAGATGAGCTTCGCCGTCGGTTGGAAGGGCGTGCCACCGACGCACAGAGTGTCATAGAAGACCGATTGGCCAAGGCTTCATACGAGCTGTCGTTCGCATCTCAATTTGACAAGATTGTAATCAATGACGATTTGGCAAAGGCAAAACAGGAAACATTGGAGGTCATCCGTACATTTTTGGAAGGAAAGATAGCGTGAAATCACCCGATACGATGAAACAAGTAGGCATCTACGGTGGGTCTTTCAATCCCATACACAACGGACATATCCAGTTGGCAAAGCATATTCTCAGGCTCGCCACCTTGGATGAGATATGGTTCATGGTGTCTCCTCAGAATCCCTTGAAGCCCCAAAACGAATTGCTCGATGACCATTTGCGATTGGAAATGACACGCACGGCTCTGCAAAATGAGCCCAAACTCATCGCCTGCGATACCGAATTTCACCTGTCCAAACCATCATACACCTGGAACACGCTGCGACATTTATCCACCGAGCATCTCGAAACATCATTCACACTCATCATCGGAGCCGACAACTGGCTTGTATTCGATCAATGGGCACACCATGAAGACATCCTACGAAACTACGAAATCATCATCTATCCTCGCCTCAACGCTCCCATCAACAAACAAAGTTTGCCCCACAACGTCCACCTGTTGGACACGCCTCTCTACAACATCAGCAGTACCGAAGTGCGCCGACGCATTAAGCAAGGCGCCGACGTAAGCCAACTGATTCCACCAGAAATCATTCCACTTGCCACTCGGTATTACCCGCATCCATGAGCGTATGTCGGGTTGGAGATACGCTACATGAAAGGATTATAAAAGCTGAATTTTCTTTACAAAGACCCGCTCATAATTCTCGTGTAGACAACCAACGGCAAAGTTGGTCGCAAATACGCAAATTATGAGCAACTTTTATAATCCATTGACATTGTGTACGTTATACTCAAATCGTCTTTTTTCGTCCATGATTTTTTCTTTTTTTGGCGACAAGAGCATTGAGATAAGCCTCCAATTTGTATGCTTTCATGCAGCTATAGCATGTGAATAACACCTCTAATGCATGTTTCCAAGACCGCAAAGTCAATGCTCTAACTTTGAAAGCTGCTTATTTTGTTCAAATCATCTCCTCGCTTGCAGCCTGTTTGCCTATTGATTTTTTCTATTTTGAAGGTTTTCAATGGTCGTTTTTTGGTAAAACAATAAGACAAAGACAATAGATCTTTTATACCTAAAATGATATGGGGAAAATGATGCAATGCATTCATTAAAAGGGAGAGTGTTGTTATAATAAATGACGCAAAATGAAGCGAATGAAAACAAGCAATGCGATTCATTTCATTCATTAGTATTGTTGTTGAAACAATAGAACAAAGATTGTTTTCATCATCAACAACCTTTCTCTTCTATGAAAGAGCCGCATGCTTATTCACATTCGCTTCATTAATCGATAAGTTTATTTCAACTTAAAAGTGATGGGAAGTGTGTATTGAACCCGCACAGGCTTGCCTTTTTCATATCCAGGCTTCCATTTCTTTTGCAACTTTGCCACTCTGAGAGCTTCCGCATCTAATAATGGGTCGATAGATCTGACAATCTTATAGTCTGACAACGATCCATCTTTTTCTACAACAAAACTCACGATGACGCGCCCTTCTATTTTCTTTTTCTGCGCCTCTACGGGATATTTCATATTTGTTGCCAAAAAATTCATTAAAGCTGGTATGCCCCCTTCGTACTTGGGCATCACTGATGGTACTGTATACACTTTATCGGCATTATCTTTTGCTGTACCACCTTTCTTCTGTGTTTTGACAGGTGTCCGTTTCTTTTTGGGTTTTTGTGGTTGTGTTTGCCGCAAAACTTTTACGGCATCTTTCTTCACAATAGTGGGTTGTTCACTGATAGAGCGTGCGATACTCTCTATATTGCTCGCCGCGAGGAGTGTGGCTACGAGCGGAAGGAAAAACAAATATTTGACCTTTCCTACGGGTTTTGTTCTGCGTTTGTTCATCATCTTAATTCTTTTTTTTAATGGTAAAACATTGAAGTTATTTGAAATTGTAGCTACATTCTTTTGATACGACAATCCTAATAGGTGGTATTGGTAGGTTTTAGAGTTGATTCCATTTGTCACCACTCGATGATCTGCCAAATATTCTATGTTCATTCTCACCTCTCGTCTCAACAACCATGCAAAAGGATTCATCCAACATACGATGGTAAAGATTTCGGAACAAATGACATCTATCGAATGCCATTGTCTGGCATGTGTCTGCTCGTGCACCAATATCTCGTGCAGTTGAATAGGTGTTTGTGCGTCGGGATTTACAAAAATCCATTGAAAAAAGGAGAACGGACTGCCTTTGCCCTTGATAATATGTACCTTGCAACCGTCTATCTCGCGCGTCTTGGTGCGGATAATCATTGTCACAATAATGCCTACTTGCACCAACATCCGAAGCAAGAGTACCGCTACCCCACCTATATATATCCATTGCGCCACGTTCATCCAAGTCAACTCGGTCTTCTCTGCTCCAACAGTTAGCTCAGGAAGCACTACTTGTCGGTACGTTAGTGCCATTCCTTGAGAGGTTTCAGCGGTCATGAGCCAATCGATTGTTGGCATCAATGGAACCAAGAAGGCGACGGCATAAATGCCTAACAAAAGACCTCTTCTCCAGCCAAAGAACGTGTCTTTAGCACAAAACATCTGATAAAAGCCATACAACAGTATGAGGGCTATGTTCACTTTGACGAGATAGATAAGCATAATCTGTATTTTTTAAGTGTGCGTGTTCATATCTATTATTTTCTAACCAGCGATAAGGAAAGGTATTTATTCGTTACCCTTCTCAATTTGGTCAATGATGTCTTGCAAATCTTCAGAAGACAGTTTCTCTTCTTTCGCAAAGAAAGACACCATGTCCTTAAACGAGTTACTAAAGTAATCACGAACAAAGCGCGACATACAGTGCTGTTTGTACTTCTCTTCTGGAATGGCAGGAGAGTAAACATAGGTGTTCCCCCGCTGCTCTTGATTTACAAAGTCTTTGCGCTTGAGGTTGTTTACCACCGACGCAACAGTGGTGTATGGCGGTGGAGGCGTGCCCAGTTCACCCAATATTTGCTTTACCGTACAACTACCTAATTGCCATATCCGTTGCATGACCTCTTCTTCTTGTACTGTCAATTTTTCCATATTCATCATCTTGCGTATTATCAACTTAAACAGTAAGCAATTGTCTGATGGCAGTCCATCGATTGCTTCTCATTCGCAAATCTACGAACTTTTCGTAATAACTGCAAGCATTTATTGGTTAATAAATCATAAATATTTTTCAAAAGTAATTGTTTGTGACGTTATTACGAATATCTCGTAATACGCATTTATACATAAAATAGTACTCGTTAGGAGTACTATTCGGCTGATTGAATATATCAAAAAAAGATTCTATAACGTTTCGTATGGACAAGTATAAGAAGTCATAAAAAAACTACTTATCTATACGATCCGCTATAGAATCGCTAAAACCTACAAATTTATTATCGCATCAACGTACTATCAATAATTGGCATTTTCTGGATCGAACTCTGTCCAACCGTCAGCCCAGTTATCGTTTGCAGCAAAGGCTCCAATGTAAGAAACTGTCTTAAAGCCTTTCAATCCTGTGAAAGAAGCAGCGTTCAGCAACGGACTTGATGCCAAAGGTTTGAATGTTTTGGTATCAATCAGGCCTTCCCAAGATTCCTTCACCGTGTTACCCTGTGCCAAGAAGAAGGTGGTAGAGAACGATTTTTTGCTGCTATCTGCCTTCTTTGCCTTATAGTCGGTGACCAGCTCGTCCTCATATTTCTTGTTCATATCCGAACCGATGACATCCATACCTGCAAACCAAATATTCTTCAAACTAAGTTTTCCAGCTGTGGCAGCACCCTGTGTGTCGCCCTTTTCGTTATCAAGCATCAAACCGATAGGATAGCCAATGGCCAACGTATTGTAACAACTCAAGCGAGAGTTACGACGAATTTGCATGGCAGCTTGGAACTTACCGAGCGCCGAACCGTTATTGGGATTCATATTTCCACCTGTAATATAATCGGGCTTGTTTTGGAAGTTCTTATCCAATTTAGGTCCTATAAACGTGATATTCGAGAATTGTGCAGTGGTATAAGGCTCAACAGCCGACCCCGAACCATTGTTATCACTTTCAAATCCATTGCTTTGAGAGGCATCAGCAAGCTTCGAGTCACGTACAACAAGACCAAATTGTACCGTACCGCAATAGCCATTGTCTGTATCAAAATCATCATCCCAACCTTTGTAAGCAATAAGATACTTAGCGTTTACCGCACCTCCAAACCACTCGTAAGAGTCGTCATTGGAGTAAGAAACCTGGATATGGTCGAGCTGTGTGCCACTTCCTACCGAGCCTAAGGTCAAACCATTGATTTCCTTATCCTGTCTGAATGGATAACCAGCAAACTCAATGCGCACATAACTCAACACACCCGAGTTGTCTGCATTGTCATTGCCTCCATGCTTCGTGCGTGGCCCTCCTTCTATTTCCATTTCTTGCTGATTGTTTACAGCCTTTCCACAGAGGATAACACCACCCCAATCACCAGGCTTTCGGTTGCCTTTGGCTTGTGCCGATGTAAACACAATAGGTTCTGTAGGCGTGCCTTTCGCAATGAGTTTTCCACCTCTTTCTGCAATCAGGGCAGCCTTTGTCGCCTTATCACCCTTGATGATAGTACCTGCTTCAATGGTCAGTTCCGAGCCTTCGGCAATATACACCCAGCCTTTCAGCAGATAAGTACCTTTCTTTAACGTTTGCTTCCCTTTGAAGACAAACTCCTGATTGCCATTGCCAATCTCTTTACCATTAGGGTCTTCCTTACCATTCGTGAACAGTAAGTGGTCGCAACTCTTTAACCCACCATCTGTTCCCCAAACGTATTGGGTCTTTGACTCCGTTTTATCAACTGGCTCATCATCATCATCTCCACAAGCAGTAAAACCGAGAGAGAGCGTTAGGATTGTCATCAATCCCCATAAATTCAAACTTTTTTTCATCTTTGTTTTGTTTTAATCAATGAACGAAATATGATATTTAAATTAACTTAGTTTTCAAAATTGATAGATAACCGACAACGATAAATTGCGTCCGGGCTGATAACAACGACTGATTTCGGTTACCTCTTTCTTAGCTCCATCAGCATAAGTCACGTCAGCAAATTGCTTATAATACACTTTCTGTGCAAACAAATCGCGCACTCCTAACTTAAGTTCCCAGTGATTTCCAAACTTTTTAGAAGCCGTCAAATCAATAACATCCCTTGGCATCTCATAGCTATCGGGCACGCGGGCATTGATATTGTCGCCCGAAGTGGTGCCTTCACTACGTCCCACACCTATTATGCGTTTGCCTATGCGATTGTATAACAAGGCGATGTGCATTTGGTGCGCCTCGTTCTTATAAAATATTCCCGTGTTAATCAGATAAGGTGACTGCCCTTGCATGGGTCTGTCTTTTTCCTTAGATCCTTTTTCAAACTGCACACTGCTTTTAATCAAAGCCCCGTTGAGTGACCAACTGAAATGAGGAAGTCCGATGAAATCAAGCGTTTTCTTGATGTCTAATTCCAGCCCATAATTATTAGCAGCCAAGGCATTGATGTACGAATAATTCAAATCTGTGCCTCCTGTCACCGTATAGGTCCACTCAATAGGATGCTTAAAGTGTTTATAAAAAGCGGCTACAGATATCTGTTCGCCTCGGCTTGGATAGTATTCGTATCGCAAATCGACGTTATCCACATACGCATTTTTTAAGTTAGGATTGCCTTTTACATCGGAAGCTAAGTCGAAATCATAATATACTGACGAGGATACCTCACGAAACTCTGGACGGTTGATGCTTCTTCCATACGACAAACGCAGTTGATGTTGATCATTAAACTTATAAGTGGTGTTGAGCGAAGGAAACAGGTCGTTGGTTTTATAAAATGTACTGACATGACTCACTTCTGTGTCTCGTGTATTTGATACCAACTCCATGTTGTTATGTTCAAATCGGACACCGGCGTAGATACCTAACTTGCCAAAGGGGAGAGACATGGCCAAGTATCCTGCGCCTAATGTGTTGTGTCCGATATAGTCGTTGCGCATGTGCATTTGCTCCAGCAAGTGCAACTTGTCCACACCAAAGTAAGAGGCATCACTCAGCAGGGTTGGCATTTCCATGTACCTGAATCCGTCTGGCATGTTGTTGTTAGACGTGTTCCAATTGTATATCAATTCGCGAGTGGTGTAATCGCGGGTACGATATTCGCCATACGCACCATATTTCAAAAATGGCTCCCATTGTCCCCAATTAAAGGTTATCTTGTCGTTCACACTCCCCGAAACGATGTGCTCATCTAACTGTGTCCACTCACGTGACACATCGTTTCCTGTCAACAATCCTAATCGATTGGTCTCGATGGCATCGTTAACCAAATAGCGTCGGCGGTCGGGAATGTGCCGATTGGCGTATGCGTAGCCCACATTCCAATCCAACTCGTGTGCCCTGAACGTATGCTTTCCGGTAAGCTGTGCATTATAGGTGGTACGACTACGATAATAATATTCTGCCGATTGCTCATTGTTCGACTGTGCGCTGATGCCGTTACGCTCGGTATAGCGATTGTTGCCCAGCTGGTTAAAGATATTCTTCAATTGGTATTTGTTTTTCCCATTTTTCGACATGAGCGTAAGATTGAACATGCTACCCAAGCGCACGTTGTTGTTAAACTGGTTGTCAACCGACTGGCGCAGATAGTTCTCACGGTCGTTTTGGGCGTCATAAATCCCAAACAGGTTGTTCTCCATGTCCCGATAGGTTCTGTATTCGTTACTGTAATTCAGCACAACGATCATCCCCAGCCTGTATCGATTCACGTCCCATTGGTGATTCCAATTGGCAGAAAGTTTCAAGTCTCCCAAAGGTTTTTTCGTCTTCTCGTGCCAGTCATTGTTCAATCCGTTATCCAATAAGCTAATCGCTTGGTCTGATAAGGTTTTCAGTTGACTGTGAATACCGCCGTTTAACGAGCGCAAACCGCCATCAAATCCAAGAAAATCGGTATTCGAACCTTTGGCGTAGGTAAAGTCTTGAAATGCCGATTGGGTATTCCAATTGCCTCCTAAGGATAGCGAGAACGAGTTTTCTGACGGTATCTCCTTTGTGTTCAATACGATAAATCCACCACTATAATCAGAAGGATATTCGGGCGATTGGGTTTTTACAATCAACAAATTGTCTATTTGTGAGCTGGGTACAATATCAAACGAGAAAGCCCTTGAGTCGGCTTCACTGCTGGGAACGGCACCCCCATTCACCCATACATTATTATAACGCTGGGACAGTCCGCGCACCATGACGAATTTATCTTCTATCAAACTCACGCCCGGCACACGCCTGATTACCTCGCCGGCGTTTGAGTCTTGTGTGCGACGAATCTCTTGCGAAGAGATATTGCTCATCACATACGGACTCTCTTTCGCCAACTGCACCATGGCGGTCTCGGTGGTTTGTTTGACGGCAGCCGTTATCTGCACTTCTTTCAGCGTTTGCTCGTCAGCGTTCATCTCCACCACCAAGTCGGTGGTGCCGGTGAGAACCCCTCGAAGCGTTTTGGCCTTATAAGAAACGTACCTGATGACAAGCGAGTATTTCTGTTCCTTGAGTCCGGTAAGCTTAAACCTACCATCCATGTCGGTCACACCGGCAGGCTTGCCACCTTCTATCTCGATGGTCGCACCTATCAACGGCTCTTTGCTTTTGGCATCCACCACCGTGCCGCTAATCTCTTGGCCGGCCATTTGTAAACTCATCAGTAGTAGCGTGCATACAGCTACCAATCCCCTTTTCATTGTCTTCATTAAAAATGCTGAACTAATATTTACGCTGCAAAAGTACGGGTATGATGTTGCATTTTTATTTCCGTCGTATGATGATCACAATACAACTATGTGACAAATTCACAACATGTATTTCATTACTGTTGCAACTTGCTGGGCATCAAACCTGTCTGACAATGAATCACAACCTCATTCTTCCACGTTCTCCATTTCAAATTGACAGAGGCGGAACGTGATGAATCAAACCTTCCACAATTTGTCCGATTTTTTATCAAAAAAAAGGCTCTAAAACGGCAGTTGAAAACTTTCAATATAGAAAAAATCAATAGGCAAGCAAGGAGCAAACAGCAGATTATTTGGCTGAAATATCGCTCTTTTTCACGAAAAGTAATGAAATGACGGTGCAAGAAGCATCACTTTGCGGGGCAATAGTCATGTTCTTGCCAGCCAAAAGCATGCAGATTGGAGGGTAAAAGCTATGCTATTAGCGACAAAAAGCAGCAGGGATAGCAGACAAGCGGTGTGCTATTTCTGTAACAAATTATACCCCAGACACATACAAAAGTCGCTCATCCTTGCGCTATTTGCAACCACAACCATGACTGTTTGCAAATAAGCCAAGGATAAAGAGGGACGTTGTCAAGAATATTCATCATCATGAACCCATTTTTTCGTCATCTTCCAATGAGGTGTGAATATTTAATACTGGGTCAAAATAAAACTAAAATAATTGTTCGGTATGGTTTATTTTCGTACCTTTGAAATCTAATCAACAACTAACCATACCATCATGTCAGATAGCCAATACTGTGTCATTCTGGCCGGAGGAAAGGGTAAACGCCTTTGGCCTTGCAGTCGTGAAGCCACGCCAAAACAATTCATCGACTTCTTTGGCACAGGACGTACGCTTTTGCAGCAAACATACGACCGGATGCTCAAGGTGGTTCCACCCAATAATATCTTCATCAGCACCAATCAGGCCTATCTGGACCTGGTGCAGCAACAACTGCCCGACATCCCGGAAGACCGCATCTTGGCCGAACCCATCCACCGAAACACGGCACCAAGCGTGGCATGGGCCGCACATCGCATCATGAGGTTCAACCCTGACGCCAACCTATTGGTGACGCCTTCCGACCAAATGATTCAGAACGAGGATGCCTTTGTAAGCGACATCCAGGAGGGATTTGCTTTCGTTAGCCAAAGGGACGAGTTGCTCACCTTGGGCATCAAGCCCACCAGACCAGAGCCCGGATATGGCTACATTCAGCTGGGCGAACCGGCGGGGAACGGCGTTTATCAAGTACAGTCGTTCACCGAAAAACCTGAAAGAGATTTTGCCAAGATGTTTGTGGAGAGCGGTGAGTTTTATTGGAACACGGGCATGTTCATGGCAAACATACGTTATTTGAGCCACTGTCTGTTCAAGTTGCTGCCCTCTGTGTTGCGCAATCTCGACGCCATGACACCCCATTGGACCATCGAAGAGGAGAACCATTTCATCAATAAAAACTTCCCGCTGTACCCCAACCTATCGGTTGATAACGGCGTACTGGAGAAATCAGAGCGGGTGTACGTCATGAAATGCAACTTTGGCTGGGCTGACATCGGAACGTGGCACAGTATTTACGAGGCCATGCAGAAGAGCGAATCGGACAATGTGGTGATTGACAGCGACGTCATCCTTGAAGATTGCCAAAACAATGTCATCAAGTTGCCGAAAGATAAGCTGGCCATCCTCAACGGACTGGAAGGGTATATCATTGCCGAACATGGCAACGTATTACTTATTTGCAAGAAAGAAGACTCGTCGGCACTGGTGAGAAAATATGTCAATGAGGTGCAAATCAAGAAGGGAACGGACTATATATAGACGTTCTTTGATTTGACCTTACCTTTTAATAATATAAGAACAATTAGACGAACGATTTCACATGATGAAGAAATCTCTTCATCATGATTATGGTATGTGCCATCCAAGATGAGTTCACCGTATCGAGCACTCGGCACAAAGTCGGAATAAGGTCGCACCAACTCAATGGTCAACACGTCACGCATCATCGACTTATCGGAGAAAGGAGCCAGTAAAAGCAGTGATGCAAGTGTAGACTACAACACATATTGTTAGTTTTTTCATCTATCATTCAGTATTCAATAAGGATTATATGATTGATTCATAAGAGGTCATCGCGCAGACATCTTTTTCAAGTTTACATTCAGTCCCGATATTTCCAACATCGGTTCGCAACCACGAGTATCCTCCTTTTTCCACTTTACGGTCACCGTTTTCTGTTCACCGGGCATCAGGTGGAAATAATTGTCGCTATAATCAACCGGCAAAATTTGCAGGCCATCGTTGCCTTTTAAGTTGATGCGGTTCATCATGGCGGGTGTGTCACTCTCGTTTTTCAGCACAACCGTAGCCTGATTTCCTTCCCATTTGACATGCGTGGTCAACGTTACCATGGGCAAATGCTTGAGCTCTTGCAGGTTTCCTTCATCGGTCGAACACACATAGAAGTTGTCTGACAGCACCTGGTTGTTATCGTTTACCAACTTCATCTTCAAAAAGTAGACTGTCCCTGGCATGTCTGGTTCTTCTATTTTAGTGCATACAACGGTCGTATCAGGCTTGCTCTGCAACGCCATCTCATGGTAAGAAAGCCGTTTTCCGTGGATATCCAGCACCTCACATTGCGCCTTCAACGTCCCACTCACCACTCTATTTAGATTGACAACCTCCATGTTTCGCGTGCTTGCATTCCACTGTATGTGCAACGGTTCGCATGCTTTTTTTACACCAAAGAAGGCAGCTGTAGGTTCAAAATAGTAGTCGTATGTCTGCCATGTCATGCTGGGCCAACACGAATGACTCATCCATATCAACAGACCCAACCGTTCTTTGCTTCCTGACTCATACATAGCACGATAGCCTTCATAGTTCACCCACTGCGCAAGAGCGGTGAACTTCTTGGCATTTTGCACCTTTCCGAAGGCCTTCTCGATGATTTTGTTAAACGAATCTCCTTGCTGTGCCCCTTGCAACGTGTAGTCATGCTGTCCCCATTGCGCATTCTGAGGCCACAAAGCCGCTGGACTTAGCGTTCTAGAGAGGCCCTCAAAGGTCATGACATTCGGCAGTCCACGCTCCGAATGCAGCTTGCCAGTCTGCTTTTCAAAGTATTCTTTCGCAGGCAAAGCACGGTATGGACCATGCCCACTGATGCCATCATCGGCCGAACTTGACACATAAC
Source organism: Prevotella sp. SGI.027 (assembly GCA_050315175.1). Classification (GTDB taxonomy): domain Bacteria; phylum Bacteroidota; class Bacteroidia; order Bacteroidales; family Bacteroidaceae; genus Prevotella. Next base: position 63,185 of record JBNPOM010000009.1, read on the forward strand.
AAAGTCCTGGATGCAACGTCTGTACAAATTGACGCAGCGCCCTATCGATTGATTCGGGTGGATAACCCTCATTTCGTCCACAGTACAGACCAATACTCGGATGCTTTCTGATGCGGTATACATAATCCTTTGCATTCTTCAGAAACATGTCCTCGTCCATCGGATCGGGTCCATCGGCCGGATTAGCCAACCAAAAGTCTTGCCACACCATAATGCCATAGCGGTCACAAGCCTCATAAAACTCCTCATCACCGGTCTGTCCTACCCAGTTGCGTATCATGTTATAATTCATGTCGCGATGATACTTCACGGCAATATCGTACTCCCTACCCCGATAATTCAGATTGCTCTCGCTGAATCCCCAGTTGCCTCCCAGCGGCACGAAGCGTTTCCCATTGACATACATCGTCAGTCGAGTATCAACATCCCGATACCCCACTTCACGAATTCCAGCCTTGAACGTCAGCTCGTCCGACACCTTTCCATCCACTTCAAACTTGAATCCAGCATTGTAAAGATAAGGTGTTCCATAACCGTTGGGCCACCACAAGCGCAGGCGACGGTTCTTCAAAACGGCGAATTTCGATGGGTCAAACGTTGCTTCCACCGTACCCAATGCGGGCAAGGTCACGGTTTTTTCAAACATCAACTCGCCTATCCAGCCCTTCAACCGTCCTGTCACAGCATGCGACTCGTTGTTTTTCAGTACGACGGACGGTGTGACCGTAGCCAACGTATCCGGCAGGTTCAAGCACGAAGTCACCACTGGATCTGCCAAACTCACCCCACCTTCAGCAGACAGATACACGTCATTCCATATACCGATGTCACGTCCACGGATGGTAGATATCCAGTCCCACCCAATTGTAGCATGGAACGTAGGATTGTCATAACCCAAGATTCCGCCATTAAAGTCGGTATTCATCTCATTTTTTTCCTTGACAGCACCGGGATGTTGGTTCTTCACAATCTCCACGGCCAGCACATTCTCGCCCGCCACGAGCAGTCTGCTGACTTCGATTGTCCCACGAACGAACGCCCCTTCCATGCGATCAATTTTCTTTCCATTGAGGTAGATGTCAGCCTTCCAATTAATGCCATCAAAGTTCAGGAACACATGTTTGCCCAGCATAGACTGGGGAACGCGGAACGAACGACGATACCAGAAGTTGGAATTAAAGAACGATTCGGAAATCATGAACAGGTTGTCGGCATAGTTTGGATTGGGTATGGCACCGATGTTCATATAGCTCGACAGCACCGTGGCAGGCACTGTGGCCGTTATCCACTGACTGTCGTCAAAGGCTGCTTGCGCAATTTGTTCACCCGTTGCCAGCACTTGCGAGGCACGCTGCAATCGCCAGTGTCCTCCATTGAGCGAAAGTAGGTTGCCATCCAGACGGCTTTCTGCCTTGGGATGCGCCACCAATCCCCCACGACCCATCACTTCCACCTCACTGAGTGCATAGCGTTGTCCCGCCCGTGCACCCTGCATGTTCACACGCACATATCGGGCCGTGGCCTTGCAGTCGTACTCATCGAGGGTCACATTCTTGGAAGACAATTTACATAGCGGTCGCCATCGCTGGGCATCATCAGACACCTCAAGCTGTCCTTGCACGGCTTTTTGCACCCAATGCAAACGAATTTTGTCAAAAGAGGCCTTTACGCCCAAATCAACATACACCCATTGGTTGCCACCTCCCGCACTCATCCAACAGCTGTTGAAGGCTGACGAAGGCAACAGGTCGGTCATCGGCCGTCCATCTTGATAAAACTTCAGTTCGGTAACGGTCCAGTAAGCAGCCCCATCCATGTCCAACGCCAAGCGAAAGTCGCTGAAAGGTCTGCCCTTGGTATTAAGATTGAAGCTGATATTGACCTTTCGCGTAGGCAACAAGTCACCGCCCGTATTTTTGTTAGGGTCACTGTGTGCCTTGTATTTCGAAGCCTCTCCGGGCAATGCTTTTCCACGTTTCTCGTCCAACACCACCCATTGTCCTTTGCGATTCTTACCCATCACCTTGATGGAAAACCCATTCTTGGCCTCTTGGGGCTGATAGGCTACGCTGGCAAACAGCTTCACTTGGTTGGCCTTGATGCCCATTCCCTGCCAGTGGTACTCTAACTTTGCCCGACTACCCATCAAGATATTGCGGGTGTACTCGCCACCATCAATGGCCCATTCGCGTTCTCGAAGGGGCAAAACGCCACTATTGGTGCTCGCTACCAGATAGGCCGGTTCCTGACGAGTGATGATGCCATCGGTGAGCAATTGTGCCGTTAGGTTGTAATCGTACGATGAAGAATGGTACGCCTTGCGATGCAAAGCAATGTTGCGGTAGGTGTCATCCTGCACTAACATAGGCACATAAGCCTCTTGCACACACCCTGGATAAATGCCAACGCCACGAGTATAGGTTTGTGCAAAAGCAAATTGTACCCAAAAAGTCATCACTACCAAAAAGCAATAAAAATATCTTGAATGCCGTATCATATTGTATGTCGTTGAAAATTGATTGTTGATTGTTTGACAAAAATAAGCATAAAGTACAAGAACACAAAAGGTTAACTCAAGAAAATAAGTTAACCTTTTACACTATATCGTTTTATTGAAAGTCAAACGGTATCCTTTTTGCAAAGGTAGATTGATTTACAAATCTATTTGCTTCAAAATCTTATGGGTAACACCCGCCTTTGATTCCACATAACTACCAGCCGCTTCGCCACTCAATCGCAAGTACTCTTGCTGAGTCATGAACTGTTGCATCATATGTGCAAACGAAGAACTATCCGTGATTTCGAACCCTCCCTTCGCCTTAATCAGTTCGTGCGCTTCTTGAAAACGCTGATGATTAGGACCAAAAAGTACGGGCATTTTCCATACAACGGCTTCTAACACATTGTGTATTCCTACCCCAAAGCCTCCACCAACGTACGCCACCTCACCATAATGATAAACACTCGATAGCAGTCCGAAGCAGTCGATTAACAAGCATTGAGCTTGTGCAGCTTCTTCGGGTGTTGTTGCTGTGTAACGAACCGTCTTTCCTTTGCATTTTTCTTCGATACGCTTCAAATGCTCTTCGCTGATGACATGGGGGGCGATGATCATTTTCCAATCCTTACATTCATTCATGAAAGGAATAAAAATATCTTCGTCTGGCGCCCAACTTGAGCCTGCAACAAACATTTTCTTATCTGCTTTGAAAGCCTCAACTATCGGAAGTTGCTGAGCTTTCTCCTTGATTTGCAACACTCTATCGAAGCGAGTATCGCCTACGACATCGACCATATCTATCCCTATCGTGTGAAGCAAGTGTTTGCTCTTTTCGTTTTGGACAAAGAAATGCGTAAAACATCTCAAGACGCCTGCATAACTTTTGCCATACCAACGGAAGAAAATTTGGCTTTCACGGAAGATGCTACTGACACTGTAAACGGGTACATTGCGGTGCTTGAGGATGTGCAGGTAATTGTACCAAAACTCGTATTTGATGAAGAAGGCCATGCACGGGCGCACTGTCCTCAAAAACCTGCGGGCGTTGCGGATGGTATCTATGGGCAGATAACACACAATGTCAGCATGCTCATAGTTCTTCCTCACCTCGTAACCCGAAGGCGAAAAGAATGTCAACAGTATCTTGTATTCAGGATAATCGGCGCGGATGCGCTCTATCAACGGCCGCCCTTGTTCGAATTCACCTAACGAAGCGGCATGAAACCAGATGTATTGATGGTTGGGATTGACCTTGCTCTTGAGGATATCAAGGGTCTGGCGTTCGCCCTTCCACATCTTCTTTACTTTCTTACTGAAGATACTGGCCATGGCAACACCGCACAGATAGAGGTATATGGCTACTTGATACACGATGCAGAGAAGTTTTCCTATTCAGCTTATTTGCGTCAGGCAAGATGAGAAGCCACGGTGGGAATCTCCTCAATGGCCTTGCGCAAACGCCTTAATGTTTCGTTCTTACCCAGGAAAGCCGAGATATCGAACATGCCCGGGCCTTTGCCTATTCCGACCAAAGTCAGACGGAACGCATTCATAACATCACCCAGTTTGTAATCTTTCTCTTTAACCCAGCTCATGACATGCTGCTCTTGATTCTCAATGGAGAAATCATCAAGACCTTCCAGTAAGTCGGCCAACTCGGTCATCTGCTCTACCGAATAGGGCTTCCAACGCTTGCGAACCGTCTTCATGTCGTATTCCAGCGGTGCTACGAAGAAGAAAGAACATAACGGCCAAAGCTCTTTTACGAAGTCGACACGGTCTTTCATCATGTGAACCACCTGTCGGATACGATCCATCGACTCATCAACTCCGTTGTTGGCAACGATGGGTGCGAAGAGATCGGCTATCTCATCATCACTCTTCTGCAACATGTATTCGTGGTTGAACCAAATGCCTTTCTGGTAATCATACTTGGCTCCGGCCTTGGAACAGCGCGTGATGTCAAAGGCATCAACCAACTCGTTGAGTGAGAACAGCTCCTGATCGGTGCCCGAATTCCATCCCAAAAGAGCGAGGAAGTTCACAACAGCCTCGGGGAAATACCCACTCTCGCGAAATCCAGACGACACTTCTCCCGTCTTGGGGTCGTGCCATTCCAGCGGAAAGACAGGGAAGCCCAGCCGATCACCATCACGTTTTGACAGCTTACCCTTGCCTTCTGGCTTCAGCAACAGGGGCAGATGGGCAAACGAAGGCATGGTGTCGGTCCAGCCAAACGCCTCGTAGAGCAACACATGCAGGGGTGCACTGGGCAACCATTCCTCCCCTCTAATGACGTGTGTAATCCCCATCAAATGGTCGTCAACAATATTGGCCAGATGGTAAGTGGGGAGTTCGTCAGCACTCTTGTACAACACTTTATCATCAAGGATGTCGCTCTTGACAATCACTTCGCCACGAATCAAGTCCTGCACATGTATCTCACGACCAGGCTCTACCAAGAAGCGCACCACATATTGCTCGCCATCGGCGATGCACTGTTGGCACTCATCGGGCGTCATTGTTAATGAATTACGCATCTGCATGCGCGTATGAGCATCATATTGGAAGTTTTTTAATTCGTTTCTTTTGGCCTCCAACTCCTCCGGAGTGTCAAAAGCATAATAAGCCTTACCTGCATCCAGCAATTGCTGAACGTACGTCTTGTATAGCTCGCGACGCTCGCTTTGACGATAAGGGCCATGTTCTCCGCCGAAAGAAACGCCTTCATCAAACTGGATACCCAACCATTTGAATGACTCAAGGATATATTCTTCGGCTCCGGGAACGAACCGATGAGAGTCGGTGTCCTCGATTCTAAACACGAGATCGCCACCATGCTGACGTGCGAAAAGATAATTATACAACGCTGTTCGTACTCCACCAATATGTAAAGCACCAGTAGGACTGGGTGCAAAACGCACCCTTACTTTTCTTTCTGCCATTTTAAATAAATGAAGATAAGATATTAAATTTTGTGCAAAAGTAGTCATTTTTTTGCAGTATGCCGTATTTTTTTTGTATTTTCGCATGATAGTAGGCCGAAAGACCCTGTATCATGAACAGACAAAAGGTTCATGGCACACAAACGAGCCTTATAGGGATTACATCCCATCCATCAACACGTTTCAGAACAAGATATCTATTTTTTGTGACAAAATGAGTAAACTTAACATAACAGATTCGCAAAACTGGCAAAGCATATTAACGAGGATTATGCTCGTGGTGGTCACCGTTGTGCTCATTGTATGGAGCCTTCCACGCGACACGTCGCAGCAGTTTCATTACGATGTTGACAAGCCTTGGATGTATCATTCATTCATTGCCACCTTCGATTTCCCCATTTATAAGACAGATGAGGCCATCCAACAGGAGAAAGACTCGCTGATGCAGTATTTCCAACCCTACTTCAATTACAAGGCAAGTGTGGAGAAAGAGCAGATAGAACGGTTCAAAAACGACTTCAAGTTGGGCGTGCCAGGCTTGCCAGCGGCCTACATGCACATCCTTTTGGATCGTTTCCATCGCCTCTATCAGGCAGGCATTATCAACACACCCGAATATAATCGGTTCGCAAAAGACTCGACCAACATGGTCAGAGTGGTAAATGGCAAGGCGGCACAGAGCGCCCAAGTCAACTGCGTTTACTCTACCTTATCGGCCTACGAACAACTGTTTGCCGACAACAAGCTGGCTCCTTATCGCCAATTATTGCAGCGATGCAACCTCAACTTCTACCTACAGCCCAACTTGATTTATGACAAAGACCGGAGTGAAACGGAACTCAACGACCTTTTGAGTAGCATTCCGATAGCCAGCGGCATGATGATCAGCGGACAAAAGATTATCGACCGGGGTGACATTGTTGACGAATACACCTATCGGGTATTGAACTCATACGAGCGAGAGATGAAGCGCAGAAACGTTTCTGACCAAGAAACCAAGACCACTTTCTATGGCCAACTGCTCTATGTCAGCATCCTCATCATTCTGTTCACGGTCTATCTGTCGCTTTTCCGCAAAGATTATTTCAGCAAGCCGCGCAGCATCATGATGCTTTACGTACTCATTGCGCTGTTTCCCATCCTTGTATCACTGATGATGAAACACAGCCTGTTCAGCGTGTACATCTTGCCATTGGCCACTGCAGCCATCTTCGTGCGCATGTTCATGGATTCAAGAACGGCTTTCGTCACACAGTGCATCATCATTCTGATTTGTGCCGCGGCGGTGAAATATCAATACGAATTCATCATTATGCAAATCGTTGCGGCCCTGGTAGCCATCTATTCCCTACGCGAACTCACACAACGCTCGCAGGTATTCAAGACAGCTATCCTCGTAGGACTGTCGTATGCGGTGGTTTATTTCGCACTACAACTCATGCAAAACAGCTCGCTCGACAAGCTTGACATCGACATGTATTACCACTTTGCGGCTAATGCCGTACTGCTGTTGCTGTCTTATCCGCTGATGTATGTCATCGAAAAGATGTTTGGCTTCACATCCAACGTCACGCTATTCGAGCTGTCCAACACCAACCGGGGCATCCTGCGCGACCTCAGCGAGATAGCTCCCGGCACCTTCCAGCACTCCATTACCGTGGCTAACCTGGCCGCTGAGATTGCCAATAAGATTGAGGCCAACGCCCTACTGGTGCGTACCGGCGCCCTGTATCACGACATTGGGAAGATGAACAACCCCGCTTTTTTCACCGAAAATCAAGTGGGAGCCAACCCACACGATGGCCTATCGCCGAAGGAGAGTGCCCGCATCATCGTGAGTCATGTGCCTAATGGCGTAAAATTGGCAGAGCAACACAACCTGCCATCCTTTATCAAAGACTTCATCTTGACCCATCATGGCACCAGCACGGCAAGTTATTTTTACATTCAATACAAGAACGAACATCCCGATGAGGAGGTAGATCCTGCACCATTCTCCTATCCGGGACCCGATCCTTTCACGCGCGAACAAGCCATATTGATGATGTCCGACTCTGTTGAGGCAGCCTCCCGTTCACTTCCCGAGTACACGGAAGAGAGCATTACAGAGCTCACCAACAAAATCATTGACGGACAAGTGAAGCGCGGTGCCTTCACCGATTGCCCCATTACCTTCAGGGATGTGTTGCAAGCCAAGCAGGTATTGATAGAACGCTTGAAGGCCATTTATCACACGCGGATATCGTATCCGGAAGAAGAGAAGAAGAAAGAGAAACCTCGTCAGGACTAAATCACGCTTCTTTCGCTACAGCGGATCCACGTCATAGTACACTTGCAGGGCGGCATAACGCTTGTCCTGCAACAGTTGTTGTTGCACGGTACGCAAGTAAAGGCGCACCGCCTTTGGGTCGATACCGTTCTCCAACTTGATGACAATCTTGCGGATATGCAGGTTTTTCACGCGTGCTATCGAAGGTTTGTCAGGACCTAAAATACGATCACCCAATCCCTGTCTGAGCCTGCTGCCCATCTCTATGCCGGCCGTTTCTACCACATCGTCGTGCCGGTGACGTAAAAAAACGTATACCAACCGATGGAAGGGCGGATAAGAAAACAACCTCCGTTCCTCCAACAGTGCTTCATAAAATCCTTGATAGTCATTCTCCACCACCTGCCTGATGATGGGTAGCTCCTTGTTTTTGGTCTGCAAGAACACTTTTCCCCGCTGCCCTTTTCGCCCAGCCCGGCCGCTTACCTGCGCCATCATCATGAAGGCGTGTTCGTAAGCGCGAAAGTCTGGATAGTTCAGCATGGCGTCGGCGTTGAGTATTCCCACCACACTAACCCGATCGAAGTCAAGCCCTTTGCTCACCATCTGTGTGCCGATGAGCAGATTGGTGCGACCGGAAGAAAAGTCATCGATAATCCTTCCGTAGGCGTTGCGGGTGCGCGTGGTGTCCAAGTCCATGCGGGCAACACGCGCCTCGGGGAACAATTGCCCCACATACTCCTCCACTTTCTCCGTTCCAAAGCCACGTCCACGCAGGTCGGTGCCGCCACATGCGGGGCAAACCGTGGGTATACGGTAGGTGTAACCACAATAATGGCAGGTCAACAAGTTCATGCTTTTGTGCATGGTGAGCGACACATCACAGTTGGTACACTTTGGAACCCAACCGCAAGTGCGGCACTCTATCATCGGTGCGAAGCCTCGTCGGTTCTGAAAGAGTATCACCTGCTGCCCGCTCTTCAACGCATCGTTGACGGCAGCAATGAGCGGTGGCGAGAAAGGACCCGTCATCATCTTGCGCCGTTGCAGATCCTTCGTGTCCACTACCCTAATCTCTGGCAGCTGGATATCCTTGTACCGCGAGGTCAAGGTCACCAATCCATACTTGCCCCGACAGGCGTTATAATAGCTTTCCACCGACGGTGTGGCCGTCCCCAACAAGGTCTTCGCGCCATACATCCTTGCCAACACGATGGCTGCCGACCGTGCATGATAGCGCGGCGAGGGGTCTTGTTGCTTGAAAGAGGTTTCGTGTTCTTCATCAATGATGACCAACCCGAGCCGCTGAAAGGGCAGAAACACGGCACTGCGCGCACCCAATATCACCTCGTATGGATGGTGCGAAAGCTGTTTTTTCCATATTTCAACACGTTCGGCATCGCTATATTTAGAATGGTAGATGCCCAATTTGTTGCCAAACACATGTCTTAGCCTACTGGTAATTTGCACCGTGAGGGCTATCTCCGGCAACAGATACAGCACCTGCTTCTTCTCTTCGAGTGCCTTTTTAATAAGGTGTATGTAGATTTCGGTTTTGCCACTGGAGGTTACGCCATGCAACAAAACCACGTTTTTCTTGAGAAATTGAAAAACAATCTGGTTGTACGCTTCTTGTTGAGCCTCATTCAAGCGTTTTACATTTTCAAGATGTTCCTCCCCATGGTCATTGAGCCGTCCCACCTCCCGCTCGTAGGTGAACAGTATTTTCCGCTCTACCAGGCTCTTGATGACGGCATACGAACAGCGCGACACGTTCATCAACTCCTCCCGGGTGATGTCCACAACCGGCTCCGTAGTCTGCGTTCCTTCAATCGTTTCCCAGTGTGAGATGCGCAAAAAGTGCACGAGTGCCTCTCGCTGGTTGCGCGCTCGCTTCAATAGGTCAAGGGCCACGTTCAGCGATTGTTCGTTGCGCAGTGGCTCGCACAGGTCGATATACGTCTCCGTACGAGGCTTATAGTTCTCCTCCACCTTCAGTCCGGCGGGCAAAGCGGCATTGTACACGTCCCCGAGCGGGGCCATGTAGTACCCCGACAGCCACTGCCACAGCTGGTATTGCTGCTCCAGAAGCATGGGTTGATCATCAATCACGTCAACGATGTCTTTAACGTTGAAGGCGGGTTTGTCCTGATGCACCCTCACCACGATGGCGGTATGCACCTTCGAGGCGCCAAACGTCACGGCCACGCGCACGCCAAACCGCACCCGTTCGGCCAAGTTGTGAGGAACCGAATAGGTGAACGTGCCTTCCAAAGGCAGCGGAACAATGACATCTACATACTTCATGTGCATGCCACAAAGTTAAGACAAACGAGAGAAAGAACAAAAAAATAGCTGCCCAAACTCAAACTGATGGGTTGTAAAAGACCTAAAAAAGGTGTTTTTAAACTTGTTTTCCACCCATTTTTCGATAGAATACAAGTTTTAAAAACACCCAGTATCTTGACACTTTTCAGATGCTATTTCACCACTTTAAAGGTCTTTGTTTGTGCGCCACAAACCACCTTTACTAAGTATAGTCCAGGGGCTACGCCTGCAAAGTCAACCTGATTGTTACCTTTCTGAGCACGTTGTTGAGCCATCAGCAACCCTTGTGAATCAAACACCTGAATGCGTCCGTCGGTTGGAAGGTCCACATGGAGGTAGTCGATAACAGGATTTGGATAAACCTTGACAGCCAAATAAGGCGTCTGAATAGCGTTCACACCGGTTGCTACTACGTCTGAATAGAACAGTTGGAACTCTGAAATCTGACAAAGTTCATTGCCTTTATTCTCATCGAGTTGCAGACGATAATACGCATAGGGCTCTGAATTGTCGAAAGAATAAAACTGTGTGATATGCCGATCGTAGAACAACTCATCGTTACGCTCATCCAGTACCACCCAATGGTTGCCATCATGAGAGCCTAACACCTTCCAGGATTGCGGGTCACGGTCAGGATTGTCGTTGGCTGAGGTAAGGCTATACAGATTGGCTTTCATACCTTCTGCTGCCTGATAGTCAACCCACGATTCGCCATAGAAGCTGAAGCAATACTTGCTGGATGCCGCCTTGTCAAACAACTTATCAACGACTTCACCGTCATTTACTCCAGGAACATAACAGGATGTGGTTCCTTCCCGACTGGTTAAATCTTGATTTGACACACAAAGCCCATGGAGTTGAAGTTCACCCAGCATAACAGAAGTGGCACTTGCACTCGCTGTTTTCTTCACCAGCAAACGATAGTAAACATACAAGTCGTTATTGGTTATTTTGAAGGTACGCAAGGCTCCCTTTTCTTTGACACTCATCGCATTGCCTTGATGCAATACACGCCAGTTGGTTCCATCGTTAGATGCTTGCAATTGCCAGGTCCTCGGATCTTTCTCTGCATCATAACCCATGCAAATAGAATACGCCGTTACCTTGGCTGGCTCGGGAGTTTGGTATTGTACCCATGCCTCGCCTTTGAACGGAAGCTCAGCATACGTGCGGGCATTGTTATCAGTCAACACCTGCAAATCGGCATAATTGGCCCCATTGGATGCCGTGAGCTTACCGCCATTCTTGGTGATGTCGTTATAAAGCGGGGCACTCGGCATGAGTTTTCCAATGAGTTGCCACTCATGGAGAGCCGTATGGGTTGCACCATGGTTGCCCGTAATTACCAGTCTAAAACTCTTGTAAGCTTCTAGAGAGACAACGGTGTAGAATTGTGTACTCTGTTCGACAGGAAACGTTTCATGGCGTTTGCAATCAAGTTCCGTCCAGTTTCGTCCATCACTGGACCCGTAGAGCACCCAACCAGCTGGATTCGCAGCAGCCTTTGAATCACCGTTAGTCAAACTATAGGAGGTCAGCACATAGCTTCCGGCAGCCTTATATTCAATGACAACATCCTGATTTGCGTCAAAAGATGCCATGGTAGAGGCGTTTTTGTCAATCAACGAAGAACCTTCTGGGTGCATCATACTGCCGCCATCGGCTGTGATATCATCATGCAAGAGACAGGTTCCCAGGAGTTTCCACTCGCCCATGTGCAACGCTTTGCCGCCATTTGTCGCGTTAACGAGCAGGCGGTAATCCGTAAAAGTCTTGTTGGTATTCACGCTGAACTGCTTGTTTTGACAACGCATGGTAAACGCTTGCGCTTCTTGTGTATCAAGCGTTGTCCAGGTCTGACCATCATTCGATCCTTGCAAGATCCAGCTCTTGGCATCAAACGATGCGTCACCAGTGCCACTACCTATCGCATATCCCTTCAAAAGTGCGGGTGCAATCGAACGATAATGGAACATGGCTTGCCCCTTGAAAGCAGGCATCGTGGCCGTGGTTGTCAATCGATTATCAATCAAACTCGCCAAGTCGTCCACCTGTTGATCGGTCATCAGCTGCCCACCATTATCTGTAATATCGCCAGACAATGCTTCCCGATCGGTACCAAACTGCATTTCTGCCAACCTGAAGTTATCCACCGCCGCAACATTCGTCTTGTTCACGAATTTCAGATACACCTGATGCATACCGTCTGTTGGTGCAACCGGTGCGGTAACGGTCTTCCAACCGGGCGTGTTGGGAATGGCAGCTGTGCCGATGCAGGGGCCATCAATACTGTCAAGATGAACCTCAATGGCACATTGATAACTGGCATTGCCCAACTCGGAGACATAGAATGACACAGAAGTTGCGGGTTGGCTGCCAAAGTCAATCCAGTTATATCCAACATAATAATCATTCTTGATATTTGAAATCTCAAAGGGAGATTTCCCCGAATTACTTGCCGTCAAATAAACACCTTGTATCTCATTAAATTCATCTGCGCGAATGGGCTGAAACGCATCCTTGACAATACGACTGTCGTTCAGCGGCGCATTGAACGCTACCGATACGGCTGTGGAACATCCAAAGGGCTGATTGTCAAATTTCTTATCACCAAACATAAAGTCTTCACGCGATTTTGTCAGCCACGCAGAGTGAATCACGCCACGAGAATTCATGTTGCTGTAAGCCTGCATGGCGTTCTTTTGCATCCACGTCACATACTCGGGCTTGTTCAAATCGATGATGAACTTTCGCACATAGCGCATCAAGATGCCTTTAAAACCACACAAATCGCCGTCCACCACTTGACAAACGTTGATGATACCGTCTTGGTTACAAAGATGTTTCACGGTGTATTCCATGATTCGCTCTGCATCTTGCTTGTACTGTTCGTCGCCATAATGATTGTAAAGCATGACGGCTGCACCCAACATGGTGCCTTGGTTGTAGGTAGAAGCCCACCGATTGTATTTGGAAGGCAAGTTGGTTGTCGCGTCCCAGATAAAGGAATCAAACACTTGTCCCGTAGACGCATTGAATAAAAACCGGCGTTGTTTGGCATAAAGGTCGCGGGCTTTGGCATAATAGGTTTCATCACCTGTAGCCATGGCAATATAACAAGCGGCTACTTCAGCCGGACCATTGATACACGAGTTGGTGCCGTTGCGGTCGCCCGAGCTTTCTGCCCACCGCAGCATGCCCCATGGGTTGTACGCCCGTTGATAAATGGCGTCAAAATTATCTTTGGCCAATTGGGTGTAGGTGGTTGAGCCAGTGAGAAGTCCGGCACGAGCAGAAGCGATGATCATCCACATCACGTCGTCGTTGTAGTCTTGTCCATTCCATCTATACCCAAACCAAAAGTGTCGCAACCAGTTGTCCTTTACCTTAGACTTAAAATAGTTGAAGCCTTTTTTAAATAGGTCTAAATACGCTTCTTGACCAGACGTTTCGTATGCGTCCAACATGGTTTCCAGCATTTCGGCATCGCCCCATCCGCCGCCAATGCCAAACGAAACGTTGGCGCCACGGGCACGCACAAACTGTTTGGTCCATCCGTTCATCACCTCATCTCTCAGCTCACGAGTGATTTTGTTGATGGGTTCAACCTCCACCAACTGCCATATTTGAGAAGGTTCGGCCCCACCTGTTTGATTTTTTTGAACCACATCAACCGACAATGCCGCTCCATCATTCGTGCTGGTGGTGGTGATACAAAACGATTGTCCCCCGTCCTGCTGTACCAGTTGATATTGAGCAGCCTGTCCCGCCACGGCTTCTACTCTCCATTTGGAGGAAGAAAAGGTGCTGAAAGTGGTTTGGTACAATTGTGAAGTCTTGCCCAAAACGCCTCTCCGGGTCAAGAACTTACCACTATATACATTCTTAAATCCGAAAGAACCGTCGTCATTGCGCACCGCTTCCCATTGCTGAGAAGGCACATTCATATCGGTCCACAGCAAGATGTTAGCATTGTTTTCCAAGGATGAGTTTTCAATCAAAAGCGACTTGTCTTTCGCTCCAACAGAAACAAGGCGGTAAGTCTTGCCCTCAACCACAGCACTCCAAGCCAGGTGCATGAGGGAACAGAACACGCTTAGTAATAAGAATTTCTTCATTGTCGGTATCATAGATTGATGATATTGTTAAGATTTAGCGTTGCTATAAGGTTTCAGCAACCAACTGACAAACGTGAGATTTACCGTGAATGCGGGGCAACCACGAAGTGTCCGTCGCTGTGGATATACCCTTGTTCGCCCCTTCGGGTAGCCTCAAAGTAGGGATATTCCTCGCGCAACGAGATGTCATCATACTCAAACGGTGCCACGATGGTGTCTTTCCCATCGGGAAGTATCAGCCCCATCTTACCTTCCTTCTGCACGATGACGGGCATGGTCACCAGGTCATCCACATAAATGTAACACGTTCGAACGAAATCATACACGGGGTGAACCAAGATGTTGCCGCGATGATCACACAAGCCAAATTTGCCATCCTGCTCAATCACGGAATGATATTGAATGTACTTCGATTTGATGCGGTTGAGATAGAACACCCACTTGCGCTTGTCGTTCACCAGCTCGAGCATGTAGTTGAACGTGTCGCAATAGTTGGCGATGGCTCGTGTCAGCACGATTTTCAAGTCCAACCCGCTCAGCACCTTGCGGTTCAGGTCGATATACCGGGCGATGGCCTCCTCCTTCTGCGGTACGCTCAGGGTGGACAACTGCGCTTCAAACTTCTCCATCATGGCCTTCGTGCCCGACATTCCCTTGATGTAGCGGTGTATCTGGCGCGACATCTCGTCACAAACAAACTTGTCTATCTGCCGCTGTTCAATGGGGTCAACATATTTTTCCTCAAAATTGTCTTGCGTGATTTTCTCCATGGCTGTGTCCTCCTTTTGGGCCAAAGGTAAGCATTTTTTTTAATTCAGCGGAAGAACAGTAAGACATTTTTCCATACTTACATTTTTAGAAGAATAACACATCCCGCGCTCCGCTTCATTACCTGTCCAGCCAAACTCATTGACATTGCAACCCAAACCCATTGAGTTTAACCCCCAAACCCAATGCCTTTGGCGCCCAAAGTCAATGCAATTAAAAAGCAAGGGCAAAACTAAGGTTCTTGTTCTCGCAACTGCGTGGGTGTCAACCCGCAGCGTGTCTTGCAGAAAGCCCGCATGTTTTGCACAGTAGAGAACTTCAACTCGTCGGCAATCTCCTGGTCCGTGCGCGCCGTATGTTGCAGCAAATCCCTGAGTTGTTTCATGCGGTTCTTCGACAACCACGTTTGTGGAGTTTCTTTAAAAACCATCCGAAAATGCCGTATAAACGTGGGATAACTCATGTTGAGCTGCGAAGCCATCTCTTGTACCGGCAGGTATTGGCCAGCCAACTTCATCACGTCGTTGTAGAAACGCACGTTGGGATCGTAGATGGGAGCAATGAACGGCAGCAAATCTTCTGGCCGGTAATAGGCTTGCAGCACCGCAGCTAACTCTTGTTGCTTCATGGCATGCACGTTACAGCACATCAGTCCGTCGGTAATGTAGCCCGTCATCTGTCGCATAATAGCTAATATCTCTGGGTTCATGGGCAGCACCTTGCCCTGTTCTTTAGGTGGTTCACTTGGATTCAGCAGCAGATCTGTGTTCACGATGCGGTGACAAAAATCCAGTCCGTCGCCCTGTATGTACAGTCGCATGCACACACTATCTTCCATGGCGGCAACGTACGAATCCTTCGCAAACACGGCAGCTACCATCTCACCGGCCTTGACAACCGTCTCAACATTCTTTCTGAAACAAAGTTTTATCTTGCCACTCATCACGAATATCATCAAGGGTACGGGCAAGATATCTTCTACACGTTCACCACGCATGCCGGTTAACAAGGCAAATCCCATGGCCTTCGACCCTATGTAGTTGGGACATTGGCGGTGTTTGTTTAAATTGTAAAATTTCATACGCCAAATGTCTACAATTCTGAAGCAAAATAGCAAACAGATTGAATTTTTGTAAAGATAATAAAAATATGAATGTATGGAATGCGGATACTTATAAAAGTTAACACTATCCTCTATGTGTTAACTATTATTAACAATATGGGGGGGGGGTAAGATAGACATATTTGTCGTTTTGATATTTTTGCGTGCGTTTACGCCATTTGTAATGATTACTTTTGTATTGTTCAAAATACGAGCTTTTTGTAACTATCAGGTGATGAGGCGCTGCTGCCATTCCACCTTATTATATATATAGCTCACAACATTTTATAATAGCTCACAACCCATAGAAATGGGAACAGCCTTTGCGCTGATATGTAAAATAGAATGAAGGTAATGTAGGACGGAGAACCCCAAGTAAGACAGATACTTAGGGTGAATGTTCGTCTATAGTCATTTGTAAAAAGAGAAGAATGTGCCAGCTATATCTGGTAACAAAAAC
>JBNPOM010000010.1:0-70608 GCA_050315175.1 Prevotella sp. SGI.027
TTATAAGGCTAATTGGGCTAATTAGGCTTATGGGCTAATGATACTAAGCATCCAACATTAGCCGCTTTTGCGTGGTCTTCTTGCTTACCTTGTACGGTGGGTGAAAGATCGGTGAACACGAAAGTAGGAGATAAACACCTATGATTAGTGTTTACCTCCTATTCGATTCCAGTCTTGTCTAACCTTTGATCTGTGCCGTGAATTTCTCAGGAAGTCGAGGCATGGCACCCTTTTGTGTGCACACGTAAGCACTCACTTTCACTGCCAGTTCGTGAGCTTCCCTAATGGGTTTGCCCGACAGGATGGCGGCCGTGAAAGCGCCAGTAAACGAGTCGCCTGCTCCAACGGTGTCGGCAACCTCCACCTTGGGTGTTTCCTGAAAGCTCTTCAAACCTTTTGCAAACACGTAACTGCCATTCGTTCCGCAGGTCAGCACGATCATGTCGAGGTTGTATTTGCCGAGAATCAACCAGCATTTGTTCTCAATATCAAGACCTGGATAACCAAAAAGACGGCCGATGGCAGCAAGTTCTTCGTCGTTAATTTTCAAAATATTGCATCGCTTGAGCGACGCTTGGATAACCTCTTTGGTGTAGAAGTTGCCACGCAGGTTAATGTCGAAAATTTTCAGACAGTCGTCCGGTGTGGCGTCGAGAAACTTCCCAATGGTCGCTCTTGACTGTTCACTGCGTTGGGCCAATGAGCCGAAACAAACGGCGCTGCAGTTGTGGGCAGCCGCTTCCACCTCAGGCGTGAAAGGAATGTAGTCCCATGCCACACCGGTCCGGATGTCGTAAGTGGGTACACCGTCTGCATCGAGTTCTACCCCTACCGTTCCCGTAGGATAGTCCACACGGGGCATGATGTGTTTCAAACCCTTTTCGTCCAGTTCTTTTACGGTTTGGTCGCCTAAGTCGTCTTTGCCCAAAGCGCTCACAGCCACAGCCGAATGGCCAAACTGACTGGCATGATAGGCAAAGTTGGCAGGGGCACCGCCGAGCTTGGCTCCTTCCGGAAGCACATCCCATAAAGCCTCTCCGAGGCCTACAATATAACGTTCCATAGCATTGTTTTTAGTGTTTCACTTGAGTTATATAGGTAAACAGATAAGCCACACCGACAACCATGACGCCTACCGCGCCAATCTGACCGATGGCATCGCTGGCAAATCCCATGAGTAACGGGAACACCGTACCACCGAAAAGACCCATGATCATCAGACCACTCACGGCATTTTTCTTCTCGGGCACCGAAAGAAGTGCCTGCGAGAACACGATGGAGAAAATGTTGGAGTTACCATATCCCACTAAGGCGATAGCCGTATAGAGTATTGGCTTGGATGTTCCAACAAGCAGTCCGAGCATGGCCAATGTCATCATCGCGACGCTGATGACAAAGAATGTGCGACTCTTCACAACCCGCAAAAAATAGCTTCCGGTGAGGCAACCGATGGTGCGGAAAATGAAATACAGGCTCGTGGCAAAAGCGGCCTCGTTCAGGGGCATGCCCAACCGCTCCATCAAAATCTTCGGAGCCGTGGTGTTGGTGCCCACATCAATACCCACATGACAGATGATGGCGACAAAACTCAACAGCACAGCTGGTGTGCCGAGCAGTCCGAAGGCTTTTGAAAAATGGCTTGCCACGGTGTCGTTCTCATCGGCATCAAGCGTGTCGGTTTCCTCCTCAATGGGCGTCGAGGCCAACAGCAGCGAGGCTATCACACCAACAATCATATAGATGGGGAAAAGTACACGCCAACCCAAGCCGAAGGCCGGAATGGTGGCCAATGCTCCCCACATGGCGATATAGGGTGCCATGAGCGACGCGATGGCCTTCACAAATTGGCCGAAGGTGAGCGTCGCAGCAAGGTTTCCCTTGATGACGGTAGACACTAACGGATTGAGCGAAGTCTGCATCAATGCGTTTCCAATACCCAAGAGGGAGAAAGAGACGAGCATGACGTAGAAGTTTTCACTGAAAATGGGTAACAACAGCGAGATGTTGGTGACCACAAGCGACAGCAAGACGGTTTTTTTGCGTCCGATTTTGTTCATCAAAACCCCTGTGGGAACAGAGAAAATGAGAAACCAGAAGAATACCAGCGAAGGCAGGATGTTGGCAACCGAGTCGCTCAGCGCAAGGTCTTCCTTCACATAGTTGGACGCAATGCCTACTAAGTCGACGAAGCCCATGGCGAAAAAACAGAGCATGACCGGTATCAAAGCGAGTTTATTTGTTTTGCTCATGACGTTGTTTTAAAATTTAAGATTGGTTTAGCATTTGCTGCGCAGCCTTATTATTTCAATTTGTAAATACGTGCCTTGCCACCCTTGACCGTCAGCTGCGTGTAGGGTGAGGATGGGAAGACAGTGTTAGACATGGCCATTTTCCCATCGGCATCGAACACCTCGATGCTGCTTTTGTCGATGAAGATTTGAAGCGTGTTTATTTTTCCGTAGGTCGGGGCTTTGGTCACCGTCGCAAAATTGCTCGAAAAACTTGTGTCTCCGCTCTTTGTGCGATCCATCTCAAAAGTTTCATTCTTGGCATTATAAGTCATGGTGACCGTTTCTCCCTGACCATTGGACAACGTGATAATAGTGTTGGCACGGAGCCTGACATCGATGCGACAGGCGTCGCTGAGCCGTTTAACAGGTTTCGATGCAAAGGCATTCATGACTTCCAGACTCGGCTTTACGTTGCAATAGGTCTTTCCCTGATAGCTGAACAGACCGAGATCGCGCGGCAAACCGTTGGCCGAGCGATATTGCCTGGTGGGCACATCATTGGCATACTGCCAGTTGCTCATCCAGGGCATGGCTACATGGCGACCGTCGGGAGCATTGCTGAAAGTGACGGTGGCATAGTGGTCCTTGCCCCAATCCATCCATTTGGTCACCTCCGGATCGTCCTCACACATGAACTTGCGGCCGTCGAAAGTGCCGATAAAATACTGAGTGGCCGAGCCGCCGAAAGGTCCGCCTGGGTTGATGTTGCAAATGAGCAGCCATCGGTCGCCCATTTTCAGAAGGTCGGGGCATTCCCAAACCCCATCGTGGTTGCCGTAACCCTCGCCGAAATCGCTTTCATGCGTCCAGTCTTTCAGGTTTGACGAAGAATAGATCTTCATGTGCTGCCCTTCGGCCAAAATCATATTCCATTTGCCAATTTCCTCATTCCAGAAAATCTTTGGATCGCGGAAGTCGGGCGTGTTGGACACGATCACTGGGTTGCCCGTATATTTCGTAAACGTATGTCCGTTGTCGGTGCTGTAGGCCAAGCTCTGTGTCTGGCTTTGTCCGGCAGAAGTGTACATGGCCACGATGGCATTATGGCCAAATCCTGCTGTGCTGTTCTTGTCTACGACAGCCGATCCGCTAAACACCGTTCCCAAGGCGTCCGGCATCACAGCGTCGCCCTCGAAGGTCCAGTTAATCAAGTCGCGTGAGGTGGAATGGCCCCACGTCATGTTCTCCCACTGCGATCCGTAGGGGTTGTGCTGAAAGTAGAGATGCCAAACACCGTCCTTATAAAACATCCCGTTGGGGTCGTTCATCCAGCCATAAAGAGGCGTGTGGTGATAGACAGGACGGAATTTCTCACGATTCTGCGTATCAAACGTATCAGCATACTTGATTGCCTTCCAACAGATAAAATCTTTGGTAGCTGTATGTCTGGCCTGTTCGTTAGCATTACTGCGTGAAATGGTGATGTCGAGCAAGATGTCTTTCCCGCCAAATTCATCGAGGTTGAGAGGCACAAAGTAGTCAATCTTGTTCATGGCCAACTTGCAATTGAATTCCTTCACCACCTTATTATCGTGGATTACCCTTATATGAGCATTCTCTTGGCTCTCCTCTACAGGCAAAAGCAAGTATTTGGATGAAGTGTCTAAACGGTACATGACATGGGTAGGAGCGAGAAAAATAGTCTCGGCTGGCTTTGCATTAGCAATGAAACAAAGGCAAAGCAGTGTCATCGTAACAATCGTAGTTTTAAGTTTTTTAATCATCATATAGGTTTTTTAATCAATATTTATTTTAATAGTGTTAGAAATGTGTTCGCCATATCTGTCTCTTTTATTAGGCGACCACAAAGCCCGCTTGAACTATCGCCAAATACGTCTCAAAGGCCTGGCACGCATACGCGAGCATGGGATGTCAAGCTCGACCTTGCTATAAATGGACTTAGGATAGACCACGTTTGTCATGGCGGCTGTACCAGATGAGGTGAGGGTCTCCACAGAAGAGCGATCCACGTAGATGTCAAGTGTTAACTCGTCGTTGAGTGTATTAATGGGCATGCCTATGGACGGTATAGAGAAATTCAAGTTAAAATCAGTCTTACCTGTTTTTGCTCCTCTATTCGCCACTATACGTCTATTGAACGCTTGATAATTCATAACATATTGTTCACCGTATGCGTTGTAGAGCGTCAGCGTCCAATCTTCGGTAGTCGAAACCTTTATTTGGAGCTGGTACGCTTCAGATGTTCCAATCTCGCCATCTATCACATCATGCCACTTGTCTGCCAAAGTCTCTATTTCTGTCACCACCTTGCTAACCAGCAATGGCTTGTTCTGATAAGAGATAAGCTCTAAATAGCGTGGCAAGGTAAATGCGGATCGCCAAGGCGAAGCAGGCACTTGTCCTGCATAATTCCAGTTATTCATCCATGCTATATACACACGTCGACCTTCCAAGTTGTTCCAACTCACTCCTGCATAATTATCCGAGCCGTAATCAAGCCATAATGGATAGTCAAAATCCTTGTCAGCCATAAAACGAGAACCATCAAATGAGCCTATGAAATACATAGTGCCGGAACCAGAAACTGGACCTCCTGGATTGACGCTCACAAGCATAATCCATTTCTCCTTTCCTTTGTATTGAAGTGGGAACAGGTCTGGACACTCCCATTGACCTTTATTACAACGGTCTATTGGGGATGAAAAAGCACTCTGTTTTTTCCATGTTTTTAAGTCAAGCGATGACCACAACTCTATGGTTTTTCCAAATCCTGTAGCTAATAACATGACCCATTTTTTATCTTTCTCATACCAAAAAACCTTAGGGTCACGGAAATCAGCAGAGGTGGAGGGAATCACAGGGTTGCCAGAGTATTTCTTAAAAGTGACACCATTATCGGTACTATAGGCTATGCACTGCTGTTGGGTAGTGGAAGCTGCGGTGTAGATAGCTATAATGGTATTCTTGCCAAACCCTGCCGTATTTTCCTTATCCACAACGGCGGATCCAGAAAATACATCGCCCAATCTATCTCGTGTCAGTGCCACAGGTTGTTCCACCCAATGCATAAGGTCAGTACTTGTAGCGTGTCCCCAGCTCATGTTTCCCCAATCGTTACCTTTTGGGTTGTATTGATAAAACAAATGGTATGTGCCATTGGCATAGACTAACCCATTTGGGTCGTTCACCCAATTTCGAGCAGGTGTGTAATGAATTTGCGGTCGATATGCCTCATCATAGCCAGTATTAATGACAGGCTTCTCGCCATTCTCATTCGCAGTGGTATCTACCAACTCTATGGGTCCAAGAGATGGGTCTACTTCTCTTTCAGAGCATGCCTGCGATATGAAAAGACATATCGCGGCAAACAGTATATATAACATTTTGATAAAGTTCATATTGCTATTTAGTTTTTAAATATTCCAAGCAGTTCTTAGCCAATTGGAGAATAGTACTTTGATAGATATTGTTCTTGGGCGACATACTTTTGTCAGCACTACCGTCAGCATTTTTCATGGAAAACTCACAACCGCCATTGCCAATGCATATCACAGTTCCCTTATAGTCGGTATTGCCCTGTCTTGCCTCCCACACATTAAATTGTGATATCCAGCTTACCTGCGAATCCCAAACTCCAAGGGGATATATGCCGTAAGTATGTGTCAACTCTGTGTAGCATGCCAGATCTTGATTTCCCTTATCCGTAAGTGCTGATGGAATGTTAAAGTAGAGGCAGTTATGATCTTCTGTCCATCCTGGTCCTTTAACTTGCAATATTTTTAGACCATTATCACCTTTTTGGACTGGCAGATTTTTATATATCGGATGTGAGGAAAAGTCAATAAAGTTTCCACCTGCATTCAAACTCAAGGCCATTGCCCAAGTGTCTCCATTGTAATTTCCCTTGCCTATACCTATGACGTGGTCATTGTTTTTTAGTAAACTTTGGTCTATCCTGCCCAAAGTAGCAATGTATGGCGTTGCATGCTGCCACAACAACAAGTTTCCGCCAGCCTTATACCAATCCTTAATAATATTAGATGCGGACATCACTGCCTCAGGCATTCTCCACACATCCGCCTCAGATCCATGCTCAAGATCGCGTAACCAGAACATTACCCTATATGCATCAATATCGGCTCTACTCTTGATATTGCCAAAATAAAGGAATTTTGCCGTAGGGTATTGGTTGTGCATCCAAAGCCATGCCGAAGCCTCGTCGTCATCTCCATTAGCCACTAATTCCTCGGGGGAGGCATATGTGCTAAGAAAAGCCATGGCCGTTTTGCCTATTTTTAAGTTGGACGAGACGGGTAAGGAGTACCCCTTATCATTAACAGCACGCAAAATAACATTCCAACTGTCTCCGTAAGTCACGTCGTTGATAGTATAATTATTAATGGAGGCGGGCAATGTTTCTGTCAACGTACGCACCCCATTAGATGCCGTTAACAATATGGAGGTGGCATCATCAGGATTTGTCCATGAGACAGAAGCGTCATAGCCACTCTCTTTTTCAACCTGTGCCATCTGCACGCCTGTGATTTTCGAGGCACCCTCACGCAAATAAGTCTTTACGATACCATTCGAAAGATTAATACCATCTGTGGTCTTGAACACATAGGTATAAGGCACATTGGTAGCAATGTTGTGTTGCGTGTATTTATTACCGTTGATAGTATCGGACCGTATAATGGTGCCTCCAGCATAAAGCGAAACAAACATTTTCTTTCCATTGGAAAGCGTGGGCCAGGTCCATGTATAATCATCATCTATCAATTGGCCGATAATATGATTGCCATCAGGAGCCGTCAGAACCATTGGGGCTATGTCGATATTCTTTTCTTGGCATGAACTCGCAAGCAAGGCCAGCAAGAACAACAAACTGTATGATATGTGTTTCATTATGAATTATTATTTGGAAATTAAAAAGTTACACGCTATTAATATCCCTTATTTTGTGAATAGAGGCCTGGGATGTAATAAAGTTGGTTGTATGGCACTGGGAAATATTCGTTCTTCCCTTGCGTGAAGTGTGCATCCTTGTAGTATTTAGCATAAGTTTGCCCCTCGTAGCTATTTTCTGACTCATGCTTGAAATACGCATTAAGTGTCTTTGAAAGCAATCCCCAACGTCTGAGGTCAAAGAAACGCACATGCTCCATACCTGTCTCAACACGTCTCTCCCATCTCAAACATTCGCGAGCCATGGCCTGTGTGGCGAAATATGTGTCAGGGTAAAGTGCTATCTCACATTGGTTCGCAGCATAATTGATATGCTTATTGACGGAGTTTGCCGCACGCTGCCGTATATGGTTGATTATAGTTCTGGCCTCGGTGAGACGCCCTATCTCGATGAGAGCCTCGGCTCTATCAAGCATTACATCTGTGTATCGAATAACATAATCATTCATGGCAAAGGCCTGCCACGGTGTATTATATGTCTCGCCCTTTCCACGTTGAGGCACTTCTTTAAGGGAAGAATAGTAGCCATAAGTGTTTGGCGTGCGCGAATTGTCCTTCGTTTGCGTATAGTTCTTCTCGTATTTGTAAGGGAACGTGGGCATGCCCACCGTATGGAACAAGCGTGGGTCCCACTTCTGCTCCGTTGGTGAACCATTTATTGGATAATCGTTGGAACGATTATAATCATCAAACAATGGCAAGCCGTCTCTGGTTTTAAAAGCGTTGACTAAATCTTGGGAAGGTTTGTGAAAATCCCAGCCACACGACCACATTCCCCACATGCCATTCAACATGTTAGACCAATTTGCTCTGCCGTATGTCGTGTTGTCATCCTCGTAATCGGAATGTTGCACTGCGAACACCGATTCTTTGCTGTTTTTATGCTCGGGAAGAAATATATCTCCATAATCATCAAGATATCCATAGTTAGAATTCTTGACGACATCGGTATAATCTACCACCTTTTGCATATAGTCTTTGTTGATAAATTTTATACCAGTGCTATCCTCGTAACCGTTGCCCCATGCGATATTAAGGTAACATTTGGCCAAATAGGCAGCAGCAGCTACTTTGTTGGCTCGTCCACCCTCAGTACTTTTGGCTGGCAAAACGTCGTATGCTTGCTGGAAATCGGCTATAACTTTATCCCACAATTGTTTATGGGAGAGTGCGTCGTTTCTTACTTGTTCTTGCGTGCTCTCCTTATAAACTACCTCGTCAATCCACGGTATTTTATTAAAAACCATCAATAATTTATAGTAGAGATGCGCCCTCAGGAATTTCACCTCACCTATTCTTTGTGCGGTAACTTGCTCACCAAGTTTTGATTTCCCATAGGCATCCAACGATAGTAAAGCTCTGTTACACCGGCTGACACCAACATAAAGGCGGTACCACAACTCGTCCAAATGCCCTAATGTTGGTGTCAATGCGCTGAACACTTCCACGGCGTGATATTCCGTATCGGTGGTACCTGATCCTCCTTTGAGACAATCATCGGAAGCTAAGTCTCCGTATGGCCATAGATTAAACGGATAAGTGTACCAATCATCGCCAAGGACAGCATAGGCAGATGTTACC
Source organism: Prevotella sp. SGI.027 (assembly GCA_050315175.1). Lineage (GTDB taxonomy): Bacteria > Bacteroidota > Bacteroidia > Bacteroidales > Bacteroidaceae > Prevotella. The sequence continues at coordinate 8,799 of JBNPOM010000010.1, forward strand.
ATACCTTCTGGGTCGGAGAATGCTTGTTCTTCGTCAACGATAGCCGTGGGTTTGTAATCAAGAAAGTCGTTGCAACTGATTGTCACCATCGTGACAGCAATTGTTAATATGAATGATAATATATTTGTTTTCATTTTGGAAAGAGATAAAAGTTGTTAAAAACCTATTTGTAGCCCAACCGATACCGAAGTAGCCAATGGGTAAGCCCAGTTGGGGTTCTCTGGGTCTGAGCAAGTGAGGTTTCCGCTCTTCACGGTCAGCAGGTTTTGTCCTGAAATATAAGCTCGAACACTCGCCATGTGCCATTTTGAGACGATGATATTTGGGAGGCTATACCCTAATTGCAAAGTTCGCAACTTCAGGTAAGAACCATTTTCTACATAATAATTGGAAACGCGACCCTCGTCGGCGGTGTTGTTAGTAGTAAGCGCAGGGATGTTAGAGGTAGTGTTGTCGGTAGTCCAAGCGGATAACATTCGGCTTCCTTTATTGGATCCAGCGTCTGTGATGCTCCAAAAATCAGTTTGGAATTTCTGGTTGTTGTACACATCTTGGTTCATCACGCCCTGCCAAAACATGCTGAAATCAAGGCCTTTATAGTTCAATGCTACGTTCAAACCATACGAGAATGCTGGCACTGGATTGAGTATCCAAGTCTGGTCCGCCTCGTTAATTTTTCCGTTTCCATCCAAGTCTGCGTATTTCAAGCCGCCAAGTCTCGCGTTCGGCTGACCGGAGGCGAGCACCTCTTCTTGCGTTTGGAACAATCCATTTGCTACAAACCCAACAATGGATCCATAAGGTTTGCGAGCCTCTACCAAGTTTTGTTTGGTAGTATGTGCATAAGAACCCGTAGCCGAAGAGGGTAGATGCGTCACTCTGTTGCGGAAGAAATCGAGATTTCCGTTTATGTCTATTCCTAATCCATTAACCAAGGTTTGTCGATAGCCCATCATGAGTTCCATACCCCAGTTGCGTAACGATGGACCGTTGGTCCATTGCGCGCCACCCTCGCCCATCACAGCCAGATATGCTGGATTGATGAGCATGTCCGTTATTTCCTTGATATAAGCGTCCACCGTTCCATAAAGTGAATTACCAAAGAACATGTAGTCCAAGCCAACATTATATTGTGTGGTGGTTTCCCATTTCAAGTTATCGTTAGCTCTTTGAATGGCTCTATAGCCCGATGGAAAAGTGCCACTTCCCGTAAGTCTAAGGTCGTAAGCCGTGGACGTAGTTCGGTCAAGGCCATAGTCGACTACATAAAGACCGTAATGTGCGTTATTGTCGATACCCTGATTACCCGTTTTACCCCACGATAGACGTAGTTTTAAATCGTCTATCCATTTCGCTTGCATAAGTTCAGAAACTCGAAAACCAAGTGTGGCTGCAGGAAAATCCCCCCAGCGGTGCCTCTCTCCAAAACGAGAGCTGCCATCATGACGTAACGTGAACGAAGCCAATAACAGGTCTCTATAGTTATAATCCACTTTTCCGAAGAACGAAGCAAGGCGGTATCCCACTTTCGCACCTGTATTACGCGCAGCTCCCGTGGCTGCATTGGGCCACATATAATGCTTGGTTTCCAAAGCGTATCCCTCGGAAAGGGCGTGAAAATCTACCAAACTTTGCTTGTTAATCTCAGAACCAAGTAGCACATTGAAATGGTGATTTTTTTTGAAATCAAATAAGTAGTTGAGCGTGTTAGACCATGTATAGTTGGTATTATTTGTTTGTCCTAAATCTGTTTTGGCTACGTTGTTGTTTACAATATCGGAAGCATAGGTATGCGTTAAGGCATTGATAAACGACGTAGTGTAATCCAAACCGAAGTTGGATCTAAACAAGAGGCCTTTCAGTGGTGTAACCTCCACGTAGGCATTGCCAAAGAGTTTCCAAAAATCTAAATGGTTGTCTTTATTATGATACAGTTCCCGTAAAGGATTTTGTCGGTCGCTCATGCCACCCACAGGGCCAGCGAATGTCATCCCGTCTTTTTCATAAACAGGTACTGTGGGCGACATTTTTAATGCATTCTCCATAGGTGCACTGTCCACTTGCTTATTATATGATAATGTGAAGTTCTCTCCTACCTTCACCATTTTGTTGATTTGGTAAGAATTGTTTAATCGGGCAGCAATACTCTGGAAGTCTGTATATTTCAAGATTCCATCATTTTTCTTGTACCCCAACGAAAACATAGAAGTCGTTTTTTCAGTCGCACTCGATAAAGATACATTGTAGTTGCGCGAAAAACCCACTCTCGAGATTTCTCCAATCCAGTCCGTATCCGAGCAAACCATGCTTCGTTTTGAATTGATATAGCCATCGTAACGACCATTAACGGTATAATTTTCATAGCGTTTGGCAATGGGATTCCACGCCGTGATGCCCACCCCTCTTTCCGCTTTCAAGTTTAAGCCATAATTGGCTGCGTAGGCAACTGGATCTATCCCGTCGTTTAAGGCGGCTTGTGTCATGGCCGTAGCATATCCCTTGGTGTCGAGCAGTTTCATCTTTGACTGTGGCGTATAGAACTGCGCAGTGAGGTTAGCAGAGAAGTCCACTTTCACTTTATTTCCTTTTTTGCCTTGTTTTGTTGTGATAATAATTACGCCATTAGCAGCTCTGCTACCATAAATAGAGGCTGAAGCAGCGTCTTTGAGTACTTGCATACTTTCAATGTCATTTGAGTTGAAGGTGTTCATAGCCGATGTCAATGGCACACCGTCGACAATATACAATGGCTCTTGTGATGAATTGAAAGACCCTATGCCTCGAACGCGAATCGTAGCCGTGCCGCTCGGTGACCCAGTGTCGGTAATAGTAACACCAGCCACCCGCCCTTGAAGAGCTTTCATAGGATCAGCATCGGGTGACGTTCTTATAGCGTCAGTCTTTACTACCGACACCGCACCAGTCAAATCGGCCTTGCGTTGGGTGGTATAGCCGGTCACGATGACCTCGTTCAGGTCGTTGACATTTTCATTAAGGGTTACCTTCATGCCCTCTGCGGCCGCAAGTTCAATCGTCTGATAGCCGATATAAGAAATCACAAGCGTCGCTCCTCGGCTCACTTCCAGCTTAAAGTTACCGTCCAAGTCGGTCACCGTTCCGTTGGCGGAACTTTTTTCCATGACCGTCGCCCCGATAACGCCTAAGCCGCTTTCGTCGACAATGGTGCCGGTGGCTACAATTTTCTGTGCACTGACGACCATACAAACCATGATGAGTGTAAAACTCAATAGGATTCTTTTTAGGTTTTCCATTGATTAATTGTTATTGTTAGTAATCTGGTTTTCAGCAGCAAATATATACCATAATAGCCATAGTGCACATAAAATTTTCGTTCATCTGTCCCCAAAATATGTTTCATGTAACATTATTTGGAGCAAATGAACGAAAATTACAGCAGTCAGTGGCTATGATAGGTTTGAGGTAGACTCAGCCGTTAAGTTCGCTTGGACTGACGTTAAACTTGTCTTTGAAACATTTGGTGAAATAAGAGGGGGAAGTGAATCCTACGGCATAGGCCACTTCCGAGACAGTTTGGTCGGTGGTTTCGAGGAGTTTTCGCCCCCGTTGCAGGCGGGCAGTGCGTAGAAGTTCCACAGGCGAGTGACCCGTGAGCGCCTTCACTTTGCGATAGAGTTGCACTCGACTCAGTCCGATTTCCTCACCGATTTGTTCCACATTGAGGTCTGAGTCGTGGAGGTTTTGCTGGATAATATCGCGCAGACGGGCGATGAACGTCTTGTCTCTGTCGCCCAAAATCGTGCCTGATGCCATCGCCGCACCATCAGGCACTGTATTCGAGATGGAAGACCGCGCTTCGTCGTTGGCAAACAACTGCCGCAACTGCGCACGATTTTTTAGCAGGTTGCTGATGCGGGCCAACAGCACTTTGGCGCTGAACGGCTTGATGATATACGAATCGGCTCCTGTCTCGTACCCTTCGGCCATCTGTTCGTTGAGCGACCGCGCCGTGAGCAGAATGACAGGAATGTGACTGGTGGCGGTGTGCGTTTTCAGTTCGCGCGTGAAAGTCAGTCCGTCCATCACGGGCATCATCACGTCGCACACCACAATGTCCGGCACAATCCTGTGCGCCAAAACCAGTCCGCTCCTGCCATCTACGGCTTCGCTCACATGGTATTGATCCTTCAACACCGACCGCAGATAGGCGCGCACGTCGTTGTTGTCGTCGATGACCAGAATTTCGGGCTTATCGGTTTCTTCGGCCGACACCACATCGTCCGTGTGGCGTTCCGTATTGACCTGTGTCCCGACATACTGTCCGGCTGCCACCTCGACCGATGCGGCCCGTGCCGACGACTGCTCGACCGCACCCTCCTGCCGTATGGGAAGTTTTACCGTGAAGCAGGTGCCCCGCCCTTTCTCGCTCTCCGCGCTTACCTCACCATGATGCAGTTCGGCAAAGGCCTTGACCAAAGCAAGTCCGATGCCTGTACCACCGGAGGCTTTTCGTCCCTGATAGAATCGCTCGAATATCTTTGCAAGATCTTTTTCCTCGATGCCCACGCCCGTGTCTTCCACACGAATGACATAGCGGTCACTCTCGCGGCCGAGCGTCGTGGTGATTGTTCCGCCAGCCGGCGTGTACTTCAGGGCATTGCTCATGAGGTTGAGGTATAGGTGGTTAATTTTTTCCTCATCAGCGATAATCATATCGTCGTCGCCAATATCGCTTTCTGTCTTCAAGCTGATATTAGCATTTTCGGCAACCGATGCAAAGGCTTTACACCATTCCCGCAAAGCTGTGCCAAGAGAAAAGCGGGTAAGGCGAAGTGTCATCTTGCCGTTCTGTACCTTGCGGAAATCGAGAATTTCATTAACCAACTGCATCAACACATGTACGTTGCGCTGCACCATCCGGAGCATTTTCCGACCATCGTCATCCGTTTTTCCGCTTTCCAACAGGCGGTCTACAGGGTCGGCAATGAGCGTGAGGGGCGTGCGCAACTCGTGGCTCACGTTGGTGAAAAAGGTGAGTTGTGCCTGTGTCATGGCTTTTACCTCATCGTTCAGCCGCTGCAACTCATGGTTGCTGTCGGCCAGTTGCGTGCTGAGTCTGGCCTTGGAGAGGTAGGCCCGATAGGTCAGGAAAATTGTAATGATAATCAGTGCTAAGGCTACCACCAGCACCACGATAAACCATCGCTGCATAGTGTACTGATTGAAGTAGGAGTCTACTTTCTTGTGCATGATGTCGAGGTTGGCATTCTGCCGTTCCATGTCTTTGGCCTGCATGAGCAGCAGTTCGGCATTATCGCGGGTGACAATCGTCGTTGTGAGCGGATTCTCTCGCTTGAACGGCTGTCCGCGCAGTATTCTCATGGCCAGCGCAATGACCTCATCGCCCTTGGTGGGATAGAGATAGGATGCCTCAAACAGGCTATCGCGCACCAGTTCGAGACCACCACCCTTCGTGGCCAAACCGTCGATGCCCGTAAACTTCACTTGCTGTTCCAGTCCGTGCTGCTTCAATGCCACGTAGGCACCCCACGCCATGCGGTCGTTCTGTCCAAACACATAGTCGAAGTCGCGCGTCTTCCGCAGTATGCGGTTCATGGCATCGATGGCACTTTCCTCTTTCCAGTTGCCAGATTCCGAAGCCACCAGCTGCACACTGGGGAAAGCTTTCAGTCCGTCCACAAATCCGCGATGACGTTCCTCGGCGGGCGACGAGCCATCAAGCCCACGGATTTCTACCACACGTCCCTGTCCCTTGAGCTGCCGGGCTATAAACTGTCCCATCGTCTTGCCCATGTTGTAATTGTCGCCTCCGATAAAGGCGGTGTACTTGTCGGTGTCCACTTTGCGGTCGAAGAGTATCACAGGGATGCCCTTATCGTAAGCCCGATTCACGGCACGAGTGATGGATGTATATTGGTTGGGAGCCACGATGAGCAGGTCCACACCATCGTCTACAAACCTGTCGATTTGTGCGATTTGCTTCTTGCTGTCGTCGTTGGCCGAAGCCAGACGCACTTCTATGGAGTCGTTGAAATATTCGCTCGTCTTTAATTCGCGGTTGAGCTTGTCTCTCCAGATGTCGATGCTGCACTGCGAAACACCAATGACAAACTTGCGGGGTTGCTGTTGACAGGAGGTGAGCAGCGTTAGAATTAGCATAAGATATAGAAATTTCTTCATGATGTCATAGCTTCGTCATACTGCAAATTTACATAAAAATCGCGGTATATAAGCCAGTGGAAATAAAAAACGGGAAATAAATTCCCGAATCCCCTTTCCATTTGACGGAAAAATGTCAAGGGCAACATTAATTCTTTGTCCTAAATGCGTGCTCTAAGTCACAATATGTATTATCTTAGAGCAAAAAAATTAATAATCCTCAAATGTAGGCTTATGAGAATCGTATGTGGCCTTGACGTGCACAAAGATAACGAAAAGGGCTGATACCTCGTGAGAAGTGTCAGCCCTAAATTTGTATCTTACCTAAAAGTTTAGCGGACAGTAATAATGCTTTATAAAATCCTATTACGTACACATGGAGTCGCTTCACTGCAGAGCCCCACTATGCTTCAGACTGCATGGCAAAGGAATACAAACACCTTGAATATTCCGAATAAAACCAGCCTGCAATTTGAGCCATACGCAAAAAATGAACAGCTTAATATCCTGGATTTTGCTGATTTGCTATAACATTGTTACCTTGCATCTCTGCTAATGGGATAGGCATAATTCGACGAATGTTGTCCACATCCAGCGTTTTATTAATCATTGGCTTATATATTGGTAGGTGGAATCTGCGTAAATCAAAGAATCGATGACCTTCAAAACACAATTCTCTTCTTCTTTCTAAGAGAATCTCTTGCAAAATGTCTTCTTTCGTTGAGTAATTTTTATCCGACCAGTCTTTTATGCGAGCACGTCGCATTTTGTTCAGTAGGCTATTGGCCTCTGTGATGTTCGAATTAGCTTTACATTCAGCCATAATGAGAAGCATCTCTGATGATCGTATCATTTTTTGGTTGGACAAGCCTACATTTTCTTTTGTGCCTTTGTATTTATTGACTCGTTTCACAGGAACATTGTCACGATCAACGCCGTCACCAATAAAGGTCTGAAGACGTACGTCTTTTTCATCATAACTTTTAATAAGTTCTGTTGATGGTTCGAAAGAGCTACTATTATCAGCACTCCAAAACAAAGTCCCTATCGTTTCTTCACCAGGCAGTCGCGTAAGTTCAAATATAATTTCGTCTTTAGTCTCATCAGACCAAATTTTTGGGTATTGTTGGATGCCAACTATAGGTCTTTGGTTAAGAACTTCGGCTGCATACTGATAAGCCTGATTATAGTTGCGAGCATATAAATTGATACGAGCTAAGAGTGCTTTGGCTGCTAACTGAGACGCATAACAAGGAGTTTCTGGTACATCCTGTGATAATAAGGGAATGGCTGTTTCCAGATCTTTAAACATTTCTTGATAACACTCTGCAACAGTGTTACGGCCGAGTGTTTCAAGAACAACTTTTTGCTTAGAGTACGGTATACCAAGATTTTCTTTTTTATCAAAATCTGCGAAAAATCGTAATAAGTCAAAGGAGGTATATGCTCTGATAAATAGAGCAGTGCCAATGCAATTTTGTTTAATTTTCTCTTCAACTTGATTGTTTGGCTGTACTGTTTTTGCGCCTTCAAGTACACGATTAGCCATATTGATGACACCATAATAAGAAGACCATAAGTTATTGTGGTCACCTGTAGCAGCACTATAGGTCCATTGATAAGAGTCGTCACCAGCGCCACCATTTTGTCCACCCTTGTAAACATCGTCTGAAAGTATTGCACAAACATTGAGTGTTGTTCTTAAGGACATTTTTGCATAAATCCCAGTGGTGGCCTGTTCAAGTGTAAATACTGAGCTAAATATCTCATGATCGCCGACTTTGTCTGTTGGTTTCAAGTCCGTGTAGGAACATGACATCATTCCAATCAACATTCCTACTATAATTAAATAATGATAAATATATTTCATTTGAATATGTATTTTAGAAGTTAAGGTTTAGACCAAAAGTGACATTAATAGGTAATGGATAGGTCATGTAATCAGTATCACCAGTTACTTCAGGATCTTGTCCACGGTAGGACGTAAATGTAGCTAAATTTTCTCCTTGCAGATACACTGTCATTGATTTTACAAACTTCATCTTGTTCATCAGTATACGAGAAGGTGTGTAGGCTAATCGCAACATTTTAAATTTCAAGAAGGAAGCATCTTCCAAGAATTGTGAAGCCCAAGGACTCGGATTATTTTTAGCATCGAATCTGGGGACGTTAGTGATATCATCTGGTTTTTTCCACATGTCAAGCATATAAGCAGGCTTATTTCCATTGAAATTATGGTTATCCAAATACCAACGACTTGAATTCATGATGTAGTAATTGAGTGCATAAGTAAATTGTGCTGTCAACGATAATCCCTTATAGGATAAACTTGTGTTAAAACCTCCGAACCATGGTACTTCTGAAGATTTAAATTTATCTACAGCAGGTGCTGCTGAAATATCTTCTGTTTTTCCACCCTTTTGATCGTAGAACCACACTTCACCCGTTTTGGGATTTACGCCAGCCCACTCAACCATACACCAGGTTCCTAATGACTTACCAATCTCATAAAGAACATCTCCATCTATAAATTTGTTGTCTTTATTTGCCCAAGTTCCTAAGTCAGTAATTTTATTTTTATTATAGGTGATATTTGCACTAACACTCCATTCAAAATCTTTGGTTCTTACGGGCACCCCATTCATTGCAAATTCTACACCTTGGTTTAAGATCGAACCTGCATTTGTCTGAATTTGAGTAGATCCTGACAACTGTGAAATCTTTTTCCACATTAATAAATCTTTGGTTGATTTATGGTAAAAATCGATGGTACCATTAATCCGATTACTAAACATTCGAAAATCTAATCCCAAATCAAATTGTGCAGATGTTTCCCATTTCAATTCTGGATTGCCCAATTCGTTGTTGGTATAACCTGGCTTTCCATTATAACTTACTTTATTGTATCCATCAAATGAGCTAAAGTCAGCAATACCATCCTGATTACCTGTTGTTCCATAACTTGTACGTAGCTTTAGTTGATTCAGGAATTGATAATCTTCTGCAAATTTCTCGTTAGCTATATCCCAAGCAGCTCCCAACGACCAAAATAAGGCTCCTTTATTGCTCTTCACAAATTTAGAAGATTCATCATAGCGTAAACTTGCAGAAACATTGTAACGATTATCGTAAGTATAGTTCCATTGTGTAAAATAAGAGAGCAAGTTGCTGTGAGTTTTGTTACCACCAATTCGAGGAGGATTTTTTGAGGTTCCTGTTTTATCTCCAATTCCTGCAGGTGTATTAGTCATAAACTCGTCTAAATCGAAACCTTGTTGATGAAATCTGGAGAAAGTGCCATCGAAAAGTTCTATACCAGCAACCCCGGCTACAGAATGAATATCTTGAAATGTTTGATTAAAATTCAATGTGTTTGTCCAAGTGTAGCGCCGAGTGTCAGACGTACTTTGTCTGAGATATCCATTGTTGCTTGCAGATTTTGGGTGCCTTCGATCTAATGAAGTCATTGACTTTCTATTGTAATAATCAATACCGAAATTTGTTTTAAACTTGAGCCAGTCCGTGATGCGAATATTCATAAATGCAGATCCAAGTAATCGAAGAAGACCTTTCTCTCTGTTAAAATATTTTGTTATTAAGGTAGGGTTGTCACCATTAAACCATGTATCTGGATTTTCATACGGATAAGCTAAAAGAGAAGTAAACCATGGATTAGTCCAACCTATTCTTCCATCACCAGTGGATGGATCAGCAAAATGAGAGTCGGTATAGCCTACGCTTGAATTGATGCCGAAATCTATGATTTTATTGACTTGATGGTTTATATTAATGCGTGCAGAATAACGTTTCAGTTTAGATCCGATGAGAGAACCTTCTTGATCTAAAAGAGACCCTGAAAGAAAGAATTTTGTTTTTTCTGTTCCCCCAGATAAGGTTAGGCTATGGTCTATTTGTAAGCCTGTATGTGTCATTTCATCTATAAAGTCAGTATCTGTAGACCGTGCTTTAGCCAATCTTTCTGCGCCTGCATTGAATTCGGCAAGTTCTTCAGATGTAATAGTGCCAGCTGCTTTTTTTTGTTCTAATCCCAACAGTCTCATCAGCGGGAAAGATTTTGAGTTAGGACTTTGAGCAACACAGTAACTTTGATAAAGAATATTCTCTGCTCCTGTCATCATCCTGCTTTTAGGTTTGCGTAGCATAGCAGCTCCTAATTTAAGATTGTAACTAATTTGAGTCTTACCTTCCATGCCTTTTTTAGTTGTGACAACAATTACGCCATTAGCACCTCGTGATCCGTAAATAGCTGTAGCGGAGGCATCTTTCAACACTTGAATATCAAGAATATCATCACTGTTTAGAGAGGAAAACTGACCAGCTTCAATCATGACTCCATCTAAAATATATAATGGAGTATTTGATCCATTAATGGATCCTGTTCCACGAATTCTGATTTTTACATCATCGGTCCCTGGTTGTCCTGAGCCTGTAGAAATCATTAATCCTGATATTTTACCTTGCAAACGATCCTCCAGTGTAGCAGAAGTTTGTTGGGCTATGCGGTCTCCTTTTACCATATCAATAGAGCCTGTAATTTGACCGCGCTTGACAGTGTTATATCCTACTACTACTACATCCTGTAAGCTTACTACATCTTCAAAAAGAGTGACCTCAATGTTGGTTTTCCCCGTAACATCTGCTTCCACCGGAGAATATCCCATGTATGAGAATATTAACTTATTTTGTTCAGTATTTATCTTAATACTAAAATGTCCATTAGCATCTGTTACTACTCCACCATCCCCATCTTTTGGTATTACAGTTGCACCTATAATAGGCTCATGATTTTTATCTTGAACTAGGCCTTGAATTGTTTTAGTATCCGTTTGGCTCAACAACAAATGCTTATGATTTGACAATGATGATAGTAATGGGCCAGCGAATACAGATGAAGCGTATAGTGAAAAGATTCCTGCTATATATACGCCACGTGCAACATTCCTAGCTTGTAATAGAAAGGTTATAAATTTACACATAATATTAAATAATTATAGTTGGAATAAAATTAACTGTAAAGATATGTTAGCAAAGATATGTTATTTTTTTTAATAGTTAACCATCGATATGAGTTAAAACGAATAATTTATTGATAATTAACACATCTTGTGCGTAGTTCGTTGACAGAGAGGATAAAGTAAATATTAAAATTTAAAATAAGATTTGAATATAATGTAAGTAACACGAGAACCACTGCCTAATTGCGCGCTGTTTGCCCCATTCCAGGTCTATACAATAATAGCTTGGTTTATCCGTTGTAGCAATATGCAAGAGCATTGCTTTAACTTTTTGTTAAGCAAGAATCTATATTTTATAATCAGAAATCATCATGAGGCGTTGTTTACCTTTTTTCTTTTTGTTGTTGATGGCGTTACCCATGCGGGCTTCGCACCCTGTTTGTGTGAATAATCGTGTTGTTGAAGGAACATCAGGTCCGATGGTAATTAATCAGAAAAACAAAGCTAAATCCCGCATCACCGCTCCAAAGGGTTACAAACTGGTGTGGCACGATGAGTTTAGCGGTACTGCACTTGGTAAAGATTGGATGCATGAGTTGAAGCCGGCGGGGTGGGTGAATCAAGAGTTGCAGACCTATGTGAACGACGGGAAGGTGACCCAAGTGTATGATGGTACCTTGAAAATCAACCTTCGGCAGGAAGGTGACCGATTTTTGTCGGGACGTGTGTATGCTAAACGGCATTCGGGTTGGCAATACGGTTACATTGAAGCGCGCATCAAATTGCCAGAAGGGCGCGGCACGTGGCCAGCCTTTTGGATGATGCCCGTCAAAGATGGTCCGTGGCCGGGTAACGGAGAAATAGATATCATGGAGGCAGTGGGGCATACGCCCAACGTGGTTTATTCAACCATTCACTGTAACAAATACAACAATGGTGGCACGCCGATCGAACATGGTTATGTGACTATCGAGCAGGCGGCTGACTTTCATGTCTATGCCATGGAGTGGACAGCACATGAGATGACATTTTATGTGGACGGCCAAAAAATCCTTTCCTATCAGAATGATGGAACGGGTAAGGATGCGTGGCCTTTCAATCAGCCTTTTTACATCATCCTCAACTTGGCTTGGGGTGGTCAATGGGGTGGTCAGAAGGGGGTAGACAACAGTTTGTTGCCGCTTACGATGGAAGTAGACTACGTTCGTGTGTTTCAGAAGCGATAACGTGAGGTCATCGCTATTGCTGTCGTCGATGCGACAATTGGACAAGCACGAACCAGAAAAGCCCCATGGCATGTGCCGAACATGCTATCATGAACACATCCAGGCGATTACGCTCTTTTGAAATTTTACTTATTTGTGTCAATCTCAAGAAAAATATTTATTCTTATGATTCGCGGATGAAGTTTTTTCTCTATCTTTGTGAAAACATACTAACATCTATCACATGAAAAAATCATTACTCCTTCTGTTGTTCCCATTGATTACGCTGGGAATTAATGCGAAACAGTATAAACTGGTTTCGCCCAATGGAAAACTTACCGTTACAGTAAATAACGACAAAAACCTTACCTACTCATTGTCGCTCGATGGCCAACAACTCATCGCTCCATCCCAGATAGCCCTGACCCTTGATCAAGGAAAATCGTTTGGCGAAAACGCTACCGTTCAGTCTGTAAACACCACTACGAGCCATGGAACCATCAACGCCTTGTTCTATAAAAAGAAGGTTGTCGAGGATCATTATAATCAATTGGCGTTGAAATTCAGACAAGGGTTCACCTTGATTTTTCGTGCTTACGATGAAGGAGCAGCCTACCGATTTGTTTCTGATCGAAAGAAAGAGATTATCGTCAAGGACGAAAAGGCCGAGTTCAACTTTGCCAAGGACTGGTTGTCGCTGGTGCCTTATACAAGTCCCAACGGCAGTTTTGAAAACCAATTCAACAATTCTTTTGAGAATACCTATACGCAAGGACGCCTCTCTCAACTCAAAACGGATAAGTTAGCGTTCTTGCCTATCTTGGTGGAAGCCGACCATGGGGTAAAGATTTGCGTGACCGAAGCCGATTTGGAGAACTATCCCGGCATGTACGTCAACCGCACGGAGGGTCATGCTTTGCGTGGCGTCTTTGCCAAATACCCTAAGGAAGTCAGGCAAGAAGGTCACAACAAGTTACAACTCTTTGTGAAAAGTCGCGAAAACTATCTTGTCAAGGCCACGGCGAAACAGCAATTCCCATGGCGCATCATCAATGTGTCTACGGATGACCGCCAACTGCTGGACAATGACATGGTGTATCGCCTGGCCTCCCCATCACGCATTTTTTCCACAGAGTGGATCAAACCTGGTAAGGTGGCATGGGAATGGTGGAACGACTGGGGACTGTACAAAGTTCCGTTCAAGGCTGGCGTTAACACCCAAACCTACAAGGCCTATATAGATTTTGCGAGCAAGCATGGCATCGAGTATGTGATTTTGGACGAAGGGTGGGCCGCCAATCTACAGGCAGACCTCTTCCAAGTGGTACCCGAAATCGATTTGAAGGGCATTGTTGATTATGGAAAACAGAAGAATGTAGGCATCATCCTGTGGGCAGGATATTATGCATTTGCGCGCGATATGGAGCGAGTTTGCCACCATTACAGTGACATGGGTGTCAAAGGATTCAAGATTGATTTCATGGATCGCGACGATGCAGCCTGTGTCAATTTTCTCTACGACGCTGCTCGAATGGCTGCTAAATATCGCATGCTGATGGATTTTCACGGAATCTTCAAACCCACAGGTCTGCAAAGGACTTATCCGAACGTCATCAACTTTGAAGGCGTCAAGGGACAAGAGAACACCAAATGGGCGTCCGTGGAATCCTACAATCAAGTGCAATACGACGTACAAATCCCATTCATCCGCATGCTGGCCGGGCAGATGGATTACACGCAGGGTGCCATGCTGAATGGTACCAAGGAAACTTATCATGCCTCTAACAGCAATCCCATGAGTCAGGGAACCCGCTGTCATCAGTTGGCCATGTACACCGTATTCTTCTCTCCGCTCAACATGCTTTGTGACAGTCCGACGCATTACGAAGAAGAACCCGAATGTACAGAATTCATTGCCAAGATTCCTGTGGTATGGGATCAATCTATAGCCTTGACCAGCAAGGTGGGTGAGTATGTGGCCATGGCGCGTCGAAGCGGTAATACCTGGTATGTCGGTGTCATCAACAACTGGACTGCCCGCGACCTCACAATCGACCTCTCTCCGCTGGGTGACATTCCTACCCGTGCGGAAGCTTATTTTGACGGTGCTAATGCCACCAAGTTCGCGCAAGATTATGTGAAGAAAACCATCAGCATCCCATCCAACAAACAGCTCACCGTGCATTTGGCTCCAGGTGGTGGCTTCACCATGAAAATGAATTAAAGCATAATTTCGCACAATGTTTATTTTCCTTAGGTGTTAGGTAAACCGTGATGCCGAGTTGATGAGCACGGCGAATAATCGTGTCCCCTAATTATTTTTTTACCAAAAAGTGATTTTGTTGGAGATAAATATATAACTTAGCACCGAAAATATGTGTCAATCAAAAAATCGGTATAAATTATGATTTTTCAAAGGCAACAATATATAGACAATTGGATTGCAGGGCGTAGCAACGACCTTGTAAACATAATAGGCTGTAATAAACGATTAGACTATCTATGCGTCAAATTCATAACAAATATTAAATCATCAAATCTATGAAAAGACTAGTAATTCCTGTACTTGCATTAGCCTCTAATCAAGATTATTACGACTATGATGAATTCTTCTATGGTAACATATATCATATTATTGGTCTATAATTAAAAAAATAAAAAAATGAAAAAAACTTTTTAATGATGTTTTGCCTATGCTGCTCATTGGTAATAATGACATCATGTGGCGATGACGATTCTGTTGAAGATATTTCCTTTGTAAAGGGGGAATTATATCAGACGACTTGGAGCGGTCAACAGGTCTACTACGATAATCAAGGGAATGTTAAGGCAGTAGACCACTTCTATCTGGAATTTCAAAAGGAGCCTACTGCTTATTACATACAAACGGATGAGGAAGATAACCAGCGTAAATCCTTCACATATAAAATAGAGGGAAAAATGCTGTATGCTGTTGACGGTGTAATCTTTGGCCACTGGACTATCTTAGAGAAAACCAAAAACAAGATGACCATGCAGGCATTTAAGCCGAAAAAATGCTTGGTAGTATTAAATAGAATTAGCTAATAGTGACAGGAGTAGAAGATTTTCTGCTCCTGCTCATATAACCATCATAAGAAATAGATAATAAATAAGTTTGTCAGTCATAATTTTCCCTTTGGCTTTTGTTTCGTGTATATGATGATGACCAAGACAATATAGAGTTTTATCGTGAAAAGGTGCAACATGCATCGATAGGGTTCCTCTCTTGTTAATGCATACAAACACTACAGTTATTGCTCTCATGGTTCACTATCCAATAGATAGTCGTCCCTTGAAAAGTATTTAACTATTTGGTTTGTATATCGTTAAAGCGATGAAACGCCTTTTCAAACAAAAAGCCCTGCCAATCTTTCAACAGACTAACAGGGCTTTTGTAGCGGGAACCGGGATTGAACCAGCGACCTCATGATTATGAATCATATCTAACATATTTCTTCAAGTTGCTTAATATTTATAAATAGCTGAATATTAAATACTTGAATATTTTATAGATTCCATGAAATTACTTGAATTTGCACGGAATTTAGGTAGCAAAGTTCACCGTAAGTTCACCGATTTCGTTCTTAATACTATATAAATATATTAGCGATAGTATGGGACATAGTGGTAATGGATATATAACTTCCAGCTATATAGGTTCCTATCCGATGGATAAAATGCTGGAATATAATGGTACCTGCTGTATGAAGAAAAGAAAGATTATGACAAGCAGGCATTATTGAAACTTTTGAAAAATATGACGGAGGCTGAGCAAAGCGAATTAATAGATTCCATTTAATAATTGCTCTGTAGGATAGAAATTTAAAGAATTATTTGGAATATGGTAATATAATCACTACCTTTACCTATGAATTATTGGTAAAAATTACTATAAAAGAATGTTAATTGATTCTGGGAGTACAAAACAAATACTTGATCGCTTGAACAAGATGAAAGCACCTTGTGTGTTTTTTGTCAGCGATTTTACTGACATAAGCAGTGCTAATTATGTTCAGCAGGTGTTGAGTATTGCAGAACAAAAAGGACTTATTGAGCGTCTGGCACCTGGCATATATTGCAAGTCTGTTATTACCAAATTTGGCCCTCTAAGACCGTCTATATATGAGATAGCCGAAGCCATTGCAAAACGAGATCAAGTAGAGATTATGCCTACGGGGGCTACGGCTCTCAACATTTTGGGACTATCTACCCAAGTTCCAATGAAAGTGAATTATTTGACGACAGGATCTTCAAGAACTGTAAAAGTGGATGGGCATGAGATTAAATTTGTTCGAAGTGTACCACGAAACTTTGCTTATAAAAGTAGATTAATGTCAATGTTGGTTCAGGCTTTGCGCAATATAGGAAAGGGAAAGGTTACAGAGGAAGATTTGTCTGCCCTGTATAAACTTATTCAGGATAATCCTGCAGAGGTTCCATATATTAAAAAAGATATACCCTTGGCACCCGCATGGATGCAAAACGTTTTTAAGGAAATAATAAAATAGTGACATGAAACATTGGCAACAATATAGTTCTCAAGAACGTTTGGTTATGCTGGATGCTGTCAGCAGAGAGCTGCATCTCTCACCAGTCGCAATAGAAAAGGATTGGTGGGTGACAATAGTGCTTAAAGCTCTATCTATGACCTCTATTTCCCATTTGCTCAATTTTAAAGGTGGCACTTCGCTTTCTAAAGGTTTCGGCTTGATAGAACGTTTTAGCGAAGATATCGATTTATCAATTAGGCGTGAAGGAGATTTCTCCATATTGTCAACATCTAAAAGTCAACGTGAACGACTTAGAAAGAAATCACGTTCTTATATTCAGGAGTTCTTGAAACCTGAATTAGAGCAAGCCTTGAATCAAATGGGTGTTGTTGATTTTGACGTGAGGAATGTGACGCATGTAGAAACTAAGGATGGATCTAAGCCTATAGATTCCGATAAGGATCCTACAGTAATCATGGTTGATTATAAAAGTGTCGTTCCCAACAGCAACAACTATGTTTCATTTTGGGTTAAAATTGAAATAAGTTGCTTGTCAATGGAAGAGCCTACGACTAATGTCAATTTACAATCGTATATATCTCAGCTTTTTCCGGATGATGATGCCGATTCCCAAGTTATGTTTGGGACAGTCCTTCCAACAAGGACATTCCTTGAAAAGGCTTTTCTGTTATGTGAGGAGTTTCAGAAGGAGCATCCGCGCGCAATGAGAATGAGTCGCCATTTATACGATTTAGAAAAACTAATGGATACCAGTTACGGTATTCAAGCGTTGAAAGACAAACAACTTTATGACGAAATTGTAGAGCATCGCCGTACTTTCTATGCCCTCAAATACGTAGATTATGACATACTGAAAAGAGACACTATCGACTTTTATCCACCTTCATCCGTATTAGGCGACTGGAAAAAAGATTACGAACAAATGACACATGACTTCATATATGGCAATCATTTGTCTTTTGAGAGTTTGTTAGAAAGAATAAAGGAACTTATAGACAAATTTAGGGGACTGGCTGAATAATAAAATAGAAGTAGCGGTGAAAAATAGTATAGAAAAAGCTTCGGTATTAGCTTGGTATCAAAACAACAAAATCACTGCAGACCGTATCATCAATGACCTCGAGTTTCTGCATCCAGAAAGTTCACCAAAAGTTCACCGATGGAAATAAAAAAGGAGTTACGTTGCCGTAACTCCTTAATTCTCAATGTAGCGGGAACCGGGATTGAACCGGTGACCTCATGATTATGAATCATGCGCTCTAACCAGCTGAGCTATCCCGCCATATCGCTTATTTGCGGCTGCAAAGATACAACAATCTTTTTAAATACACAATAAAAATATATTTTTTTATTTCGTTACAATAAATTTTACTATATTTGTAGGTATTACATGATTACCACCAAGAAACTATTCGACATGCCCAAACAACAAGTCAAAATAGAGAGAGAGTTAAAGTCTAATTCGCAAAATATCATTTGGAATCTGATTAGTGAGCCAGAACAGTTGGCTCGATGGTTAGCCGATGACATACAGAAACAAGGTGACCTATTGAATTTTAGGTGGGGTGAACCTTATGCGCATCATGAAACAAGACAAGCTAAAGTGGTTGCTAAGGTTAAATTTAATTACCTGCGTTTCAGATGGCTGGATGAGGAAGACGCAAATGCATACGTGGAGCTGCGTATGGAAAAGTGCGACATAACGGACGATTACATTCTCGTGATTACCGATTTTGCCGATGATGACGATGTAGACACCTTGAAAGATTTGTGGGAGGACAACTTGTTGCGTTTGCGACAGTTCAGTGGTCTTTAAGCAGGCGGTTGGCTTCCTCGCACAAGTTTCATCACGTTCCGATGTTATTCCGTAGGGGCGTGATTATTCGCTGGGCTTGTCAACTCATCATCACGTCCCGTTGCCACACAAAAATAATCGGCTTTTTAAATCACGCCCCTACCTTGCTATTTGTCTGCATTAATGACAATAAAAACCCTCCTGTAAAATGTTGAAATAGAAAAAATCAGTAGGCAAATGCACTACATTCATCGCTTGCCGAACAAGAAAAGCGGCTTGTTGGCGACAAAAGCATTGCTTTATGATGCCAAACTGCATGCTTTTCTCCTCCTATCTACATCACTTTAGACCATCAAACGCATCCTTTTTACGGCTAAAATGCGGTTTAACACGTGAAAAACCATGAATAAAACGTGCTATGATGAGCCGTGGTGGATGCAACAACTTGACAGATAAGGAGATGTGGTTTTTACGCATATTTTCAATATTTGAAAGCACTTGGCAGGCTGTTGGCAAATAAACGAAATATGACGGGGCGCTTGTCAAGAAAATTGATTACGTTTACCAAGTTGCTATTGCAGGGGTGGAGGGTGCTCAATCACGCTGATTTTTTCGTATTTCCCGTGGCGGGCCGTGCTCAATCACGCTCCAACAGATATGGCAGACCGTGATGACAAGTTGATGAGCCCAGCGAATAATCACGCCCTTACGGAGCTATTTATAACGAAATTTTAACAAATATTAAATCACCAAGCAATGTATTTTTGTGATTTATTTTATAATTTTGCACCAATTTCATAACAATCAGTCACCTGATGAACCAACATTTTAATAAATCCATATCCGTCTCTCAGCTGACAAACAAGAGCCATGATAGGGTAATAATGTTAATAAATATTATTACCCCCCCCTATTTATTAAATTTAATTAACAACTTATTGCGCTGCCTGCCGCACCTTGTGGCGACAGGCACCCATGTATGTACAGGGTTGCTTCACAGCCTTGTACAGCTGCGCTATGCGCATACGTTACACAGATTTTTATCACAAAACAATAAAACAAATATGATGAAACAATTATTTTCTTTCAAGACAAAATGTTTAAAGACATGGCTTGTTGCCGTGTCACTGCTCATGGCATTGCCCATGGCAGGACAGCACGTAAGCTTTAAAGTAGGTGATCTTTGGTACTACGTAACTGACGAAACAAATCACAAAGTGGCCGTTACCAGCCCACAAACCTTTGATCAAACAGAAGCCTACAATAACACGCTATCTGCAACAGTCACTATTCCGCAAAGCATTACTTATAGTGGTCAAAGCTGGACTGTTACAGAGATTAATCAAGCGGCCTTCTTTCGAGTTACGAGTATCAAGGAAGTCACTCTTCCTGCTACCATTGGGGTGATAGAACAAACTGCTTTTTTTGGGTCAACTTTGGAAACCATCAATTTTCCTGAAGCCCTGTTGTACATCGGTGTTAGTGCTTTTGAAGGGAGTAAATTAAAGAAAGCTAACATTCCTGGTGAAACGTTCATAGCAACAACAGCTTTCAGAAGTTGCACGGAACTTAATGAAGTGACAATCCCCAAGGTTACCTGTTTGGGAGTACAATGCTTCGCCTACTGTACGAACCTGACAAGCATTACTGTTCCTGCATCTGCTCGCTTACAAGAAAAAGTCTCACTCACCACTGTCCGAAACGCGCCCTCGGAGCGATCAGGTGAAAATGCTTTCTTAAGTTGCTATGATCTGAGTTCGGTGACGATAGAAGACGGTGTTAAAAGCATTGCTGATGGGATGTTTTCATATTGTAGGTCTATTAAGACGGTGGACTTACCAACGTCAGTAGAATATATTGGAATAGGTGGCTTCTCTACCTGTCGCAGCTTGGAGAGCATCAGCATGTCCACAATCACAACCATTGCATCGAGTGCATTTGCGCTATGTGGATTCAAGGGAGACTTGGTTATCCCAGCTAACGTCAAGAAAATTGGAGAATATGCTTTTGCCTATAATGACGGACTAACAGGTTTCACCTGGAAGGGTGAAACAGGGTGTACGCTCGGTGCTGGTAATTTTAGCGACTGTGTTAACTTGGAGTTCATAGACCTGCATACATTAGATAATCCGACCATAGGTAACACCGAGTTGACTCGGAAAGGAGGTGGCGGCGTCTTTGGTGGACTGGCAACCCATACTGTGGTTTACCTGCCGACAGGCACAGCGTTTACATTTGCTGAGGGCGAGGACGTGAACTTTGTGAAAGCCGATAACACCTGCACACTGCTAAGCATACAAGACGGGACTGACTATGAGTTCCCCAATGCATTCAAGGCTACGAAGGCTGTGTATAACAAGTACAGTGCTACCGTGTCAAATAACGATTTATCCTACGAGGATGGACATCAATTTCAATGCCCAAAATTGGATAGCGACAACTCTTTGTCGGCGTACCGCGACTTTTCCGGCATAAGCACCGGCAAGAACTGTTTCACCATGTTGCTGCCCTATAAGGTAAAACTGCGCGATGGTATTCGCGCCTATAAGCTCAACCTCAAGAACAAAGGAACGATACCCGGAACCAACTATACCGAGTATTATCTATTTACTTCCATCTCTGACGGTAGCACGCTTGATGCCAACAAACCCTATTTGCTGCGCATCACCGATGGCAATATACATAACTCCTCGGTGTTTACTGCTGAGAACGTTGACATCGCGGCTTCGGGTACCGATAAGGTGGACAACACGATTAAACCCACCGGCTTTGCAGCAACCACAGAGGGACAGAGCTTCAACTTTGTGGGTAGCACCGAACGGCTTAACAATGCCACGGCAGTACAGCTCGATACTTGGTTGCTGAATACAGACAACGCTGGTTATGACGTATGGAGACCAGTGACAGACGGCACAGAGGCCACGGCGGCACCTTTCCGAGGGTATATCCAACCAATGAATAAGGCAGCGGCAGCCAAACGCTTTATCATCCTAACGGAAGACGAGGTCACAGGGATAGACGACTTGCAGCAAGACAAGACACAGAATGGCGCACAGCGCATCTATACGCTTGACGGACAATACGTAGGTGCCAACTTCGACACCCTGCCCAGCGGCATTTATGTCATCAAAGGGAAGAAAATAGTAAAATAAAGAATAGACAAAACAACACAACAATGAATAAGAAAATAATCATGACTGACAAGCGTTTGTATCTAAAGCCTCATACCAACATCATCAAGATGGACACAAGCTATGGCGTGATGGAGAACAGAAGTATATCTATAGACCCCAACACCCCAGCCACTGGCGACGGCAATGCCAAACAATTTGACATGACAGATGACATGTGGAACGACAATCACGAAGAAGATATAAACATCTTTAAATAAAGACACCTCCGCTCCATGGTGCCGTTTGATCGCCATGGAACGCCATACAACGACAGGGTCACCGCTCGACCGAAAGGATTGGGTGGTGACCCTGTAGTGTGTGTTGGCCTTGGGTACTTTTCTTTCATTGAAGGGTCATGTTGTATAAGCAAAGGCAAGGACTGGTTTTTGACATCCAACCATCTTTTATACATGCAAGAGTCGTGGGCATCATGCTTAAAAAAGCGAAAATTGGGCCATATCTTATTTTTTTATGTTATTTTTGCACATTGTTCGTACACGTGTACAACATATCAAGGGCTTAGATGTTTCGTATCAAGAAATTAGATTTATTCATCGCCAAGCAATTTGGACTGCTGTTTGCCGGAACCTTCTTCATCTGTCAGTTTGTGCTGATGATGCAGTTCTTGTGGAGGTATGTCGACGTGCTTATTGGTAAAGGACTGTCCATGGAGGTTATGGCGCAGTTCTTTTGGTACATGGGCTTGTTTTTGGTTCCACAGGCTTTGCCGCTGGCCATCTTGCTGTCGTCTCTCATCACGTTTGGCAATTTAGGCGAGAGCAGTGAGCTCACGGCCATCAAGTCGGCAGGCATATCAACCATGCGAACCTTTCGTTCGCTCATCGTCATCTCTGTTTTTGTCTGCTTTTGTTCTTTTTATTTTCAAAATTATGTAGGCCCCAGCGCTAACATGAAGATGGCCCAGCTGATGATTTCGATGTCGCAGAAGAATCCGGAGCTTGAGATTCCTGAAGGCATCTTCTACGATGGCATCCCCAACAGCAATCTTTACGTGCAAAAAAAAGACATGGACACCGGCAAGTTGTACGGCATCATGATTTACAGGATGACGGGCAGCTACGAGGATCAGGCCATTATTCTGGCCGATTCGGGTATGCTCCAGACTACAGCCGACAAGAAGCACCTGCTGCTGACCCTGTGGAGTGGCGAATGGTTTGAGAACATGCAGTCGCAGGAACTGGGCGCCAGTGCCAGCATTCCTTACCGCAGAGAAACCTTTGCCGACAAACGAATCGTGCTCGACTATGATGGCGATTTCAACATGACCGATGCCGCTGCGCTATCCAACAACGCCAAGGCAAAAAGTTTGTCACAACTCACTTCGGGCATCGACTCGCTCAGTATGACGTACGACAGCGTGGGACGCAGCATCTATGACGATGCACAGAGAATGTATTACCGCATTCCGAAAGTCAACAAAAGAGATTCGTTAGCCGCTGTGAAATTAGCGCAAGGCAAAACGTACCATTTTGACTCGATATACAACAAATTAACCAAAGACCAGAAATTGAGTGCGGTGAACATGGCACTCAGTTCCGTTCAGTCGGAGGTGACCGAGCTTAATTTCAGAAGCATGATTACCAGTGACGGCGACAGGTTGCTCCGGGAGCATTACATTGAGATGATTAACAAGTTTACGCTGGCTCTGACGTGCATCATCTTCTTTTTCATCGGCGCACCGCTGGGCGCCATCATCCGTAAAGGCGGTCTGGGTATCCCCGTGATTGTGTCGGTGCTGGTCTTCATCGTGTATTACCTTCTTGACAACACGGGCTACCGAATGGCGCGTGGCGACATGTGGACGGTAGAATTCGGCAAGGGGTTGGCCCCTGCGGTGCTCATCCCCTTGGCGGGCTTTGTAACATACAAGGCCAACCGCGACTCCATGGTATTCAACATCGATCAGTGGAAAGCCGTTATCATGAAAGCGCTGGGCTGGCGAACCAAGCGCCATGTATACGGCAAGGAGGTGATTATCGAAGATCCAAACTATCTCGAAAACCGCCAATTGCTGCTGAACATGAACGACGACATCAGGCGATATGTCGAGGAACATCGGTTGAAATCGCTGCCCAACGTGGTGCAGGTGTTCTTTAGATACCAGCCCGACCACGAGGTGGAACGCATCAGCGATGAGCTTGAAAAAGTGATAGATGACCTCACGAACACCCGGGACAAAATGATCTTGAACGAGCTGAACAACTATCCCGTGCTGGCAGTAAAGGCCCACACGCGTCCCTTCGAGCACAAGTGGCTGAACATCGTGTCGGCTATCATCATCCCGCTGGGACTGTTCTTCTACTTCAGAATGTGGCGATTCAGGATTCGGCTGCTGCGCGATCTCAAACAAATCGTGCAGACAAATGATGCGGTGACCGAGCAAATTACGAAAATAGTTCATTCAAAATAACACCTCTTTATATATAGCTTTATACGATATGGAAAACTTTAAACTGTCCAGCATCGAGGATGCGCTCAAAGATTTCAAGGAAGGCAAGTTCGTCATTGTTGTGGACGATGAAGACAGAGAGAACGAAGGCGATCTCATTATCGCAGCTGAGAAGATTACTGCTGAGAAGGTGAACTTCATGCTGAAACATGCCCGCGGCGTGCTTTGTGCCCCCATCACGTTATCCAGATGCGAGGAGTTGGATCTTCCGCACCAAGTGATGGATAACACATCGGTGCTGGGAACCCCATTTACGGTGACCGTAGACAAGCTGGAAGGATGCACTACGGGCGTGTCGGCTCATGATAGGGCAGCCACCATCAAGGCTCTGGCCGACCCAACTTCCAACCCACAGACATTTGGAAGGCCAGGACACATCAACCCGCTGTATGCGCAAGACAATGGCGTGTTGAGGCGTAGTGGGCATACAGAGGCTGCCGTAGACCTGTGCCGATTGGCCGGACTTTACCCTGCCGGGGCCCTGATGGAAATCATGAACGAAGATGGCTCCATGGCTCGCATGCCCGAATTGCAAAAGTTGGCCACGGAGTGGGGATTGAAAATCATCACCATCGCTGATCTCATCGCCTACAGACTGGAGAAGGAATCGATTATAGAAGTGGGCGACGAGGTAGACATGCCTACCCGATACGGGCATTTCCACCTCATACCTTTCAGGCAACAGAGCAACGGCTTGGAGCACATGGCTTTGGTGAAAGGGCAGTGGGAGCGGGACGAACCGGTGCTGGTTCGCGTGCACTCGTCTTGTGCCACGGGTGATATCCTGGGAAGTTTGCGTTGTGACTGCGGCCAGCAGCTGCAGAAGTCGATGGAACTGATTGAGAAAGAGGGGAAAGGCGTTGTTATCTACATGCAGCAAGAAGGTCGGGGCATCGGCCTTATGAATAAGGTGGCAGCCTATAAGTTGCAAGAAGAGGGCTACGATACCGTAGATGCCAACCTACACTTGGGTTTCAAACCCGATGAGAGGGACTATGGCTGTGGCGCGCAGATGCTGCGTCACCTTGGGGTACACAAGATGCGACTGCTGACCAACAATCCCGTGAAGCGCGTTGGACTGGAAGCCTACGGGCTGGAAATTGCCGAAATCGTACCTATTGAGGTGACGCCCAACCAATACAACGAACGATATCTAAAGACCAAGCAGGTGAGGATGGGGCACAAGTTGCACCTCAAATAAATGCCCGAATGTTACAAATCCAAAACGATTGTTGAAATAATATCACTTTTATTTCGCTTCAAAGAATAAAAATGCTACTTTTGCAATCAACAACTATTCAATCGTAAAACAAATGGCACACCTATCAAACCGTCTGAATCGTCTGGCTCCTTCAGCCACACTCGCCATGTCGCAAAAAAGCAGTGAGATGAAAGCTCAAGGCATCGATGTCATCAACATGAGTGTGGGGGAGCCTGATTTCAATACGCCAGACCACATCAAGGTGGCCGCAAAGCAAGCTATCGAGGAGAATTACTCGAAGTATTCTCCCGTGCCAGGTTACCCCGACTTGAGGAAGGCTATCGCAGAGAAGTTGCAAAGAGAAAACCAACTTAGCTACGATACCGCAGAGATTATGGTGTCTAATGGTGCCAAGCAGGGCGTTTGTAACACGCTGATGGCACTGGTAAACGATGGTGACGAGGTGATTATCCCAGCACCGTATTGGGTGAGCTACCCACAGATGGCTAAACTGGCAGGTGGAAATCCGGTGATTGTTAAGGCTGGTTTTGAACAGAACTTCAAGATGACGCCCGAGCAGTTGGAAGCTGCCATCACGCCTAAAACGCGCATGTTGATACTTTGCTCGCCCAGTAATCCTACCGGAAGTGTTTACTCGAAGGAGGAACTGGAGCAACTGGCCAACGTCATCAAAAGGCATGAAGACGTGTTTGTGCTTGCTGATGAAATTTACGAGCACATCAACTACATCGGTCGACACGAGAGCATCGCACAGTTTCCAGGCATGAAAGAACGTACCATTCTCGTTAATGGCGTTTCAAAGGCGTACGCTATGACAGGCTGGAGAATAGGATACATCGCCGCTCCCGAATGGATTGTGAAGGGCTGTAACAAGCTGCAAGGACAATACACCAGCGGACCGTGCTCGGTGAGTCAGCGTGCCGCGCTTGCAGCATACGTCACAGAGCAAGCCTGTGTGGAGGAAATGCGTCAGGCTTTTCAACGCAGAAGGGATTTGATTGTGCGGTTGGCAAAAGAGATTGACGGGTTTGAGGTGAATGAGCCACAAGGAGCTTTCTATCTGTTCCCCAAGTGCAGCAGTTATTTTGGTAAGAGTGACGGTCAGCATACCATCAACAGTGCTACCGACCTGGCTATGTATCTGCTTGAAACAGGCCACGTTGCAACTGTTGGCGGTGATGCCTTTGGCGATTCCGAGTGCATACGCATGAGCTATGCCACCAGCGATGAAAACATTCGGGAAGCACTCAGGAGAATGAAAGAAGTTCTCGCAAAATTGAAATAATGAAGTCACAAACGGAGATAAATTACAAGAAAAAGTAAAAAATCACTCGTTAAAACTTCTTAATTTCACAAAGATTTATCTATAATTTATATATCTTTGCGATGTTAAACCCAAAAAATTCTCCTTTTTGAAATAAGATTAGCGAGAATCTTGAAAAACGATTAAGCATATTAACAACTTAAATTATTAATAACCAAAAATTAAAATTTTAAATTATGGCAACAACAAAAGCAGCCCCTCAAAAGAAGTCTAAGGGCTTTCAGGGCGTTAGACATGCGTTCATTATCATTATCTTGGCATTCATTGTAGGATGGGCATTCTACAACTTTATTCTTGGTGATCCAGCTAACTTCGCTAACGGCGATCGCGCAGGTCATCCTCTGAATATGCTGGGTACCGTTTACAAAGGTGGTTGGGTTGTGCCTATTATCTTTGGTTTGTTGTGTACCGTAATTGCAATGTCTGTTGAGCGTTGGCTTGCAATCAGCGCTTGCTCGGGTAAAGGTAGCGTGACAAAATTCACTGAAAACGTGAAGGCAGCTCTGAGAAATGGTGACATCGCCAAGGCAGAAGAGCTTTGCCACAAACAAGGTGGTTCTGTGGCTAACGTGGTATTAGCTGACTTGAAGTCTTACAGAGAGATGGAAACAACCAATATCAAGTTGAAGGAGAAAATCTCAACCATCCAGAACTCACATGATGAGGCTACCGCACTTGAAATGCCTACCATGACGATGAACTTGCCGATTATCGCTACGATTGTAACATTGGGTACACTTACCGCTTTGTTCGGAACCGTGCTTGGTATGATTCGTTCGTTCGCAGCTTTGGCAGCTGGTGGTGGTGCAGACTCTATGGCACTTTCTACTGGTATTTCTGAGGCCTTGGTAAATACGGCTTCTGGTATTGCTACGTCTTGGTTCTCTGTAGTTTCTTATAACTACTTCACCAACAAGATTGACAAATTAACATTTGCAATGGACGAGATTGGTTACACAATCGCTCACACATTCGAAGAAAAGCATCCAGAAGCTTAATTTTAGCTAACCCTTTTAAAATTATTCAGTTATGGGTAAGTTAAAAATTAAGAAACATGACATCTGGATCGACATGACTCCTATGTCAGACGTGATGGTGCTGTTGCTGACGTTCTTTATGTTGACTTCAACATTCGTTAAGAACGAGCCAGTGAAAGTAAACCAGCCATCGTCTGTCTCTGAGATCAAAGTTCCAGAAAACGACGTGCTAAACATTCTTGTCAATGACAAGGGCAGGGTGTTTATGAGTATGGATAATCAGAACGACTTGCTTTCGCTCATTCAGGGAATGAATGAGACAGCCAGCCTCGGACTGAGTGATGCTGAAATGAAGAAGTTCCAGACCGACCCAATGTGGGGCGTTCCTTTGGACAACTTGAAAGGCTATTTGGGTTTGCCTACTGAGAAGATGACTGAGGTGATTACCAGCGCTGAAGCTGGAGTTCCTTTGGATTCTATCGATGGTGGAAAGAGTGAATTCCAACACTGGGTGACCGAGGCATTGAATGTCAATGAAGACATTAAGATAGCTATCAAAGTTGATGCGAAGACACCTTATGCTAATATGAAGAAGGTGATGTCTGAACTTCAGGATATGAATCAGAACCGTTATTACCTTATCACTACATTAAAAACGGGGGAGGATAAATAAGTATGGCAAAATCAAAAGATACAAGTAAGCAGAAGAAATTTGATGTCCGCGTAGACTTTACGCCTATGGTGGATATGATGATGCTTCTTATTACTTTCTTCATGCTCTGTACTTCATTGGCCAAACCACAAACGATGGAGTTGAGTATGCCAAGTAACGATAAGAACATTACTGATCAAGACAAGTCGGTAACGAAGGCTTCATATACGATTACCGTTTATGTGGCTGGAAACAACAAGATTTTCTACACTGCGGGCTTGCCTAAGTATGACGATCCTTCAACCCTCAAGGAGACTACTTGGGGTAAAGATGGAATCCGCAAGGTCTTCATGCAGCACGTGACCGAGGACAACACGCAACCCGTGCTACAGGTGATGAAGGCCAAGGCCGAACTCGACCAGAAGAAAGACCAAATACCTGACTCCGTATACAAGCAGGAATTGGCTAAGATCAAAGCCGGTGAGATTGGTGGTCAGAAGATTCAGACAATGACTGTCATTATCAAGGCTACGGATAAAGCGTTAGCACAGAATGTTATAGATGCTCTCGACGAGATGCAGATTTGCAGCATAGCTAAATACGTTCTCGACAAGATTTCCCCAGACGACGCAAAGTTGTTGAAGTCCAAGGGAGTCGAGTAAGAGAACAAAGTATTAACTATTAAAAAGGAGTAACAATGTCAAAAATTGATTTGATCTCTGGTGAATGGACCGACCTTGTTTTTGCCGGACGTAACCAGGCTTACGGTGCCTATCAGCTAAGAAAAGGTACTGGTAAGAGAAATGTTATCTCTATCATTGCTGTAGTCGCATTAGTCTTGTTGTGTCAAATCGGTCTTTCTCTAAAGAAAGCCGCTGATGCAGAAGCCAGAAAGAGAGCAGCCATGACAGAGGTCGTTGAACTTTCTAAGTTGGAACAGCCTAAGAAAAAGGCTGAAGTAAAACAACAAAAGAAAATTCAAGTAGAGCCTGAAAAGGTTGTTGAGCGAGTAAAGAGTTCTATCAAGTTTACCGCACCTGTCATCAAGAAAGACAACGAGGTGAAACCTGAAGAAGAATTGAAAACTCAAGATGAATTGATGAATACGAAAACTGCCATCGGCGCCATTGACGTAAAAGGTAATGACGACAAGGGTGGTGAAGTATTGAAACTTAAAGAAGCAGTGGCTCAGCCAGAGCCAAAACCGGAAGTTGAGAACAAGGTATTCGATGTCGTTGAGCAGATGCCATCATTCCCTGGTGGTAATGCTGCCTTGATGAAGTATTTGAGCGAAAACGTTAAGTATCCTGTAGTGGCACAAGAAAATGGTGTGCAGGGACGTGTGGTTGTTTCTTTCGTTGTAGAGAAAGATGGACATATCACAGACGTTAAAGTAGTTCGTTCAGTAGATCCATCATTGGATAAGGAAGCTGCTCGCGTAGTTAGAAGCATGCCGAGTTGGATTCCTGGCA
Source organism: Prevotella sp. SGI.027 (assembly GCA_050315175.1). Classification (GTDB taxonomy): domain Bacteria; phylum Bacteroidota; class Bacteroidia; order Bacteroidales; family Bacteroidaceae; genus Prevotella. The sequence goes on from JBNPOM010000010.1 coordinate 38,756, forward strand.
AGCAAAATGGCTCAGCCGTACGTGTGAAATACAACGTGCCTGTTTCGTTCAGATTGCAATAATATGAATTATAAATTATCTTACTTTATCGTAGGATTAACACTCTCTGCTTCTCTTTTGGCTTCTTGCCAAAACAAGAAGTCAAAAGATGGCAGAACAGATACTTATTCGTCAGGAGCAATAACTTTTGCTTCTGACGAAAGTTTTAGTCCTGTTATCGAAGAGGAGCGCGAGCTCTTCGAGTTTACATATCCGGATGCCAAGCTGACTCCCATCTATACGAACGAGTCAGATGCCATTAACAAACTTCTCAAGGGAGAGGTGTTCATGGCCATAACGTCGCGTGATTTTACAAAAGAAGAGCTGGAAAGTTTGAAAGCAAACAAACAGTTTCCTCGCTCTATCAAGTTCGCATACGATGGACTTGCATTGGTTCAGAATAAAAGCAACACGGATTCTTGTATCAGTGTTGACAATATAAGAAAAATATTAAACGGAGAAATTACTAAATGGAGTCAAATCTATCCCCATTCCAAGATTGGAGATATCACGGTAGTATTTGACAATCCTAACTCTTCAGCCGTGCACTACGTCGAAGATTCCATCCTTGGAGGGAAACCTATTGCGAATAAAAACGTAGCCGCAGTCAAAAAGACAGAAGAGGTTATTAAATATGTAGAAGAAAACAAGGGAGCCATTGGCATTATTGGCAGCAATTGGCTCAATGATAAACGTGATACCACCAACTTAACTTTCAAGAAAGAAATACGCCCGATGGCTGTATCGTCAATTCCTGTGGCAAATGTGCAGAACAGTTGGAAACCTTATCAGTACTACTTCTACAATGCCAATTATCCTTTGGTGCGTACCTTATACATTCTATTGAATGATACCCACATGGGACTACCCACAGGCTTTTCCAATTTCATTATCTCGCAGGATAAGGGTCAGAAAATTATTCTGAAGTCGGGATTGCTGCCCGCTTATGGAAATTTAACTATACGAAATGTACGTGTTTCAGAATAAAAATGTACTTTTGACCACGAAAAGACTGACAAACAAAACGTGAGGAGCGTTGAGTTATCAACAAACAAAAGAACGTAGAAGATTATGAAAGCAGTTAAATATTTACTGATAGGAGCATTGTTACTAGGATTTTCAGCTCCATCAATGGCGCAGAATGATGTAGCCATCAAACAAGCGACTCAGATTATCAAGTCAACAAGTCCTCAGACTGTCGAAAAGGCATTGAAGGATATTGTAAAAGCTAACAAAAAGAATCCTGCTGTATTAGTGGGAATTGGCAGAGCTTTCTTAGAACAGAAAAATACTGAATTAGCGATGAAATATGCTGATTTGGCTATGGCTCGTGATAAGAAATATTCTCCTGCTTACATCTTAGCCGGTGATGTTGCTGTGGCCAAAGACGACGGTGGTGCCGCAGCAGGATGGTATCAGCAGGCAAAGTACTTTGATCCAAAGAACCCCGATGCCTACTTTAAGTATGCTAACATCCTCCGGGGACGTAGCCCAGAAGAGGCCGTGGCGAATCTTAATGATCTTAGAACACAGCGTCCAGACATTGCGGTAGATGCGCTGGTTGGCCGAATTTATTACAGTTCCAACCTGCTTGACAAGAGTATGCAGGCTTATGAAAAGGTCGATAAGAGCAAGCTCGAGGATGTTGATATCACCAATTACGCCATGGCAGGCTACCTGTCGCAGAAGCGTCAAAAGAGTTTGGATATGGCTCTTTATGGACTCAATAAGAATCCACGTAACGCAGCTTGGAACCGTCTGGCGTTCTATAACTACACCGATGAAGGAAAGATTGAAGAGGCGCTTCGATATGCTGACCGACTTTTCAACGCTTCTGACAGTGCGAAGATTTCTGGATACGACTATACATATTATGGTCAGGCATATTTAGTCAACAAGCAATATGACAATGCTGTAGATATGTTCAAGAAGGCTTTGACCGCCAATGCTGACAATAAGGATTTGGCTAATAGCAACAAGAAAAGTCTTTCTGATGCTTGTTTGGCTAAGGGCGACTATGCCAATGCCATCACTTATTACGAAGAATATCTAATCAATGTCAAAGAACCTACTGCGACAGATTTGGCTGGGTTGGGATCAATCTATACGACCATGGCAGCAAGCCAGACAGGTGAAGAGCAGAAAGCCACTTATCTGAAAGCTGATGAGGTATATAAGCAGTTGGGTGAGAAATTCCCTGCCAACATCGACTTCGCTAATTTCTTACGTGCTCGAGTAAATTCTAATTTGGATCCTGACACCAAGGAGGGATTGGCAAAACCATTCTATGAGGCTTTGGCCAACTCTCTGAGCCAGAAGGCTGACCGTGATAATGTGGATAATACTCGTTTGATCGAAGCTTATAGATACTTGGGTTACTACTACTTGCTCAAGGAAGATAAATCAACAGCCGACGGCTATTGGAAAAAAGTTTTGGAGTTGGATCCGGAGAACGAAACAGCCAAGCAAGCTTTGAATATGAAATAATCAATAAAAAAAGAATAAATTAAGGAGGGTGAAATCACATTTCATCCTCTTTTCATATATATGCTCCTTCATTTGTCGATTCACGATACTGACCTATTGCGGCCAGCATCAAATAATAAGAGGCTGTTTTGACACGCAAAACAGCCTCTTTACCATCAAACCCAGTGAGTGGTTCAAAATCTTCTTTAAGTTTTACCTTTCACCTTTCACACGTCACCAGGTCGTAACTTTCGTTCATTCCATATCCTTATTCCGGAAGATAGATAGCCTCGTTAGGGCATACCTCTGCACAAGTTCCGCACTCTGTGCAAGCTTCAGGATCAATAGAATAAATGTCGCCTTCAGAGATGGCGCCTACTGGGCACTCATCGATACATGTACCGCATGCGATACAATCGTTTCCAATTACGTAAGCCATAGATGTTAACTTTTAAGTATTCTATAATGTTGTTGTATAATTGTCTTGGTAGATACCTACTTCTAACCATGCAAAGATACATGTTTTTATTTTGAATACCTATAAATGGGTAGTGTTTTTTTGTTAATTTATCTCTATTCTTATTTCACAAGCATCTACGAGCGATATTTAAATGCTGTTTATTACATCTTGATGACGCGCTTTTAGACATTCAGTTCTGTTTTATTCTTAGCCGGTTTTTATCTCCGTCCTGTGACTTTCATCGGTGTGTTGTCGCATGTTTATGATATTTTTCGTAACTTTGCGATTGATAATCATCAAATTTAGATTCCATGCGTAAAGTAACCATCAAGGACAAAACGTTCAGAACGTTCATCCCGGAAGCTGATATCTTGGAGCGGGTGAAAGCGGTTGCCGAGCAAATCAATACCGACTTGGCAGGCAAAGAGCCGCTGTTTCTCGCCGTGTTGAACGGCTCTTTCGTGTTTGCGGCCGACCTGATGCGATACATAACGATACCCAGTGAGATATCGTTTGTCAAATTGGCTTCGTATCAGGGCATCGCCTCCACGGGTGTCATTAAGGAAGTGATAGGTCTCAATGAGGATATCACCAACCGACACGTGGTTATTGTCGAGGATATTGTAGACACGGGAGCTACGATGCGGCGCATGATTGAGACGTTAGGTACGCGCAGTCCGGCATCGATAGATATTTGTACTTTGCTACTGAAGCCCGGCAAGTTGAGCGTTCCTTTGGACATCAAATATGTGGCCATGGAGATTCCAAACGATTTTATCGTGGGTTATGGACTCGATTACGAACAACAAGGAAGAAACTTAAGAGACATTTATACATTAGTAGAAGAATGAAAAATATTGTAATATTCGGTGCTCCTGGATCAGGAAAGGGCACCCAGAGCGATCGATTGATTGCAAAATATGGTTTGGGACACATCTCCACAGGGGACGTGTTGCGCAGTGAAATCAAGAACGGTACGGAATTAGGCAAGACAGCCAAGGCCTATATTGACAAAGGACAGTTGATTCCCGACGAGCTCATGATTGACATCCTGGCCAGTGTGTACGATAGTTTCGGCAAGGATCACAAGGGTGTTATCTTTGATGGTTTCCCGCGTACCATCCCTCAAGCCGAAGCTTTGAAGCAGATGTTGGCCGACCGCGGTCACTGTGTAGCAGCAATGATTGAGTTGGATGTGCCTGAAGATGAACTGATGAAGCGCCTCATCCTACGCGGACAGGAGAGCGGTCGTACCGATGATAACGAGGAAACTATCAAGAAGCGTTTGAATGTTTATCACTCTCAAACCGCTCCTTTGATTGAATGGTATAAAAAAGAGGGTATTCACCATCATATCAACGGCTTGGGCGAATTAGATAGAATCACGAAAGATATCTGCCAAACAATCGATGTACTTTGAACATTGAACTTTATTTACTTTGAACATTGAACATTGAGCTTTGAACTTTATAGTTACATGAGTTTTGGTTATGGGTATAAAATTCATCGATCACAGTTCATCGCTCAAAGTACACAGTTCATAGTACAACGTAAAACCTGTTCAAAGTAACCACAGTTCAAAGTTCAATGTTCAAAGTTCAAAGTAATTACAGTTCAAAGTTCAAAGTAATTACAGTTCAAAGTTCAAAGTAATTACAGTTCAAAGTTCAAAGTTCAAAGTTCAAAGTTCAAAGTTTAATGTATGTCTGAGGATAAAATCATAGAAAATGACATCTATCTATTGTCAAAGGAGTTTGCACTGAGAATTGTGAATCTGTATCGTTATCTGACAAAAGAATATGGTGAATATGTTCTGTCAAAGCAACTCCTTCGTTCAGGCACAAGCATAGGTGCGAATGTGTATGAAGGTAAGAATGCTCAAAGTCGTCCAGATTTTACAACAAAGATGAACATTGCCTTGAAGGAAGCGACTGAGACTGAATACTGGATTGATTTACTGTATGAAGCAAAATTTATCAATGAGCAAGAATATCATTCTATCTCTAACGACTGCGCACGTCTCAAGGCTGTCTTAATTAAAATAGTCAAGGCAACCAAAGGCACTTGAATAATTCAAAACATCACAACCTTCACAGTGCAAAGTTCAAAGTCAAAAGTATCCACAGTTCAATGTTCAAAGTTCAAAGTAATTACAGTTCAAAGTTCAATGTTCAAAGTTGAAAGTAAACACAGTTCAAAGTTCAATGTTCAAAGTTCAAAGTAAAAGATGGCTTCCAATTTCGTAGACTATGTAAAGATTTGCTGCCGTTCTGGTAAGGGTGGCCGGGGATCCATGCACCTTCGGCATGTAAAGTACAACTACAACGGCGGACCCGACGGTGGTGACGGCGGAAAAGGTGGCAGCATCTATCTCCGTGGAAACCATAACTACTGGACGCTGTTGCACCTCAGATACGACCGACACATCTTTGCCGAGCACGGTGGCAATGGTGGTCGCGACAAACGAAGCGGAGCCGATGGCAAGGATGTTTATATCGACGTGCCTTGCGGAACGGTGGTGTACAATGCCGAGACGGGCAAGTATATCTGTGATGTCACCGAGGATGGACAAGAAGTGCTGTTGCTGAAAGGCGGCAGAGGCGGACTGGGCAACTTCCAATTCCGCACAGCCACCAATCAGGCACCGCGCTATGCGCAACCCGGTGAGCCTATGCAGGAACTCACCATCATACTCGAACTGAAGCTGTTGGCCGACGTTGGCTTGGTTGGATTCCCCAATGCGGGCAAGTCTACCTTGGTGTCAGCCATATCCAGCGCACGCCCCAAGATAGCCAACTATCCGTTCACCACGCTCGAACCCTCCTTGGGCATCGTTGAATACCGTGACCACAAATCGTTTGTCATGGCCGACATCCCAGGTATCATCGAAGGGGCGAGTGAGGGAAAGGGCCTCGGACTTCGGTTCTTGCGACACATCGAGCGCAACTCGCTGCTGCTCTTCATGGTGCCGGGCGACACCGATGACATTAAGCGGGAATACGACATCTTGCTCAACGAGTTGCGAACGTTCAACCCCGACATGATGGACAAGCATCGTGTCTTGGCGGTAACGAAGTGCGATTTGCTCGATGACGAACTCATTGAGATGCTTCATGAAACCCTGCCTACCGACCTTCCAGTGATTTTTATCTCTGCCGTCACGGGAAAAGGACTCAACGAACTGAAGGACATTCTGTGGCAAGAACTCAACAGTGAGAGCAACAAACTCAAGGGAATCATTGCAGAGGACAATCTGGTGCACCGTGACAAAGACCCTGACAAGTTTGCCGCAGAGTTGGCAGATGAAGGAGAGTTCGCCGAGATAGAATACGTCAGCGATGATGATCTCGACGATGTCGCCGACCTGGAAGATTTTGAATACGAGGACCTGGACGATTAACCAGGGCTTCGATACTACCAAACAACGATATTTTGACCAACCCACAACTCACATATCATTCCCTGCACCTGCGTGTAAGAGCATTCTCTTCCATGCGGAAAGGTGGAGTGAGTGAAGGCCGGTATGGCGAATTCAACATCAATCCTTATTGCGGAGACGCTCCCGATGCGGTCATGATGAACCGCAAGGCCTTGTGTGCCGAGCTACAAATAGACGATGCCCATTTGTTGATGGCGCACCAGGTTCATGGCACCGAGGCCCGAATCATCGGAGAAGAGTTTTTCTCCCTCTCGCCGTCTACACGTCAGCAGTTGCTCGAAGGCGTTGACGTACTCATCACGGCCATCCCCCATGTTTGTATCGGTGTGTCAACAGCCGACTGCATCCCCGTGCTGTTGTACGATGAAGAGCACCATGCCGCCGCTGCCGTGCACGCTGGTTGGCGCGGAACGGTGGCGCGCGTCGTGCAAAAAGCCGTTGCGGCGATGCAACAGTCCTATCACACGCAGCCCTCACATCTGCATGCCTGTATCGGCCCGGGCATCTCGTTGCGCCATTTTGAAGTGGGCGATGAGGTGTATCAGGCTTTCGCACAATCCGGCTTCAACATGCCTGCCATCAGCCAACAGATGGACAAATGGCATATCAACCTGCCCGAATGCAACCGCCTGCAGCTGTTAGAAGCGGGCGTAAATGATGACCGAATTCTATCCACCGGCATCTGTACTTACGAGCAGGAGGATGTGTATTTCTCGGCTCGGCGGTTAGGCATCCAGTCGGGCAGAATCTATAACGGCATCATTTTGTTGTAAACCATGCAGGCAGCGTCGCCCCCGGCAACTGGGAGTAGCGCCATGTCTGCACATTATTTTTTTTGATGAATGAAACTACATTTAAGAAATATACTCTTGGCGGCAACTACCGTTGTGACGCTGTCTGCGTTTGCACCCGTGGTTAACCAATTTACTGCGGCCGAACAACAGCAAATCAGCATCTCCACACCCCATCTTTTTGACAAGGAAAAATCGTTTTCAATCGATTTCACACTGCTCAAGGATAACGAATATTCGTTTCCGCTTCCCGTGGGAAAGCCCAAAACCTTGCCCAATCTCTACATGGAGATAGCAACCAAGAAGGGTGATGCCGTGAAGGCCATGTTCGGTGGTGTGGTGCGCTTGTCACGCAAGTTTCCCGAATACGGTAATGTGGTGGTGGTTCGCCATCCCAATGGTTTGGAAACTGTTTATGGCAACAATGCGCAAAATCTGGTTAAGGTTGGCGAAACAGTGACGGCGGGACAAACCCTCGCCATCGTTGGTGAGCGGGCTGGTAGAGCCTTTTGCACGTTTGCTATCATGGTGGACGGCAAGCGCATCCGACCCGAAATCATCATCGAGAGCCGTAGTCTTCAGCTCCGACGCCGAATGATTAAATGCACACAAAAGGGCCGTCATGTGGATGTTGCCGTGGTGTCCGACCAGGAACGACGGCTGGGTGCCGATCCCGACAATCCATTCGCGCAAGGTGATTCGTTCCAGTTGAACCTGGCTGAGGTGGAAAAATCGGGTAATTGGGCATTTCCTTTGCCAGGTGCCAAACTCATCAGTCCATACGGAGGCAGGCGAGGTCATAGCGGATCAGACCTCAAAACCAAGCCAAAAGATAAGATTCTGGCCGCCTTTGATGGCGTGGTGACCCTTTCCGGACGGCATTATGGTTACGGAAATTGTATCACCATCAAGCACCGGTATGGCTTCGAAACGCTGTACAGTCATCAGTACAAAAACCTCGTCAGGGTGGGACAGCGCGTGAAGGCGGGTGATGTGATTGGCCTCACGGGGCGTACGGGCCGAGCCACCACAGAGCATTTGCACTTTGAAGTGAAGTTCAGGGGAAGACGAATGAATCCGAACGTGATATTCAACATACCGAACCGAAAGTTGCAGAATGTGACGTTAACATTGACAAAGTCGGGCCGTATTACCTCCAAGCGCAACCGCTAACCGTGAAATAACGCACGGCATCGCCAAGTTGATGCAGTGCTGCATGGAGCCATTCTGTAGAATGAGGAGTGAAAAGTAGGGCGTTCTGGGATTAAATTCTTATAAGGAGTTTGTAACTACCTGAACGTTAAGTTGTTATAAAAAACAGAAACGGCCTTTCCAATAGCATGGAGATTAGTGCCCAAAGTCATAAAGATTGAGCTGTAAAGTCATGTAGATTGGCCTTCAATAGCATGGAGATTAAAATCCCGTCTTAAACACCCTTCCTGTTCAAGTCATTCTTTCGTGTTTTCTCCCGTGTATTCTAAAATCCGCTGTTCCAATTCTTCGTGCTTGGGACCTACAATGGTTTGGGGCTTTCCTTTTGTCGGAATCACTAAGAGAGTGGGGAGGGCACCAATGCCTAAATCGGCCGCCAATTTCTTCTCTTGGTCATAATTAACCTTATAAAACTTTATTTTTCCAGCGTATTTTTTAGCCAACTCGTCAATCAATGGCGACAAGCGTTTGCACGGTATGCACCAGTTGGCCCAAAAGTCGATGACGCACGGCACACTGTCGCGATAGGTATAAGGTGTGGAAGCTGTGTAATCCCACACATGATCTAAGAAATAGGTGCGCCCGATGTCAGTGGGCTTGCCTGCCTCAACGACGACGGCAGATTTGGAAACAGATTTGTAAACGATGGCATTTTCATCGTATGCTTGAAAGTAGATGGATGCTTTCGTGAAATCGATGGACAGCAATCCATGTCGCAAAATGTCGTTGCCTAAGAACGAGTCATCGGCCTCATTCGTCGTTGCTATGGCTGTTTCCCATTCCGTATGCGCTATTTTCAGGGAACACGAATTTGCAACACCCAGCTGTTGGCATTGCTCTTGAGAGAGTGTTAACCCAGACGATTGGTCTAAGCGCAAAGGCAGACTGACGTTCTGTTGATTCACCATGACCGGCAAACGCAATGCTTGTTGAGGGGCTTCGTTCAGCCTTATTCGATTAGACAATTTCATAAAATCGGGTCGATAGGGCGCAGAGATGGTTAGTTTTTGATTTTTAGCATCGATGGTAAGCACCACATTGCGAAACATGTCCATGCCCAACAGTCCTTTGACATCCTGCTCACGATAGGTAGCTGGGGCAGATTCCACCGCGAACGACTGTTTTTCGGCATACAAACTTTTGCCTAATGATAGTGTGTGGTTGCTGTTTTGAACCGTTTCGGGCGTTGACTTTTCTTCTTGAAACAGCACAGTATTCTCGTTTAACGCCAACACGAAAAGGGCAGGTTGGTTGTCCAACGTCATGGTCAACGCCATTTCACCATGACGCAGTAATTGATAATCGAACGTCTCTTGCGAAGTGTTGTTCACCTGTGCCTTGGCAGTTGTAGGAATATTGGCCAACAACAATAAGATATAGATAAGTAAAGAATGTAAACGCATCTTGATAAAATTATAATTTATGAATGATAACTTTAAACATTTGGTGATGGCGACGAATCGTCAGTTCTGCCTCCTGAACTTTGATATCCTTAAATATATCAACGATAGTCATTTCGCTTAAAGGTAAAGTGGTGATGTCATGGCCATTGACAGCCGTCACTTCATCGCCAATTTCAACTTGTGGTTGGGTGGTTCCCCATATCGTAGTAACCTCAAAACGCTGATTGGCTGGCAAAATTCCCACAGTCCATGTTTGCTTTTTATTTGCGAAATCGGCTGTGGAAGTTTCGTAGGGTTGGAAATAGAATCTACCTCGCGGATAGTCAATGGTTACTGTGCCATACTGCAAAAGTTCGGCTCCTAAAATCGTGGGGATGCCCGCTGCCGCCATTGCCGGCGTATTTTCAAACTTTTTCCCGCTGATGGTAAACGGTGCCAAGCGTACATATTTCAAAGGTTTCGGCTTTGCCAATCCCTCTAATCCAGCACCCACAGAACCCACTCCCTCGCAGGTAATGGTGGCAGCTTGCGCCTGCGAAAGACGCTGAAAGTCGTCTTCGCTCAACGTGAGCAGTTCAGGAACGCCCGTGTCAAACATCATCTGCACGGATTGATTCTTGAATGTTAAGGGAAAATTAACGTGCCATGTTGGCGAATAATCCAAGGGAATGCCGTCAGACAGTTTAAGTCCTTTTGGGCGATAGGGATAAAATAGGCGAAGTTGTTGCGCATGTCCGTCGATACTAATCACCACATCTTTAAACGCATCGCCACCAAGTATGCCCACCACACCTAAGTCACGAAAGCCTTGTATCTCGGGCAAAGCAATGGTGTTGAGTGTGGTAAAGCGTAAATATCTACCTATCTTCACCTCCGGCAGGGTAGCTTTTGCATAGCTGTTGGCCTGTCCGTTCATGTCGGTTGTTACCTGTTGGCCTCCCGTCAACACACCCTTTGCCTGTTCTATCTCACGCCACATGGTGGCTGTCTGTCCGCCCGTGTCTAAGATGTATTTATGGCAACGCCCCTTCACTTCAACCGGAATGATGATTCGTCCATACTTCACCTCGTACGCAATGGTGTCAGTATAACGATTGATTGCCGTCGCCTGGGCAAGACACGACATGGGGTGGATAGCTAAAAATGTGAGAACAAGTGTAACAACATATTTCATAGCCAGCGTTGAATGATTGATTTGAAATCTATTTCAATAAGATTGCTTGATGTTACTTCATCAATGAATGGGCCACACGCCTTGTTGATTTATTTCCTGATGCTGTTTTTTTCTTGCAATACTTTTTTCACTGCGTTTGCCACATTAACGATGCCACCCGAGATGGAAATGTCTGAATAAGTGAAGAGGTCGTTCACCTTACGGTCGTTCACCACAATCGTTTTCTCTATTTCCATGTCTTGCATGGGTGTCACGGTGTTGTTGAGTAATTCGCGAACCTCTGCGGCGGTGAGTTTGGGGAAGTAAGACCTTACCAAAGCAGCGGCCCCGACCAAGGTTGCGGCAGCCATTCCTGTGCCGGTAGACAGGCCATACGTGTTTCCCACCCCTGCGCTGTATATTTCTTTTCCTGGCGCGTGAATGTCCAATTCGGTTTTTCCATAGTTGGCTTTCAACGAAGGCTTGCCCAACTTGTCACTGGGTGCGACGATCATCAAGTTGGTTAGTTCATGACCGGCAATCATCTTCCGGTTAGGATAATAAGTGGTTTTTTGCAAATCTTGCGCACTCTCTGTCACCGGAACAATCGCCAGTACATCGTGCTGTTCGGCGTAGTATAGTGCGTCAGCAATCCACTTACGCTCTACGGGAGGGAACAACGTATTCTGCGATGGCAGCAACATTACCTTAGCGCCATGGTCAACAGCATATCTTATGGCTAATGCCACGTCTTTTAAGTAAGGGTCGCCAGCTGTAGTTGCACGCAAGGGCATGATGCGGGCAGCATTGCAAATACCATCGGCTCCCTTGCCATTACCACGGATGGCCGCGATGATAGATGCCTCCATGGTACCTACGTTTGCGTCTTCTGTCAGCAAATCGGCATTACCGTAATGGTTGTCAAGCAAGTTATAGGGGTCATCCCCCACGATGGACAGTCTGTTATCGGTGCTGTGTTTTTGCAAATAGGTTTCGTATTCCTGCTGAGCTCGCTTGATAGGCGTACTCGCCATCTCGACATCATATATCTTCTTCCACGAATTAGTCTTTGCCAAGGGGAAACTGTAACCTAAGACCATGAACGCCATGTCTGACAATAAATCTTTCGGAGCATTCTTGTCATACAGCGTCTCGAACTCTTTTTGCGTAATTTCTTGACCAGGGAACCGTTCTTTTAGCTTCTTGTCAAATATCTTGGTATAGTGCTTTACCATCTTGGCAGCCAAAATTCCGGCGTAACGTGAAGCCAATGGCGACTCGTACACAATGGTGTCACGATAGTAGTGATACTCCTGTACATTTGCAGGCGGTGCCACTTCTACCATCTTATCGCCTTGGAAGCGAAAGAAACGTTTGCCGTCTGAAATGTAGTCGGCATACTTGTCTCGTAGTCTGAAGTATTCACGATCGCCCTGGTTCATGGTGGAAGTCATGGCAATTGTGGTTCCGTCTTTGTCAATCCCGCCAAGGAAATTCCATCCATGCACATCATCAACCAATCCGTTGCCGTCATCATCCTTTCCATTCAGTTTCTCTTTTTTGTTCTGCCAAAGCATGGTTTGGTAATCCTCATGCATCAAATCGATGCCCGACCCGATGAGTGCTACCGTTATGGGGTTGACTTTTCGGCCTTGAAGCAAACGATAAGCCTCGTTGACACCAATACCATAAACCTTATCTTGGGTAGGAGAGAGATTGTACCAATCTAACTCTTTCTGTGGTAACTCCTGTGAATGAATTTTGACAATGCTTACTGGTTGAAACAAGAGGCATAAGGCCAGTAAACCGATGTGATAGAACTTAAAATATCTCATAATTGATGTTGATTGATTATATATTGTGAGTTTAATTCGTTAGATGTGATACTCGTACAACGAAGTGTGAGGAATTACTGTGCGGTTGACAGGTCGCCAATGTGCTGAAGGTCAACTTTGAAGTTGTTTTTAAAGTAATTAATCACAACTTCGTACTTTTGTTTAACCTTGTTATGAGACAGCAATCCATCGTCTGTTTGCAACTTGCTGGCAGGCGTAGATACGATTGTTTGCAAATAGTCGTACCAATCTTCGCGCACACTGTTTTTATGTTGGTCATCTATAAACCCCGCATCCAGGCTTCCATCCACATCTGTACCGTAGGTAGATATGGCAGCAAACGCCTCTGGAATGGCTTCACGGAGGGAGCCTCTGTTGATGGCAGGATAAATACGGCGCAGCAACAATTTGCAAAGCTCGATGCGAAATTCGTTTTTCTCTTGTCGTGTCATCTTCTCAATAGTACTATTTCCATGATTGACGGCAAAGAATTCGTATCCTTCAAACGCATTGACAGGCTTGTAATCGTTATGAGTTGGTTCTGTTGTATATCCTCCTTCTAAATAATACAGCTCGCCGCAAAGCAGAATACGCAGCGGTAAATGTTTCTTCAAAAAGTTTCTTGGAAAGAGGTTAAGGAACTCTGTCTGCAACATTTTTACTTGCTCTCCCACATATTTCTCGTCAGGAAGCTGGAATAAATACCCTTCATCAGCCATTCGTTCTTTGGTCCACAGATAGTTTCTCGTCACGCCCCAATCGAATTCCGAGGGTTGGTATTTATAAAGAACCAATGTGCCTGTTTGCTCAAAGATGCTCTGAATGACAGCATCATAAGGATGGTTGCCTTGCGGTAGGCGATGAGATTCGAAAGCGTCCTTCTGCTCGTGAATAGACGAAATGGGGTCTTCATTACCACAGCTGATGAGGAAAAAAGCTGTTAGTATGTATAAAAAATAATGTTTCATCTTGTCAATTGTTTGTCAATTAATCCAATTCCGGATTGCGTTGTCTTACTTCTAATGGAATGGGCAATACGTATTTGCTGCTATTTTGTTCCAGCTTGTAAGTTGTGGTTTGTCCACTCACGATGGAAAATTTGTGTTCGATGGCTGGCATTCCTTGTCGTTTTAAGTCAAACCAACGATGATCTTCAAAGCAGAGTTCACGTCTGCGTTCTTGCAGACAGAAGTCAATGAGCTTGTTCGCATCTGTGATGTTGATGGGTTGATATGTACCTGTGAAGCGAGATGCGCGTAAAGTATTCAAGTCACTTAATGCGGCTTGTCTTAGTTTTTCATCCTTATTTTGTAAATACAAGCGTGCGTTTGCTTCTGCCCGGTTGAGATATGCCTCGGCGACGCGCATTCCCTTGGTGGGATTTTGCAGTACTTTGTCGCTTTTATGTCCTACCAAGAGATGTTTCTCTGGCGTGAAACCATTCATGGTAAGATAACTGTAGAAGTAAGCTTCACGTCGGATGTCATTGGGTTCGTAGAGTGATTCCAAGGTTTTGCTAACCGTAAAAGCGGGCAGTTTGCCAAAGTCGATGTACGGATTAACACCTACGAAGAACGCATCATATTCGCCATTGATAGAATATCCCCATATCAATTCAGGACTGTCACTGTTGTATACTCCCCCTTTTGCCATGTCGTACATCACGATACCTTGCCAATCGTCGTATGTATAGTATTTGCTTAGATGCCTCAGTGTGGGTTTTTGGGCGATTACGGCATTGCTGTAGCGTACCGACTCAGCCCATTTTCCCTCGTATAAGTAAAGGCGTGACAGCAAAAGGTCAACAAATAAAGGTGATACGGTGTAGACGCTGGTTTTATACTCACCGCAATTCTGCCACAGTTTTTGAGAGGTTAACAGGTCTTTTTCTATTTGTTGATACACCTCTGCCACGGTATTACGCTTAGGAAACTCATCTTTTACCGTCGACTTCAGCACCAATGGAACACCCAAAGCGTCATTCAATGCAGGGTTTGTTGTATTGTAAGCAGGTGCGAAAGTATTGACTAGCAAGAAATAATAAAACGAGCGAAGTGCCAAGGCCTCTGCTTCAATCTTTTGTTTAGCTATGGTCGAGCCTGATACTTTTGGCAACTGATCAATCACTACGTTGCAGCCATTGATCCAATGATACAACTGTTGCCACGAGTTGCTCCAGGGAATGTTGTTCTTTTGCATTTGCTCAAACATGTCATTAGCCCATGTGAATACGGCTGCTCCGGCACGAAGAGCATCTTCCTGATTGATGGCATCCGAATAATTGCTTTCAACATCGTCTGCCAACAGTTCCAGATATGAAAAAATAGGTGTGCGCGAAGCGTATCCATCGCCTAACAATAACTCTTCCAAGTCGGATGTTGTACTGGGGCGCACCTCGTCTTGACTGCTTTCTGACAAGAAGTCATTACAACTCGAAAGCAGCAATGCGATACATGAAATGTATAGATAAATATGCTTTTTCATAAAACAATGTGTCTGATTTTTTAAATTCCAATGTTCAAAGTCACGCTATAAGTTGGCGTAATGGGCTGTGCGCCGGTCGCCACTTCGGGGTCGATACCCTTGTAATCTTTGCTCACCACGATGAATGGATTACTCACAGAACCGCTTATAGACAGATTATTGAGCGACATTCGTTGGATTACTTTCGTAGGAACCGTGTACGACAGCGAAATGTTGTTGCAGCGCATGAACGATGCGTTGACTACTCTTGCTGTAGAATAGTTGTACAAACGATGCGCATATTCGGTCGATCCATTCGGCAAGTATACCATGGGTATGTTATGATTAGGAATGGAAGGTATCTGCGTATGCTGCTCATCACCAGGTTTTTGCCAACGGTTCACCATTTCTTTAGACAGATTACTGTAAGCCGATGGCGTGCTGTTGTTGAGATAATCTTCGCTGAACAAATCGGTTAAGAAGCGTTTTCCGCCCAACGCAATCGAAAAAGAAGAGGACAGAGTGAGCGATTTCCAACGCAATACGGTAGACAAACCGCCCGAAATATCGGGTTCTGTAGTACCTGCATACTTCATGTAGGAGGTCGCATCCAATTTGTCGGCACCCTCTTCGATGGTTGGAATGCGGAAAAGCGGATAACCACCTTGCGCATCTAAGCCTGCGAAATCCCAAGCCCAGAAAGCACCAACCGGATAACCTTCTTTGTGAATGGAACCACCTGATGCAGCGCGCCAGTTCTGATTTTCGGCCATCGTCGACTTGATTTCATTGAAGTTCTTCGCCGTGTTAACCGAGATATTCCATACCCAGTCTTTGGTTCTGATGGGCGTAAAGGTAGCCGTAAACTCAAATCCGTGGTTCTTCATGTCGCCCCCATTGATAGGCATAAACATCACACCATATTCATACGGCACGGCTTTCGAAACGATAAGGTCGGTTGTATGCTTGGCATAATACTCGGCACTGAAAGCAATTCGGTTTTTCCACAAGCCAAAGTCTACCCCCAAGTTAATGCTCTTGGTTTTTTCCCAACGCAAATTATCATAAGGCAACGATTTTATTTTTAGGATATAACGGCCCGTTCGAAGATCAATGAAGTCGCGCCCGCGTCCTAATTCTGCAATCAAATCGGGACCATAGTTGCTTGCTACATTGCCTTGCCACCCATACGAAGCGCGGAAATTGAAGTCGCTAATCCAACGAATGTCTTTTATCCATGGCTCGTTGATGATGTTCCAGCGGGCTCCAGCCGACCAGACAGGCAAGAAACGGTTGCGCTCATCTTGTCCGAAGCGGTTGGATGCGTCGGAACGAATGCTTGCCGAAAAGATGTAGCGCTCATCAAAACTATACATACCCGTGGCAAACGTACCCACAGTATTTATCTTACGATCGATGACAGCGTTATTGAATTGATAGTAAAGATCGTTCTCTATCCAGCGTGAGGCATCCTGTGGGTCGATAACTTGACGTGGAGGAAAAATGATTGATTTGCCGCGGTTGGGGAAGTAACCATACAAGGTGGTGTTGTAGCCGTCGTACTTATTGCTTCTGATCTCGCTTCCTGCCATCAAACTCATGCGATGCACCTCATCGAAAATCTTGTTGTACGACAGCGTGCCTCGTAAGGTATAATTGGAGTTACGATTCTCGGTGGTGTTGAGTTCACCACCATGAGGCAAGCGAGATTTTTTATATTCCAGTTCGCCAGGCTCATACAGACCAAACTCGTAACCACGAAGATTGGAAATAAAGAAACTCTGTTCGTCGGCGAACGATGACCCCACCACGTTGGAAAGATTATAGCCAAACAAACCTTCAAACTGCAATCCCTGTAAGATGGTCCACCGTAAATTGGCAGATAATGCCACTGAATTTGTTGTATTGGTGTTGCCAGTACAATCCAACTCGTGCAAAATGTTGTACATGCGCCGGTTGGCGTTCTGAGATTTCGCATAATAGAACAAACTTCCGTCTTCGTTATAGGCTGGGATGGCACGATTGATGGTAGACGCGTATTGATAAGGATCTACCCTGAAAAAGCCGTTCGTCTTGTTGGAAGCGGCGTTCAGACGCACGCCCAAGTTGATTTTATCGCTCAAACGCGTGTCGACACTCACCGATGCACTGTAATTCTTCGCATCGTTACCAACAGATATACCATTGGTGAACGAACTGTTGATTGACGCATAATACTTAAAACGGTCGGTACCACCACTCAGACTAACACTGTGATTGTGACTAACTGAGTGGCGAAATAACTCCTTAAACCAGTCGGTGTTATTCATGCGAACCTTCTCAACTTCTTGTTGAAACTGTGCGTATGATATCTCTTTGCGCAAATATTGCCCTAACAATCCCTCGTAGCCAATGCGCTCCAACGGTCGGTTGGCTTCGCTCACCAATCCTCTTCTATAAATTTCTTCCGACACATCTACACGCTCAGAAGAGTTCATCAAGTTCATCTGACTATAATAGATGCGCGGCGCAACGGTCATGCCACCGCTATAATTGACCGATACTCGGCCGGCTTTACCTTGTTTGGTGGTGATGATAATGACGCCGTTGGCTGCTTTCACTCCATACATCACTGTTGCCGCTGCATCTTTCAGCACCGATATGGTCATGATGTCGTTGGGACTCAGCCAAGAAATAGAATTTCCCACAAAATTCTTGATCATGTCAAAATTGTCTTGCGAGATGCTTCCTAAGGCATCTAAGTCGCGCGGCTTAAAAGGCAACGGATCTTCTTGTATGATGCCATCCACCACCCAAACAGGCTCTTGGTTGCCCAACAAGGTGGAGGTACCACGCACGCGTACTTTCTGGGCCGTTCCTACCAATCCGCTGGTGTTTAACACACTGGTTCCCACAAGCTTACCTTGTAGCATCTGCTCTATGCTTTGATGCCCATCGTAAAACAAATCTTCGCTTTTTACGGTGTTGGCAGAGCCAATCATCTCATTCTTTCTAATGCGTTGATAGCCCGTTACCACCACTTCATCTATAAGCTCTACCCCGTCTTCCATCACCACTTTCATTTCCTTTTCACCCTTCCATGGAAGCAATAGGGGCTTCATGCTGGCGTAGGTAAACTGCAATTTTGGGGCGGCTACGTCGGTTTCCAACCTGAAACGTCCTTCCAAATCGGATTGTGTACCCTGCGAGGTTCCTTTGATAAAAATGGTTACTCCTGGCAATGGTTCTTTGTCGGTAGCCGACAACACAATGCCCTGGATAAGGTGCTTGCGTGGCCCATCGTTTGATTTCGCCACAGAGGTGCGCAGCGAATCTGTTGGAAAATCGCTTTTCATTGGAGCCGCATACACATGAAAGTTTATCGCAGCCATTGGTCCTAACAAACAACAAGTGATGACAATACTTTTCACAACCCATGTGAAAAGTAACTGTTTTGCCGATTGATTATTTGTCATACATCATCAAAATTTAAAGACATTATCCTTTCTTTGTCTTAGTGATACTACATTCGAATAACCTTAAAAACAATCTGGTATTCTTATTCAAAGTGCAAATATAGTGAAAATGATTGTAATAAGTGTGATTTTATCTTACTTTTTGCAACGTAAAGCACGTTTTATCTTTACGTTGCACGGATGGAGGGTGGGGTAGAACTGTAGAAAGAATGTCGATTGCTGCATGGTTTAAAGGACAATGGGAGAAAATTTTTGAACAGAAATCTATATTTTATCACAAAAACAGAAGAACTCGATTATAAATAAATATTTTATCAAAATCGTATCTTGTAAGAATACCGAGCAACTAAAACGAGAGGGCCTCATAGGTGCCCTCTCGCTATTTGTTAAAGTTTTCGAATTTTATTTCCGTATTCCTGTGATAGTAGATAACTTATATCTAAAATTACCATCTCCCTTACTATTGCTTCTTGTTTTTTCAATATCAGTCTCAGGACCTTTATCTGTATCAAAAGCACCACTATAATAATAGCCACTACCAAAACCATCCCATCCCATTTTACACAACAAATAATATTTTCGTTGTGTATAAGAGCTTATAGTTTGCCCATTTTCTACGTGGAAGACAGGACGACTCATTTCCAATAATCCGTGAACCAGCCAACAATGTCCACCAGAGTATGAATACCAAGTCTTTATAGTAATGCCTAAAAATTTCTTTTTGTGTTTCGTTTCCTTTGCATAACCACTTACTAATACATAGTATCCTTTCCTTAATTCATTGACAATGTCTGTTTCATTGTAATCTTTTTTTATTCCGCCAGATGAAAACCCTAAATTCTTAAGAGTTCTCGGGATGTTATCAGTAGAAGCGGAACTCCCTTTATTTTCATCAGTTTCATTTTCTGGGTATTTGGCATAAGTAACATCTAAATTTTGTCGTAAGCCTAATTGTTGCATAATCCTTGCTATATAAGGGATTGCAGGAGGATATGGATACCAAGTATTTACATAACGATTCATAATTTCCCAATCAAAATCATAGCCGTTATATCGTTTGGGAAATTTATAAACGGATAATAATTGTGCAACAGCCGTTGGTACGCAGCCTGTGCAGGATAATTTTCCATCCGTTAATGGACAAAATTGATTGTAAGGACTTCCCTGCCCCCACTCAACAGGACAATATCCTTCTTTCATTTCGGAAAAAGTTTTTTCCCATTTTCCATATACAACAGAAATTTCATCGTTTTCATTGATTCTGTTATCTTCCTTAAACTCATCAATCTCCTTAATTATTTGGACTTCCATATTTGCCAAAAATGGTACAAGATTAGGATTGTCTATGACACCATCTTGAGGGATTTCTCCTTTATCTGTAAGCACTAACATTGGAGTAACCCTTGTATCTCCGCTCATTATAGCATATCCACCACCTTGAAAATTGAAAATATGTATATTTGTTGAATTATCAATATCTGATCTTTCTGTTCTCCCAACTCTTGTATCTATAGAAGTTACATCTACTTTGAGGGTAAATTTATTTTTCAGAATAGGATGTTGGGGAATAATAGAGCTCACACGAGTTGTTTTGCTTAAAAGAATTTTATTAAGTTCTGTTTCTGCATCATTGATATTTCTCTCATAGGAAGTTACTATTTTTTCCTCTTCTTTTTCTTTTAACTCTATCTCATTTTGCATACATGAGCTAAGGAAAAACAAAAAGATAGTACAAACTATATATATTGTATTGTTTAATTTTAAACGCATATTCTATAGTATTTAAAGAAAAAGCAATCCCGCTATTCAAGCGAGATTGCCAAAAGATATTAATTTAAACGAGCATTTGGATAACATGCCAAATCTATATCATATAAATCTCCTCCGCAATCGAAGTCAATACTCCCGTCATAACGGTATAAATACCAACCATCAAAACTTCCTCCCCATCCCATATTAGCATGGCAATAAACATTGTACCTCTTTAAGATCCTGCGAGGTTGTTTTGGTGAAGGAGCCACATTAGAGGGACGAACGCGAATTTGATAACCATCAACAACCCAAGCATGTGAACCATTGGTAAATGCTTCTGCTGCTCTTGTTCCTCTGGTGGCTCTTGCAGTTCCTATACATATAACTGGTCGTCTTAAATCTAAAGAGTTTGCCATATTTTGGAAAGTACAAGAGTTTTTTCCATCAATATGGACATTCCATTTTTTTACATAATTTGCAACTGCATCTACAGAAACAGAACCTCCTTCATTTGTAAATTTTGTGCCGCTTCCATCTGCAAGATTCTTTATTAAAGAGGCTAACCTTTTATCTTCCTCAGTAAGCTCATGGTATTCCCAAAAATTCGGAGAATAACTTCCTAAATTACCCCAATAAAATTTCTGTCCTTCAGGAGTTGTAATGTCATTGATATTCGGTTGTAAATACGCCAAGACTTGTGCCCAAGCAATAATTGTACACCCTGTAGGGTGGCGTCCGTCATAACCATAGCCAAAATCATATTCTGGGGGACATTTAGGCACATAAAGATTATAAGGACTTGTCTGATCCCATTTTGTTTTTAGCATAGGCTCAACTATTTTATGTAATTGCCCAGAAGGATTTTCTGTGGCAGAGCTACGTGTTACGGGAGTATTGTCTACGAGGTATTCTACATGTTTCATCCCATATCTTCTAATTTGCATATTGACATAGGTCTTTGTCTTTTCACGAAGAGAATCTTCGCATTGCTTAATTATGGCAATCTCTTGCAAGGCTATGTTCATTGCATTCTTTATCATCAAATCTGCTGTTTCGTTTGGCGAAAAGAAATCTCCTTCCTCTGAAAAAGCAATAACATAAGGGAAACGGCAATCTGAACTTACAATCATACTAATAGGCTCTTTAGTTTGATCGTCAACCCACTTTAATTTCGTAAAGTATATATCTTCATCTTTTTCGTGCTGCTTTGTAGTCAAGGATAAACTAATTTTTTCTTTTTGCACATTTGATAAAGAACTTGAGGCAGACCTTGTATTCACCCCCTTAATACTTCCGATGTATGATTTCGCAATACCTTCAACTTCCGCATCCGTTAAATCTTTCTTATCAGGATAGGCAATACTAATGTACTCTTGTTCAGACAAAGAGATATAAGATTTATGACCGTTATCTATAACGGTATCTACTTCATCCATTTTGTCACTACACCCACTCAGAATAAAGAGTACTACCGGTAAAAATTTTAGATAATTTTTCATAATAAATCATTTTAGTTAATATTCGCCTTAGTTAATACTCGCGTGTAAATATAAATAAATTTTATATTGTTTCCAAATTTTTTATGAACTTTTTTAGTGTTGCATTAATATTCCAACAAATGGTGATAAGATATTAGGGGTATTAGAGTTTTTATGTACTTTTGTAGTAAAGAGCAAATCTCTAAGCAAAATAAAGCAGAACATTGCAAACAGAACGGTTACCAAATCGTTACCCAAAAATCAACCAATCGCACAGAATACTCTTATATAAGGGGGGGGTGTCACTTTTCTATCTAAAGTTAGTGAAAAATATTGTAATAAGTGTGGTTTTATGCTTCCTTTTTGCAATGTAAAGTACGTTTTATCTATACGTTGCACGGATGGAGGGTGGGGTAGAACTGTCGAAAGAATGTCACTGCTTAACTCCCGTTGGCGCATTTTATCTCATTTCGGCAACGAGGGTAACGTTGCCCATTACGTTGTGATTTTTTACCAATTATCGCCCCAAAAACGGTAACTGCAAACTTGCAATCTAGAAAAAAATGATAGGCAAACAGGGTGCAAATAGGCGATTGTTTGGCAAGAAAACTCGCATTTTACACTAAAAATCTTGCTTTTTCTCCGTTAAAACCATCCTTTTGCCCGTTAATCTGTGATGTATTGCAGGTCAAAGGCATATGAATTGGCCTCTTAAAGCAATGATATTAAAGCTAAAAGTAGTTGGATATCCAGCTTGTTCGATATGTGATGCGTGTAAAGTATTGGCTATTAGCGACATGCGAAAATCGCTTATTTTGGGCATATTTGTGACCCGCGGTGCGGTTGTTTGCAAATTCGCCAAGCATGAAGAGGTGCGTTGTCAAGAAAAATCGGAGTAAGGGAGGGGGTAGTTTACAAGTTTACAAGTTGACGAGTTGACAAGTTGTTAGTTCTTTAGTTCACAAGTTGACGAGTTCTTCAGTTTACAAGTTGACGAGTAAACGAGTTGACAAGTTGTTAGCTTCTGTGCGCATGACAGCTAATACCAAGTTGACAAGTTGGCAAGTTCACGAGTTGATGGGCAGTTAGCATCTTTGCTGATGTCCGCTAACTCCCATTAACTCCCATTAACTCCTGCTAACTCCCACAATCACTCGTTATCTCTCGGTCATCTTTTCTTGTTCCTATTGGCGCGCTGTTGGCGGTATTTGGCCTTTTGACGGGCCGACCCACTGCCATGCGCACCAGTGATGTATTGCTTCTTTTTAGCTTTGGTCTTTACCTTTCCATCGTCCTTTTGCTCTTTCGGTGGTTTGCGAAACACCATGCCATTCTCTAAAATATCATCAAAATCGTTCATGTCTGTCAGGTCTGGTTTTGTTAATGATGGAACAGTCGTACGCCTGTCATGGCCATGGCGATGCCATATTTATCGCATGTTGCAATCACATGGTCGTCGCGAATGGAGCCTCCGGCTTGGGCGATGTACGCTACACCGCTTTTGTGCGCACGTTCAATGTTGTCACCGAAGGGGAAGAAAGCGTCGCTGCCCAAGGCCACTTCCTTGTTTTGAGCTATCCAGGCCTTCTTTTCATCCGTGGTGAGCGGTGCCGGTTTGGTGGTGAAGAAGTGTTGCCAAGTGCCGTCTTGCAGCAAATCCTCGCATTCGTCACCAATGTACTGGTCAATGGTGTTGTCACGATCGGCACGGCGAATGTCTTCCTTGAAGGGCAAATCCATGACCTTTGGGCATTGGCGTAGCCACCAAGTGTCGGCCTTTTGCCCCGCCAGGCGTGTGCAATGGATGCGGCTCTGCTGTCCGGCACCGATGCCGATGGCCTGTCCGTCCTTCACATAGCATACGCTGTTGCTCTGTGTGTACTTGAGGATGATGAGGGCGATGATGAGATCTCGTTTGGCTTCATCGCTGAAATGCTTGTTTTTGGTGGGGATATGCATGAAGAGTAAATCGTCATCAAGCTTGATGTCATTGCGTCCCTGCTCGAAGGTAATGCCGAAAATCTGTCGCCGTTCGATGGGTGCGGGGACGTAATTGGCATCTATCTGGATGACATTATAAGTGCCTTTGCGCTTTTGTTTTAAAATGTCGAGCGCCTCAGGCGTATAGTCGGGTGCGATAACACCATCGCTCACCTCCCGCTTAATCAATGTGGCGGTGGCAGCATCGCAGGTGTCGCTCAGTGCTACAAAGTCGCCATACGAGCACATGCGGTCGGCTCCGCGTGCCCTGGCGTAGGCACATGCCAGCGGCGAAAGTTCCATCTTGACGTCGTCAACAAAGTAAATCCGCTTCAAAGTGTCGCTCAAAGGAAGTCCGATGGCGGCTCCTGCCGGCGACACATGCTTGAACGAGGCTGCCGATGGCACGCCGGTTGCGGCTTTCAACTCTTTCACCAGCTGCCAACTATTCAGGGCATCGAGGAAATTGATGTAGCCTGGTCGGCCGTTCAACACTGTGATGGGTAACTCGCCTTCTTCCATATAAATGCGGGAAGGCTTTTGGTTGGGATTGCATCCGTACTTCAATGCTAATTCTTTCATGATGGAATGGTGTTTTATTTTGTTACAAAGTTATGAAAAATTATTTTGTTTTGCTGTGTATATGTCTGTTTTTTACATCTTTGTCCATTATCTTACTTGACGGAAAAAAAATAAAGGTTAGCATGCCATAGCATTCGTATTTTTTCAGTACTTTTGTGTCGTGTTAACAATTGATGGGCTGAGAAGGTGAAGTCTCAACAAGTCAATCGGTGGCAAGACATGTCAAAATAGGGATGTTCAGCAGCGTATGTTAGACGATTTTAAACTCCTTCTGCAAGAAGTAGAGGGTACGATTGGTAAAAAAATCACTTTATCTTCTGATTTTGAAAAGCTGGCCCAATTGTTTTCCAATCGTGGGTTAAGCATGACGGAGAGCGCGCTCAAGAGCGTGTGGAAGCATGTAAGCATGAAAGAAAAGCCGTCCAAGGCTACATTGGATGTGCTGGCTTTGTTTGCCGGATTCCAAAGTTGGGACGATTTTAAGCAGGCTTTGCATGGCGAAAACAATGGTGATTTAGAGGGCGAAGACCCTCCAAAGCGCGTCCACCACTCGTGAAGAAGTGAGGGTGATGGATGGGATGACCACCGTTGTCGGCAGAGGGTTGATTGGTAAAAACGTGGCGTGGCAAAAAGAAGGTTTGGCATTTATTTGTTGAAACGCTGTTCCTACGGTCAGCGGCGACGTGCAACATCATGCCAATACGTTGTCATCAAGCCCCGCTGTGTTGTCATCTTGAAAGACAAGTGTTGAAGATTGCAGCACTCAACAGTCAAGATATAAAAAAAAGAGGGGTACCCGTTTGTGGATACACCCTCTCTTTGTATGTTCTAAAGTCTGAAAAGACTGCGTGTTACTTGTTTGTAACCGTTCTTCTTTCCTGAATGCGAGCCCTCTTACCTGTAAGGCTACGCAGATAATAAAGCTTGGCACGACGTACCTTACCGCGTTTGTTCACTTCGATAGAGTCGATGTTGGGTGACTCGATAGGGAAGATACGCTCAACGCCTACTGTGCCAGACATCTTGCGAACGGTGAAACGCTTCTTGTTGCCATGTCCTGAAATCTTGATGACAACACCACGGTAGAGCTGAATACGCTGCTTGGCTCCCTCGACGATTTTGTAAGCGACAGTGATGGTGTCTCCAGCTTTGAACTCGGGAAACTCATTGCCGGTTGCAAATGCTTCTTCAGCAACTTTAATTAAATCCATTGTTATTTGGTCATTAAATATTGTTTGTCGTTCCAACACAACATGGCGAGTAACTCTTCTACTGCCAGCGGTTATGCCGAAAAGCGGTGCAAAGTTACGACAAATATACCAAACACACAAACATTATTGCTATTTTTATGCGCAGGGTAGTACAGATGTCTGTTGTCGGCACAGACAGCTATCAGAATTTTATTTTTTTTCATCTGCATGACGGTCTCTATCGGATGGTTGCGCCATTGCCTTCCCCTTTTTACCATACAAGGTCTTTTACTGCCATTGGAGGCTGGCATCCCAAAGGTTGCATGGCATTGACGAAGTGGATGTATTGGTAATCTGAGAGTTGGGTCGCACCGATATCCTTGGTGCGGATAGCCTGCTCATCGAGTAGGCGTTGGCGCATCGTCCCACAGAGGAGCGGATGGGTAGGGGTGAATAGTCCGTCGTCGTTTTGCAGGATGATGTTTGCGTACGCGCTGTCTGTGATGAGCCCGTTCTTGAGGATGATGACATCGTCTGCCTGCGTGCCGTGCCACAATGTGTTGATGGGTGTACGGTCGGCATACTTGTATGGATAGTCAATGTCATCGCCATTGACTACCTTTACTATCTTGCGGGGTCTGAGGGTATAAGGCTGAAAGTCTATTTCCCGTATTTCCGTATCGTATACCACCCTGCATTTGAAGACACCTTTGTGGCAGGCATGCGGTATCCTGATGCCGGAGAGATTTATTCTTGTGCCGTAGTGTGCCTTTAGCGTGCGGTCAACACGTTGTTGGTGCAAGTCGAGCTGTTGCAGGATTCCGTCCGTAAGGCGGATTGTTTCAAGGAATTGTATCATGTCGCGGGGAGGTAGATCTTTTCTATTGTTTCGTTATACTCTGACAGGCAGTTGCTGTTCACGGTGATGCCGCCACCACTGCGGAAGTAGAATTTGCCCTGCACCTTCTCTATATAGCGAATGAGCACGCCACTGTCGAGCCGCTCGCCATCGTAATATCCAAACACACCCGTGTAGAAGCCACGCTTCTGACCCTGCTCTGCTTTGTGGATAAGGTGGATGGTGGCCGTCTTTGGCGCACCTGAGACAGAGCCTGCCGGAAGCATCGAGAGGATAATGTCGCCCAGTTTCGCCTGCCAGTCATTGTTGAGCGTTCCTTTTATCTCGCTGCTTACCTGCAGGATGGAGCGTTGGGGTGTATCTATCTGGTCGATGTATCTGAATCGTGCAACCTCTACCTCGTTGGCATTCAGTCCCAAGTCATTGCGAAGCAAGTCTACCACCGTAACGTGCTCTGCCGTTTCTTTCGGGTCATTGAGTATGGTCTCCCTGGCATTTGGCAATGCGGCATCTATTGTTCCCTTCATTGGGTAGGTGGAGATGGTGTTGCCCTCGATACGCACAAAGATTTCTGGCGAGAAGCAAACGAAGTGCTCCGGTACAAGGAGACAGTACGGGGCCCGCGACGTTTCGAAGATGTCAAGCATCGAAGCGTTGCAGGCAATGGGTGTTTGCACGGTGAGATTGGCAAGGAACGAGTCGCCTCTGTGCAAGCCATGGCTTATGGTGTCGAAGCGTTGTTGATAGGCCTCAAGGCTCATAGGGTGAGCGGTGAGGCGTGTGTCTATGTCTTTTCGCTTCACGGTGCTGTTGCTTCCTAAGGGTGTCCGGAAGAGAATGTCTTGCTGTTCAAGCGGGTTTTCCATGAAGATGGCATTTTCAAGCTCAAAGTCGAAGGCAAAGAGAAAAGGTGTGTGGGCTGCCGCGCAGCGGTTCATCTGTCTGGCAACAGTGTGGGGCGAGGTCATTTTCATACGTTATAGAAGTTTTGGAGCATTTGTAATCCGCAAGGTGTCATGAACGATTCGGGGTGGAACTGGACACCAAACAGCGGGGCGTTCCGGTGTTGCAAAGCCATGACCATGCCGTCACTGGTTTCAGAGACGACCTCAAGGCAACGAGGCAGGCTCTCCTTTTCCACTGCCCATGAGTGATAGCGTGCCACTGTTGTTTCCTGCCCAAGATGCTTGAAGAGCGGCGATGTGTCGTTAACCCCCACTTGTGAGGTGCCGCCGTGCACGGGGTGTGGCAGCTGGTACAGCTTTGCCCCGTAGGCTTCCGCCAAGGCTTGGTGGCCCAGACACACGCCAAGATAGGGCACCTTGCCCTCTATGACAGGGAATATTTTAGGCAGAAAGCCCGACTCTGAAGGCAGCCCGGGGCCGGGGGAGGCCACGATATGGCGGTATTGCAGTAGGGAGGAAAGTGAGATTGCATCGTTCTTCCGCACCTCAAACCGCTCGTTTTCAGGTGCTGCTGCCCGTAAAAGGTGAAAGAGATTGTAGGTAAACGAATCGTAATTGTCAATGATGAGGGTACACATTGTCATATATACATTTGTGGGTTGATGAAAAGGCTCGCATTGGGATTCCTATGGAAGATAGGATATGGAGAAGTAAACAGTACCACCCTACATCATGCTGCACGGATGGTGCAAATTTACATAAAAATCGCGATATATAAGCCAGTGGGAATAAAAAACGGGAAATAAATTCCCGAATCGCCTTCCCATTTGACGGAAAAGTGTCAAGGCCATCTTACTTCATGGAGCGGACTGAAACCACGCAACGACCAGTCAAACGGAACCTTCAAGTCACGCCGTGTCACGCATGGCAACCGATACCTGCGACGCACCATCATCCAGTGTTCATGGGGCGCAAGCCGAACCCAAGATTGTTTCTTCAGCCGTTTTTCCTATCACCAGACACAAGTCCGCAAGAAGAATAAGATGAAAGTACAGGTAGCCATCGCGCGTAAGATACTCGTCTGCGCATGGCACATTCTCGGAGAAAACGTTCCGTACCAGGACTTCGACAACAGAATCGGAACATCCGCCTAAAACGGATGGCACGATATACCGGCCATGGAAAGGCTACTATCTTTGTGATGGCATGTGACCTCGCTTTGCAAATTAACCAACGACATGGTCGGCGATGGAACCCAGTGTGAGCCCTGAGCTCGAAGAGGAAAGTATCATTATGATTTATGCAGGCCAGTAGAGAAGCCTGTATGAATCTGCCGTGTCGAATTTTCCCGAAAGACGGCTGTTTTAGTTACTTTGGCGAGAATTTATTTCAGGTTTTATAGAGGAAAGATAAGAAAAGATAGAAAACACATATCGGAAAGCACCGGAAAAGTTGCAGGAAAATAGATATTTACCACCCATCTGCAAGGCTTTCCGACAGGACGGAGGGAATCGCTTTATTCCTCTGAATTATTCTGACGATCGCCCATCAGGCTGCAGATTTGTGCAGAAGACAGCCATCCGGACGAGAAAACAGCTATTTTTCAAATCACTGATAATCAATTCCTTACAAAATAGAACATTCTTCCGGCTCTGACGGAAATATCATCCGGGCCGTCCAAAGCTATCCTCTTGCCTCACGAAATACGGCAAACGAGGGTCCGAAACGACACATCCGGACACGCCAAAGCTATCCTTTCGCGCATCCGGATGCCGTTTTCAGCCGGAACAAGTGGCTGAAACGGCCTTTCCTCAGCTGTATGACGAGCTAAAAGGAGAATTTATTCTTTTGAAATACTTTTATTTGATCCCGATCTGATACATCTTTACATCCTGTTCCGAGCGTGCGTTGAAGAAGATCCGGTCACCATGATGGCTGTAGACGGGATGCGGATGCGCGTCCCGCCCAAGCAATAAGCCAATTAGTTAACAAGTTGATGAGTGAAAGAGTTATTCATCCCTCTTTCTTATCCCTTCCCTTATTTGGATGGGCACGGGGGACACTCCTACGGTAAGATTATTGCCGTCGGTTAAAACCGATGGACGAAAGAATATAATACAAACAGGTCTTTAGCCCAATTATGGAAGTTCCTGATTTATGGGCAGTTTAGAGGATTTTCGGTAAGTTTTGAGGTTATTTCTCTCCCTATAATGAGAAAACAAAGGAAATAACTTTTTTTAACCTATTGATAAAGGTGATTATTATTAATTATACTTATTTTTGCGAAAACAAATTATAAGGATATAATTATGAAAAAAAGAGAGTGCCCCCATTGTCATCAATCTGTATCACCATATAAATGTTCTTTTTATCTATGGCAATCTCCCGAAAAGGTGATTTCATGCAATCATTGTGGGAAACAGATTCATCCATTTAAAGAACCAGTATCTCGATTAGTTTGGTTTATCTTGACTTTTTTATTTGCCATTTTACCTGTTTCCATAATGAATTATTTTAGAATAGCATTATGGAAGATAGTTTTGATTGAAGTTCTATTTATAGTACTTGCATTTCTTGTTGCCTGGATTATTCTTTTGATAAAAATAAAATTCATCAAGTAGTGAAGTGAACATATTTAAACTATTTAAATTAATTAAAAATGAAAAAATCATTAAAGAAAGTTACTGCAATTACATTAATATGTGGTTGTTGTATGGGAGTAGCAGGGCTGCAGAAAGAAAAGGAAGTGCGTACAGAAAAGGCATGGGCTGCAGCCACTAGCTATTGTAAAAAGTTACAACCTAAAAATTCAAACGCAGCAATGGCAGAAGGTGTAGCTGGGGTATATGTTTCTACATGTGTTTCATGTGCAGCTACTTTTTGCTGGGGCGGTCCTGCTGGTGTTGTTGCAGGAGTTTTAGTTGGATTATAAGCCAAAAAACTTGAGAGTACGCTTTATAATAGCTATCGTTTTTACCGTAGCATATGTTGCAGGTGTTACTTTCGGTATTCTCGGAGGTGAGCTTAATCTTCCATCCTCCGAGAATAATGATGACCTTTTAAATCTTTATAATTCTGAGACATATTATCGTGCCATAGAGTTAATGAAAAATAATCTTATAGTATGTACAAAAATTCTACTCTTGAGTGTGTTGAGTTTAGGATTTATTTCCTTAATACTTGTTTTTTTTAACGGTTATACCCTTGGAATAGTGATTGGCGACCTTTTGTCTAAATCTTCTTTACATACCGTTCTTTCCCTTACACTTCCTCATAGCGGAGAGATAATAGGATTAATTATGTGTGCATATATAGGAACAATATTATCTTTACGTATCGTATTCAAAAAAAAATACCACAGTTTACGTACCATACTGATAATAACCTCTGTCAGTTTGCTTTTAATCATAAGCGCAGCTTTTGCTGAAAGCTATATTTCAATGACATATAACAAATGAAAACTATCATTTCCTCCATAATATTCATACTTACAATTCTATGTATGTTTTTCATTACGGAAAATATTGCCTATTTACAATTTGCTTCCTTGCAAGCAAATGAATTACCTTTTTCCTATAATATTATTTCAGGTATCTCTAGTTCTTTAGCAGCTCTTACGCCACTAGTCGTATTTGTTTTTCTATATGTCACAATTGAAACTATGATGAACATAGTTTTCGAAGAGCATATAAAAGCATTGGACTTATACTCAATACTTGGTTTTTCTTTTTTACCTATGCTACTTTATGAATATTTCTTTTGGTATAATCTAAAAATTTACGGAAAACAGACTATTGAGTATTCAACGGAAGGCATTAATAATATGAAATTTTTATTTGGCCTTGAACAAAGAGATATGAGCTATATTAATACTTGCTGCTGGATTGCCCTTTATATGATCATTATCTTCTATTTTTTCTTTAAAGGAAAATCTATGTGGAAAACGCTAGTCTCTGTTTTGCTTCCAACTGCTTTAACAATTGCATTTTACAGGCTCATAAGCTAAATGTAAACAAAATCAAAAATAACCATCTTCTTACAATTAATTGCCGTCTGCTTTTGCTGACGGATGAAGAGGAGATGCAACCCTCCCGTCAAGGGGATTTATCCCCATTGTCGTTGTGCATAGCTTGAACTTCTTCATTGGGCTAAAGCCCTTGCTTATAACCTGAGTTCGGGATAAAAATGTCCCGTTCTCGATAGCTCACCTAAGGGCATAAATATATCTCCTCTATCTTACGACAGAGGTTATCAATAAACTTTCATCGAGCTCTGATATGACTGGTTTAGAACAGTGTAAGCTGCTGTCCTTGTCGGTCTATACAGAAATCTACATTGATAGCCGGCTTCTTCTCAAAGAAACAGTAGGCTGCAAGTGCCGACAGTGCATC
>JBNPOM010000011.1:0-69918 GCA_050315175.1 Prevotella sp. SGI.027
ATTCATGTCAGACCGTTGAAAATATGTTGCTCGCCAATCTCAATGATATTGATCCCCAAACTCAATGCTATTGTACATCAAACTCAATGACTTTGGACACCAAACTCAATGCTGTTGGATATCACCCCCAAAACCAATAAAAAATAGGAAAATAGAATTGAGGTTTTAGTTCACGAGGAGACGAGTTAACGAGTTGTCTAGTTACTAGTTTTCTGGATTTACTAGTTTTCCTAGAATTCCTAGTTTTCCTAGAATTCCTAGTTTTCCTAGAATTCCTAGTTGGTTAGTTTACAAGTTGATAGCTTTGCCATTCACTCCCCTCCCCCTCGGGGAGGGGTTGGGGGTGAGGCTGTTCGTTCCCAGTCTACCTGGTACAGTCGGCAGTCCAGGTCTCCTTACCTTTTACATAAAGGATGTGAAGTGTTGACTCGTCAATCTTGATTCCCTTCAAACCATCCGACCCTATGCTCACGAAGGTGTTGTCACCTTGTTTCGAAAACTTGATGTTGGTCAGGTCGGGAATGCCATTATTGAAGAAGAACGAATAGCTGTTGCCCAACTTGGTGACAGTCACTTTGCCGTCATTGGCCGTAATCTTCTTATCCGTTTTGAGGTTTACATACGATATTTTTCCTTTATAAACGTCTGTGAACACTTTGGCCTCAGCTGGATCAGTGTCATCACTACAAGCTGCAAATCCCACTGATAAAAGCAGGGCACATAAGAAAATGGATAATGTTTTTAATGTTGTTTTCATAACTTAATTGTTTTAATTGTCGTCACAAATATAGGGAAAATAGAGCAAAAGTTCAAAATAATTTACATTCTTTATCACAGAATGCTCTGTATTTCTTACAAATTGGTGGTTTTAATCCCTGGAATTAGTTTTCTGTCAAATTTGTTCTAATATAAAAAGTGAGGCGCACACCTGGTGAATGTATCTGAATATCGTTCATGAACCGTCAACTATGATGCCTCGAAAAAGATAATCTGTTTTCTACCGTTTCATCGCTTTTTTCAATATAAATATGTATTTTTGCAAGGTATAGCCCGTGCGGCTTAGGGCATGTCAGTCATTACTTTTTACTTGACTGCTGTGTCAGGGACAGATAAAACGATACGCAATCATGTCAGAACAGAAACTAAGATTTGCCCTTTTTGGCAACGAATACCAGCCTGAGAAAACAGCTTTCTTCCTGCGAATTATCGAGGAGTTGCAGGCACACGGTGCTCACGTGAGCATTGATAGCACGTTTTACGACTTCTTATGTCAAGATGTTCATTTCAAATCGGAGACTGTACAGCGGTTTGAAGGACAAGACTTCGATGCCGATTTTGTGATTTCCGTAGGTGGAGACGGTACTTTTCTCAAGGCTGCCCGACGTGTGGGCGTCAAACAAATTCCGCTGATAGGCGTGAATACTGGCAGACTCGGTTTTCTTGCCAACATCCTTCCGAGCGAGTTAAAGGAAGCCATTGCTGACATTTACGCCCACCATTACGAGTTAGAGAGGCATTCGGTCATTCAGTTAGAGACCAATGGAGAGCCTTTAGACATCAACCCTTACGCCCTCAACGACATTGCAATCCTGAAGCGTGACAATGCGGCGATGATTACCATCCGTGCTTGCGTGAACGATGACTACTTGGTTACCTACCAAGCCGATGGTTTAGTAATTGCGACGCCTACGGGCAGTACGGCATACAACTTGTCAAATGGAGGTCCCATCATGGTACCATCGACCAACAACTTGTGCCTCACACCTGTGGCTCCACACAGTTTGAACATCCGTCCTATCGTGATTAACGACAACAATGTCATTACCCTCACGGTAGAATCACGCTCGCACAACTTCCTCGCTGCCATTGACGGTCGCTCTACAAAGTTAGGTGAGCATACGCAACTGACTATTCGCAAAGCTCCTTTTGCAACCCTATTCGTCAAACGGTTTGGTCAACGTTACTTCTCAACCCTGCGTGAAAAGATGATGTGGGGTGCAGACACAAGGGGATAACACATAGACATAGCAGCTTATGAACATCCCACAATGGTTTAAGATTCCTACCCCCAAATATTCCGCCAGGATCATTTTCAAATGGCTTTGGCGTGCTTGGCGTGGCAATCAGTTGCAGGCTATCCTCAATGCCGCAATTGGTTTGCTCTCCGTAGTGGTGAGCTTAGCACAAGTGTGGGCAGTACAGCATGCCATTGACGTGGCGTCTGGACATGCGGAAGGGTCTATCTACTGGTCGGTAGGGGTGATGGCAATGCTCATTCTTTGCGGATTCGCCCTGCGTATCTGCTCCATTTGGGTGCGTAACATCTTGGGCATCAAGGCGCAAAACCGTATGCAGCAACGCATGCTCGACCGTATTTTGCGGTCGGAATGGACGGGAAAAGAGTCGCATCACTCAGGCGATGTTCTCAATAGGTTGGAGCAGGATGTAGGCACGGTGGTAAGTTTTCTAACCGAAACTATTCCTAATACCATTTCGGTAGTGGCAATGTTTGTGGGCGCATTCCTGTATCTTTTCTCTATGGACAAAATACTTGCCTTTGTTATCGTAGGCATTATTCCGGTGTTTGTGCTGTTAAGTAAGCTGTATATTGGACAGATGCGAAGGCTCACCCGACAGGTACGCGACTCGGATAGCAAGGTGCAAAGTGTGCTGCAAGAGACCATACAGCACCGTATGCTCATCAAGACTTTGGAGAGCGACAGCATCATGGTGGATCGATTGGAAAGCACACAGAGCGAACTTCGGCATAGGGTGGTAAAGCGAACGGCATTTAGTGTAGTATCAAACTTTATCCTGAACGCAGGATTCTCTGTGGGTTATCTCATCGCTTTCTTATGGGCAGCCTTGCGAATGGCTGACCAAACGCTGACTTTCGGAGGCATGACGGCGTTTTTGCAATTAGTAAATCGTATTCAAGGACCAGCGCGCGACCTCACTCGCTTGGCACCTGTGTTTGTCGGGGTCTTTACGGCAGCCGAACGATTGATGGAACTCGAGGAGAATCCTTTGGAGGAACAAGGCGACCCTATTCCCCTAACGGCACCGTGTGGGGTACGCTTGGAACACATTACCTACGCATACGACGATGGCGACAGTAATGTGATTGAGCAGTTAGACTTTGATTTTTACCCCGGTTCGTGCACGGCTGTCTTGGGCGAAACGGGCGCAGGAAAAACCACGCTGATACGACTCATCTTGGCTCTGTTGCACCCCAATGAGGGGAAAGTCATCTTATACAATCAACAAGAGCAAAAAGAATTGTCGCCCCTGATGCGCTGCAACTTTGTGTATGTACCACAAGGAAACACGCTGATGAGTGGCACGATTCGCGACAACTTGCGATTGGGCAAGCTCAACGCTACGGAAGAGGAAATAAAAGCGGCGTTGGAAATGAGTTGCGCCTCGTTTGTTATGGAGCTTCCTGATGGTTTAGACACCGTTTGTACGGAAGCAGGAGGCGGATTAAGCGAAGGACAGGCACAGCGTATCAGCATTGCCCGAGCCTTGTTGCGCAACCGTCCAATCATGCTGTTCGATGAGGCTACCAGTGCTTTGGACCCCGAGACGGAGCGACAGCTCTTACATAACATTCTCTCTCATCATGACAAAACCGTGATATTCATTACACACAGACCTGTCGTAGTAGACTACTGCGACCAAACGTTACATCTACAAAAACAATAATTGATTATGAAAAGAATTGTATTTCTCACATTTTGCTTGTTCTGTACAGTTGCAACATTGTTGGCACAAGATGATGATGCCAAGTATGCCACTCAGCTTTTAAAGGTTGGAACGACAGCACCAGCCCTTTCACTGCCCACCATCAACGGCGAGACCTTATCACTAAACGACTTCCGAGGGAAGTATGTGGTGTTGGAGTTTTGGGCTTCTTGGTGTCCCGATTGCCGAAAAATCACACCGAAAGTGGAAGAGTTGGGAACAAAATATGCCGACCATGGCGTGGCTTTCATACACGTTTCGTTTGACACCAACAAAGAGGCATGGACTCAATACGTACAGCAAAATTGGAAAAACAAGCAAGCATACCATGTTTGCAACTTTGAGAAGATGAAAGAATCGAAAGTGGCAAAGGACTTTCACATCAAGTGGATTCCCTCCTTCTATCTTATCTGTCCAGAAGGAAAGATTGTCATGAGAACGGTGATGGTGGAAAAAATAGAGAAAAAATTAGCTGAGCTGGTGCAACTTTCAAAGTCCTGCTGTCGTCTAAAAGCCAAATGATACATCTCAAAGACATCAACAAGACCTATTTTGGCGCACAGCCCCTACACGTTCTCAAGGGCATCACGCTTGACATAGAGGAAGGCGAATTTGTCTCTATCATGGGCGCATCGGGGTCGGGGAAGTCTACCTTATTAAATATATTAGGCATCCTCGATAATTATGACAGTGGCGAATATGTGCTGTCGGGAACGCTCATCAAGAACCTGAGCGAAAGGCGTGCCGCCGAATACCGCAACAAGATGATTGGCTTCATCTTCCAGTCGTTCAATCTCATCGGCTTCAAAACAGCGGTAGAAAACGTGGAATTGCCCTTGTTCTACCAAGGAGTAAGTCGCAAAACACGCCGTCAACAAGCCCTTGAATATCTCGACAGATTGGGATTGGCGCAGTGGGCAGACCACTATCCTAACGAGATGTCGGGCGGACAGAAGCAACGTGTCGCTATTGCCCGTGCGCTGATTACCAAACCACAGATTATCTTGGCCGACGAACCGACGGGAGCTTTGGACTCGAAAACCAGCGTGGAGGTGATGCAACTGCTCAAGTCGCTCAACCAAGACGAACACATGACCATTGTCGTGGTAACGCACGAGAGCGGTGTCGCCAACGAGACAAACAAAATTATCCATATCAAGGACGGACTGATAGGACGCATTGAGGAGAATCTCGACCATAACTCAAGCCCGTTCGGGACAGGAGGTATCATGAAATAATGCTTAAAATAAGTCGAACATGAGAGACATCTTAACAGAAATATGGGCCACCGCACGACGCAATAAACTGCGTACTACCCTCACTGGGTTTGCGGTAGCGTGGGGCATCTTCATGCTCATATTCCTGTTGGGAGCAGGCAACGGACTGATCAATGCCACGCAACAGAACTCGCATAGATACCTTAATACCTCCATGGTGATATTTGGCGGACAAACGTCAAAGGCACACAAAGGACTAAAAGAGGGGCGCAAGATAGAGTTGAACGACCGTGACATGGAAATCACCCAAGAGCGATTCAGCGACAATGTGGAAGAGGTGGGCGCCGAACTCGACCATGGCAACACGACCATGAGCCATGGAAAAGAGTACACTGCCGCCAACATCAGTGGCGTATATCCCAACGATTACATCATCAACAAGCGCGATATGATCTACGGAAGGTTCATTAATAAGATAGATATCAGAGACCGTAGGAAGTCGATTGTTATCAGTGATGACATGGCGAAGGAGCTTTCACCCACGGGAAGTGTGGCAGATATGCTGGGGCAAATCGTGAGAATGGAAGACTTGGCGTTTCACATTGTGGGCATTTATCAAGTAGACAAGAGCATGATGGGTACCGATGCGTTCATCCCTTTCACCACATATCGCACTATATATAATGTGGGCGACAAGACAGGCAACATCGTTTTCTCGTTCAAAGGTTTGGAGACAGAAGAGCAAAACGAAGCTTTCGAGCAGCGATACCGTGCTAATCTCAACGGCAATCACGGTGCTGCGCCCGACGATGAAGAGGCGGTTTGGATATGGAACCGATTCACGCAAGCCATGCAGATGAACACTGGAATGGGGATGTTACGTACGGCATTATGGATAGTGGGCATCTTTACCTTGCTCAGTGGCATCGTCGGAGTTTCCAACATCATGCTTATCACGGTGAAAGAACGCACTCACGAGTTCGGTATCCGCAAGGCTATCGGTGCCACACCATGGTCTATCCTGCGGCTCATCATCATTGAGAGCATTATCATCACCACCTTTTTCGGATACATCGGCATGGTGTTAGGCATTGCAGCCAATGAATACATGAATGCCACCATTGGCAATATGAAGATAGATTCAGGCATGTTTACCACCACGATGTTCGTCAATCCCACCGTTGGATTCGATGTTTGCATCAACGCCACACTGCTGATGGTGGTAGCAGGCACTATCGCCGGACTCATTCCTGCACGCAAGGCTGCACGTGTAAGACCCATTGAAGCACTAAGAGCAGAATAAGCCATGAAGTTTGATATCGACACATACAAAGAGATTATCGAGACACTCTCGCGCAACAAGAGTCGCTCTTTCCTCACTGGCTTCGGTGTTTTCTGGGGCATCTTCATGCTCATGGGACTCATCGGAGGTGGACAAGGATTCAGAGAGTTACTCAGTCGGGTGTTCGAAGGCTTTGCTACCAACTCCTCAGTCATCTTCGCTCAACCCACTACCAAGCCATACGACGGCTATCGGAAGGGACGACAATGGACATTAGAATATAAAGACGTGGAGCGTATCAAGGCGAACGTACGCGACTTAGACATCGTTACACCGGGACTGTCGCAATGGGGTGGAAACGCTGTGTTTGGCGACAAGAAGAGCAACTGCAACATCAAAGGGCTGATGGCGGATTACGCCAAGGTGGAAATACCACACATGTACTACGGCAGATACCTCAACGAAATGGACATGCAGCAACGCAGAAAGGTGTGCATATTAGGCAAGAAAGTGTACAAGAACTTGTTTCCAGGCGGTGGAGATCCTTGCGGTCAGCTCATTAGGATAGACTCCATCTACTACAGTGTCGTTGGAGTAGACTATAGTGCAGGTAACATGAACATCAATGGGTCGGCAGAAGAGAGCGTCGTCATACCGCTCCCATTGATGCAACAAACGTACAATTTGGGGCAAACCGTCCACGTTATTTGTGTTACTGGGCGTCCTGGTGTCAAAATGAGCAAGGTGGCACAACCCATGAGGGATGTCGTTGCCCGTGCGCACCACATTGATCCGACCGATGAAAAGGGCATCACGGTGTTCAACACCGAAGTGATGTACGGCATGGTTGATAGTCTTTTTGCCGGTGTCAACTTCTTGGTATGGCTCGTAGGCATCGGTACTTTGCTGGCTGGAGCAATCGGTGTGTCCAACATCATGATGGTAACAGTGCGCGAACGAACCACAGAAATTGGCATCAGGCGTGCCATTGGCGCCACACCACGCACCATCTTGGGGCAGATTATCGCAGAGAGCATCATCCTGATAGCGGTAGCTGGCATGAGTGGAATACTCTTTGCCGTCATCATTCTACAGTTGGCAGAGATGAGTACCACCACCGATGGCTTTACTGCTGCACATTTCCAAGTAAACTTCTGGACTGCCGTGGGTGCTGTCATCATGCTGTCTTTACTCGGCGTCTTGGCAGGGTTGGCACCTGCATTGAGAGCCATGTCTATCAAACCTGTGGATGCCATGCGAGACGAATAACTCAAATAAGAAAACAGATCATAGAACCTATTCATGATACACACTGCCGACCGCAGAACGAGTTGCGCATTGTGAACCATACATTACACCATTATGAAAAAGAATATCAAATTTATCGTTGCAGGCGTTATCGCCCTCATCTTCATCGGAACGTTTGTTTTCCTATGGTTCAAGTCACGTCCTCAACCCGAGGTTTACGACGAGTTTACCCCCAAGATGTCGAACCTGAAGAAGGTAACTGTCATCACTGGCAAGATTGAACCTCGCAACGAGGTGAACGTGAAGCCGCAGATTTCGGGTATCATCACCGAGATTATGAAAGAAGCGGGCGAGATGGTGCAGGCTGGAGAGATTATCGCAAAGGTAAAAGTGGTGCCGGATATGAACCAATTATCGAACGCACAGTCACGCGTTCGCTTGGCGCAAATCAACGTGAAGCAAGCAAAAGTGAACTACGACCGTGAGAAGAAGCTCTACGACAAAGGATTAGTAGCAGGCGACGAGTACGACAAGATACGGCAAGCCTACCAACAATCCCAAGAGGAAGTGAAGGCCGCACAGGACAACTTAGAGGTGGTTCGCGACGGTGTGTCGAAGAATAATGCCAACACCAGCAGCACACTTATTCGCTCCACCATTAGCGGTTTGATTCTTGATGTACCCGTAAAAGTGGGCAACACGGTCATCTTGAGCAACACCTTCAACGACGGAACCACCATTGCCACGGTAGCCAACATGGGCGACCTTATCTTCCGAGGCAACATTGATGAGACAGAAGTGGGACAACTGTCTGTGGGCATGCCGATGAAGATTACTATAGGAGCCTTGCAGGACAACACCCTACAGGCGTCTCTCGAATATGTTTCGCCCAAAGCTGTTGAGCAAAACGGCGCCAATCAATTTGAGATTAAAGCCGCCATTCGTAACATCCAGGGCAAAAAGATACGCAGTGGGTACAGTGCCAATGCCGAGATTGTATTGGCAAGTGCGCAAAACGTGTTGACTGTTCCCGAGAGTGCCATCGAGTTTAGTGGAAAACAAACCTATGTATACATCGTCAAGGGAGATAAGGACAATAAGACTTACGAGCGACGAAAGGTTGAAACGGGTATGAGCGACGGTCTGAACATCGAGATAAAAAGCGGCTTGAACAAGAACGAAAAGGTGCGCGGACCCAAGAAAGTGAAGGAAGATTAAGATGGATCAACCGTGCTTTGTCATCTTATGCGCACGGTCTTGCGGCATTATTCGTCTGTAAGTGATGTTGAATTCTGCTACAAAAAGCTTCATAAAAAACGTAAGAAAAAAAATACGCTGCAACTCTCAACGAGCTGCAGCGTATAGTATGTTTAACTAAAAATCTTTTCTCAGTAAATGAAAACCTCACGGCCTTCATTGTTACCTGTTAAACAATCTGTTTAATTTACCTTAAACCTAATAACTAAAAACCTAAATCTATTACTACTAACCTAAACAATCTATTAACCTTTTTGGTACTGCAAAGGTAGACAGATTTACCACTCGTTCCAAATAAGTGAGCCATTTTAGTGCTCAAAATGCCTCTTTCTTGACCTATGTCAATATTTTGTGTCCGCACACAACGTACAAAATCAAGCTTCTTCTACCCTTTCTTTGCTACCAAACAGGTATCACTTTCGCCACGCACATACGATGAAAATGGGCAGAATGGCGCAAGTTCAAGGATGAAATAGGCTAAAAATAGGCGAAACACTTGTTGATGTTTCCGATTTAGCGTACCTTTACATCAGAATCAAAACGACCTATATGCGCGTTCTTATTGTGAACACCAGCGAGAAAACGGGTGGTGCCGCAGTGGCTTCCAACCGATTGATGCAGGCCTTGAACCAGTCGGGTGTCAAGGCCAAGATGCTGGTCAAGGATAAAGAAACCGACCATCTCACCGTTACGCAGCTGCCTCATCAAGCACTGAAAAGGTTGCATTTTCTATGGGAACGCTGGTGTATATTTTGGCATTTGCATTTCAGTAAACGTCATTTATTCCATGTTGATGTAGCCAACGTGGGTTCTGATATCACGTCGTTGCCCGAATTTCAAGAAGCTGACATCATTCATTTGGAGTGGATCAATCAAGGAATGTTGTCGCTGCGCAACATTCAAAAGATTCTTGAGAGTGGCAAACC
The DNA here is from genome assembly GCA_050315175.1 of Prevotella sp. SGI.027. Taxonomy (GTDB): domain Bacteria; phylum Bacteroidota; class Bacteroidia; order Bacteroidales; family Bacteroidaceae; genus Prevotella. The sequence goes on from JBNPOM010000011.1 coordinate 9,675, forward strand.
GGTGGTGTGGACTATGCATGACATGTGGCCGGCAACGGGTATTTGTCACCTTACCCTGGCGTGCCAGAACTTTAAAACGCAATGTGGCAACTGCATGTATCTTCCCCATCATGGCTCAGATGGCGACCTCTCGCACAGGGTGTGGAAACAAAAACAAAAGGTATATGCATCGGGCAACATCCATTTTGTGGCTTGTAGCAACTGGCTTGCTACACAGGCAAAGGCAAGCGGACTATTGCAAAACCATGCGGTGACAACCATTCCGAACCCCATCGACACCCACATCTTTGCGCCTAACGATAAGGTAGCGGCTGCCAGGCGGTTGGGATTGCCCAGCGATAAACAGCTTGTTTTGTTCGCGTCGCAGCGCATTACGAACGAAAATAAGGGCATTCAGTACCTCATCGAGGCCTGTCAACAATTGGTAGCTGCTCACCCTGAAATGAAAAACAAGGTGGGATTGGTGATGTTGGGCGGTCATGCGGAAGAGTTGAAAGACGCGTTTAGCTTGCCAACTTATTCGCTTGGCTATGTCAATGACACGAAGAAAATAGTGGACGTGTACAATGCAGTGGATGTATTTGTACTGCCTTCGCTCTCAGAAAATCTCCCCAATACCATCATGGAGGCCATGTCGTGTGGTGTACCCTGTGTTGGTTTTGACGTGGGAGGCATACCCGAGATGATTGATCATTTGCAAAACGGCTATGTGGCTCGCTACAAAGATGCCGCATCGTTGGCCGAAGGCATTGCGTGGATACTTGACAAAGATACCAATGGTGCCGAACTGAGTAGGCGATGCATCCATAAAGTGCAAACTGCTTATGCGCAACAGCATGTGGCAAAACGCTATTTGGAGGTTTACCAAGAGGCAATGGAGGAAGGCAGAAGGTAATGAGCTGGAGTTATTGGGAGTTAGTTGGTGTTAATTGGAGTTATCGGACATGAGACTTTCTGCACGGAAAAGCTATCGTCTGTTAACTCCCGTTCACTCCCTCGTAACTCCCATTAACTCCCAAAACAAAAAGAGATATGATAAAATTCAGTGTCATCACCTGCACCTATCAGGCAGAAAAAGAATTGCAACGAACGCTTGACAGTGTCCTGAAACAGAAATATAAAGAGGTAGAACACTTGATTGTTGATGGTGCTTCTACGGATCAAACGGTGCGTATGGCAAAGCGTTACGCCGCACTTTCTGCCGAGATGGAAACCGGACACGAGGTGTTGGTGGATTCAGAACCTGACCATGGCTTGTACGACGCTATGAACAAAGGAATACAGAGGGCAACAGGCGACTATGTGCTGTTTCTCAATGCCGGCGACAGCTTTCCGGCAAACGACACACTGGAACTTGTGACTGGTAGCGTGGGCGCATACGATGTCTTGCCCGCCGTGTTGTATGGCGACACCCATATCGTTGATGACAAGGGCGAGTTTGTGCGCCGTCGACGCTTGACGCCACCGCGCCATCTCACCTGGCGTTCGTTCTTACACGGCATGTTGGTGTGTCATCAGGCTTTTTATGCACGCACCGACATTGCCAAGGCTACGCCTTACCTGACGAAGTATCGCTATTCTGCCGATGTTGATTGGTGCATACGAATCATGAAAGAAGCGGCTCGTAGGCACTTGCCATTGCGCAATGTGCAGGCTGTGGTGGCAAATTATCTGGATGGCGGTATGACCAATCAAAATCACCAAGCATCGCTCAAAGAGCGTTTTCACGTCATGGCATCGCATTATGGCTACCTGCCAACCCTCGCGATGCATGGCTGGTTTGTGCTAAGAAGTGTTTTCAAACGGTGAATTTGAGCTGAAGTTGCATGGTGACAGCTGGACAATTGGCAGTTCACTGGTAGTTTCACCGCCATGCTGATCTGACTACATAAGAACTCGTGTTGTTGATTTATTTCAAAATTTTCAAGTTTTGAAATAGAAAAAAATTATCCGCTGATGGTGACTTTTTAGTGGTCTATCAAGCTAAGAAGTCATACTTTACAGCATCAAAACAGTCAGTTTATCGTGTTATTTGTATGTTTTAGCCATGCTATTGGCATGCTATAGGAACGCAATAGCATGTATATTGAGGTTCAATAAGCATGCTTTTGGAGGGAAACCAGCCTCAAATTGACGGATAAAACACGCTAAAACCTATAACTATTTATTGTTCAATAAGTTGTAAAAGTCGCTCATATTTTGCGTATTTGCCATCAACCTTGCGGTAGGTTGCAAATAAGCTCGTATTTCGAGGGCATGTAAAATTATTTCTTAGTTGCTCAATCAGGTTTTCCATATCAGCAGTTGGTGGGGTGTGAATTATCACGTTCCGCCGCTATCCACAGAAACAGGAAATGAAAATGGGAAATGGAAAAATGGGCATCACACCCCCAAAATTTCCCATTTCCCATAATCATGGATGCCCTCTATTGGTTAGATGGCTGATAAACCACCAGCAAAAACTATTCTGGAACCCACACTGAGACATTTCCAGCCGGACAGGTAAAGTTGCCCCAACCATTCTCATCAATCTGAATCTTGTGGTCGAATCTTCCCAACAAATCGTAGAATTTCTGCCCAGCATAAGCCTTGCCTACTTCCATGGGTTTCTCGTATTGGTCCTTGTTGCTCATCACCACGGCACATCCACGGTTATATCCATCGCCCTCGCGTGTCCAACCAAGGCAGTTGGCGTCTTCAAAATAATCGCGCTGCGTGCCATAAGCATTTTCTTTTCGGGCTTTCAACAGACCGTCGATGCCATCAACCTTATCCAAGAAAATCTCATAATCGTTGCCATCCTGCCCCTTATCCGTATAATGTGCGCCAAACAAATCGGGATAAAACACGCAGGGATAACCGTCTTGTCGCAATAAAATGAGGGCATAAGCCAATGGCTTGAACCACGCTTCTACAGGTGCTTCTAACGCCTGTAGAGGTTGGGTGTTGTGATTGTCGACCACAGTAACTGCCTTGTCGGGGCGGGCTGACAACAGGGTTTCATCAAAGATGCGGCGCAAATCGTAATCACCGCCACTGTTGGAGGCAATATGGAAGTTTTGCTGCAGCGATGCATCGAACAGGCTCATGCATCCATCCGTGGCTTCGAGATAATCGAGCATCAACGGAAGTAAACCTGGTGTCCAGTACTCACCCACGGCAAAAATGTCCTTTCCTGTATTCGAGCGCAATAGATTCAGCCACTCTTTATAGAATTCAGGCGATTGATGCTTCACGGCATCCAGCCGCACACCATCGAAAAACACTTGGTCGTGATACCATTTTGCTCAGTCGTTCAGTTCCTTGCGAACATAGGGATTTCGGTGCTCAATGTCGTTGTACATCAAATAGTCGTAATTGCCTTTCTCCGTACCAACAACAGTTTCCCACCCATCGCCATGGTCGTTGATGATTTGGAAGATGCCTTTGTCCTGCCCTACCGCATAATCTACGCCTGAGAAGCAAGTGAAATCCCACTTAAATTTAGAGTATTTGTCGCCTCGACCCGGGAAAGTAAACTTGGTATAGCTTTCAATTTCAAAAGGAGCTGATACGTTTTTTTGGCGGTTGTTGGGATCTACTTTCACCACATGAAAGTGTTCGGTCTCATCACCACCAGCCTTGTGATTGAGCACCACATCGACCATTACCGAGACATCCTTGCTCTGTAGGGTCTTGCAAGCATCGATATATTCTTCCTTGGTACCATATTTCGTGGCAATAGTTCCTTTCTGATCGAATTCTCCTAGGTCAAACAAGTCATAAGGATCGTAGCCAACAGAGTTGTCACCCCCAGCTGCCTTGTATGCTGGGGGAAACCACACCATGGTGATACCCAACTCTTGAAGCTGATCGGAAATCTCTTTCATGTGTTTGTAAAATACGCCGTTTCCTTCTGTGTACCAGTGGAAACCTTGCAAAATAGTTTGATTCATACTTTTATCTCTTTATGTAAAGCGTTTATTTAAAATGACGTGTTGGTTGGAAAAAGCCGCTACTTGAACTGGTGCGAAGTTGATTTGACTTGTTGTAACAGAAGGGTTTGTAAACGATTTCATTCACTCGGATGGGTTATTTGGTTGGCATCCTATTTAAAAAGATGCACAAAAGAACCCCTTCATGTGGATTGAAAAGCCGTCATAATGTCGTCGTCTTGTGGATTGTACCATACAAAGATATACATAATACGGCAATGTTCTCGTACAAATTATATTAATTTAACCCGATTGATTCACTATTTTTTCGATGAATCTGTTAAGCAATAGAGGCAACGTTTCCTGCGTTGAAATAAAAAAAACAGCTCCTCCGTACTAGAAAGAACTGTTATTGTGTTTTTTTTCTTGTGCTTTTATATCGGCCAGATGATTTGGCCTTTTTTGCTCAAGTGAACGTTAAATTGTTGTTTGTTCGTATCGCATTCCGATGTTAAGAATATCTCAAGATGCTCCCCGGCTTAAGCTTCGCAGATTTACTGATATGGCTTAGTCGACAAATCTGCTCAACTGTTACACCGCGTTTGCGCGCAATCGAGGAGAGAGTTTCGCCTGCCACCACCTTATGGTATTGTACCTGAGTAGGGTTGACCACGTCATTATCGTCCTTCTTGTAGGCTAATTCGCCACGAACCTCTTCAGGTGTATATCTTCCATTTCTTACTACACCGCGCAAACGGGTAGCTTCTGATGACTCACGTTGATAGGAAGCGTTTCTGAATGTGTAGAAATCGCCTGTGACATCTTGCGCTCGGAAGTCAAACAGGAGTGCGGGATTCAGAGCCACGCCGCATAATCTGGTTTCAAAATGAAGGTGAGATCCGGTACTTCTACCCGTGTTTCCCCCCAGTCCAATCACGTCGCCAGCTCGTACTTCTTGATTCTCTTGCACTAATTGTTTTGATAAGTGACCGTAGATAGTCTCCAATCCGTTGTTGTGGCGGATAACGATATAGTTGCCATATCCACGTGCCTCATAACGAACAATCCGTACTTTGCCACTGAAGGCAGCACGGATAGTGTCTCCAATGTACACCTTAATGTCCAAGCCTTTGTGCTGACGTCCCCAACGAGAACCGAAATTACTCGTCACAACCCGGCTGGGTGTGGGCATGTGGAAGTGACGAAGATCTATCTTGAATGAATCGGGAAGAGCTGTCGCACGGTGTGCATAACGGTTATTCCATTCGTCATACAGTTGGGCAGCAGGTGACTCTGTATTTTCTTTTTCGATGATGCTATGCAGCAAAAGCGTATCTACGGCTTTCATCTTCCGGTCTACGGGAGCCTGTTTGGCAAGTAAATCTTGCGCTGTTGCTGATTGAGCGATTGCCCCAAAGACTGCAATAAAAGCAAATGTTTTTATCTTGTTTATAAATGCCATACAAATTTTGTTAGTTTTAGGTCTCCCAAAAGAGCTAATCAAAAATGTTTTTTAAAGATTTACCAGATGCTGTGAGAAATCCTTCAACTTTAAAAAATGGTTGTGCAAATATAACGATTATATTGCAAAGTTGTTACGTTATTAACAGAATTTATAACGACTTTAACTAACTTGTAATATATACAAACAGTTGCTAAGATATTGATGCCCAGTTGATATTGGTCTTTCTCAGCTCGTTGAGCCTATTCCAAAGCATGCTATATTCTGTCTTTTCGCAAAGAGGATCGGTCTCTATAATCTTCTGTGCTTCGTCACGAGCGAGTTGTATGATTTGTCCATCGCGTGCGATGTCGGCAATCTTGAGGTCGAAGGCGATGCCACTTTGCTGCGTTCCCTCCAGATCTCCCGGTCCACGGAGCTTCAAATCGGCCTCTGCAATCTGAAAACCATCGCAGGTTTCGCACATGATGTCAATGCGTCTGCGGGTTTCTTTCGACAACTTGTGACTGGTTACCAAGATGCAATAACTCTGATCGGCACCTCGTCCCACTCGTCCTCTGAGCTGGTGTAGCTGCGACAGCCCAAACCGATGGGCATCGAGAATCACCATGACAGAGGCGTTTGGCACGTCAACACCCACCTCTATCACCGTCGTAGCCACCAGAATTTGGGTTTCTCCACGACTGAACTTCTGCATTTCGGCATCCTTTTCTTTCGGCTTCATCTTGCCATGTACCTTGCTGAGTTTGAAGTCTGGGAAGATTGTACATAGCGATTCGAACCCTGCTTCCAGGTTTTTCAGGTCAATTTTCTCGCTCTCAGTGATCAGCGGAAAGACGATATATACCTGTCTGCCCTGTTGGATTTGCTTCCGTATGCCTTGGTACAGACTCGTCATCTGATTATCGTATTGATGAATAGTCTGTATGGGTTTCCGTCCGGGAGGCAATTCATCAATCACGCTTACGTCCAGATCGCCATAAATGGTCATGGCCAAAGTGCGCGGAATGGGTGTCGCCGTCATCACGAGGATATGGGGTGGGCGTTCGCTCTTACCCCACAATTTGGCTCTTTGCGCCACGCCGAACCTGTGCTGCTCATCGACAACGGCCATTCCAAGGTGTGAAAATCGCACGTTGTCTTCGATGACTGCGTGCGTTCCTACCAAGATGTGAACCTCTCCGGTGAGCAATCCGTGGAACACTTCGTCGCGTTTTTTGCCTTTCACCATGCCCGTAAGCATTTCCACACGCACATCCATTCCTCCCAAAAACTTCTTGATGGTGGCAAAATGTTGTTCGGCCAGAATCTCCGTTGGGGCCATCATGCACGCCTGATAACCATTATCAATGGCTATGAGCATGGACATCAGGGCCACCAGCGTCTTGCCCGAACCCACGTCACCCTGCACCAACCGGTTCATTTGTCGACCAGTGGTCATGTCCTTACGTATCTCATGCATCACCCGTTTCTGTGCGTTTGTCAACTCAAAAGGCAGGTTGTTCTTGTAAAAGTGATGAAACTGTGGCCCCACATGGTTGAAAACGTAGCCCATGTACTTGCGTTTGCGGTCGCTGGCATAGCGCAGAATGTTGAGCTGAACATAAAACAATTCTTCAAACTTGAGCCGTAGTTGGGCACGCTGCACGTCATCAAGACTCTTTGGATAATGAATCTTTGCCATGGCTTCGGCACGTGAAATAAGATGCAGAGGCCCCTTGATGTATGGAGGAAGCGTTTCGGGCAGGTCGTTCTCGCCAAGCTTGTCAACCAGCGTCTTGGTGAGTTTCTCAATGGCATGCGACTGCAATCCCGACTTTTTCATGCGCTCTGTCGTCATGTAATAGGGTTGCATGCCCATTTCAGACAGCTGGATGTCGGCAACTTTGTCGATGTCAGGATGTGCAAACTGGTATCTCCCGCCATAGATCGTTGGTCTTCCAAAAACGATGTATTCTTCGTTTACCTTATAATTCTTGTAAACATATTGTGTGCCTTGAAACCAAACAAGGTCGGCAATGCCAGTCCCATCACTGAAATGAGCCACCACCCGCTTCTTCCTGGGACTCATAGTAAACTCTTCAAAGCTCAGAATCTTGCCTTTTAGTTGTACGAAAGGCAGGTCGCCTTGCAAGTCGATAATGCGGTAGATGCGGCTTCTGTCAACGTATTTATAAGGATAATACTCAAGCAAATCGCCCCATGTGGCGATGTTGGCCTCTTTCTCCAATATCGCCTTACGCTTGGGCCCAACCCCAGGTAGGTATTTGATGTCTTGCTCGAGTATGGATGACATGGTTTCGATGAAATAAGCATTTAACCTCTATGGTCAGCTTCTGTTGGTTCTTGCGCAGATTGCTTGCCACCACATTCCTCTATTTCTCCTGCATTTGCGTGGGGCGTTTTGCCGTGCTGAAGCATGGCTTCAGCCAAAACGAGATCAAAAGGAGTGGTAATCTTGATATTCTCTCGGTTGCCGTCCACCATGCTAACGCTGTGCCCGAGTGCCTCAATCACCGAGGCATCGTCGGTAAACGACTCCTGGTCAGCTTGTCCGAAAGCCTGCTTGGCCAAGGAAATATCAAAGACTTGCGGTGTCTGTACGATGCGATACTCGCTGCGCAGCACGTTCTTTCCGCCTCCTTGAGCGTCGATGTGGCGCAGGGTGTCGGTCACAGGCAGGGTGGGGATGACGGCCTTTTTGGTTCTGGCTGTCTCAAAACAACGCTCGATAACTTCGACCGACACGAACGGACGAACGCCATCGTGGAAGCCTACCACGCCATCGGAATCATCGGGAATGGCCGCCATACCGTTCTGACACGATTCATAGCGCGTGCGTCCTCCATCTGCAATGGTGTGCGCAAGGTCAAAGTGGTGGTGCTCACACAGTGCTCGCCATTGAGCTTGCTGTTCGCGAGGCAACACCACAATGACCTTCAGCTCTTTGCTGTATTGGTTAAAACGATCGATAGTGCGCATCAGAACAGGTTTCCCTCCTATGGGCAGAAACTGTTTCGGCGTGTCGCTTCCCATACGAAGACCTTTTCCTCCGGCTACAATGATAATGTAGTTCATGAGTTTATGAGTTCATAAGTTTATGAGTTGCTGAGTTCATGAATTTATGCGTTGGTGAGATTTCCTCACCGCCCCATCAAATGGTCGTATAGCATTTGTTGCTGCAACTCCTTCGTCTTGGCCTCACCCACGAACATCTTCAAAATCTCGTACGCGTATGGGAACGTCGCAGCAGGACCCTCTCCCGTGATGATGTTGCCATCGACGGTGAACAATTCTGCCGTGTATTCAGCATTCTCGAGGTACTTCTCGAAACCTGGATAGCATGTTGCTTTGCGTCCTTTCAACAGTCCTAAGCTGCCTAAGACCATCGGTGCGGCACAGATGGCACCGATATGCTTGCCTTTGGCATTGTGAGACAGCAGTGTTTCTCTCACGCCCGCATGCTCGTTCAGGTTGGTTGCGCCGGGCATACCACCGGGAAGCATCAGCATGTCGGCATCGTCAAAGTTGTGCATGTCTTCAAATTTCACGTCGGCCTTGATGGTTACGCCATGGGAAGACTCAACCCACTCGGAGCCTGTAACGCTCACTGTCTGGATTTCAACGCCGGCTCTGCGGAAAATGTCTACGGGTGCCAAGGCTTCAACTTCTTCGAAACCATTGGCCAAAAATTCATATACCTTTGCCATATCTGTGATGTTTTGGAGCCTTTCGGCCCTTTTGTAAGTTTTTTAATGATTATCATTGCAAATATAATAAAAATATCTCAATGCAGCGCATCATACGTCCTGTCATTTGGAAATGATTGACGCAGGTTAACGTTGTTTTAGATTCATCGCCTTGGCTTGTAACCATTCAGCTGCGTTCCCATGCGCCATTGAAAAGTGGTTGTTATTAAAGCGAATGAAACGAGCGCAGTCAGCATACGCTGTATTTGTAGAAATGCAAATAGATGCGCCATGTTATTTTTGTCCTAAAAAACTACTAAAAAATAGCAGTTGAAAACTTGTGAACTAGGAAAAAACAGGCAGAAAAACAGGTCTGGCATGGCCATTGTTTTGCCAAAAACACCACTTCTTGGAGCAAAAGCATGCATATAATGTCGCAATAGACATCACTTTGCCGTCTTATTTGTATCCTTTAGCGAGGCAAAAGCATGCCTATTGGCGCGTAAAAGCAATGCTATTCATCCAAAAATACGGATGAAAAGATTGTATTTCCATGCCAAAATGGTATAACATATTGTACGACAAGAAGATGCAAATGTGGCTCATTCTTGGCGTATTTGAAGGCACATGACCTCTTGCTGGAAAATAATGAAATTATGGAAGGCCTTTTGTAAAGAAAAATATCTTGTCTATCGTAAAAGCAGATTCTTCTTGGAAACCTTGCAGCAAGGGCAAGAGTGGGGGGCGATGGAAGGCTAATGGGAGTTATTAGGTGTAAATAAGGAGTTAGCGGGAGTTAGCGGGGAGTTACAAAGGAGTTAGCGGGGAGTTGAAAAAGGAGTTAGCGGACAATAGCTTTTAGTGATTGAGTACAAAAGCATTCGCTTTCTAATGCTCAGTCGAACTAATGTCCGTTTACTCCTTTTTAACTCCCTGCTAACTCCTGTTAACTCCCTTTCTACCTATAATTCAATGACAAGCGTTTGGCGTGGAGCTAACTTGATGTCTTTGCTCATGTCAACGTTTTCACCGGTAATGACGTCATGAGCAGCAGTTGATTTGCCGATGACTTCGGTATATCGCCTCACGTCCAACTGGGCTTCTTTCGATGTTCCGTTGAGGATGGTCAGCACAGTTTTACCTTGATATTGGCGTGCTAAGACGTACACCCCTTGGTAAGGAATGAACTGAATCTGCTTGCCTTGGGTAATCACTTCATTGCCTTGTCGCCAATGCAGCAGCTTACTGAGCCAGTTGAACATGTCGTTTTGTTCCTTTGACCTGCCTTCTGCCGCAAATGCTGTGTGTGCATCGCCTGGGAAACCACCGGGGAAATCCTGACGTACATAACCATCTGTTATCTCTTTTGTGCCATTCATCAGAACTTCGGTGCCGTAATACAGCTGCGGAGTGCGGTTCATGGTGAGCAAAAGAGCTAAAGCCTGTTTGAGTGCAGCGACATCTTGTCCATTGCCTAAGAATCGGTCGGTGTCGTGATTCTCGATGAAAGCCATCACATTCTCGGGCTTTTCGTATAGGTAATCGTACACCAGTGAGTTGTAAATCCTATTCAGTCCATCCCACCAGCCATCGGTCTCTTCGTTCTTTGCTTTGTTGATTTTCTCAAAGAAACTAAAGTCCATGACGCTTCTTAGGTTGCTGTTGATGTCCGACAGCTTACTGTCTTTTTGCCAAGCTGCGGTATAAGCGGGTTCTGTGTTCCATGTTTCGCCCACCACGTTGAAGTTAGGATACTCCTCATTGAGCGTCTTCATCCACAGTGCCATGGCTTTACGGTCGGCATAAGGATAGGTGTCCATTCGGATGCCGTTGATGCCTACGGTCTCAATCCACCATATACTGTTTTGGATGAGGTACTTGATAACGTGAGGATTGCGTTGGTTCAAGTCGGGCATGGAGGGTACAAACCATCCGTCAACGGTTTCCTTTAGGTCTATTTCCGAAGCGTATGGGTCGAGCACCGGTGTGAGTTTATAGCTGGTCTGCAAATACTTAGAGTTGGTTATTGGCCGATTTGTCATGCCTGTCTTCTCGTCTTTGCCAGTATTCTTGCCCTCCTCGAGCCATTCAGGCACGTTCAACCAATCGTCAGAGGGCAACTCTTTGAGCCATGGGTGTTCAAATCCGCAGTGGTTGAAAATCATGTCCATCACCACTTTGAGTCCTTTTTGGTGGGCTTCATCAATGAGCTGGCGATATTCCTCGTTTGTGCCAAAGCGCGGGTCTACCTTATAATAATCTGTCGTGGCATAGCCATGATAGGTACTAAAGCCGTTGGTGTCGGGCGAATTGTTTTCCAATACGGGTGTGAACCATAGGGCGGTTACCCCCAAATTGGTGAAGTAATCGAGGTGTTTGCGAATGCCCTCCAAGTCGCCCCCATGTCTCAGACTGGGTTTCGTGCGGTCGCAAACATAGTTGTTCATGCCTTTTATTTGGTCGTTCTTGCTGTCGCCGTTAGCAAACCTGTCGGGCATGAGCATGTACAGCACGTCGGCATTGGTGAATCCCATACGCTTGTCGCCACTCATCTCCCGCTGCTTCAGCTCGTATTTCACCTTTTTTGTTTTCTTTCCCTTGGTGAACGACAGCGTGATAGTGCCTGGCTTGGCGTCCTTCAGATTGAGATAAGCCAACAAATAATGTGCGTTGGGCATCTGTACCACGCTGTCTATTTGCACGCCAGCATCACGGGTGGTTACTTGAGTGCCGTGCAAGTCGTTGCCGTACACCATGAGTTGCAAACTCGCATCCTTCATCCCAACAAACCAATTGGTTGGGTCAATGCGGTTTATTTGCATTTGGGCATACGTCGCAAAAGTCTGTGTCAAAAGGCAAATGACAAATAATAACTTCTTCATCTTATTTTCTTTTTACTGCTGTTTTCTTAGAATCATGGCTGATTGGGCAGGAACAATGGCCTTGTCCGCATGTTCATCGAGCATCAATTTCTCTGTTCCATTGACGTCAATGACCCCATCGTAGCACAGTACGTTGTACACTCCAGCAGGTAAGGATACCTGTTTTGCGGTCTTGTTGGCATTGAGCAGCACGTAGATGTAGCTGTTGGTGGAGACATCAAACAAGCGATAACCCACCAAGCAAGGCTCTGTTGGGAGGAAAGTGAGATGCTGACGCACCGCCTCGGCGTTGCCCAAACGGAATGCGTGGTATTGCTTTCGCAGTGCAATGAGACCCTTGTAATAGCTGAACACCTGTGGGTAACGCTGCAAATTGTCCCAATCCAACCGATTGATTTCAATGGGAGATTTGTACGAGTTGTGTACCCCTTGTTTGTCACGAAGCATCTCTTCGCCACTCAACATGAACGGAACACCTTGTGAAGTGAACACTGCCGTTTGTGCTAGTAAGTCCAATCGAATGATTTCTTCGGTAGAAATGTTGGGTATCGACGCTTTCAGTCGGTCCACCAAGCACATGTCGTCGTGGCAACTTACATAACTAATCATTTGTGTGGGTTCGGTTGCCCATGCCACTTTGCTGTAGTTCACTTTGCTCATGTCTACTTGTGGATGTGCTATGGCACCGGCGATGCCAAACTTAATGCTCTCTTCCTCGCCAGCAATGCCAGCAAGAAATGCTCCTTTCCTGTCGTCACTGAAGGGACCACGTAAAGCATCGCGCAATTCATCACTAAAAGCTGCGATGCCTGGCAGTTGTTGGATGTTGGCTTTCATGGCGAGTTTGTCCGCTGGATAAGCACAACTTCCTGCACTCCATCCCTCACCATAGATATAAATAGACGGGTCTATCTTGTCCACTTCCTGTCGAATGGCGTTCATGGTCGCTATATCGTGAATCCCCATGAGGTCGAAACGAAAGCCGTCAATGTGATATTCGTTGATCCAATATTTTACCGATTCTAACATGAATTGCCGCATCAAAGGTTTTTCCGAGGCTGTCTCGTTGCCACAACCCGACCCATTTGAGTACATGCCTTCTGCGTCCTTGCGATAATAGTAATCGGGGTAAGTTCGCTGAAAGTTACTGTTCTCGATGTCGAACGTGTGGTTGTACACTACATCGAGGATGACACGAATGCCCGCCTTGTGCAGGGCTTGCACCATTTGTTTGAACTCCTTGATGCGCACTTTGGGGTCTTTGGCGTTGGTACTGTATGCTCCCTCTGGCACATTGTAGTTCTTTGGGTCGTATCCCCAGTTGTAGTTGGCATTGGATGTTTGGTGTTCATCTACCGATGCAAAGTCGAACGAAGGCAACAAGTGTACCGCATTCACCCCTAACTCTTTGAGGTGGGCAATGGCTTTTGGTTCAGCCAATCCCATAAACTTGCCCTTATGAACGGCAGGAGAAGTAGGCGAATCGGTGTAATCCCGTACGTGCATCTCGTATAACACTAAGTCGGAGGGCGATGCGAGCGCAGGTCTCTTATCGTTTCCCCACCCCTCGGGGTTGGTTGTTTGCAAGTCAATGATGGCTCCTCTGTTGCCATTGATGCCCACAGCCTTGGCAAATACGCCCGGTGTCTCGCCTCCTTTGTGCTGTTGGTAACCCAATACTTCAAAGGTATAGTACATACCTTTCAGGTCGCCCTTAATCTCTTTTGTCCACACGTCGTTGCCCATTGACTTCATCTTGACAGTCTTTGTGGGCTTTCCACCTTCGCCTTCTTTGTACAAACGCAGCACGACATGCTTGGCAGTGCTTGGCGCATTGAGCTTGAATGCAGTTTTTTGAGGCGAATAAACCATTTCGTTGAACACTTTGGCAGATAATGATAATTTACTTGTTGGCATCAGAAAAGCCAACAACAGGAATAAATAATATTGATAATGTCTCATCATTAAGGGTGTTATTGATTATTGCGCCATGAGCGAAACGGCAAATCCGCCACCGCTGGCTTGATTGATTTTCAATACGTCTCCACGCTTCACGGTTTTGTGCGTGATGACATAAGCTTGTGGGTTGTGGTCGTAATGAGCATTTTTAGCATCGGCATAAATCGTGCATCTGTACTTCTTACCCTTGTCGAGGAAGTCGAGTTTGATGACACTCTTGTGTCCGTTCTCGTCGCATTTGCCCCCGATAAACCAGTTGTCCGTGCCTTTTGCCTTGCGAGCCACAGTGATATAGTCGCCGGGTTCAGCCTCCAAATACTTGCTGTCGTCCCAGTCAACAGCCACATCTCGTATGAATTGGAACGCATCATCGTACTTCTCGTAGTGTTCGGGCAAGTCGGCAGCCATTTGCAGTGGGCTGTACATAGTGACATAGAGTGCCAACTGTCCTGCCAAGGTGGAGTGTACAAAGCTGGTATTGTCGCTCCATTCTGATAGTTTCGTTACAAAAATACCCGGTGTGTAGTCCATCGGACCGCCCTGTAAGCGAGTAAAGGGCAAGATAGTGGTATGGTCTGGATTGTTTCCTCCAAAGGCTTCGTACTCTCCACCTCTCGCACTTTCGTTGCCAACCATGTTAGGCCATGTGCGGCATAAGCCCGTTGGGCGTGTCGCTTCGTGGGCATTCACCATGATATGGTGCTTGGCGGCTTGCTTCACCACATACATATAATGGTCGTTCATGGATTGAGAGTAGTGATAGTCGCCACGAGGAATGATGTCACCTACATATCCTGTCTTCACAGCATCATATCCATATTGGTTCATGAGATTGAAAGCGTTTTTCAAATGTCGTTCATAATTCACCGCACTGGATGATGTCTCGTGGTGCATCAAGAGTTTTACGCCCTTGGAATGAGCATACTCGTTGAGTCCTTTTAGGTCGAAGTCTGGGTAAGGCGTAACGAAGTCGAACACGTCTTGCTTCCAGTGGTTCGCCCAATCTTCCCAACCTACGTTCCATCCCTCCACCAAAACTTGGTCCAATCCGTTCTTGGCAGCAAAGTCGATGTATCGCTTCACCTTGTCTGTGTTAGCCCCATGGCGTCCGTTTGGCTTCGCTTTGCTCCAGTCTATCTGGTCGAGTTTGATAGATGGGAACTCATCGGTGTAGTTCCATGCGCTTTTGCCAACAATCATTTCCCACCACACACCGCAGTATTTTGTGGGATGAATCCAACTTGTGTCTTCTATCTTACACGGCTCGTTGAGGTTCAGGATGAGGTTGCTCGACAGCATATCGCGTGCGTCATCGCTCACCATTACCGTTCGCCACGGACTCTTACAAGGGGTTTGCATGCACCCCTTGGCACCGTATGCGTCTGGAGTGAGCCAGCTTTCAAACGTCATGGTCTTGTCGTCTAAGTTGAGGTGCATGGTAGAATAGTCCACGCAAGCTGCCTCGTGGATGTTGATGTACAGTCCATCTTGGCTTTTCATTTGCAGCGAGGTCTGCACGCCTGTTGGCGAGAATACCGCCACCGACGAGTTTCCCCAGTTCACTGCATCATGGAAACGCCCCCTAATTTCGGAGAGTTTGCTTTGCTGTGTCTTTTGTTCTTGCGTGTCATAGTCGCCCGGAATCCACCATGCCGTATGGTCGCCAGCCATGGCAAACTGCGTATGTTCTTCCTTAATGAGGAAATAGGTCAAACTGTCTTGCTGCGGAAATTCATAGCGCAATCCCATTCCCTCGTTGTAAACACGGAACCGAACAATGATATTGCGCTTAGAAGCGGCTTGATGCAACGTTACCGCCAGTTCGTTATAATGATTTCTGATGGTTGCGGTCTCCCCCCAAACGGGCTTCCATGTCTCGTCAAAGGTGGATGTCTGCGTGTCTTTAACCGTAAACCCATTCATCAAGTCGGTTTCCCGAAGTCCCTTGGAGGCATGTTTGTCCTTCATGAGTTCCAATCCCAAGCGCGACGGTTTCACCACGGCTTTGCCTTGATAGGTCATGGAATAGGTGGGTACGCCATTGCCTTGCAGACTGAAGTTGACGCATACATTGCCATTGGGCGATTTGACTACTTGTGCCAACAATGCCATTGGCAACATAAAAAACAAAAGGATAAGGTTGATTTTCTTCATGATGTTGTGGTTGAAAAGTATGCCACAAGGGCGCAAACCCTTGCGGCTATAAGTGTGATGGGTAGGGTGTCAGACCCTTCCCGACTGTGAATTTAGTTCGTGTAGATTGCTTACCAAGCTGTTGTCGGTCAGCATGTCTTCTATGTTCAGGTGCATCCGATAACGCCAATAGTGCTTGGGATTGGCAGGAATGTTGATGCGTTCGGCGTTGGCATCGTCCAATCGGAGTCGTTCGTCCATGGACAACCAGTCTTGTATGGACAGGATGCAGAGCATGGAGGGTGATGCCAAGTGTTGCCAAATGATGTCGCGAGCCAACCAACCCGGCAGTGGGTGAGGGGCAGGTCCTTCCTTTCCCAGCATGGTGTTGTAATAATGCTGTGTGCGTGGGTAGTCTTCGTCCCACCATTGGCGCAGCGTTGGCATGTCGTGTGAGGATATGGTAGCCACACTCCTGTAAGGATTGTTGGGCAAATAGCCAAAGGTTACCTTTGGGTCTTTGGGCATCGACTGCACCTCAAGACTGAGGATGCGCAGTTCGTTCATTACCCATGCCACGCAATCGGGCACCATTCCCAAGTCTTCAGCACACACCAACATGCGAGTAGCCTGTACCAATTTAGGCAGTTTCTTCATCGCCTCGTGATACCAGAACTGGTTGTTGCGGCGATAGTAGTACTCGTTGTACAAACGGTTGAACGCTTGTTTGTCCACGTCCCACAGACTTTCGTAGATGAAGTTGAATTGTGCCGTGATGCGTGGGTGGAACAGGTTCGGGCTTTTCTTGTCACGAACAAACAACACATCGTTGGCAAGCGCATACAGTCCGTCGCGTATCCATGTGTTCTTCTCGTCCATTTCTTGCCCCTCGAAGGCTGCTTCAATCTTGCGCTCGGTGTTGAAATGTTCGTTCAGCTCAAACACGTCGTCGTGAATGTGGTTGAGGTATTTGGCGATAACTTCTTCCCGATGTTCGCCAAACACCCTGTCGATAACCCAGTTGCGGACGTAAGGCTTCGTAAATAAATCTTCTTGGAAGTTGAGTCCGTAAGATGCTATCTCCTCGCGCGACATACCCAACGATGGCGAAAACTGACCGCACAAGCCGTTGACACAGCTGATAGGTATTTCCCAAATGCGGAAGAATCCCAACACGTGGTCGATGCGGTAAGCGTCGAAGAACTCTGCCATGTTCTTGAAACGGCGTTCCCACCATGCGCATCCGTCTTTCAACATCTCATCCCAGTTGTAGGTGGGGAACCCCCAATTCTGTCCGTTTACGGAGAAATCATCGGGTGGCGCACCTGCCTGTCCGTCCATGTTGAAGTATTTGGGTTCTACCCAAACGTCACAACCATGACGACTCACTCCGATCGGCACGTCGCCTTTGAGTACGATGCGCTTGCTTTGCGCATAGGCGTGTGCCTCCTTCATTTGGGTGTATAGCACAAACTGCACGAAGTAGTAGAACGCTACTTGTTGATATGCCTTGTTGTTTGGGGTGCTCAACGCCTTGCGGTCTGTCTCGTTCCATGTGTGGTGGTCGTGCCATTGTGTGGTGTCTGCCGTGCCGTATTGGTCGCGCAGGTAGCAGAACTGTGCGTAAGGCACCAGCCAGCGGGCACTCTTTTCGAAGAACTCCTTGTACGTCTTGGTGCCCATGGTGCGCTTGCCCTCTTGCTTGAAGAGTAGCTGTAAGAAATCCATCTTGCTTTTCATCACGCGCACATAGTCTATCTGTGGCAGGCAGTTCAGCTCTTCTTGCAGTGCGTCAAATTGCGCTTGCTGTGCCTTGTCGTTGAGTTTGGGCAGTTGGCGCAAGTCACAATAGAGCGGATGCAACGCAAACACACTGATGCAGCTGTAAGGGTAAGAGTCGGTGTAGGTATAGGTGGCTGTGGTGTCGTTGATAGGCAGCAGCTGAAGGACGTGCTGTCCGGTGGCTTCCACAAAGTCGATCATTGCCTTGAGGTCGCCAAAGTCGCCCACGCCAAAGCTGCCTTTGCTGCGTAGTGAGAATACGGGAACCAATGTTCCAGCCACCTTTGTGTTGGGCATGGGCATGAAAGCCTGATCCAAGTGGTACACTACCACGTTGCCACGGTTGAGCTTGGGTACGTCAATGGTGCGGTTGAAGCACGGTTCCCACATGGGTTCGTTCGTGGGAAGGGAGTACGACAGGGCTGCAAACTTCAGTTCTATGTGCTGCTCGCTCAGCGTTTCAGCGTCCAAGTCCGCCACCCATTCGTTGTGCTGGTGCTGGGACATGGGCAGTGCCTTGCTGATATTCCACTCGCCCAATGCCTCGGTGTCGCCCGACAGCACTAAATATTGGTCGGGTTTGAGTTGTGGAGAACGTACGATAATGCGCACCGTCTTGTCGTAAGCCGTGGGCTGCAGGGCTTGCAATGTGCTGCGGTGAAGGCAGTCGGTGAAAGCCGAAGAGTATAGGTACGAGTCTTCTGGTATCTGCATCCAGTGGTCGTACACATGGTATTGCTTCGCTTTGGCTGCCGTGAGGTCAAGGCGGTGGGTTAGAGTGGTCCATTCCTTGCGCGTTACCTTTCCGTCACATTCTACCGAGTAGTAGTAGCAAAGGGATGCATGATCTGTGGTGGCAGGCAGTTTGAGGTCGCACTGCCAGTGCAGTCCGTCGGTGGTGTACATTCTATAAGGGGTATAAAGCCCATCTGCAGGCTGACCTTCATTCACTACATTCAAGATGAGGTCTTCCCCAAAAACCGTTTTGTATTCAATGTTAAATAATAGATTCATAGACTAAGGTGTAGTAGTTGAGTAACTTTAGGTTTGGTACTTAATATATGCAAATGTATAAATAATAAGTAAGGTGAAGTTGGTTTAGAAGTCTAATTATTGGAAAAACATTGTGCAATCGTTTGCACTAATGGTGTTTTATCCTCCCAAATGTAGGTGTTTTGAAGGAGGGTTTTGTCAGATTATTTGGTCATTTCAAAATTCTCATTCTGGCTTCTCAAGAGGGTAATT
Source organism: Prevotella sp. SGI.027 (assembly GCA_050315175.1). Taxonomy (GTDB): domain Bacteria; phylum Bacteroidota; class Bacteroidia; order Bacteroidales; family Bacteroidaceae; genus Prevotella. The sequence goes on from JBNPOM010000011.1 coordinate 28,741, forward strand.
TGAGCCTTTTGAAGGTCGGTTTTCATGCCTTGTCGGGCCAAAAGCATGGAGTTTGGTTGCACAGAGCAATGTTTTTGAAGAGAAAAGTGACGGTGGTTATCATGCAAACCCAATGCTTTTGCCAGTCAATAGCATGGCTTTTGCTGCCGACCGGCAAAGTCTGTTATATGTAAAGTTTTGATAATGAGTAATATAAAAAATTCGCATATTTGCAGTCAACCAGTCGGTTGCTTGCAAATACGCGAGTATTGAGGGCGTATGTCCATATTTTTCACACTTATTCAGCGCCGGTTTGTGGTGTCTAACGCCCATGTGTAAGGAGAAAAATAGTATTCCTCATAGAGGATGTGAACATGCTACAACAATTTGTTCCCGAAGGCGGTCGTGACCGCTGTGGCCGAGCGCTAACTGCTAACAGCTACTTCTGCAACACCTGCTTCCTAACTGATGTCAGTCCTTGACATCCTTAATCAGCCATACAGCGGCGGCACCCAGTAACAAGGAAATGCCCGCAATGAACATCATGTGGCTCTGTACCGAGCCTACAAGACTGAGGAGTGTGCCTCCTATTAACGCAGCTATGATTTGCGGAATGCAGATGGTGCCATTGAACAAGCCGAGATAAGCACCCATGTGGCCATAACCTTGCAAGGCATTGGTGACAAAGGTGAACGGCATGGCCAGGATGGCGGCCCACGCACAGCCTATGAGAAGGAACGGAATGAACAACAAATACTGGTCGTGTACCACGGTACAGGCTGCAAAGCCGATGGCGCCCAATGCCAGACTAAGGGCGTAGGCGGTTTTCCTACTACCGAGTTTGGGGAGCAGCGGTGCCCATATCACGGAGCCGATGGCCTGCACGGCGAACAATACGCCCACCCAGTTGCCAGCCTCTTGTGCTCCCTCGCTGGCCATGTCGGTGGTGCCCCACACGTTGGCGGCTACGGTGCCGTGCGTATAGGTCCACATGTACATGAAGGCTATCCAACTGAAAAACTGCACGATGCCTACCTTCCAGAAAGTGGAGGGTGCATGCTTGAGTAGGCTGATCCAGTTTTCTTTCTTCTCCGTGTCAGACTTCAGACTACCATTGTACTGCTCGTACTCCTGCGGTGGCCACTCCCGTACCTTGGAGATGGTGTAGTTGACGCAGAGAATGAGGATGCCCGCACCCACGATAAAGCTGTAAATCACCGAGTCGGGGATTACACCTTTGGGTGCCGTGTTGGCGATGCCCAACAGCGCGAAGAAGAAAGGAAACAGATAACCTACTAACGAACCAGCATTGCACAGCAAGCTTTGGATGGAATAGGCCTTGGCTTTCTGTCGTTCGTTCACCATGTCGCCCACGAGCATCTTAAACGGTTGCATGGCCATGTTGATAGAGGTGTCGAGGAACATGAGCATGACAAGTCCGAAAATCATGGCTACCGATGCCGTCATACCAAACGAGCCGGAGTGGGGTAACAGGCACATGACCAGTACTGCCAGCGCCGCTCCGATGAACAAGTAGGGGATGCGACGCCCGTATCGTGTCCATGTTCGATCTGAAAGTGTACCGATAATGGGTTGCACCACAATGCCCATCAAGGGTGGCAGAATCCAGAAATAACTCAAGTTGTGCGGGTCTGCGCCCAACGTGGCGAAGATGCGTGAGATGTTTGCACTCTGCAAAGCGTACGCAATCTGTACACCGAAAAATCCGAAACTTAAATTCCAAAGATTCCAGAAGCTCATGTCGGGCTTCTTTTTTAATTCATTCATATAGTTTTTTAGTTTACGAGTTATTAGTTTACGAGTTTACAAGTTGATAGCTTTATTAGTTTACGAGTAATTAGTTTACGAGTTTACAAGTTGATAGTTGTTTAGTCGACAGTTGATAACTTATCAAGTAATATATTGTTGAGATTCGCTTTTGTTAACCATTAACTTGTCCACTTGTTAACTCGTCAACTTGTCAACTTGTCAACTATACACTCTATTGCCTTGTTAACTCGTCAACTTGTCAACTTGTCAACTAAAACTATATCTTACCTCGTTGTTCCCCTAATGATGAGTTTTGTTCTGACGATTCTCTTTTCAATCTTGTCGGGTGGGATGAAACCCTCCACACGGGAAATGAGGATGTTAGCCGCTTCTTCACCTACACGCACGCCACGTTGCTCTACGGTGGTGAGCATGGGGTCGCAGGCCTTGGCACGGTCGCCATTGGTAAAACCACAGATGGAGATATCCTCGGGTACCCGATACCCCATGCGCTTGGCAGCGTAGAGAATGCCCACTGCCGTGTCATCGTTCACGGCGAAGAAAGCATCGGGGGCTTCTTCCTGGCTCAGCAGTTCAGGGGTGATTAGCTCAGCATCGGCTCGGTTGTCGCAGATACGAAAAAAACGGTCGTCAGCCTTCAGTCCGTACTTGGTGATGGCATCGCGGTAGCCGTTGTAACGGTTCTTGGAAATCTCCATAGTCATCAGTGTGCCGTAGTAAGCAATGCGCCGGCAGCCGGTCTGTATGAGGTGCGTGACTGCGTTGAAGGCACCCATGTAGTCATCCACCACCACCCGACTACATTCCACGCCCGTACAAATACGGTCGTAAAACACAAGTGGCATGCCGTGGTTTATCAGTTTCTGGAAATGCTCATAGCGTACGGTATCCTTGGCCTGTGAGACGATGACGCCGCACACTTTGTTCTCAAAGTAATCCTGGCAGATGCGCACCTCGCGATCGTACTTCTCGTTGCTCTGCGCCACCATGATGCGATAGCCGCGGGCACTGGCCTCCTCCTCGATGCCGGAGAGGATGCTGGAGAAGTAGAAATGTGACAGTTGGGGAACGATGACGCCAATGACTCTCAGCGGTTTCACCTTGCTGTTACGCAGCGACTCGGCGATGACGTTGGGATAAAAATTATGTTCGCGCGCGTAGGCCTGTATCTTTTCCCGTTGTTCTTTGCTGATGCTCGGGTTGTCTTTCAACGCACGCGAGACCGTTGCAATAGAAACACCCAGTTCTTTTGCAATGTCTTTCATTGTGAGCGGTGACAAAATATCCATTTAGGTTGTTTTTAGTGATACAAATGTATGCAAAACCTGAGAATACAGGAAAGCAAGTCATTGATTTCTAACCAAATCTTTCGTGCAAACGTTTGCACTACAAAAACAACGAATTTATAGGAAAAATCGTATGTTAAAGGTTAAACAATACTAACTTTGCACGCAGAGAGGAGCTACTAACCAGACAGATAAGAGAAACATCAAGTCTCCTCATAACATTTCCCTGGCCTTCATGTGAAAGGCACAAACGCATGAGTCAAGACAGGCCATGAACATCAGGGAACACGACCTAAGCGATACACTTTAAATTTATTATATTTATATTAACTAAAAACAAGAAAGATGAAGCAGGTAAATTTTACATTGCCGCTGAGAATGCTAACGCTGTTATGTGTGTTGGTATTATCAGTCAGTGCCTTCGCGCAACAAATTGCCGTGAAAGGCCATGTGAAGGATGAAACCGGCGAACCCATTATTGGCGCCACTATTAGAGTAGTGGGACAAACGGGTGGTGCGGTGACAGACTTTGATGGAAACTTCACCATCAACGCCAACACGGGCGACATGATCTCTGTTAGTTATATTGGTTACGATGTCTTTGAGGCACCAGCAACCGCCAAGATGACTATTACTCTGAAAGAAGCCAAAGGTGAGTCGATCAACGAAGTGGTGGTGATTGGCTACGGACGGGTGAAGAAAAACGACTTGACTGGTAGCGTTACTGCCCTGAATGCAGAGAAAATGGTAAAAGGAGCCGTTACCTCTGCCACCGATATGTTGGTAGGTAAGGCTGCTGGTGTGAGCGTTATCACTGACGGTGGCGCACCAGGTGCTGGTGCAACGATACGTATTCGTGGCGGTTCGTCTATGTCGGCATCCAATAACCCATTAGTGGTAATCGATGGTGTACCCGTAGACGATGGCGGCATCAACGGTATGGCCAACCCCCTGAGCACCGTTCACCCCGATGACATCGCTACCATGACAGTGTTGAAAGATGCGTCAGCGACAGCTATCTATGGTTCGCGCGCATCGAATGGTGTAATTCTTATCACCACCAAGAAAGGAAAAGCTGGTGGTATTCAGGTAGGCTACAGCGGTTCTGTGAAGGTGAGCACCCACGCCAAGGAGGTGGACGTGATGTCGGCAAACGACTTCAAAAAGTTTGTTACCTCCAAATTTGGCGAGCAAAGCATGCAAGCTAAGGCTCTTGGAACAAGCGACACTAATTGGCAGAAGGAAGTACTACGCACATCGGTTAGCACCGACCACAACATCAACGTGTCGGGTGCGGTGGCTAATTTGCCTTACCGTGTGTCGGTGGGCTACACCAATGAGAATGGTATTGTGAAGACATCTAACATGGAACGCTTCACAGGTGCTATCAACTTGAATCCGCAATTCTTTGACAAGCACCTCAGCATACAGTTGAACCTCAAGGGTATTTACAACACCAACCGCTTTGCAGACCTTGCCTCCTTGGGTATGGCGACACAGTATGACCCCACACAGCCCATCTATATGAAGGGGTCTGAATATGGTAACGGTTATTTCATGTATCTCAATGATAAGGGAAAACCTGTTGACATTGGCTTGGCTAACCCTGTATCTATCCTCACGGACAAGAGCGACAAGACAAAGGTGTACCGCAGCATCGGCAACGCACAGTTTGACTATAAGTTCCACTTCTTGCCCGACTTGCGTGCGAACCTCAACTTGGGATATGATGTTTCTAAGGGAACGGGCGACGTGATAACCGTAGATAACTCTCCTATGTCGTGGACGTGGGGCAATTTCAAGAAAGGATTTGGTGAGAACAGCAGCTTCTGGCAGCTCAAACGGAATACGCTGTTGGAATTTTATATGAACTACACCAAGACCTTTGGCGCACACTTCATTGATGCCATGGCAGGTTATTCATGGCAACATTTCTATCGTTCGGAATGGACGAAGTATCCCTATTCAGAGGCTAAGGCAAAGGAATATGGCAAGGAATTCTACAAAGGCGAAGACGATTTCAGTACCGAGAACTACCTGGTTTCTTTCTTCGGTCGTGTGAACTACACCTTATTAGATCGCTATCTCTTGACATTCACATTGCGTAACGACGGTTCCTCACGCTTCAGCAAGGACAATCGCTGGGGCGTATTCCCATCGGCTGCATTGGCTTGGCGTATCAACGAAGAGGCTTTCTTGAAAGACGTACGCTGGCTCGATGATTTGAAACTGCGTTTGGGTTACGGTGTGACGGGTCAGCAGAACCTTGGAAGTGGTGATTATCCCTATATGGCACGTTATGCTTATTCACAGCCTGGTGCCAATTACTACTTCGGTGACAAGCGCATACGACTGATTGCTCCGTTGGCATACGATGAAAACTTGAAGTGGGAGGAAACCACAACCTATAATTTGGGTCTCGACTTTGGCATCTTCAAGGGTGTACTCTCGGGTGCATTGGATTTCTATTTCCGTCAGACCAACAACTTGTTGAACACTGTTACGGCACCAGCTGGTACCAACTTCAGCAACGAGTTGCTCACCAATGTCGGTACATTGGAAAACAAAGGTGTGGAACTATCGTTGACTGCGCACCCCATAACAACTAAGGATTTCCAGTGGACTGTGGGTTACAACGTGTCGTATAACAAGAACACCATCACCAAACTGACATTCAACGACGACCCCAAATACAAAGGAGTGATACATGGTGGTATTGACGGTGCCACAGGCTACAACATTCAAATTAATGCTGTTAACAAGCCATACAACTCGTTCTATGTGTTTGAACAGATGTATGATGAAAACGGAACTCCTATTGAGGGAGCTTATGTGGACCAGAACAACGATAATAAGATAGATGAAGCTGACCTTATTCCTTACAAGAAATCGGCTCCTGATGTGTACATGGGTTTGACATCGCAGATGAATTACAAGAACTGGGATTTATCGTTTGCCCTTCGCTCGAGCATTGGTAACTATGTGTACAACAACACACAGTCCAACCGTGAGGCATGGGACGGTTCGCAGATGTACGACCAGACAGGCTTCTTGAAGAATCGTCTCAACTCTGCTGCCAACAAGAACTTCCACATAGGACAGTTCCGCAGCAGCTATTATGTGCAGAAAGCTGATTTTGTTCGCATGGACAACTTCACACTTGGCTACACTTTCAACAAGCTGTTCAATGATAAACATTCCGCTCGTCTGTATTTTACCGTGCAAAACCCGTTTGTCATTACCAACTACAGTGGCATTGACCCTGAAATCAGCGGAGAGGGAATAGACAAAAATATCTATCCGAGACCTATTTCATTTATGTTTGGTTTCAATTTCAAATTCTAAATAGCAAGTACAAAATGAAAACATATCATATCAAAAAATCGTTGTTCTTGCTCCTCACAGGAGCGTTGTTGGGAACGACATCGTGCGTAAACGACTTGGATACTCAACCTCTGGATAAGGATGAGTTGGTTTCCAACGTGGTATTCAAAGCCGACATCAACGCTTACACCGAGAGCCTCGCCAAGATTTATGCGGGCATGGTGATAGGTGGAAACAAAGGTGGAGACGCCGATCAGGACGTCAAAGGTATTGACGGAGGATCGCAGGCTTCTTTCATACGTGTGTTGTGGAACATGCAGGAACTGGCATCCGACATGGCTCACTGTGCATGGAACGACCCTGGAATTCCTGGCTTCAACCACCTTTCTTGGGATTCATCAAGCCCATGGATCAAGGGTTCGTATTATCGATTGGCTTACCAAATCAATTTGGCCAACGCTTTCCTTCGTGAGACCACCGACGACAAACTGAGTAGCCGCGGTTGTAACGAGCAGGTAAAGCAAACGGTAAAGGAGTATAGAGCCGAGGCTCGATTCCTGCGTGCGCTCACCTACATGTACGCCCTTGACCTGTATCGCAACTATCCTTTCTTTGATGAGAATAGTACAATAGGTAGCGAGCGTCCAAAACAAATTATGAAGGACGACCTTTATAAATATGTGGAGAAAGAATTACTTGAATGCGAGAAGGATCTTGCTGCTCCTGTTGTAGGCTGGAACAAAAATTATGGCAACGCTAACAAGGCTGCCGCATGGGCTGCTCTGTCGCGTTTGTACCTCAATGCAGAGACCTACGTGGGGCAAAAGAAGTACACCGAGTGTATTACTTATTGTAAGAAGATTATCAATGCTGGCTACGAATTGGAATCCAACTATGCTGACATGTTCAAGGCGGACAATGATCACTCCAAGGAAATGATTTTCCCTCTTCGCTACGAGGGTGCTGAAACCATGACTTGGGGAGGTATGACCGCTCTGTTGTGTTGGGGTTCTGCACAATTCCAAGAAGAGACTAATGCCAAGGGAGCTTGGCAAGGAGTACGTGCCAAGTCGTCACTGCTCAAGTTGTTTACCAATGAGAAAAAGCATGAAGAAGACACACGCTTTGCTATGCTACGTTTGGATGGAACCAAGAACGTGGAAATTGTCAATGAGGCAGATTTTAAGGACAATGGCATTCCTGTAACCAAATTCTGTAATCTTAATAAGGATGGCAGCAAGCCAGCATCTTCTGAGGCTTATGTGGACTTCCCATTGTTCCGCTTGGGCGAGATCTATTTGAACTTGGCCGAGGCTGTTCTCCGTGGAGGAACAGGTGCAACCAAGAACGAAGCCATGAACTACCTGAACGAATTGCGTAAGCGTGCCTATAAGGATAAGACCGTGGCTCCTATCGATGACAACAACTTCACACTGAAGTTCTTGCTTGATGAGCGTGGGCGTGAACTCTTCTTCGAGGCACAACGTCGCACCGACCTCGTGCGCTTCGGCAAGTACACTTCCGCTGATTACGTATGGCCTTGGAAGGGTGGCGTTGCGGAAGGTAAAGCCGTGAACGACAAGTACATGATATTCCCATTGCCTTCTGACGACATTGGATCGAACCAGAACTTGAAACAGAATGATGGTTATTAATGGATTAAAACAAAACAGATCATGAAACTAAAAAATATATTATTTCTTGCAGCTGGTTTCTTGGCAATGACATCGTGTTCGGATGACATCACCACACCAGTACTCAGCTTGCAACAAGCTGCGAAGCTCAACGCTGTCAATCCAGCCACGATAACTTTCACAAAGGCAAACAGTGCTGAAGCTTTTCCACAAATCAGTTGGGAAAAAGCAAATTACGGCAAGGGTGCTGTGGTTGAATACACTGTTACCATTACCAATAATGAGAACAAAAAGAGCATTGAGGCAGGTAACACCGAGGATAACAAACTCACGTTTACCAATGAGGAGATGAACTCGCTGTTGGCAAAGATAGGTGCCTATCCCGGTCATACCTATGATTTCACCGTGTCTCTAAAGTCTTCTGCATTCAAAACGTTGACCAACGATGCGCAGAACACTGTCAACTTCAAGGCAACGCCTTACGACCCCAATACCGTGAACATTGATTGGAGCTATGCCTACGTGGCTGTGGGTTATCCAGAGTGGGATTATTCCAAGGCTTATCTCCTTGGTGACCCTGACGGTGACGGTACCTATCAAGGTTGGGTGCAGTTTGACGACGAGTGTTCTTTTGCTGTCGTGGATGGCAAAGACGTCACCAAGGTGCTGGCACAAGGACAGGCCGTGGATGCTGACCATAAAGGATTTGTGGAGGTAACGCTCACGTCCGATGGCAATGTGACCATAGGACAACCCTGCGAGTGGGGCATGATTGGTGAAGCTACATCTGGAGGATGGACCAAAGACACCAAGATGGAGTATGACAAAGACACCCGTATGTGGACGGCGGTAACACCGTTAACAGCCAAAGAGTTCAAGTTCCGTGCCAATGAGGGTTGGGATATCAATTATGGTAGCGACCCAACAAATCCCGAAGTGCTATCCAAGGGTGGCAACAACCTTAAGGTGGCTAAGACACACGCATACATCGTGAAGCTAAACTTGACCACTGCTGGCAAGTACACTTACACCATGGAAGAGACCGACATCGAACTCTCGAGTGCCGAGCTTTCAGTGCCTGGCTCTTATCAAGATTGGAAACCTGAAGCAGAAACCGCTTACCGACTCAAGTCGGAGAGTCGCGACTTCCAATACACGGGCATCTATTACTATCCTGCCAACACCGAATTCAAACTCTATGATGACGGCAAATGGCTGGGTAGCGTAGGCGAAGTAAAGTGGAACGAGGACAAGACTAAGGCTGAGTTTGCTCTTGGCGATGGTGCCAACATCAAGTTCACCGAAGGTGGCTGGTATCGCATTACCGCCAACACCAAGAAAATGGTAGCCTCCGTTGCCAAGACAGGATGGGAGATTATCGGATCTGCTACCCCCGATGGCTGGGACAAGGGTCAGCTGATGACCTACAATCCAGAAACTAAGAAGTGGTCTATCACTATAAAAATGGTGGAAGGTGAGTTCAAGTTCCGTTGGGATGCCTCATGGGAATTGAATCTCGGTGGCGCCTTGACTGGTCTTACCGAGGGAGGCGACAACATCAAGATTGGTGCAGGAACCTACCTCATTGAACTTGACCCTGAAGCCAAGACCGCTACCGTAACAGAGCAATAAATTGTTGCGGGAGTAGACAATAATAATCATAAAAGTCGCACTCTCACATGTAGACAGTGCGCCTTTTTTACCAAAACACATATTTATCACTACTAACAAACAATGACTATGAAACATTTATATACCTTATTAATATTGTTGCTGGCACTCGCTGGCAACGTCCATGCGCAGGGCTGGCCCAAAGATTACAAGGGCGTGATGCTGCAAGGCTTTTATTGGGACAGTTATAAAGACACGCAATGGAGTCATTTAGAAAGCCAGGCAGACGAGCTGTCCAAATACTTCTCACTCATTTGGGTACCACAGTCGGGCTATTGTAACACGCTGCAAAACCAGATGGGCTATGCGCCTATATGGTGGTTCAGACACGACAGTGCCTTTGGCAGCGAAGCTGAATTGCGCAAGATGATCAAGACCTTCAAGGAAAAAGGCACTGGCATCATTGAAGATGTGGTCATCAACCATCGCAACGGCAACACCAATTGGTGTGATTTCCCCACCGAAACATGGAATGGGCAAACCTTCACATGGTCGCTTGCCGATATTTGCAAAGGGGATGATCAAGGAGAAACAGAGCGAAATGGCTATGCGTTGACAGGCAACAACGACACAGGCGACGACTTCAAAGGCGCACGCGACATCGACCACACCTCTACAAATGCCCAAAAGAACATCAAGGCTTATCTTGATTTTTTGTTGAATGATTTGGGGTACACAGGTTTCCGTTACGATATGGTCAAGGGATTCGCAGCCAATTACATAGGCATGTACAACACCTCTGCTAAGCCCGTGTATTCGGTTGGCGAGTATTGGGACAACACAGGCAACATCAAGAACTGGATTAACGGCACCAAGGTAGATGGTGTTCCTACCTCTGCCGCCTTCGATTTCGATATGAAGTATCGTATTTTTGAGGCTTTTAATTCCGGTGGCGATTGGTCAAAACTCAATGGCGAGTGTCTGGTTAAGGATTCGTATTACAGGCAATATGCCGTAACGTTTGTCGACAATCATGATACAGGCCGCACTGATGGACACGGTAGCAGTCCGTTGTTTGCCAACATCGAGGCTGCTAATGCTTATATCCTCGCCATGCCAGGCACGCCTTGCGTGTTCCTGCCGCATTGGCTTCAATACAAAACCGCCATCAAGCGGATGATTGCCACACGCCGTGCCGTGGGTATCAGCAACACCAGTGATATTTTGCAATCCGATGCTAAATCCAATGGCTTCGTGCTGAAAGTAAAAGGTAATCAAGGTGATTTGTTGTTGATATTGGGGACAACGACAGACGCCAACACGCAAGGCATGAAGTTGGCCACCTCGGGCGACAACTATAAAATGTATGTCAGCAATGCCGTTAACATTGATGAGGTAACAAGCATCAAGGAAGAGCAAGCTACATTCCACGCACCTTCATTTTGTGTGGTGAACGATGGCGAGACCTGTGCTTTCTTTGAAAAGCCAAAAAACTGGAGTTCCGACATCAAGTGTTGGGCATGGAACGCTGCCGGTAACTTTACTGGTGGCACGTGGCCAGGCGTAGCATGCACCAAGGTGGGAGTGACTGACAATGGTAACGAGGTGTGGAAATGGACATGGAACGGCAGTTTCACGAAAGGCTCTGCCGAAGGACAAGTGCCAACTGGTATTATTTTCAATACTTCGGATGGCAAACAAACCAGCGACTTGAAGTTTCAAAATGGCGCATATTACAATCCCACAGGTGTAAACTTGGGTGTGGTGACGGGCATCAACAAGGTGCCCTCAGCACAGTCAGGCCAGCGCAAGGTGAACGTATACGCACTGGATGGACGCCTTGTTCGATCGCAAGTAAACGAGGACAAGAGTCTGCAAGGATTGCAAAAAGGCGTTTATGTGGTGAACCGCCGCAAGCTGTTCGTTCGATAAGGCACTAACCAAAACGATGCCCCCTGGAATGTTTTCTCACATTCCAGGGGGCATTATTCATTCACATCGGTTGTTCATGGGTGTAAACTATCTGCACCAATCCTTGCCACCCCCATCGTATGACATTAAAGATTGATGATTCAACATTGGAATCGACCTGCTTTGTCGGTGTTTATGCTTGCGGCTTTATCCTCCATGCAATAATCCCGGTTTTTCAAGAATTGTTCATATTTTTGGTGTTTACAAGATGTTCATTCTAAAAAAATATGCTCTTTTTGGATAGTTTTTAGTACTTTTTTGCACAACCGTCGGTCTGTTTTGATGCAATAGCATGCAGTTTGCCTTTCTATAGCATGCAGATTGTCCCTCAAACTCAATGCATTGATACCCCTATCTGCATGCTTTTTCGGCCTTAAAGCATTGCTTTTGCCTGTGAGTCAATGCAGCTGAAAACTGTAAGGGCCTGAAAAACAAACGCATATAAAAATCGCATATTTGCGACCAATGACCTATTTGGTTGCAAATATGCGAGTATTTGGCACGGTTGTCAACATATTTCGTATGTTAACCGCTATGTTTTCATCCGTTCAGTTTTCTGCTTACGGCCGCTATTTGATAACGGCTGCCTTTCGCAGCATCATTTTTTTACCGTTGACGATATAGATGCCTGGCTGGGTGATGGTGGTAACTTTCTTGCCATCCAGGGTGTATATCTCGGTCTTTTTCTGGCTGACTTTCTGTTCAAGAGCCTCAATGCCAGTTGTTTTGATTACGAAGTTGGCTTCCACTACCGGACTGAACACGTTGTAGCCAGCGGCGATAATAAGCAATCTGCAGCTCTCCTGGACGATGATTTTTGCAGCTTTTGATGGCAAAATTTTCGGGTTCTCAACCAGTTCTGTCGAATCCTTGGCAGTCGTAGACAGCCAGATGGTAAGAGCTCTTTCATCGTCAGCGTCGACCAACACCTCAACGGGTCCGTTGAATGTTCCTCCCATGGGAGATACTCTCGGGGCCTTCAACGGCTTTTTGGCTTTGACGGTGAGCACGTAGCTCGCGATGGTTGGCCTGTAAACTGCATCGCCCAGGTAGCTCGCCGTAATCGTGGCGACACCTGGCTTTACTGAATACAAGTCGCCATACTGATCGACAACGCAAACGCTCTCATCCGAACTGGCATATTTGATGGGTTTTACACCATTTGGATTTTTAAGTTCCAAACCATGTCCATTATCCGGACTTTCGATGGTATAGGTGTCAGCAATGAAGTGGAAGCCTGCATCTTGCCGCACCACATATCTGGCTTCTGTCACCTCACTATACTTGCCTTCCTTGCTCGTGACGGCCTTGATGGTCATACTCTTGTCCACCTTGATGGGGGAGGTGTAAGTCATTCGTTTTGATCCTTCCAGCTTAGGGTTGCTGCCATCCAAGGTATACAGCACCTTGTATGTGCCAGCTTCCATTCCCTTGACGGTAATCGTATTTTCTTGTGCTTCGTCATATCTCCCGCCGGCCAATGAGAATGTTGGTGCAACCAGCCCAGCAGCAGCCTTATCCTCTTTGTAGGTAATGGCTAACGACTTGATGTATAGCGTGCTTTTCGCTTCGGAAGTCTGGTTGATGACAATTTCAATCTTTCCTTCTTGCGGTGCATCGGGAACCGTGAATTCATATTCTTTCAAATCGTTTGTCAGAGATACCTTGGAACCATAAGCCACACCATTGACCGAAGCCGACAGCTCTGCGGCCGTGTTGTCTTTCTGCTTTCTGGCTGTTACCTTGATTTTTGTGACCTTTCCTATCAAGTCTGTCGTAAACATGGCTACATGTCCAGCTGGCTTTGTTGGCTTGCCTATAGCTTGTCCAGCTTTGGCTACAAATGAATAAAAGTTGGTTTCAGGCGAGGTGACAGTCCAGTTCAGTCCATTCAGCTCAGTAGTAATACTATCCTGATTTAGGTGATTAGATCCGAAGTTGTAAAATCCCTGCCCTCCACTTGTCTTACTCTTATCCCAAGTGAAACTCCATGTGCTTTCTTGTGCCAGTGCCACAGACGATACGGTCGCCAGCAACAGAAGCAACAACACGTTCTTGATACTTTTCATTTTTTCTCTTTTTGTATTTTATTGATTTGACAATGATATTTCTACTACTTGAAACATGGGTTTCCTCGGTTAATCGTTATAGGAATATACAAGCTTCTTGGTTAGCGGCTAACCATGTTATACGAAGTGTTTGCAAAGATATGAAAAATTTATAAAATAAGGTTGCTTTTTGGATATTTGTAAATGAAAATATATGTTTCGGTGATAAAAAGTTTATATTTATACGGTTATTGTTTTCTTTTGTAATAATTTCTGTTTTGGCGAAGATGTGGGTGTATTTGAATCGTTGAAGCTTTCTAATCATTGAGTTGTTTCTGTTGCTCCGGAAATTTTCCAACCATTTTATTTTGTTACGAGCTTAGTTTGCACTATCTTTGCAATAACTAATATTCGCCAAACTAATAATAAAGATATATGATTCTTTTCTTTAAAACCCCGCAAGAAACCATTATTGCCACCGAGATGGACCATCAACCCTGCCAGGAAGAAACCAGCAAACTGTGCTGGCTCTTTGGTGGAGCATCATGTATAGACACACAACAGCTTGACGGAATCTATGTGGGGCCGCGCCGCGAGATGGTGACACCATGGAGTACAAATGCCGTTGAGATCACCGAGAACATGAATCTGACAGGCATCACGCGTATCGAGGAATACTTCCCGGTAAGCTCCAAGGAGGCCACGCACGACCCGATGTTGCAGCGCATGTACGAGGGACTGGATCAGAGGCTGTTCACCGTAAACCGTGAGCCAGAGCCTATTAAGCATGTGGAGAATCTGGAGCAGTACAATGAGGACGAGGGGTTGGCCCTTTGGCCCGAGGAGATGGCGTACCTGCACACCATAGAAAAGCAGAACGGGCGGCCGCTCACCGATAGCGAGATATTCGGATTCGCACAGATTAACTCGGAGCATTGCCGACACAAGATATTCAGCGGCACGTTCATCATCGACGGGGAGGAGAAAGAGTCGTCGCTCTTTGCGATGATTAAACGCACTACACAGGAGAATCCCGGCAAGATTTTGTCGGCCTACAAGGACAACGTGGCCTTTGCACAAGGCCCGGTCATCGAGCAGTTCGCACCCGCTGACCAGTCGACCAGTGACTATTTCCAGGTGGAGGACATTGAGAGCGTGATTTCACTGAAGGCCGAAACCCACAACTTCCCCACCACTGTGGAGCCTTTCAACGGTGCCGCGACGGGTACGGGAGGCGAGATTCGCGACCGCATGGGTGGTGGCGTGGGCTCTTGGCCGTTAGCCGGAACGGCGGTGTACATGACTGCCTATCCGCGTTTGGAAGGCGAATCTCGCACCTGGGAGGACATCCTGCCCGTGCGGAAGTGGCTGTATCAGACACCCGAACAAATACTTATCAAGGCCTCGAACGGTGCCAGCGACTTCGGAAACAAGTTCGGCCAACCGCTCATTTGTGGTTCGGTGCTGACGTTTGAACATGAGGAAGACGGTCAGAAGCTAGCTTACGACAAGGTTATCATGCTGGCTGGGGGCGTTGGTTACGGCAAAAAACGTGACTGTTTGAAGAAAGAACCGCAGAAAGGAAACAAGGTTGTGGTGGTTGGGGGCGACAACTACCGCATTGGTTTGGGTGGCGGAAGCGTGTCATCCGTTGATACGGGGCGCTATACCAGCGGCATTGAGCTGAACGCCATACAGCGTGCGAACCCGGAAATGCAGAAGCGTGCCTACAACTTGGTTCGCGCCTTGGTGGAGGAAAAGGAAAATCCGGTGGTGTCCATCCACGACCATGGCAGCGCTGGTCACCTGAACTGTCTGTCAGAACTCGTGGAAGACTGCGGCGGAGAGATTGACATGGCCAAGCTACCGATTGGCGACAAGACGCTCAGCGCCAAGGAAATCATTGCCAACGAGAGTCAGGAGCGCATGGGACTGCTCATCGATGAGCGGCATCTGGATCACGTCAAGGCCATCGCCGAGCGTGAGCGAGCACCGCTATATGTGGTGGGTGAGACCACTGGCGACGCCCGCTTCTCATTCGTTCAGGCCGATGGCGTGAAGCCTTTCGACCTGGATGTGGCACAGATGTTCGGACACTCGCCCAAGACCATCATGACCGATGAGACCGTGACGCGCCACTATGAGGACGTGACCTATAGCGCCGACCAGATAGACAGCTATATAAATAAGGTGTTACAGCTGGAGGCCGTGGCGTGCAAAGACTGGCTCACCAACAAGGTGGACCGCTCGGTAACGGGCAAGATAGCTCGCCAGCAGTGCCAAGGCGAAATTCAATTGCCGCTCTCCGACTGTGGCGTGGTGGCATTGGACTATCGCGGCAAGCGGGGTATCGCCACCGCCTTGGGACATGCTCCACAAGCTGGATTGGCATCGCCAGAGGCCGGCAGCGTGCTGAGTGTGGCCGAATCGCTCACCAATATCGTGTGGGCTCCGCTCGAAGATGGGCTGGAAGGCGTCTCGCTCTCAGCCAACTGGATGTGGCCATGCCGTGCGCAAAAGGGCGAAGACGCACGCCTGTATGCCGCAGTGGAGGCCTTGAGCGACTTCTGTTGCTCGCTCCACATCAACGTACCCACGGGAAAAGACTCGCTGTCGCTTACCCAGAAATATCCCAATGGCGAGAAAATCATCTCTCCCGGAACCGTCATTGTCAGTGCGGGAGGCGAGGTGAAGGATGTCAGGAATGTGGTTTCGCCAGTCTTGGTGAACAACAAGAACTCGTCACTCTATTACATCGACTTCTCGTTTGATGACCAACGCCTCGGCGGCAGTGCCTTTGCGCAGAGCTTAGGTAAGGTAGGCAGCGACGTTCCGACGGTGAAAAACCCTGAATACTTTGCCGACTGTTTCGAGGCAATACAGACACTCATCAACAAAGGATGGGTAATGGCTGGCCATGACATCAGTGCCGGTGGTCTGATAACCACGCTGCTGGAGATGACGTTTGCCAACCAACAGGGCGGTATTCATGTGAACTTGTACGACGTGAACGGTGAGGACGTGGTGAAAAACCTGTTTGCCGAGAACCCTGGGGTGGTGATTCAGGTGTCTGACCTGCACAAGCATGCGCTGCGTGAATACTTAGAAAGCGAAGGTATCGGCTATGCCAAGATTGGCTACCCCACGCCTAAGGAGCGTAAGATTGTCGTGAAGAAGAATGAATGGCAGCACGAGTTCGATATCGATGCCTTGCGCGAGGCATGGTTCCAGACATCTTACGAGCTGGACAAGCGGCAGAGTATGAACGGCATGGCCGACCAACGTCACCGCAACTACAAAGCGCAGCCGCTGCAACTGAGGTTCAACGATGCTTTCACGGGCAAGCTCTCACAATACCAACTCAACGCAGACCGCCGCACGCCATCAGGTATCAGGGCGGCCATCATCCGCGAGAAAGGAACCAACGGCGAGCGCGAGATGGCTTATGCCTTGTATCTGGCGGGCTTTGACGTGAAGGATGTGATGATGACCGACTTGATCAGCGGCCGCGAGACATTGGAAGACATCAACCTCATTGTGTTCTGTGGCGGTTTCTCCAACAGTGACGTGCTCGGTTCGGCCAAAGGGTGGGCAGGGGCATTCCTTTACAATCCCAAGGCCAAGGAAGCTCTCGACAGGTTCTATGCCCGCAAGGATACACTGTCGCTGGGTATCTGCAACGGCTGTCAGCTCATGGTTGAGCTCAACTTAATCAATCCCGAACATCAGCAAAGAACCCGCATGTTGCATAACGACTCGCACAAGTTCGAAAGTGCGTTCCTTGGGTTGACCATCCCAGAGAACAACAGCGTGATGCTCGGAAGCCTCTCGGGCAGTAAGCTCGGCATCTGGGTTGCCCACGGAGAGGGTAAGTTCAGCTTGCCTGAAGGTGAGGAGAACTACAACATCATTGCCAAATACAGCTACAACAGCTATCCCGGCAATCCGAATGGCAGTGACTATAGCGTGGCTGGTATCTGCTCCAAGGACGGACGACACTTAGCCATGATGCCCCATCTGGAACGCTCCATCTTCCCATGGCAGAACGCTTATTACCCCTACAAGCGACACATGGACGAGGTAACACCATGGATAGAGGCTTTTGTGAATGCGAGAGAGTGGGTGGAGAAACAGGTTAAGTAGACGAGTTGACATGTTCATGAGTAGACGAGTCGGCTACATAATAAAAAAAGGTATTCATTCGAAAGAAAACAATCACCATTTACAGCGCATGGGCAATCCTATCAAAATACCCAACACGGCAGAGACATCGGAGGACAATCAGCGATGGATTACACTCTTTAAGACATTTGTCAAGATAGGAGCGTTTACCCTTGGCGGGGGCTATGCCATGATACCAATCATTGAGGCAGAAGTGGTTGACCGGCACAAGTGGATTGATAAGGACGAGTTTCTCGACCTTATTGCCATCGCACAGAGCTGTCCTGGCGTCTTCGCTGTCAACATCAGCATCTTCATAGGCTATAAGCTGCGAGGAGTGCGGGGAGCTATTTGCACCGCTTTGGGTGCATCGTTGCCCTCGTTTTTCATCATCTTGCTAATCGCTATGTTCTTCCATAGCCTCATGGATGTGCCATGGATTGCCGCCATGTTCAACGGCATTCGTCCGGCAGTGGTGGCATTGATTGCCGTTCCTACGTTCAACTTGGCCAAGAGTGCCGGCATTTCATTGGTCAATTGCTGGATACCCATCATCTCCGCTCTGCTGATATGGGCCATCGGGGTGAACCCTATTTTCATCATTATTGCCGCAGGTATCGGCGGATACATTTACGGACAATTCATTAAACCCACCGAGTAGCATGATTTATCTCTATCTTTTCATTACTTTTTTCCAGATAGGTTTGTTTGGTTTCGGTGGCGGCTACGGCATGCTTTCGCTTATTCAGACAGAGACGGTGATACACCATCACTGGCTCAGCAGTGCCGAGTTTACCAACATTGTGGCCATCAGTCAGATGACACCTGGTCCCATTGGCATCAACTCGGCCACCTATTGCGGCTATGCGGCCGTGCACAACGCGGGCTATGGCATGCCCATGGCCATCCTGGGGTCAGCCACTGCCACCTTCGCCTTGGTGCTGCCATCCCTCATCCTCATGATTCTCATCAGTAAAATGTTCATGAAGTACATGGACACCGAGCCCGTTCAGAATGTCTTTAGCGGACTGCGACCTGCCGTAGTGGGGTTGCTTGGCGCTGCCACCTTGCTGCTCATGAACGAGGAGAACTTTGGGTCTATGATTAAAAACCCATGGCAATTCTGGATCAGTGTGGCTCTCTTCTGCGCCACCTTCATCGGAACAAAATATATGAAGATCAACCCTATCCGGATGATATGCTACGCAGCATTCGCAGGACTGATGCTGCTGTATTGAGGGGTTATGAGTTGACGAGTTGACAAGTTAAAGAGTTGACGAGTTGGTAGTTTACAAGTTCACAAGTTAATGGCTATAAACTTGTGAACTTGTGAACACGTAAACATGTCGACTAAAACACTTTCAACTCGTTTACTTGTCTACTTGTCACCTCGTCAACTAAACCAACTATCACCTTGTCAACTTGTAAACTCGTCTACTCGTCAACTAAAAAAGAATATCCAATGAACAAGCTACATGGTTTTGCAGAAGCCATTATCTCTTCTGCCTCTTTCGGACTGATTCCCCTTTTCAGTCTTCCGTTGCTGGCATCGGGCATGCATACGCCGGCCATATTGGTGTACCGTTTCGCCATCGGCTGCTTTCTCATGCTGCTGATTCTGCTGTATCAGCGCAGAAGGATGTACATAGGTTTCGGCGATTCGCTACGAATCATGTTGCTGGCTCTGCTCTACAGCGGATCGGCCATCGCACTGTTCAAGGGTTATCACTACCTGTCGAGCGGCATTGCCACCACGTTGATGTTCTCTTACCCAGTGTGGACTGCCATCCTGATGATGGTTTTCAGGCACGAACAACCCTCGCGCACCACCTTCATAGCCATCGCCTGCGCCGTTGGCGGTGTGTGCCTTCTTTCGGGAATAGAGCATGGTGTGGGCAATGTGTCAGTGCTCGGCATCTGCATCGAGCTACTCTCGGGCCTTCTATATGCCATCTATATGGTTTCGTACCCAGTGATGAAAATCAGCAGAATGCCATCACTGAAGGCCAACTTCTACATCTTTTTCTTCTCTATGCTGATGATTACGCTCTACGCAGTGTTCATGGAAGGCGGACTGTCGCCTATCCATTCGGGGCAACAGCTCTTCTATCTCTTCATGCTGGGACTGCTGCCGACGGCCGTGAGCAACGTAACGCTGGTCATGGCGCTGAAGAATATCGGCAGCACCTTGGTGGCCATCCTCGGCGCTTTCGAGCCGTTGACGGCCATGTGCATCGGCATTACCGTCTTCGGTGAGCCGTTCACCACGAGCATTGGCATTGGCTTTGTACTGATTCTGACCGCTGTGATGCTGCTCGTCCTGAAGAAATCGCCAGCCGAAGTCGAAGCCCAACCCGTTCAACAGCATGAAAGGAGATAAGTCGGGCGTACCGACTTACCTTCCTATGGGTGTCAGGGTAAACTGGAGCCTCTTATGTCCAAACGGCACACGGTATGCCTCCAGTGCCTCGGCTTTGGCGCTCCACGAGTCGATACCGCCTACGCCGGCCATCTCACCGTCGATGTGTAGGTTCGTAAACTTGGACTTCGGAACCTCCTGTATATGGCGCTGTTCCTTCTCGTCACCATCGTCCAAGTCCTCAACCGTATAGTGCAAGGCCGATGCAGAGAACGGTTTGTCCGAACGAACCAGCAGTCCCATGCCTTTTTCACCAGTTTGTTTCCACCAGCGCATATCGCTCTTGGTACCCGTTTCTTGCGGGCGTATGTATGGATAGAACTGCTCATCGGCCGTCTGCTGGTAGATGCCGAAGCGTTGAGAGAACTTCCGGTCTGCATAATTCTCAACAGGTCCGCGGCCGAAATACTCGCTCTTGTCCATGTCGTAAGGCATCTGCATCACCATGCCATAGCGCAACATGCCGGGAACCTGAGCACCAGCGTCGGGAACAAGCGTCTGCGTGACCTTTACTTTCCCCGACACCGTGATGAGATAACCAATCGTCATCTGCGACTTCACGTCCGGCATGTCATAGTTCACTGTCACCAACATGAAGTTGTTGCCCAGCAGTTTGACTTTCTGCACGCTGATATTTTTCACCGTCATGGCAGGGTTGCGCCATACGCTGTACTTCTTGTTGATGCCCGCTCCCATGTCATTATCCGTTACGGCACGCCAGAAACAAGGTTTTAAGACGCCGCCATCTGCCAGATAAGACACATCACCCACGATATATCTTGTCATTAAACCCGTTTGTTTGTCAAACGAGATAGACATCTGTTGGTTTTCTATCGTTACCAGTTTGTCTTTCTTCTTGCTGGTTTTCTTCAATTTTCCATACCATGCAAGTGTTTCCATCTCGGGTTCTGAGTTCGTGCTTTTTTCTAAATAATAGTCTTTTATAGGAAGCTGTTGGTAGGCCACCACCTGCCCCTTTTGCATGAGAGGTTCTGGCTGCTTCAGCGCAAAGTCTATGTTAAGCTGCACGTCTCGGTTTTGCGGGTCGGCCAACAGTGAGTTCAAGTTGTACGGCAGCGTCAAGTCAGCCGTTTGCTGTGGCTGCACTTGCAGGTCGCTTACGGTACCCCTCTGTGCCTCCTTGCCATTGACGAGAACCTTCCATTGCAGGGCATAGTTGCCCAGGTCACGGAAGAAATACTCGTTCCTCACCTTTATTTTACCCGCCATCAAGTCAACGGGTTGTACCCAGATGTTCTGGTACTCATAGCCCACCTCATACATGTGCGGGTTAGGTATGCGGTCGGGACTGATGAGTCCGTTGCAGTTGAAGTTGTTGTCGCTGGGGTCGTATGTGTTGTAATCACCGCCATAGGTATAGATGCCACGCTTTGTGTCACGCAAGGCTTGATCCACAAAGTCCCACACAAAACCACCTTGAAACTTGGGATATTTGCGCACCAAGTCCCAGTACTCCTTCAGTCCTCCGCCCGAATTGCCCATAGCGTGGTTGTACTCGCACTGTATGAGCGGCTTCTGGTCCTCGGGTTTCGTGGACTGTGCGTATTCCTCGCACGCTTTTTGAGGCAGGTACATGGGGCAGTACAACTCGCTGTTCGGTCCCTTTACTGCCCGCTCCCAGTGTATCGGGCGTGAGGTGTCCACGCTCTTAATCCAATTGAATGCCGCCGTGAAATTAGGACCGTCGGCTGTTTCGTTACCCATGGACCAGCTGATGATACTGGGATGGTTGTAAAACATTTCCACATTGTGCTGGTTGCGTTCCAGAATTTGCTTAGCAAACAAGGGTTTTTTGGTGGGCGCATTATTCCCGTAGCCAAAACCATGCCCCTCCTGGTTGGCCTCGGCTACCACATAAAGACCATACTCGTCGCACAGCTCATACCACTGTGGGTCGTCGGGATAGTGACAGGTGCGCACGGCATTGATGTTGAATTGCTTCATAATCTTGATGTCCTGTATCATCCGTTCACGGCTCACGATGTAGCCACCTTCTGGATCCATCTCGTGCCTGTTGGCACCTTTTATATAGATGGGTTGCCCATTAACCAGCAACTGACTGTTCCTAATCTCCACTTTCCTGAACCCCACCTTCTGCGGAATCACCTCTATCACCTTTCCGCCCTTCTTCACTGTGGTGACAAGGGTGAACAGATAGGGTGTCTCGGCGGTCCAAGGTTTCACGTTCTTGATGTTGAAAGCCACGTTACCGTGACGCTGTCCCTTAAAGTCCACGCTGTGCTTGCTCACGGAGATGCCGTTGGCGTTGAGCAGGTCGAAGTCTACCGTGGGACTTCCCTTTACGTCCAAGTCCACCGACAGCGCACCGTCTTGGTAGTTGTTTATCAGGTCGGCCGTCAGCTTGATGTTGCTCACCTGCACCTTTTCGTTGCGGGCATAGAGATAACTGTCGCGCGCCACGCCGCTCAGCCGCCAGAAGTCCTGGTCCTCGCTGTACGAGCCGTCGCACCAGCGGAAGGTCTGAAAGGCAATCAGGTTGTCGCCCTTCTTCACATAGGGCGTGATGTCGAACTCAGCGGCCACCTTAGAATCCTCTGCATAGCCCACATACCTGCCGTTGACATACAGGTAGATGTTGGACGTCACGCTGCCAAAGTGGGCAATAATCTGTTTGCCGTCCCAGCTGTTGGGGATGTTAATGATGCGGCGGTAGCTGCCCACATGGTTGTTTTTCAGCGGCACTTGGGGCGGATTGTTCTTGAAATGTCCGCGCCAGGCGAAGCCGACGTTCACATATACCGGGTCGCCATAGCCGTTGAGTTCCCATATTCCCGGCACACTGATGGTCTTCCATGCCGCGTCGTCATAGCCGGTTTCGAAGAAGCCCGACGGCCGCTTGTCGGGAGCTTCGGCAAAGTGAAACTTCCACGTTCCGTTCAGTGAGAGATAATTCGCCGATGCCTTCCGGTCGCCGGCAAGTGCCTTCTCGGCCGACTCGTAGGCGAAATAATTGGTGTGCAGTTTCAGTCTGTTCACCTCGTTCACCTGCAAGTCGTGCCACTCTGTATCGGTAGGCATGTCTTTTTGGATAACAGGCGTAAGGTCGGCACTGGCTGGTAGTGCGGACAAAATGGCCAAAGAGGCCGCGATCAATGCTTTTTTCATCAATTTGGATTTTTTGGTTATCTACCCCTGTGGGCGATTGTTTGGTTCTTGTTGAATGTCACAAAGATAGTGTGTTTTTGGCTATTCTGCAAATTTTCTGTGTCATTCGTTGGCGCATCCATTTCCTTTCCCATCCTTGCTTTTGTTCAATATTTTGCCTGAAAAAAGCCCTTAAAACGGCACGTCCAAACTTTCAAAATAGAAAAAATCAATAGGCAGGGAGGATGCAAGATAGGGTATACATTGCTAAATAAATCGTATTTTTACACAAAAACAAGGAGTTTTTGGGCTAAAAGGCATCATCTTACCTGTCAATCTGCATGCTCTTTCCTCGCAAAAGCATGCAGATTGCCACACAAAAGCAATGCTTTTGGCGGGAAAAACGTTGAGGAAAAGGTAGAATATAATGAGCTTTATTTGTAAATAATTGTGTGTCAGCTCGATACAATTGTTGCTCATTTTTAGCGTATTTGCGAACGAGTGGCATCCTGTTTGAAAATACGCGAAGCATGAAAGACTTGTTTGTCAAGAAAAATCATCATCATCCGCCATCCTGACCTGCGTGCCGCCCATCGCCTTGTTTTCGGTTTTTTTGCTGGGAATCTTTGGCTTTTGGTGTGGAAAAACTTGTTGATTCGCCACTAAATCCCTATATTTGCATTAACAAAACCATCCAAATGAGACATCATGAGAAAGTTGTTGATTGCCATTCTGTCGTGCTTGCTTGCCAGTCCCGCCTGTGCGTTATCTTATAAGGTGACGCCTCTGGTGCAAAAGTCGGCACCCTCATCGGGAAACAGGAGCGAGGGAAAAGAAATCTTGGGATATTTTTCGCTCGGCATGGAACAGTACGGCAGCTTCATCCAAGCGGTGGAGCAGTTCAATAAAGACAAGTGTACCAACTACACGAAGAGCGATTTGAGTGAGGGGAGATGCTTTAAAATTGACAATATTCCGTTTGTTTTTTACAATGGTTATCCCTTGTTTTCAACCATTTGTTGCAACAATATCATGGAGAATCAGCTGGAAGATGCGGAACAATATAAAGATGAGGTGATCTCTTCTGCACCAGCCGTGAACTTCCTCAACGACTCTCTGGTTTCTTTTTTCATTGTTTCCGTCACAACCAAGACGCTCAATTACGAAGGTGAATACGGCCTCTCCATAGACCGTCTGAAAGCCGATGAACCTTATCGGGCGTTGAGGAAAACCGTTGATTCTGTTGTGGTGAGCCTGACAAAGAAGTACGGTAAGCCAAGTAAAACCTTTTCGCAACGGCTCTACAAGCCATGCTTCACTCCGTTGTTCGGTGAGAGTGGCGTGGTGGAACCTTTGTACGAATGGACCAGTGGGGCGTTGACGATATGTACGGGCATAAGGGTTGAGGGGCCGGATGGAACCTCACGTGCCTTCGTGTCATTTGTTGATAACCGCAAGATGCGCCTGTCGTATCTCAAGAAGGCTTTTGCCAAATGCGAAGACGCATCTGACAAATCTGTTCAATGGTAAAGAAAAAAGGTGTAGAAATGGAAAATCCGACTAAGAAACAATATCCCGATTTAATGAAGGGCAAGACCCTCATGTACGTCCACGGCTTTATGTCATCGGGCCAATCGGGCACGGTAGCCATGCTTAGGGAGCTGTTGCCCCAGGCGAACGTCGTGGCAGAAGACCTGCCGGTGCATCCCGCTGAGGCGATAGACCTGCTGAGGCAACTGTGCCAAAGGCACCAGCCCGACCTCATCATCGGCACCTCCATGGGCGGCATGTATACTGAGATGCTCACGGGTTACGACCGTATACTGGTGAATCCGGCCTTCCAGATGGGTCTGACCATGCACGACCACGGCTTGACGGGCAAGCAATCTTTCCATAATCCCCGCAAGGATGGCGAGACTGAGGTAATCGTTACTAAGTCGTTGGTCAACGAGTACAAGGATATCACCGAGCAATGTTTCGCCAACGTCACGCCCGAGGAGCAAAGACGGGTGTACGGACTCTTTGGCGACAAGGACCCGCTGGTGCATACCTTCGACCTCTTTCGCGAGCACTATCCACAGGCCATCCGCTTCCATGGTGCCCATCGAGTCACCGATAAGGTGGCCTTCCACTATCTCATTCCCGTGATTCGTTGGATTGATGATCAGCAAGAGGGACGCGAACGCCCCATCGTTTACATCGACTACGCGACGCTGCACGACAGTTACGGCAAGGCCACGTCGAGTATGCGCAAGGCATATCAGATGCTCATCGAGCGATATGATGTCTATGTGGTGGCCGCAGCACCTACCAACGACCATGCTTATATGGGTGAGGTGCAGACGTGGGTGGAGGAGTATCTGTCGGCTCCGGCCTACAATCGGGTAATCTTTACCAACCAGCCGAAGCTGCTCTATGGCGACTATCTCATCACCCCTGAGGCGCAAAAAGGCTTTATGGGAACTTGTCTGGCTTATGGAAGTGATGAGTTCAAGACGTGGGAAGAACTCATTGTGTACTTCGACCGCCTGGGTGGGCAGTAGCCAATTCTGTTATTGTAGTTTCTGTATTTGGTCGCGTGTCACATAGGTTACGCCATGAACCTTGGTCAATACAAGACCGAAAACGATAAGCAGTGTTGGAGAATGTGCATTTGGCGCACCGAATGACTTATCTTTTTTGCCATCATCCGCTGCTTAATAAGTTGTCTTGTCTTTGCTTTTCATCCACATGTCAAACGCTTTTCTTGCCTCTTCGGGCAGCAAAATCTGCATTTGTTTATGTCGATCGGCTGGTTGGAGAGCTATCTCTTGGTAGATAAAGTCGTCGTCAAACCCTATGCGTGCAGCATCCTTGCGGTCGTTGGCGTAATAGATGCGGTCCAGATGAGCCCAATAGATGGCTCCTAAGCACATGGGACAAGGCTCGCAGGAGGTGTAGATGTCGCAGCCAGTGAGGTCGAACGTGCCCAGCTTGCGTGCGGCTTGCCTGATGGCATTCACCTCGGCGTGCGCCGTAGGGTCGTGGTCTAAGGTAACGGTATTGGATGCCTCGGCAATGATTTCTCCATCTTTGGCAATCACGGCACCAAAAGGTCCGCCGCCTGTGCGTACACTTTTTTCAGACAGGGCGATGGCCCTGCGCATGATATCTTGTTGGTTCATCAATGATTTGTTTTGAATAAAGAATGTTATTGTGATGACAAATATACGCAAAATGCCATGAAAAGGGGAGGGGCAGTACCATATTTTTGATTATCTTTGCAACACGCGTGCAGGCCAAGCCCAAACGAAACACTTTTTAACCCACATGCGAGGACGACCCTCGAACCGCGACATGCAGCAATCACAAACTTACATTACAGCCAACGAACTCTACCAACGGGCAGCCCAAATCCTTGAGGCTGGCTCTCAGGAGGGTGCGCTGGTCAACAAAATGTTGCACGAGACGTTGGTGATGGCGTGTGCCGCCGGTTTGAAAAACACCTCCTATAGCTTTGGCGACCTCAACGCTCGCGTGGATCATCTGTGTACCCAGCGTGGCTTATCGGCAGCCGATACTCGCGCCGTTCACCAGATGCGACGGCACTCCAACTCGTCATCGCCCATCTTGCCAGAAGACCTTACTTACGACGTTCGTGCGCTTTGTGTCTTCATCTCGGCAGTGTTCAGAGAAGCTATTCCCTCTTTTTTAGTCGGCAAAATACCCGCTCGTGCTCAACAAACGCGACAAATATTGCGGTTGGACGAACGCTATATCCGTTGTATCGTGAGGCAATGGGACGAGCAGTTCATCTGGGTGATGCCCGATGGGGAAGCTGATGAGCGTCTTTTGCAAGTAGAATATACCAGTGAGGAGCAGTTTGCCGACCTGTCGTATCTTCATGATATCTTGCGCAAAGGCATGCCGTTGAATCTCTTGGACTGTCAGGTGAAGGATCATTTGGTCACGCCACGTCGCATCATCGTCATCCCCGACTACCTGGTGGACATCAGTTCACTGGCGACATGTTTTACGGAATATGGTCATCATCCAGCCCTCTTCACCATCAACCGCATGAAGGATAAGCCCAATACGCGGCATACCATTTTGGGAAACTTTGCCGGTAGTGCGCTCGATGACATCATCCATGCGCGTGGAGAGCGTGCGTTTGACATGGCAGAAACACTGAAAGACAACTACAGGGAGAAGGCTTTGGAATACTGTACATGCACCGACCTGGACCCTGTGGCGTTTAAAGTGGAGGCCATGAAGCAGGTACAGAACCTGCAACAAATCGTTGCAGAACTGTTCAAGACCTACAACCGCGAGCGAGCCTTGCTGGAACCTTCGTTCGTATGTGAGCAGTTGGGCATACAAGGACGTGTGGACATGATGACCACCGACTTCAGATTGCTGGTCGAACAGAAGTCGGGAAAGAATATGAATCTGGAATATGGCAGCCACAACCGGCATGGCAACCAGCACGTTGAGGCGCACTATGTGCAGGCGCTACTGTACTATGGCGTGCTGAGATACAACTTCCGTCTGTCCGACAAGGCCACCCGCATCTTTCTGTTGTACTCGAAATACGCGTTGCCAACAGGTTTGATGGATGTCAGTAGGTTGGACATGCTCATCCATGAAGCCCTCAAACTGCGCAATCTCATCGTGGCTTCCGATTATACGAGTGCCCTCGAGGGATTTGAAGGCATGCTGCCACAGCTCAATCCACAAACACTGAACACGGAGAATACCAACACTTACTTCTACAATCGTTTCTTACTGCCGCAGATAGAGGCCATCACGGTGCCGCTGGAACAAATGAGTAAGCTGGAGAAAGCATATTTCTGTCGTATGATGACCTTCGTACTGAAAGAACAACTCATCTCGAAAATCGGTGCCGTTAATGGTAGTGGGCGCAGTAGTGCTGACCTGTGGAACATGCCGTTGAGCGAGAAAAAGGAGATGGGAAATATCTATACCGGCCTCACCATCACGCAGAAGAAACGAACCCGCAGCCGAGGATTCGATGAAATCACGCTCGCCGTTCCTGATCAGGGCGAAGACTTCCTGCCCAATTTCAGGCGGGGCGACATGGTATATCTGTACGGCTATCATCCCGACAGCGTGCCTGACGTGCGTCGGAGCATCCTGTTCAAGGGCTTCATCATGTACGTCAAGACCGATGAGATAGCCGTTCATTTGACGGACGCACAACAGAATGATGACTTATTATATACGGTAGAAGAAGGAAAGCGGCATACCCATCACACGCCTTTGGTGTACGCAGTGGAGCATAGTGCGTCAGATGCGGGTGGTGCGGCAGCCATACGTGCCCTGCATACGCTGATGACCACTTCGAAAGAGCGGCGCGACTTGTTGTTGGGACAGCGTGAACCACGCGCCAATCACGCCCTGAAGCTGTCCCGAAGTTATCATCCTGACTATGATGACGTGGTGCTGAAAGCCAAACAGGCACAAGACTATTTCCTGCTGGTTGGCCCCCCTGGCACGGGCAAGACATCGATGGCTCTGCGCTATATGGTGTTGGAAGAGTTGGAAAACCCTGATGCCAACATTCTTCTCATGGCCTATACCAACCGTGCTGTGGATGAGATTTGTGGCATGTTGTGCGACGAAGGTCTTGATTTTATCCGTTTGGGCAACGAGTATAGCTGTGATCCACGATTCAAGAGTCATCTCTTAGGACAGGCCATTGATGACCATCCCAAGCTGAACGACTTGCGACAGCGGTTCGCAGACATGCGCCTCATCGTGAGTACTACGTCGATAATGATGAGCAAGCCCTTCATCTTTGCCATCAAACATTTCAGTCTGGCACTCATTGATGAGGCCAGTCAGATATTGGAACCTAACCTTGTAGGCATTCTGTCGAGCCACGTTTCGACGATGGGAGGCGCCAGTTTGGCCATTAATCATCAACCCAATATCGACAAATTCATCCTCATTGGCGATTACAAACAACTGCCCGCTGTGGTTCAACAAGACGCGTCAGAGTCGCAAGTGACCGATGCCGACTTGCAAAACATCTGTCTGACCGACTGCCGAAACTCATTGTTTGAGCGACTTATCCGATGGGAAGAGCGACAAGGACGTACCGACTTCGTGGACACGCTGCGCAAACAAGGCCGCATGCATCCAGCCATTGCCGCCTTTCCCAACAAGATGTTCTATGCCAAGGAGCAGCTGCAGCCCGTTCCATTGCCACACCAGGTGGGCGAAGATATCGGTTATACGGCGGTGCCGCAGGATGAGACGGACGCTTTGTTGGTGAGTCAGAGGCTGCTTTACTATCCCTCTCACTTCACGCAAAACGTGCGACTCTCTGATAAAGTGAATCCAGACGAGGCCCGAAAGGTGGCCGACTTGTTGCGTCGCATCCATCGGTTGGCAAACGATAAGTTTGATGTACAGAAGACGGTGGGCGTGATAGTGCCTTATCGCAACCAGATTGCAATGGTTCGAAAAGAGATAGAAAAGACGGGCGTCTCACAACTCATGCAAGTGGATGTCGACACGGTGGAGCGTTATCAAGGTAGTCAACGCGATGTCATCATCTACTCTTTCACCGTTCAGAACCGCTACCAGTTGGATTTTCTCACAGCCAATAGCTTCCTGGAGGGGCAGGCTTGGATAGACCGCAAGTTGAATGTAGCCCTGACAAGAGCCCGAAAACAGCTGATTGTGTTGGGCAATGAGGCGGTGCTGTCGGCTAATCTGCTGTTCAAATTATTGATAGATTACATTCCCGCACGATTGTGTTAACAAACCAGAATATAGTCATAATTAAATAAAAAATAAGACAAATGTATGGTTGTTACCCGAAAACAACTTACATTTGCTTGTGAGTTCAATAAAAGATTAACTAATCAGGATTTATTTACAAAAACTAGAACATTTATGAAAAAAATGATTTTAACAGCAGTTGTACTGCTTTCGTCCGTAGCAACATTTGCGCAACGCGCAGTAGGAACAGTTTCTTTGAAGCCGCAGGTAGGTGTTGTGGGTGCAACAATGACCGAGTTTGAAAAGACAAAGATGAAGGTTGGTTTCACTGCTGGTGCTGAACTGGAGTATCAGGTATCTGACATTTTCAGCCTTTCTGGAGGTGTAATGTACGCACAAGAAGGCGTGAAGTTTGATACTGGAGTTGACTTCAAAATTGGAAATAAAAAGTTTGAGATAAAAGATGCAAAGACTAATCTGGCTTACATCAACGTGCCTGTCATGGCAAACGTATACGTTGTGCCTGGATTGGCAGTGAAATTGGGTGTTCAGCCAGCATTTGCAGTGGACAAAGACGGTACCAAGGCTAAGGGTTTCGACCTCGCTATCCCAGTGGGTCTCTCCTATGAGTTCGCCAATGTCGTTATTGACGGACGCTACAATTGGGGTGTAACCAAGGTTTTCGACAACTTCGATGCTAAGAACAGCGTGTTCCAGGTAACACTGGGTTACAAGTTTGATTTGTAAGATACACGGCAGAATCTGCCAAACTATACACTGAGGCAACCAGCAATGGTTGCCTCTTTTCGGTACGCTCGGCATGAGCATTATCTAACGGGTGGAAGTCCCGAGTAAGCCCTAATAGCGGGAATTACATAGCCAAGAGCAAGGGTGTTCATCGTGAGGTGAAATCTGAAGGAAGCTGGCGGCAAACATCTGGCCTAACGAACAGAAACTTCATATAAGGCATATGACCGTGGGTAAGGTTGCCGAACAAACCAAAGCCCGATAGCTATTCGGAATGGTTGGTGGAGTTTCCTTGAGCTTGCGAAAAAATGAAGTAGGTATAAGATGGAAAGATAATGTTCTTATCCGAGGAGGTCTCACGGACGTTTCAACTAGTTGTTTTTACGAAAGAAGCGGAGTAAAGCTTGCCGTGAGAAGTCAGCAGAGGTCATAGTACCCAAGGTACGTGTGCCTACAGGGAAGGACCGAATCGTGCAGTGCAATAGTAAATGAATGCTACCCTGCGGATTTCTTCGTCAGATGTCCGAAAGGAGCTCTCTATCCAAAACGATAGGACGGAATCCGACAATAGGATAGAAGTGACGTTACTCAAAGGGATAGCTGAAAACAACTTGCCACACACCGTGAGGTGTAAAAGTACGAAACCGCCGTATGCGGAACCGCACGTACGGTGGTGTGGGAGGTCGGTAAATGTGAAAGTAGGAGGTAAATGCCTTTTATGAATAACATTTACCTCCTACCCGATTCTGTCAGCATGCCAACACACTTGACGAATGGACATAAAAAAAGGGGCTCCGCCGAGTCCCAATCTTTGTTAACCTTAAATCTAATACTATGAAAACACGTTGCAAAGATATGACAGTTTAAGCATAATAGCAACTGTTTACGCAAACAATTTGGTTTTAATGCCTGTTTCTTGATGTAAATCAATTCATCAAGCGAATTGTCCGGCGCTAAATGCAGTCCCAATCATTTAATAAATAATGTGAAAAAACTTGTTTATTGGAAAAGAATGTCTAACTTTGCGAAAAGTAAACAACAAGAGAAGACTTAGGAAAAGGAATTCCGACACTTTGGTAGATGTCGGAATTCTTTCTTTTATCGTCTTCACCAACAGCAATTATTAATAATAAATACTTATAACGTTATGGCTTACATGTCACAAGAAGGCTACGACAATCTTGTAGCCGAGCTTACCCGGCTCGAATCTATTGAGCGCCCGAAGGCATCAGCTGCCATCGCAGAAGCGCGTGATAAGGGTGATTTGAGTGAAAACTCTGAATATGACGCTGCCAAGGAAGTGCAGGCGCATCTCGAAGATAAAATCAATAAAATGAAACTGACCATCGCTGAGGCGAAGATTGTTGACGTGTCTCGTCTCAGTGCCGATACAGTGCAGATCTTGTCCAAAGTCGAGATGACCAACATGAAGACGAAGTCAAAAATGGTGTATACCATCGTCAGTGAGAGCGAGGCTGACCTCAAAGCGGGGAAGATATCCATCAAAACGCCTATCGCACAAGGGCTGCTGAACAAGAAAGTGGGTGATGAGGTGGATATCAAAATACCAGCCGGCACCATCAAACTACGCATTGACAAGATAACAGTTGAATAAAAAACGTTAAGACCATGGACATCTTTTCTAAAATCGCAGCTGGCGAAATTCCCAGTTACAAGTGTGCAGAGAGTGAGAAATTTTATGCTTTTCTGGACATTAGTCCGTTGCAAAATGGACACACGTTGGTTATTCCACGTCGCGAGGTGGATTACATTTTCGATATGGAAGATGATGAGTTGGCCGAATATCAGGTGTTCGCTAAAAAGGTAGCTGTGGCCTTGAAACGCGCCTTCCCATGTAAAAAAGTGGCGCAAGTGGTGCTGGGACTTGAGGTTCCGCATGCGCATATCCATCTCATTCCCATGAACAGCGAGGCCGATGTGAACTTTAGAAAAGAGCATTTGAAACTTTCTGAAGAAGAATTCAAGTCAATCGCAGACCGTATCTACGGAGAGTTTCAAAAACTTTAATTTGTTTTTCCAAGTCGCTCGACCTACACATGAAAATAAGTAAGGCGAGCCTTTCGCCAATCATCCTTCAATACAACCAAACATGAAAATTGCTGTTTTTTGCTCAGCAAATGATCATATCGCCCCCGAATATTTCACACAGACCGAACAACTGGGTAAGTGGATGGCCGAGCAGGGTCATTCACTCGTGTTCGGCGGTTGCAACCTGGGCCTCATGGAGTGTGTCGCAAAGGCCGTACATGAGGCGGGTGGGCAAACCATTGGCGTGGTGCCGTCTATCATAGAGGAGCGCGGAAGAGTGTCTGACTATGTTGATGTGGAGATTCCTTGCAACAACCTGAGCGACCGGAAAGAGCTGATGTTGGCGCAAAGCGATGTTTCCATCGCTCTTCCGGGCGGTGTTGGTACCTTGGATGAGATATTTTCGGTGGTAGCTGCACACAGCATTGGCTACCATCAGCAGCAGGTAATTCTTTACAACATCAATGGCTTTTGGGATTCGCTGGTGGCACTTTTGGACGATCTAACGGCCAAAGGCGTGATTAGAGGCGATTATCATCAACAAATCAAGGTGGCCCATTCGCTGGAAGAACTCCAGCAATTCGTAGAGAAATGAACGGCATTCAACCACTTTCCTATCGTGAATAGTGGCTGAAAACCGATGGGGTAGAGCCGACTCCCAAACGTGCAATCGTGAACTGGCGATGTTAATAGCATCGGTGAAGAAGCGTAGTGTGTGCAGCACCCGCACCACCTTCGCCACTACGATGATGATGAATTTTCCTGACAATCGTCGTTCTTATCCTTGGCTTGAAATCCATCAACCTTACTTCTGCTTGCAAATAAGCTAAAATTGAGCGAGTTTTGTAATTCTTTGTGATTGAAGATATTACGCAGATTATGTAGTTTTTAACTCTCTATTTCTTCAATTTTTCGCATCAAAAGCATAGCTTTCAGGGTGCAATCTGCATGCTTTTGCGGTGCAATACCATGTAGATTGTGCGCCAAGGTGATGCTTTTAATGCACCAATCTCATTGCTTTTCAGTTAAAAGTTGATAATTCTTCCCAAAACAACTCTTTTTTGCATCCTGCCGGCCTATTGATTTTTTCTATTTTGAAGGTTTTCAAGTGCCGTTTTAGGGGCATTATTTGGTAAAAATAACAAACATTCTTTGGGTGCGAAACCATTTGGAGAAAGTTCTGTGGGGCGATGGTTTTTAAATAGAATCCGATGAAGCAAACGATTCACAGAGGGATGTTCATGTTTACCTCCTCCGTGTTATCTTTCGTTCCGCAACAAGCCCTTTCAACGATTGAACCGTGTTAGCTTGGATGAAAAATATGGGAAAAGTTTGGAGTTTTCACAAAAACAAACTACCTTTGCACCCACATTCTGGATAAAGAATGGGCGTTTAGCTCAGCTGGTTTAGAGCATCTGCCTTACAAGCAGAGGGTCGGCGGTTCGAATCCGTCAACGCCCACACCGAGAGTCTTGTTGTTCTGCGTAATAACGAGACTCTTTTTTATAAACCCACCTGTAGAACGTTATGGTATGTCAGACGTTTGTCATTTCTTCCAACTTCATCCCGCTGTCTTGACAATAAAACGTAAAAATGTACGTTATGCAGACGTGCAATGCAAGAAAATCACATTACTCTGTCTGCTGTTGTGGATGGTTGGGACGGCAAGGGCGCAATACGATGTGGCATTCAGCCATTATTTTGACATGCAACCTTCGTTCAACCCCGCTTCAGTGGGCAAACAGAACAAACTAAACATCAATGCGGCTTACGCCATGAGCTTCGTTGGATTTAAGAACAACCCACGAACGATGTATGCTGCTGCTGATATGCCTTTTTATTTTCTCAAGGCATATCATGGCGGAGGCGTACAGTTGGTGAACGACCAGATTGGTCTTTTTACCCATCAACGCTTGGCTTTGCAGTATGCCCTTCGCTTCAAATTGTTCGGAGGTCGACTTGCGGTTGGCGCGCAGGCAGGCTTGTTGAGTGAGGCGTTTGATGGCACCAGGCTCAATTTGGCCGATGCCAACGACCCTGCCTTCATCAATACAAAGGCCGAAGGTAATGCCTTCGATCTCGGTGCGGGCGTGTATTATTCGCACCGGGTGTGGTATGTGGGCGTGTCAGCGCAGCATCTTACTTCACCCCTCATCGAGTTTAATGAGAAAAATCAATTACAAATCGATCCTACATATTATTTAACAGGTGGATACAATATACACTTGAGAAATCCGTTTCTTACAATACAGCCTTCTGTGTTGGTTCGTACAGACGGGGTAGCCTACCGTGGCGACCTAACAACCCGACTGGTGTACCAGCATGAGAAGAAAATGATGTACGGGGGTGTAGCCTATAGTCCCACCAACTCTGTCACGTTCTTGGCAGGCGGTAGCTTTCATGGCATTGTGCTGGGTTATAGTTATGAGTTGTACACCTCGGCCATCCAACCGGGCAACGGCAGTCACGAACTGTTTGTTGGTTACCAGATGGATGTCAATTTGGCTAAGAAGGGAAGAAACAAGCACAAAAGTGTAAGACTTCTATAATGACCATCGTGGAAAAATGAAAATCAGGTATATGAAGAGAAACATGATATTCGGCTTGGCCGTGTTAGGCTTGATGATGCTGACAGGTTGCTTCGGCAGTAAGTCTGCTTCTATGGGTAAAGGCGGCGAAGTAGTGGGTGTTGGCGGAAAAGCCTTCACCGAACCCACGCCATACGGAATGACACGGGTAAGCCGTGGCTATTTGAAGATGGGGCTTGAAAAGCAGGATAGCCTTTGGGGCAAGCAGTTGTCGCAGAAAGATATCTCTGTAGACGGGTTCTGGATGGATGAGACAGAGGTGACAAACTCTGAATATAAACAGTTCGTCGCCTGGGTTCGCGACAGCATCTTGCGTACCCGTTTGGCTGATCCAGCCTATGCGGGTGACGAGACTTATCTCATCACAGAGGACAAAAACGGTGACCCTGTTAAACCTCATCTGAACTGGAAAAAAGCACTTCCCCGTAAGATGAATGAGGATGAGCAGCGCGCCTTGGAGAGTATGTATGTCACCAACCCGGTGACGGGCGAGAAGTTGCTCGACTATCGTCAACTCAACTATCGTTACGAGGTGTACGACTATACGACCGCTGCCTTGAGAAGAAACAGAATGTTGCCTCAAGAACGTAATCTGAATACCGACCTGACCGTTGATCCTGACGAAGTGGTGATGATTTCCAAGGACACCGCATACGTTGATGACAACGGACAGATTGTGAGCGAAACCATCAACCGACCACGCTCGGGTCCATGGGATTTCCTCAATACTTATATCGTCAACGTGTATCCGGACACCACGTGTTGGGTGAATGATTTCCAAAATTCGGACAACGAAACTTATCTCCGTAACTATTTCAGCAATCCGGCGTACAACGATTATCCCGTCGTGGGCGTCACTTGGGAGCAGGCCAACGCCTTCTGTGCGTGGCGAACCGATTATCTGTTAAAAGGATTGGGTGGCGAGGCTCGTTACATTCAACGATATCGTCTGCCAACAGAAGCAGAGTGGGAATATGCCGCTCGTGGCAAGGACGGCACGGAGTTTCCATGGGAAAATGAGGCGGTGGCCTCCGGTGAGGGTTGTTTCTTTGCCAATTTCAAGCCCGACCGTGGTAACTATACCAAGGACGGCAACCTCATTACCAGTAAGGTGGGCATCTACGGTGCTAACTCCAACGGCTTGTACGACATGGCGGGTAATGTGGCAGAATGGACGAGTACCATATATAATGAGGCCGGTGTCGATGCGATGAACGATTTGAATCCGCAGTTGGAGTATAAGGCGGCGTTGGAAGATCCGTACAAGCTAAAGAAAAAAAGTGTACGCGGTGGATCGTGGAAAGACCCAGAATCGTATATCAGAAGCGCTTGGCGTACGTGGGAATACCAAAACCAGCCTCGCTCGTACATCGGGTTCAGATGTGTACGCAGTTTGGCAAACACAACCAGTACTAAACAGAAGAAAGGCAAAAGAAAATGAGTGGATATAGCAAATTCAATATGATTTATCGTCTGCAAAAGTGGATGGACAGTGTTCCAGGGCAGACGTTCTTGAACTATGCTTACAGTTGGGGTGCCTCATTGGTCATCCTGGGAGCTTTATTCAAGCTTACTCACTTGTCCGGTGGCAACCTCATGTTGTTCATAGGCATGGGTACTGAGGTCTTCGTGTTCTTCCTCTCTGCTTTTGACCGTCCGTTTGATAAGACGGCTGACGGTCGTGATATCCCAACGCGAGTGACGGAAGAGTATTTGGAAACAGGGCAGGTAACGTATGACTATGATACGACTCCCGCACAAGCTGTGAATACATCAAGGCCTGTTGCATCAGCCCCGCGTCACGCTGTTGTAGGACATCCGTCTGCTGCAGAGCAGACTGTAGGGGAAGTATCTGCAGAGGTTCCCTTGGGAAGTCAAGTTCAACAGGTTGAGGATGCACAGCAATTGCAGACCTTGGCCGAAGCACAAAACAACTATGTTGATGCGCTGAAACGACTGACGGAGACGTTAGGAAAGGTATCAGAGCAGAGTGTAAGACTGACTCGGGATAGTGAGGAAATGGAAAACCTGAATCGTACGTTGACGGGTATATCCAAAGTTTACGAAATGCAGTTGAAGGGTGCCAGTCAGCAGATAGGCACCATTGACCAAATCAATGACCAAACCCGGAAGATGGCACAACAGATTGAGCAGCTCAACAAGATATATGCTCGCATGATTGAGGCCATGACCGTGAACATGCGCGCAGCCAATCCAGGGTTAGAGCCGTCGCAAGAGTAAACAACTTATCAACTCAAGAGCTTACGAACTCACCAACTTATAAACTCAAGAACTCATAAACTCAACAACTTATCAACTCACCAACTCAGCATGGCAATAAAGAAAAGACCGTTATCTCCGCGCCAAAAGATGATTAACCTCATGTATGTCGTCTTGATGGCAATGCTGGCTCTGAACGTTTCCACCGAAGTCTTAGAGGGATTCGCCGTGGTAGAGGAGAGCTTGAACCGTACAACGGACAGCTCGTCAAGGGAGAATGTGTCTATTTATCGTCAGCTCTCAGAGCAGTTCAAGTCAAATCCAGAGAAGGTGCAAGCGTGGTTTGACAAGGCTACGACGGTGAAACGTATGAGTGACTCGCTGTATAATTTTGCGCAACAGCTCAAAGAAAATATCGTCAAAGAGGCTGACGGTCCCGACGGAAACGTGTTCGACATCAAACACAAGGATGACCTTGAAGCTGCCTCGCATGTGATGTTGGCCCCTGGGACAGGCAAGGGAAAGCTGCTTTATGAGCGCGTGAATCATTATCGGGAGCAAATTTTGAAGATGATAACCGATGAACACCAGCGCAAGACGATAGAGAGCAACCTCACAACGCAACTGTCCAAACGCGCCAAGGCGATGGGTAAGAATTGGCAGGAGTATATGTTTGAAGACATGCCTGTGTCGGCTGCCGTCACGATGTTATCGAAATTGCAAAGTGATGTGCGCTATGCCGAGGGAGAAGTGCTGCACGCACTCGTGGCCAATGTCGACGTCAAGGACATTCGTGTCAATAAGTTGAGTGCTTTTGTCATCCCCGAGTCACGCACCGTTGTCAGTGGTGACCGGTTCTCTGCACAGATTGTCATGGCGGCAGTGGATACCACTCGCCAGCCTGAAATATATATAGGTGGAAGGAAGGTAAACTTACGAAACAACACATACCAGTTTACTGCTGGAGGTGTTGGCGAACATTCGTTCAGTGGTTACATCACAATGCGCAATGGAAGCGGCGATTTGATACGACGTGATTTCACGCAAAAGTATTCTGTTGTGGCGCCCAGCGCAACCGTGTCGGCTGACTTGATGAACGTGTTGTACGCTGGTTATGAGAATCCCATCAGCATCAGCATCCCCGGTGTGCCGTTAACATCAGTCTCTGCATCGATGACTGGTGGAGGATTTAGGTCTGTAGGAGCTGGTAAGTACATCGCTCGTCCAACGGCTGTTGGTAAAGATGTCACCATCCAAGTGTTGTCCAATTATAATGGTGTGTCACGACAGGTGGGCAAATTCACGTTTCATGTGCGCAAATTGCCTGATCCCATTGCATACATTGCCATGGGAACCGATCGGTTTAAGGGTGGTGGTTTAGCCAAAGCCTCCTTGATGGGAGCCACGGGCATCAACGCTGCCATTGACGATGGCTTATTGGATATCCAGTTCAAGGTAGTTAGTTTTGAAACCGTTTTCTTTGACAGCATGGGCAATGCCGTTCCCATGACTTCCGATGGAGCACGCTTCTCGGCGCGGCAACGTAATGAATTCCGTAAGCTGTCACGTAATCGTCGGTTCTATATATCACATGTCACAGCAGTTGGTCCTGATGGGTTAACCCGTCGACTGCCTGCGTCTATGGAAATTATCGTCAAATAAATATGGGTGACATCACCTCGACAAGCTGTATAATCAGAAATAAAATGAAGAAGAAATTATTATTCATATCCCTATTCTTGTGTGTCGTTCAGTTCTCCGTTGCACAGCCGCCGGCTCGAAGAGCGCAGCAACAACGCGCACAGCAGTCAAGCGCCAATACGATTAGTATGCGCGCACAACTGTCATATCCTACTGAAGCAAAGATGGCTGAGGATGTGGTTTGGCGGCGCGACATCTATCGTGAGCTCGATTTGACTCAAGATGCCAATGCGGGTTTGTACTATCCTGTGAAGCCTATGGGCACGCAGATGAACCTGTTTTGCTACATTTTCAAGTTGATGATGACAGGTAACATCCGTGCGTATGAGTATCGGTTGGATGGTAATGAAACATTCGAAGATTCTGCCAGGGTGAAACCTTTGGCGTTTTTAGACAACTATCATGTCTACTATGAGCGCACTGATCGTGGCATTCGTATCGATGATAGTGATATTCCTTCGCGTGAGGTGACCGCTTATTACATCAAGGAGAGTGCTTATTATGATCAAGCTACGGCCACTTTCCACACCAAAGTCTTGGCCTTATGTCCCATTATGAAGCGGGTAGACGACTTCGGCGATGGTGCCACATCCTATCCCTTGTTTTGGGTGAAGTATGAAGATTTGGCTCCATTCTTGTCCAAACAGACCATCATGACGAGCAATCTCAACAATGCAGCCGTGATGAGTGTGGACGACTATTTTACGAAAAACCTATATAAAGGAAAGATTTATAAGACCAACAACATGTTGGGACGAACATTATCTCAAGAATATCCCACTGATTCGGCCATGGCGAACGCACAGAAGCGCATTGAGGCAGAAATAAAACTCTTTGAGAAAAACATGTGGGGAGACCAGGCTCGCAAGGACTCTTTGGACAACATAGCCAAGCTCAATCCTAAAGATGTCAAGTCGAAGCGTGTAAAACGAAACCGAAGAGCGGCCAGCAATAAGTCGACAGTCAAAAGTAGTAGAAGCCATCGCACTTCCTCTTCGTCAAGCAGTTCGCCTGCACGTGTAACCGTTAGGCGACAACGTCATTAAATAATTGATTATTTTTTATTTACTTAATAAAAACACAAAGAAATGAAAAAAAGTGTTTTATCACTTATCATGGTTTTGGCAATGGTAACAGTATTACCAGTTAGTGCACAAATAAAGTTTGGTTTCAAGGGTGGTATGAACCTCAGTCAGATGTCGTTAGACAAAGATGTTTTCAATACATCCAATCGTGC
The DNA here is from genome assembly GCA_050315175.1 of Prevotella sp. SGI.027. Lineage (GTDB taxonomy): Bacteria > Bacteroidota > Bacteroidia > Bacteroidales > Bacteroidaceae > Prevotella. The sequence continues at coordinate 69,362 of JBNPOM010000011.1, forward strand.
TGGCTTCTTCATTGGTCCGACTTTAAAGATGGGTTTGCCTGCTCCTGGCCTTGGTTTGGACCTGTCTGCATTGTACAACAGGCAAGAAGCTAAGGTTGAAGGCGTTAACAACAAGTTCAATACCGTTCTGAAACAGCAACAACTGATAGTTCCTGTGAACGTAAAATATAGTATTGGGATGGGCAGTGCAGCCAATATTTTCGTATTTGCAGGTCCGCAGATTGCTTTCAATATTGGTGATAAGGTGAAGAAACTCTCTGATTTTGAAGATCAAGCAGCTGAGTGGACATTGAAGTCATCTAACTTCAGTGTTAATGCAGGTCTTGGTTTGACCATCGCCACGCATTTCCAAGTCACAGCCAACTACAATGTAGGTGTCGGTAAGACGGGTGACATTACATGGAAAGGTGTGAAGGAAAGCGTAGAAAACCACAAGACCCAGGCCAACTCTTGGCGTGTAGGTGTGGCCTATTTCTTCTAAGAAAACCACGCATCAGCATAGAATGCTGGTGACAAATGAAGCATAAAGGGGAAGTTGCCAACCAGCAACTTCCCCT
>JBNPOM010000012.1:0-68815 GCA_050315175.1 Prevotella sp. SGI.027
TTTTGGCAGGCTTTCGACTGCGCTTAATCTTCCCTTCCTTGATTAAGCGTTCTTTCTCTGTGCGAATACGTTGGAGAAGCACAGAGGCTGGCTCATCGTTTGGATCTTGAGGAACGAGTTTGCCATGAATGGCGAGGTCTAATATCTTTTGGCGTAATTTCTTTGTGTCCATTGTTGTCGGCTGGGATTATTTCACGTCAGTTTCATCCTCTAAGAAGTGGTCGCAATACTCATTGAGTTGTTGTTGCATGCGTTCTTGTGGGATAAGGATTCGTTTGTACTCAGCTATCATCGTTGGACTCATACTACGACTCATAGCATATTCCACTACCACCTTATCTGCTTCTGGGCAAAGAAGGATTCCAATAGAGGGATTTTCATTGCTTCGCTTAACATCACGATCAAGAGCTTCAAGATAAAACTCCAATTGACCAAGGTCTCGTGGGTGGAATTTTGTCTTTTTCAATTCTACTGCAACAAGAGCTTGCAATCCACGATGGTAAAACAATAAATCGGCCTTGAAACTTGAAGCTCCTACATTAAGGTTGTATTCTTGATCCATAAAGATAAAGTCTTTACCTAATTCAAGAATAAACTGCTTCATATGTTCAATTAGTCCACTTTTCAGGCTTACTTCACTATGCTTTTGAGGAAGTCCAAGAAAGTCAACAAATAGCGTGTCTTTGAAGATAATAGGAGCATTGGGGTAAGTTTCTAACAGTCCCCTAGACATATTCTTTTTACTGCCTAACAGCGTGGCATAGGTCTGATTGGAAATACAACGCTGTAATTCTCTTTTTGCTAATTGCTCTTTATGAGCATAAAGGATATAGAACAGACGTTCCTCATCACTTTTGCATCGACAAGTAATTTCTATAAGATTCGTTAGGGTGGTATATGTCAGTATTTTGGGTATTGGTGTGGCTAATGACTGCGCATTTATATGCGGAGAAATTGCGCTGTCTAGATCTTCTTTAGTGTGGTCTTTCAATTGTCCAGCCAGTGGCTGGACAAATTCCGCGCGAAGATATTTTTGCACCGTACTTTGAAAAGACAAGGAAGAATATTCATCGTAAAGCATTACCATATTATAGATGCTGCTTCGACTATACCCTTTGATTTCAGGATGGTGCGAACGAATGAATTCTGAGAGCTGACTCACTACTTTTCGACCCCATTCTTCGCTTTTCAGTTTTGCCGACACGTATCCACCAATATGCCAAGCAGTGAGCAAAACTTCCTGATTGATGGCTTGGGAAGCTTTGCTTCGGTGCTGTTGAATGATGAGGACGACCTCATTAAATTGTTGCTCTTGGCTAACTTTAACTTGCTGTTCCATCTTTCCTATTCTTTGATTCCTTCCATAAGTTTTTGTAGTTCGGCCACAGCCTTGCTAATAGTATTACTCTGTAAAGTAATATCGTTTATCAACTCTTGCAAGGAACATTCTTCTTCCTCTCCGCCAGCTTTTATCCATGTGATATCAAGACTGGTCTTGTCTCGTGTCAGAATCTCTTCTACAGTGTATTTTCTCCAGCGTCCCTCTGGACTTGACACTTCATCGTAGGTTTGCACTCGTGGGGAAGCGTTGTAACAAGCAACAAAATCATCGAGGTGATGGCGATGTAATTTTTTTGTCACCAATGTGTGTTTTACATCCGTTCGATAGTCATAAAACCAAATGTCCTTTGTTGGCTGCCCTTTGGAAAAGAATAGCACATTTGCCTTTACACCTTGTGCATAGAAAATCCCAGTCGGCAATCTTAAGATTGTGTGTAGATTGAAATCACTCAGAAGTTTTTTACGAATAGTCTCACCAGCTCCACCTTCAAAAAGCACATTATCGGGCAACACAACAGCAGCACGTCCACCACTCTTCAGCATCAACATCATATGTTGCAGAAAATTGAGCTGATTGTTTTTGGTCTCTACATAAAAGTCGGGGCGATTAATGTCTACGGAACCTGCAGGACGAGTGCCAAATGGAGGATTGGCGAGAATGAGATCCACCAATGTGTCTGGCTCTTTCTCTAGAGAGTCTTCACACGCTATGGGGCTTCTGTCTGTACCAATGCCGTGCAAATACAAGTTCATTGAAGCCAATGTAACAACCAAGGGTGTGTTGTCCACACCATGCAGTGCTTGATTATTTAAGAAATCGCGCTTTCCCTTATCCTGAGACTGTCCTTTCATATAGTCGTATGCGGCTAAAAGAAAACCGCCTGTGCCACAAGCTGGATCACATACAGTTTCGCCTATTTTTGGCTGGAGACAATCAACCATTGCCTGTATTAACGGACGGGGAGTGAAGTACTGTCCAGCACCACTCTTTTTATCTTGCCCGTTCTTTTCTAAGATACCTTCATAGATTGCCCCTTTCACATCGCCATCCATTACGAGCCACTGTTGCTCATCAATCATGGAAATCACTTTTTTAAGATAGACGGGTTTGGTAATCTTATTTTGAGCTTTGGTGAATATCGTCCCAATTAGGTTGTCTTGATCACTAAGTATTTTGAGCGTTTTCTCGTAGTGACTGAGCAACTCTAAGCCCTCCACATCCTTTAGATTATTCCATCTGTAACCCTCTGGAATAGAAGATCCCTCTTCAAAAAGTTCTTCGCTTTCTGCATCCATCTTGAGGAATAGCAGATATGTAAGCTGAGTTATATAATCTGTATAGCCAACACCTTGACCTGCCAAGGTCGTTGCTAATTCCCAAACCTTTTTAGTCAAGGCTTGCTCTGTTGCTATATTAGTTGCCATATTACGCTGCTTTTCTATAGATGATAAATTGAGCTAATGAAGATAACGCATCATTTACTTTTTCTTTACTTGCAAAAGCTTCTATGAGTTGTGCTGCCAAAGCCTTGTCGTTTCCCTTGATTTCTGTAATCGTGCAGTATCCATTAGATGCGATGTAGTCTTGTATTTTATGCATCAATTCAATCTGCTTTGAGGATAACGGACGCTGAATCTGTCCGCACCAAAGATTGAATCTCTGTCCTGCCGTTGGGTATAGACTTTCGAGTTTTTCTATTTGATGAAAAGCAAAGCGCACAAGTTGTATAATGTTGGTCAAGGCTTCTTTTTCATTCTTTGTAGAATACCGTTTGACTGATTGCGGGTTGATGATGGTGTACGAGTTCCAAAGCGAAGATCTATTGAATTTACTATTTGCCCATTTTAGTTTGTTCTCCAAATCTTTCAACATAGCATACGTAATTGGTTCTCCACTGTTATTGTAAATTAACCGAAGAGCTTCTATTTCATCTTTATGCTCCCAGCAATAGTCCTCAAAAGCAGAAATCGTAGATTTTGCCTCCTCTTGTGAAAAGCCTTTAGATATAAGCGTATCTTCGCCAGGCATCAAGGTCTCAACAAAACCAGCATTCAATATCAGTAGGTACGTACGTGCATCAGGATAATTAGCGATACTTCGAACCAAAGCTTTACGCTCTGTATTAGGCTCATTTACATTGAAGTATGTAGGCAAATTGTTATTCTCAAGTGCTGTGAAGATATTTGAAGCTATATCTATCATGCTTTGATGAGCGAGGCGGGTAAATTCGAGTTGATCTTTCTCCTCACACTTATGGCTAATACGGGATAGTCTGCTTGCCAATAAGCGCAAATAGTCATCTGTTACATTACCGTGTGTGATCTTTTCCAAAAGGTCTCTCAGAGAAATTTGTTTAGTTATTGCGCTATCAGAAGGAGCAATGATCGTTTTTTCATGCTCGGTTACTCCAACAGCATCTATCAAGAAGAAGCAGTCCTTGCTATAAGCATTTGGCGTAACATTGCGAAGCTGATCATCTCCAATGGTACGCACACCACGCCCTTTCATTTGGACATACAAAGACTCAGAGGCTACATCACGCATAAACATTACTACTTCAAGAGGTTTGATATCAGTCCCAGTAGCCACTAGAGTACAAGTCACAGCAATACGAAAATCCTTGTCATTTCGGAATTGGCGAATCAGTTCATTACTATTTCCTGAAGAATAAGTGATCTTCTGCACAAAACGATTGTCATTACGACAAAAAACTTCTTTGGCAATCTGTACGATGTTAGTAGCATGACTCTCATTCAATGCGAATATAAGTGTTTTTGGCAGATAATCCATATTAGGTTCACGTTGAGGGTCAGTGAACATTTCTGTGTACACTGCATCTCGATAGGTTTCCAAAATGAGTTTTATTTGGGCTGGATTAACAATGCTCCTATTTAATTCTTCACGTGTATAATTCTTGGTCTCTTGATTGCTAATTGTTTGTGTTTGTCCTGTGTAGCGAGTTTCCTTTTTTATTTTTTCGCCTTCAAGAATAGCTCCACCATTCTCAGTAATCTCTGTTTTGATGCGATAAATACGACTGTCAACGTTAACCCCATCCACAATAGACTTTTCCAATGTATAGTTTACAATGATATTGTTATTGAAGAAAGCCTTTGTTTCAGGTATAGGTGTAGCCGTCAAGCCAATCAATTTTGCTTTTGAGAAATAATCAAGTACTTTTCTCCAGCTCCCATAGATGGAGCGATGGCACTCATCAATGATTATCATATCAAAGAAGTCAGAAGGCAAATTGGGGTTTTCAGGAAGCTCTATATCTCGGTCCTCTATGTTCTCATCATCCTCTTCATTATCTTCGATTTCTTCTCCTTTTAGTAAAGAGAATAGACGTTGTATGGTGGAAATCAAAACATTGCTGTCTTCTGGAACTTTTGAGGATCTCAAACGATTTACCGTAAAGATCGTATTGAATGGATCTCCATTTTCTGTCAGTCTGAAAGTGCCAAACTCATTCTCAGCTTGTTTGCCTAAATTATTTCTGTCCACCAAGAACAAAATGCGTCTCATTGATGTGAACGAAAGTATACGGTAAGCGACAAGGCAAGCCGTATAGGTTTTCCCAGCACCCGTGGCAAGCACCATCAACGCTCGAGAGTCTCCAGCACGAAAACTTTTTTCTAATTCCGTTACAGCTTCAAATTGGCAATTACGCAATCCTTTGGGGCTAAGGGAGGGTAAGCCTGCATATTCATCTTCTATTCCTAGCAGTTTAGTAAGCTCATATGGGGTATGAATATGGTTACAATATTCAAATGTGGAATTGCTCTTGCGAGTATCATAAAACATTAAGTCTTTGCTGTTGGAAACGTATGCTATGGGAAGAGGAATCGAGGGGAACCAAGCTTGACACCAAGAAGGACAACTGCGGGTATAAAGAGTAGCCTGCTCTTTGACTATGTCTGAGTTTACATTTGAATCGGCTCTTTTAGCTTCCAATATGCCAACTGCCTTCCCATTAAGGAAAAGAAAATAATCGGCCTCTTTGTTGCCTTTCATCAATCCTTCCCTTATTGCCACAGCAGTAAGGTTGGGAGCATACCCATCCCTATTCACCACTTTCCAACCTGCTTCTTCTAGCATGCCGTCTATGATAACTCGAGCCTTTTCTTCTGGTTGCATATTGCAAAGGTCTAATAATTTGATATTATGCGAAGTTATTCAACATGTAAAGTATTAAATGGATGATATTACAGCCTATTCTTTGGTCGATTTTATCAGTTCTCTTACATCAACATTTAATACTTCAGCGATCTCAAAAAGGTTTTCAAGAGATGGCTGTACTTTATTGGAACACCACCGAGAAACGGTATTCTCTGTACGACCAATCTCCTTTGCCAGACATTTACCTGACACCTGCTTTTCTGCAAGTACAGCTTTAATTCTATTTATCGCCTTCATCTGTTGATTTACTTTACTGCGTTGTAGAATACTCAGGTACAAAGATACGATTTTATGAGTGTTGTCCCAAACAAAAATAAGGATCATTGTTGCGAGGTATAAGCTTCTTTTGTTTCACACATTCCCCACAAAATAAATACGTACCTTTGCAACAAGAAGCAAGGGTTCTTTGAAGTTGTGCAAAATAAGGAGTGTGAAAGAGCTTCGCTCGTTTCCTATTCGTTCTCCTTTTTGTCTTTTTCGTTATCAAACTTCTATTAGTCAAGCGTTTACTTCTCGTAAAATGATTTTATAATGAAATCACGGACTACCGCACGGCGGAGGATGTGGGCGTTGACCGTCCTGCCAAGAACGAGATACTGCACCATATACCGCCCACGCCGGAACAGGAGGACTTCATACAGAAACTGATGCAGTTCGCCAAGACGGGCGATGCCACCTTGTTGGGCAGGCTGCCGCTTTCGGAAACGGAAGAAAAGGCGAAGATGCTCATCGCCACGGACTATGCGCGGAAAAGATTCAATAAATTTGTATCTTTCAGATAATCAGAAAACTAAGAATGAATAAAGGGTAAAAGGGTTACGAGTTGGAAACGAGCGAGTTTCTTTCTCCTTCTTTATTCTGCAATGTCTCAAAGAACACTTGATTCGATGTTGCAAAGTTACTCTTTTCTTAGTGAAAAATAGAATGTTTTATGGAAAAAGAATTCTTTGCATAATGGTGTCCTAAATGATTTTCTTAAATACATCCTAATTAACTGATATTAAATTCTTTGCAAGAATATCTTATGTATTGAGGGTTATGAAACATAACATGTTGTTTATCTGTCGATTAACTAACCATTTAGGACAAGACTATTAGAAAACAAGTAAACACATTATAATGATAACACAAACATTAATACAAAAGATAGACAACGATAGGAATTTCAACCATAACGGATTTGACTTATTACATAAGTAATTTAATCCCAAAATAGAAGCAGATAACAGCAATATGCTTATCACGACAAAAAAGACATAATGAGTTATAGATGGAGTATACACTTCAATATCACCTTGCTCAATATATTTTTCTGTATCAAACCAACCTCCTTGTAATATACCCAAAATTGTCGTAATAAAAAGAGGAGAAAGTATATATATAACTCTTATTATGTATTTTTTCATAACTGTTTTCTATGTAAACTCCTGCCAAATTTTATTCCTTCATCGTTTGCTTTCATGTCTAGTCCCATCCGTTATCTTCTGCGAACCAACTATATACTTCCGCATAGAACTGTTAAAAAGTCTGTAACAGATTGGTTACAAATGGAATATAGAAAATTGAAAACTAAAAGGTAACGAATAGGAAACGAGCGAACATCTCTACGTCTCTTTATTTTGCATTATCTCAAAGACCTATAGTCTTAGTGCTACAAAATTAGTTCTTTTTTTCTGTAAAGGAAAAGAAAAATGGAGAATTATTTGGAAATTAGACAAATAAATGATATTTTTGCGATTGATATATAATTTGCGCTTTCTTCTCTTCCTTCCACGCAATCATATCGAAATTAACAGAAAATGTAATACCCCATTCAATACAAGTATGGCTAATTTACCCAATAAACCAATAATAATTTGTATTGGTGGTGTTGAGTTGTCTTCGTTCAAGTCCCTTCGTCTGAACCAGTCAATTAACGAACACCATTATTTTGAAATGCTTCTTGACTATGAAGTCGGTGAAGTGTTTCAGGCAGCCACACTCACCAAATCCGCTGACTGGCTGGGAAAATCAATAGCCATAACTATTGGTGAGAGGAACTTTTACGGTCTTGTGGCACAGGTGGGCTTGCACAAGTCCGAGGGATATACTTTCCTGAAAGTCTCGGGCTTCTCCACAACCTACCGTTTGGAGGGCGATTTGCACTTTGCGTCTTGGAACGAGAAGACTTTGGCGGACATTGTCGGGGAACTGGCAGAAAAGTCCAATGTGCAGGCATTGGTGAAACCGGAAAGGAGCGCAAAACTGGAATATGAGTGTCAATATCAGGAGAGCAATTTCGCATTCATACAAAGACTGGCGAGACAGCATTTCGAATGGCTCTATTATGATGGAGAGAAATTGATTTTCGGCAAGCCGGAGCTACCCTCCTCGATTACATTGGACTCCAAGAGGGATTTGAACTCTTTGGACATCTGCATCCAGACAGGGGCACGTGCCCTTTCTTCCTTCGCCCATCTGTCGGGAAGCAACAATACGCTGAATTCCTCGTCCCCGGACGAGCCGACGGGACTGAACAAGCTCGGGCAGCACGCTTTTCAGGAATCCATCAAGATGTTTGGTCCTCCTGCCAATCATTATGCCACCTCCCGTGTCACGAGCAAAGGGGAGTTGGACGCCTATCTTCAGAAGAAACAGCAATCGGACGCCTCCATGTCCCACTTTGTCACGGCGGAGAGTGACTATGTAGGTCTGATGCCGGGCAGTGTCGTGGACATAAAAAGCACCGTGCAACTGGCAGGCGTTTCCTACAAGGAAGAGTTGCTGGGAACTTACCTTGTCACTGAGATTGTCCACTTCGCGGAGGGTGATGGAGGCTATTCCTGCCAATTCACTGCGATTCCTGCATCCGTAAAGTCATTGCCGACCCCTGACGTCCCCCTTCCCGTTGCCCAGCCACAGATGGCAACCGTTATCAGCAATGATGACCCCAAGAAACAGGGACGTGTCCAAGTGAGGATGAACTGGCAGATAAACGGCATGAAAACCTCGTGGGTGCGCGTGCTCTCACCGGATGCGGGAGGCAGCGAAAAAGTGTCCTCCAACAGAGGATTTGTCTTTATCCCGGAAGTCGGCGACCAGGTCATGGTTGCCTTCCGTTACAATGACCCCAACAGACCTTATATACAGGGAAGCCTGTTCAATGGAACCAACGGAGGCGGAGGCGGAGCCGACAACAACGTGAAGAGCCTGACCACAAGAAGCGGCGTTGCCGTCACGTTGGATGACAGCAAAGGAAGTGTGCTTATAAAAGATAAGGCAGGAAATTCATATGCTGCCGATGGTGCAGGAAATATAAAAATAAATTCTTCTGAAACCATTACATTCATATGCGGGGATTCTTCCATTACCCTGAAGAAGGATGGCAACATCCTGTTGGACGGGAAAATTCTGACATTGGACGGAAAGGACTTTGTCTCATTGAATTCAAAAGTCATAGACTCTACCGCTGCAGAAAAAAACACGATGAACGGAAATGACGTCACCGTTCAAGGCAATGTAAGCGCCACTCTGTCGGGAACCTCCAAGACAGATGTTGATTCCATGGGAATAACATCCGTTTCCGGAACGATTGTAAAACTTAACTAAGTGTCGTACGATGAGCAATGCCATTCAACAGATTGCCGACCGGATGCTTTGTCAATGGGAGGAAGCCGTATCCAAGAAAGGGGTAAAGGTTGTCCGTGTCATCATAAAAAACGGGGATGAGACCATGCTAAGTGCGTTCTATGACTATTTGCTGGCCATAGACATCGCCACGGATGAGTTCGTGTTTCTTTTCCAACTGCCTTTCATTGACACGGACACATTCTCCCGTGATATTGTCACTTATCTGGAAAAGGAGATTAAGGTATGGAATGAGGCGCAAAAGCCACAGGGCTTCCCTGCAGAACGGATAGAATGGGTTCCGGACTACACGCTTACGGACGAGGACAACCCCGCTTCATTGGCAATACGGAACTTGTCGGATTTTGCAGACCGCCTGCTGGGAAATGAAAATTTCAAATGCAACTTCATTCTCCACACGGACAACGATCTTCCCCAAAAGGATTTTTGCGAATGGCTGGAAAAAGCCTTGCAGGTCGAAGCATGGTCAGACAGAATGACGCTAACTTTCGGAGACAGTTTTCAGGACGGTGGCATCTCCGAGCTGTCCGAGCGGTTCCCTGAGGAAATTTCCGTGATCACTCCCGATATAGACATGGATGCTGCCATGGAAAGACTGGCGGAGCAGGCACTGCGGGAAAACCAAGGAGATGATGTTACGGAGGATGAGTATCGCCTGAACTTGGTAAAACTCATCAACAGCGTCAAGAAGCGTCAAGCCGACGAAACCCAGCGGTTGGCAAAAAAATGCTTCGATCTGGCTCTCACAAAGGTTAGGACGGATTTTAATTGGATTGGACAGTTCGTGACATTGTATCTTATCCTGCTGAACGACCAGCTTGGCTACGGGAACGAGACCGAGGCTTTGTATTTTGCGGACAAGGCGATAGATGCCGCCGGGAAAGGAATAGGAAAATTGGATGACACTTTGTCCTACCGCCTGCTTGCCAATGCGCAGCTCAGCAAGGCAGCCATATACATAGGCATGCACGATTGGCGTAATGCCTGTCCCCTGTATCAGGAAGGTTCCGTATCCTATCATAAGTGTGCGGATTATTTCATGCAGATGGAATCGCTTCGCATGTGTGGCTACTGCCAGGAGAAACAGTCCCTGCAACGGGAGGCTGCCGATTCATACCATCAGGCGTATTTGTTAAACGGACGGCTCAGCCTTGACGTACTGAGGAAATCAACCTTCCCTCTTATAGCATTGTCGCTGTACCAAAGCCCCTACCGCGAAGAACTTATATCCGACATTGGGTTCGAGAAACGCATGAAAGAGATTTTTGGTGCTGAATGGCACGATTTTCTATTCCTGTACCAGCAGCAAATGAAAACCCCTCCACAAATCCCGTCAGATTATGGAACAACTGAATGATTTTTTCGGCAAGTTATTTGCCTATCTCCGGGAACATCCGCACTATGGGCTTCTCGTGGCAATCCTCCTTGTAATCCTGTATCTCATAGGGTTGATTTTTGACTGGAAATGGACGTTGCTTCCAAGCGGGAACAGCGACTTTACGCAAATGTGGATTGACCTGTTTGGAAGGAAAGCTGTCCGGTTTGTGAAGGGTATCCTCGCTGTTCTTCTGCTTCTTGTCTTAGTTTATCTGTATTACCACTATAAATAATCCGCTTATGTCTTCGTCTTCCACTTCCCACGGCTACTTTGACAGTGTCAGCACCCAGTTATCCCTGAGTGTGGGTTCTTCCTTTGAGGATGTCGCCGGCAATTCCTCCGCCAATGCCTCCGAAGGGGTCTCTGCTGGTGTGAGTGCCGTGGATACGGGCATGAAAGCGGGCATGGCACTGGCTGGAGCCTTTGACGCAGGCATGGAGTCCGCCTACGTTCCCGCACTGGCGGGTCTTGGACTCAAGGGCATGGCGTGCCTCCCCATCAGCAAGCAGCTGGACCCGGTTCTGGGCATAGACTGCCACATCATGATACCCGGCGGTCCCCTTCCCAATCCCTATATTGGCTTGCTGATTAACCCGGCGGACTTTATCACGGCAGCCATTGCCTCCGTCCTTCCACCACCCCCTCCCATGCCGGAAGAAGGCGGCGGTGGTGATGCCGACGGTGCCAAGATGGCGGGAATAGCCCATACCGTTGCCACCATTGTCATCGGTATGATGGGGGCTACCGTCAAAATCGGCAACTTCATTCCTCGTGCCGTTGCGGGGACATTCACCCGAAATATATTCCATTTCCCCATCGGAGGAGCATTTGCCCTTCCCCCGATGAACAAGGGGCACGCTTTCATGGGCAGCCTGAACGTGCTGGCGGACGGCGACCCGCTCTCCGGCGGCGGAGCGCACCTGCACATGGACTGCTGGGACATCGGAATACCGACTCCGCACATCATCAAGAAGGACAAGGAGTATTTCGCCCTTTTCATGCCTACGGGAATCATCATCCCCATTCCCTGGTCCAGACCCGTACTGACCAATCCCGTTCCGATTCCGCTTAATCCCGTGGATGTTGTAAAGAAAAAGCTGATGGGTGCATTCGGACGCTTTTATAAGAGAAAGACGGAAAGGCTGGCGAGAAAGCTGCATGCCAAGATTGATGCAAACAAGAAGATTGGCTCGGCGAGTCTCAAGGGCATGCTCCACAAGGCGCTGTGTACCGTTACGGGGCATCCTGTCGATGTGGCGAGCGGAACATTCTTTACCGATGAGGAGGACTTTTTCCTCACAGGTGTCATACCGCTTTCATGGGAGCGTACCTGGTACAGCAGGAGCGACTACAAGGGACCATTGGGCAATGGCTGGCACCATTCCTATGACATGGGGCTGATTGTGGACGAGGAAACACTGACCTTCCGAATGAATGACGGTCGCCCCGTCGTCATACCCCTGCCGACGAAGCAACAGCCCTCCCTTGTCAAAAGTGAGAGAATGGAAGCCCGCCTTGGTGAGGATGGAAGGTATTATATCTGGGACATCGGCGAAGACCTGTTCTACCACTTTACCGACACCTCCTATGAGGATGTACGCCTGCTGAGCCGCATCAGCGACATCAACGGCTTTGAGATCCTGTTCAGATACGACTACAGGGGGCATCTGCAGGAGATAACCGACAGTGCGGGACGCCGACTGAGAGTGGAGAATGATCCGAGGGGACGCATCACCGCCATCTTCGCGCCGGATCCCGCCTCCCGCAGGGAAGAGGAGTTCCGGATAGCCTCCTATCGCTATGACAGCCTCGGGAACCTCATTGAGCAAAAAAATGCCGGGGGAGAGGTCATGTCCTATGCATACTCCGGTTTCCTCCTGGTCGAGGAGACATGGCGCAACGGGGTGAAGTGGCACTTTGAGTACGACGGTTCCGCAATAGGCTCGCGCTGCGTACACACATGGGGTACGCGTGGAATTTACGACCATAAGCTGAGTTTTTTTGACGGCTATACCGAGGTACTGAACAGCCATGACCGGAAAACGACCTACTACCATAAGGACGGCAAGGTATATCTCAAGAAAGACCCCACAGGGGCGGAATACCGCACACGCTATGGAGACGACAACCTGATTCTCTCCGAGCAGGATCCTCTGGGCAACAGCCACCTGTACGGCTATGATGAGTTCGGCAACCGTACGGAGAGCACCGACCCGGAAGGCGGGACGGTATCGGTAACCTATCTCAGGAAAGGAAATCTCAGGAACCGACCGCTGGAGATGCAGACTCCGGATGGAGGAATATGGTCCTTCGCCTACGACAGGAAAGGAAATGTCGTTGAGCACAGGAATCCGAAGGGAGCAGTCACCAAGCTGGCGTACAAGGACGGACTGCCGGCGGAAATCACCGATGCTTTCGGCGTAAGGACGGCACTGACCTACGACGGCAGCCATAACCTCACGGAGGCGTCCGACAGCAGGGGAAACATCACGCGCTTCCGCTATGACAGGCTGGGGCGCTGCACGGAAATCACCAATCCCAAGGGAGCCTGCCAGAAACGCCGCTACGACCTCGTGGGGCGCATCGTGGAGGTGGAGGACTTCGACGGCAACCACATCCGGCTGACCTACGACGGCATCGACAATCTCCTTGCCTACAAGGACGACCATCAGGAGGTGGAGTACGGCTATGAGGGGATGTGGAAGCTCACGCGCCGGAAGGATGCCCGTGGCGTCATCTGTTTCCTGCATGACCGTGAGGAGAGGCTTCTCGAAATTATCAACGAGAAGGGCGAGCACTACGCCTTTGCCATGGACACTGCGGGAAACGTACTGCAGGAGGAGGGGTTCGACGGCGGCGTGAGGAAATATGTCCGTGACCGTGCGGGTCGTGTCATCAAGGAAACGCTTCCCAGCGGCAAGTTCAAGGAGTACGAGTACGACAGGTGCGGACGGGTCACGCGCGTTACCCATGACTACGACAAGACGGAAGAGCATATCTACGGCTACTATGCCTCCGGACGGCTGGCGGAAGCCAGAAATGAACACGCCATAGTCAGTTTCCGCTACGACAACATGGGCCTTCCCGTGGAGGAGCGGAGCAATGAACACGTTATCAGGCGCACCTATGACAAGGCAGGACAGATAGCCACGCTTACGAGTTCCCTTGGCGCCGACCTTGCCTACGAACGCAATGAGTTCGGGGAACTGACCTGCTTCTCGGCAGGACAGGCGGAAGCCCCCGGTCGCTTTGAGAGCAGGCACGAGTATGACAGCCTTGGCTTTGAACTGGAGCGCATGCTCCCCGGTGGCGTGACGCAGAGCTTTGCCTATGACGACATCGGCAGGCTCATCGACAGCAAGACCCGTCTCTCGGCTCAGGTGCGCAGGCAGAGGAAGTATCATTGGGGCAGTGCCGACAGATTGCTCAGGACGGAGGACAACCGTTTTGGCACCACCACCTATGAGTACAGCCCTACCGGGCATCTGCAAAAGGCGGTCTATGCCGATGGCAGGGAGGAATACCGTCTTTCGGACAAGGCGGGCAACCTCTTTGACGACCCTGACAGAAAGCTGCGCAAGTACCTCCGAGGAGGTAAGCTGGAGCAGTCGGGGGAATGGCGCTTTGTCTATGACAGGGACGGACAGCTCGTGGAAAAGTACAAGGGCACAGGCAAATGGTGGGACAGCAAGCAAAAACGATGGAAATACATCTGGAACCAGAACGGAACGCTGAAGGAGGTCAGACCTCCTGGAGGGGGAGACTTTGCCTTTGATGCCCTGTTCACCTATGACGCACTCGGAAGAAGACTGAGCAAGGATGCCATTGGCATCACCTGCTGGCTGTGGAACGGCAACGTGCCCCTGCACGAGTGGACACCCAAGCGGAGGCGCAATGAGCAGGGAGAGATAGAAGAATACCAAAAAGACCTCAGGACATGGCTCTTTGAGGAGGAGAGTTTCGTACCCTTGGCTCTGTTCCAGGACGGCAAGGCATACTCCATCGTGACCGACCATCTGGGTACGCCCGTGGAGGCGTACAACGAGAAGGGGGAGGAAGTGTGGTACCGCAGGCTTGACATGAACGGGAAGGTCATTGAGGAGCGGTCCATGCTCTATACTTCCTACAAGGATTACATCAAGATACCGTTCCTTTTCCAAGGACAGTACTATGACGGGGAAGTCAAACTGGCGTACAACAGGTTCAGATACTATGACCCTCAAATGGGTAGGTATATATCTGAAGATCCGATTAGGTTTGACTCTGGACAAATCAACTTATTTACATATGTAAAGGACACAAATGTATGGATGGATATTTGGGGTCTTACGGCTGAGGTTTATAAGTTGGTTGCAACAAAAAGCGGTTATTATGATGTCTATGAATGGGGAAATAGTTCACCTATTGGTAAGACGTGGTTAAACAAGGGCGATACTTGGAAAATTGGAGAAACAACCGATTTTCGAACAAGGAAAAACGGTACAGAAATTCAAAACAGATATAGTAAAAAATGGCTGGACGCTAACAATCTGGGATATAAGCAATTACAACATTCTCCTAATAAATCTGCAAAATCTTCATTTCAAGATTTTGAGACAAGTCGTATAAAGAAATTTGAAAAGCAGTTTGGTTATAAACCAGCTGGAAATAAATGCTATCATTAACGCTATGTGTAAAGTTAGAATCACATTCGACACTCCTAATTATTTAAAAGTAAGCGAAATAGGCGATGAGCTTCGCGCATTTTCCTCAATCGTAGAAACAAAATACAAGCAAATGGATTTTGACTTTGTTTTTTGTTTTAGGGTATTGTACACTACAAGAGGGATTAGGTCGAAAGTTAGATTTGAGAAAGACAGCAATTATCTTGGCATGGACTTGATAATGCCCGAAGATGAATTTAGACCGTATAAGAAAAATGTATCCATGCAGCGGGCGACTATGGGCAGACACTTTTTCCCATTCTTTGCAGAGAACATTAAGAAGTATAAGTACAAACTACCTTCTTTGCAGCCTTTTATAGGAGATTTGATAGAGGATATGCGTTTATTCTTAATTGAAAATCTTTGGTTACCTGCTGAAGATGGCAAATTAAAACTATCGATTATAGAAACCGTATCTTATGAGCGGGCAATGGAGTTGTTTGGAAATCCTAAACAAAAAGTATTCTCTGAAAATGAGGAAGGGCAAAAAGTTCAAGATTTAGTATGGACGGTAGAAGAAGATACTAAACTTTCAGCAAAATATATTCTCACAGATAAAAAATGGAATCTTCAAAATTATGAGGTATCATATTGAGGTATGTCAAAGCAGATATGCAATGAGCAGGGAGAATAGAAGAATACCAAAAAGACCTCAGGACATGGCTCTTTGAGGAGGAGAGTTTCGTGTCCTTGACGCTGTTCCAGGACGGCAAGGCTTACTCCATCGTGACCGACCACCTTGGCACGCCCGTGGAGGCATATAATGAGCAGGGCGAGGAAGTGTGGTACCGCAGGCTTGACATGAACGGGAAGGTCATCGAGGAGCGGTCGATGAACTATACTTTCTACAAGGATTACGTCAAGATACCGTTCCTTTTCCAAGGACAGTACTATGACGAAGAAATCAAACTGGCATACAACAGGTTCAGATACTATGCCCCGGAACTTGGAAGGTATATATCGGAAGACCCGATAAGGTTTGCAAGTGGGACATTTGCGCTATTTTCATATGTAAAAGACACTAATGGATGGCTTGATTTATTCGGACTGAATAGTTATAAAAAGGAAAAAAATAGAACTGCCTCAACACCTAAAGATGCACAGAAAAAAGTTATAAAAGGGCAAGGACCAAGTGAAATTTACAGAATCGATGCTCCAGATTCAAATGTTCCAAAGTCGCAATGGCATGCACATGGTAAAGGTAAGCATGGTGGGGCTCTCAATTTAGATGGCTCTATACATGATAGTGATCCTAAATTTTCAAAAAAAACAAAGAAATGGCTGAAGAAGTACGGATGGAATTTATAACATCAAAAGTATACAAAAAAATCCTTACACCTGAGTTGTTTAGGGAAATAGAACGTGTAAATATCAAAGATGGAGTATTTGAGGAAATTCCATTGTTTTCACGATATAAGGATATCGATTTCTTAAAAAAATATATACCACCCGAGAAAGTGCTTGAATATTTACTTCACGTATCCTTATTCTTGCTTTATGATGTTAGTTTATATTTTGAGTATATAGCCAAAGTCAGTTCTAGTATATTCATTGGTATTACATTAGTCAATCCAGAAGAGGAAATGAATGATGTTGGTTTTTGTATCCCTAACATTCTAATTAGTACAAAAAAAACTTATAAGTTTTTGCAACATGGCACGCGGTTTAATGTGGATAAAAATGATGTTCTGAATAAACAATGGGGTATGGTAGGTATGAGCAATATGTATAAATGCTATAAAACCACTACTATTACTGGTGGAGAAAAAATAGAAAGAATATATATAATACCCCGCAAAAGGCTACATCAACGATAAAATAACTGAAATGTCTGTGGAGGGGCGAGGAGGTGTGGTACCGCAGGCTTGACATGAACGGGAAGGTCATTGAGGAGCGGTCCATGCTCTATACTTCCTACAAGGACTACGTCAAGATACCGTTCCTTTTCCAAGGGCAGTACTACGACAATGAAATCAAATTGGCGTACAACAGATTCAGATACTACTCGCCTGAAATTGGGAGATACATCTCAGAAGACCCGATAAGATTTGCGTATGGGATTGTAGCATTACACTGCTATGTAGAAGATTGCAATGGCTGGGTAGATGTGCTGGGGCTACGACCTCTCACCCTTTCTGAGATAAAAGCACTAGACGACCATCTGTTATCGATAAGCATGACAGATGCAAAAAAAGGTGTTTACAATTTTACAAATGCAGATAATTTGAATTATACAGGGTCTGCTGGCACTGGGCAGGGCACGAATACAATACGAGATAGACTACTGCAACATATGCGAAATGATCATTTAAAAGTGGATAATTTGGACTCTCTAAAAGTTGTAAATATGAATCATAATATAGATTCAGAAGTATTGATGAAAGAGGCTACCACAATAAAAGAACATGGTGGTATAGGCAATGCGAATGTTGCTAATCGGAGAAGACCAAAAGGAACGGGTTATATTGCAAAAAAATAAATTATGAAAAAGGATTTCTTCCCTATATTTAGGTTTATCAATTCTGATATTCAATATCACGTAATAACTACCGAAAATTGTCATTCTTTAGCGCAGTATATGCAAGAAAATAGGTTAAAAAGATTGATTATAATAAGTAGCGAAACTGGGATAGGTTGGAATGAAAGTTATTTGCCTGATTTAGAGGAATTCATGTTTCTTGAAGAACTTTCAATACATTGGACCAACATAAAGAATATAGATGGTATCCATTCTTGTGTAAATTTGAAAGTTTTACGCCTTGACAATGATGATACTACTGCAATTGACTTTTCTCATTTTCCTTATATCGAAGAGGTTGTCTCTTGGGAGAGACAAAATATTAGAAGTATATGGAATGTTCCTTCTATAAAGAAACTTACCCTTGCAGGGTTAAATAAAAAGAATTTCATGTGCGGGGAGGCTCTCAAGTCAATTGAGAATTTGAGGATTCTAAAGACTTCTCTAAAGGATATTTCTTTTCTATCAGACGCCCATAGACTCTCCTTTTTAGAATTGTTGGATTTTAGTAAAATAGAAGACCTGTCTCCCCTGCGAATACTAACACAATTAAAACATTTGAGGATATCCGCAAATAAAGTAAAAGATTTTTCTTTTCTAAAAAATCTTTCCAACCTTGAAACGTTATATATATCAAGTAAAATCGGAGAATTTTCAAAAGATTATTTTTTAGAATTAGGTAAATTGGAAAAAGTAAATCTTTCGGGGAATGCCACAATTCAAGAATTCAATAGAGCATTAAAAGCATGGTATTCATGACCTTTTGAAATAGAAATACATCACAGGATTTCTCAGATCGTTTATGAGTAAATAAATTATTTCCTAGCAGTATGAGAAATTCTCTGTCTAACTATATATCTAAAATTAATTAGTTATGAGTATAATAGTTGAAGGAGATTGACACAAATCTCTCGATACGTAAGGTTATATGGGTCGTTTGATAAAATGGTAGTAATAAGGGGAGCAGGACGAGTTATTGGAGAAGTTGATAAGCAACGTATTTTACCTGAGTTCGGTATAAGTTTTATGCAATGAGTCTGCTTTTGTCTATGATTTCAATATTCATCGTAGGCATCCGATATATCTGTCATAAAGGCAGGGTTGATGGGATTACAGCGATGCGACTTTCTCGGATCATCGAAATTTATCACGAAGAACTGCGGTTTTACCTTGTAAGCATCCAAATGATGGAGCAGGTGATTGTAGGCTATCTCCGAAAGGTCCGGGAATTTGTAGTCATAGATATACATCGCAAAGCCTTTCTCTATCTGTTGCTTGATATAGTTGTTCACAATAGCGTACGACTTACCCGACCCCGGTGTACCGAGCACCATCGAGGCACGGAAAGGATTGACTACATTTATCCAGCCGTTGTTCCACTTCTTCTTATAGTAAAAGCGTGTAGGGAGGTTTACCGAGTATTCGTTTTCCATCAATCTTGTCTCCTGCATAAAACTCTCATTCTCCGTATTGAAAACATCGTCCATCAGATTGTTTTTAAGCAGTCGGCTCGTCCATACGCCACCCATCAGCAGGCAGATATAGCCCACAGATAGCGTGAAGATGTAGAGCGAAGCTGCACCTACTTTACCAATGGGTAACGCCAGCAGCCACCAGTTGAGAAAGAAAAAGACGAAGCCGGAGAAAAGCACCGTCCAAATCTTTGGCCAAGTGATTTTCTCTTCCTTCACTCCCTTTGTCCCAAGGCAGGACAAGGCAAGAAATACCACACAAAAGAGTTTTGTCCAAAGGATGGAGGAGAACAATCCCGTAGTTCGCTGAAAGTTCATCAGTATCTTGTTGATGATACCGAGTGTAAAGTGCCACTGTTGAAATGCCTCGTAGCAGAACCAATAACAGTTAATCAGAAGGAATATCACCGATATACCCCGCATAAAGTCCATGACTTTACCCAATGCCCTTAAATCGTCTTCCTGTGCCATAACGCTGTTTTATTTAGAATATCGTTTGAATACTATTTGAAAAGTGTCTGAATATTATATGAACGGTGTACTTAACGCTTCCTGCGTTTAAGATTTACCTTATTTTGTCTGCGGAGTTTACGTTGCCATGCAGTTTCCTTCCAATCATCGTTGCCCATCGTTCCGAATGACTCGCCCACCATATCCTCGATAAGCTCATCGATGAGGTTGTCTCCTTCCTCTGTATTCTGTTGCGAGGGTTGAACGGTTGTCGATGGTTCCAAACGGACAGATGGACTGCCATACAGCGTCTCATCCAAGAATGGGTTATGGATAGAATTGGAGAAATAGGCATTAAAAACATTGGCGGCATATCCCTTGCCCAACCGTGAGCCATTGAGAGCAATGCCCTCTTTGTCATCAATGAAGGTAATGCCATAGATACGTCCGCTTCCGTTCTTGCGAATTACCACACGCAAACCCTGTTCCTCCAATCTTTGTCGGAGTTTTTCTTCTGCATCAGGAGAAGTACACATAACTTCCAATACCTTCCTTCTAATGGTTGGTATCAGTGGTTTGATGGCTTGCTTCGATTTCTGCACCTTGTTCTGTACGGCAGTATAGCCCACACCACGGCCAATGTCAGAGGCGTTAATGGGCGTACCTGTCTTATTACCCTTGCCATCAGTCGGAACATAGACAAGTCCGTCGTATTTCTTTCCCCGAAACTCTGTTTTCACTTCTTCCACGGCAAGATTATATGCGGAAAGAATGGCGTTCAGTTCGCCCAAGGAACAGAAGCGATAATGCTTCAGCACCATGCGGAGGGTGCTTGCCACCTGCTCCTTGATGTTTCCTCTATCAATATCCACTTTGGGCGTTTCTGTTACGGCTTGCTCGCTAACCTTTGAACTTGGGATAAGGTTATACTTTCTTTCCAGTGCATCGGTAAGCTGCTTGCTCCTTCGCTTCTCGAAGCGGTCATTGATTTTTCTTCTATTACTATCCACTCGAAGCGACACGATGTGTATATGCTCACGGGCGATATCATTGTGCTTGAACACGATATAGGGTTGCTTGCCGTAGCCGAGTGCCTCCATATACTCCTTGGCAATCTGCACAAGAAGTTCATCAGAGAGTTTCTCGTCCGGGTGCGGATTGAGCGAGCAATGGAACACCGTTTTCTTCGTTCGGCATTTCCTCGGTATCAGAGCCTCCATGTCGGCAAGCACTTCCTCCATCGTATAACGTCCCTCCCTGTCCTGATACAACTCAGCGGCAAGGAGAATGCTCGCTTCGCCTTTCTTCACCTTTTTGAAGTTATAGCCGAGTGCCCCACCGAGGTTCTCCGTGGAAGAAATCTTTGCTATCATTTCTTGCGGTAGTCTATGGTCAGACGGATAGACTGTTCCTGCAAGGTGATAATTTGAGCCGATAAATGCTCTAATTTTTCAAGCAGAATCTGTGCGGTCTTCACGCTGTGATATGTGTTGATGGCACGAACGGTCTGGTTATAGAGCACGCCAATCTTGTGGATTTGTGCCGTCAGTTCGGATAGTTTGCGATAGTATTCCACGGCGGATTTGTCCACCGTAATCACCTTAAAACTCTCTCCAAGAATACGTCCGCGCACAAAATCAGACTTGGTTTCTGCACCCGAACGCAGAAACAAGTCAATCGCCCTTTGCTGGTCTTTCGGGTTGGGCAACCGCACATGCCAATTATCCCATCGTGGCTTTTCTGACGTTTTTCGCTCTGGACGATGTTCCTCTTTCTTATTCATATCCATTCTGTTTTCTTAATTACGACTTTGGAGTAATTTATTCCCCTTTGGGGCAAGGGTCTTTGTGGTACAAACTGCGGTTTGTGTTACAAAGACACACCTTGCCAATATCAAGAAAGAGGTTGATAAGCCCTGCCGTGTTACAGCATTCTGTGAATGCGATAACTCGACATGGGCTTGCGTTCTGTGAGTGCAATAATCAGAGTTTTCGCCATGTTTCCACATCATCTTTGTAGCGGTCAAGATGTTCACGAAGCACCTGCTCCACATAGCCCGAAATACTCGCTCCATGCTCGCCAATTTTCCGCACGACATAGCCCAGCCGCTTTTGTGTTTCTTCTGAAACATATACGGCTTTGCGATGGCTAATATGAAGTGGTTGGAGGTATTTGCCCTGAAAGTCGGCTAAACGCTCTCTGACCTTGAATTTTCCCACTCGCTGATGAGTTGCTTCCACAGAGGCTGATTTGTCCATTGAAGACAAATCCGTCTCTTGATATGATGTTTGGGAAATCTCCTCGTGGCTCTCACTCTCTTCTGTTTCCTCCACTTGAATGGGCTCGAACTTTTTCTTCTCTTCTTCATAATCATCGGGTTGGTCATAAAAAGGCGACTCTTCAGGCTTGCGGAGCTTAACGCCATCATTCCCCATATCTCTAAGGGCTTGCCTCAAACGCAGGCTCCTCTTTTCATCTATGCTCGGCATGGCTTCTTGGGTGTTGGGTAATAGTGTCTTTCAAGCATGGCTTGAATGTCGCTTTGCTTATAGAGTATCTTGCCCCCGATTTTGCAGTAGGCAATCGTGTCATTGTCCCGATACTCCTGAAGTGTACGTGTGCTCAACCGTAATAGGCTGCAAACCTCCTCGCCTGTAAGGTAAACTTCTCCACCCAACATTGGGCGAGCAGTAGCACAATATCGCTCCAATTTCTTCAATATGCCCTCCATCAGTTGCGAAAACATCTGCATTTGAGGGTCTTTCTGTGTAATGATTTCTTTCTCTTCCATAGTTCATTCATTGTTTGCATTCAGTAATTCCGTGATGTCGTTCTCCCTGTAATAGCACTTGTGTCCAACCATAGAAAAAGGGATTTTTCCCGTGTCTCTGTATGATTGTAGGGTACGCTTGCTGATGCCTAAACGCTTGCACACGGCTTCGTTGTCGAGCCATTGCTCGGTCTCAGGAGGATTACCGATGAGTTTCTCCACACGATGGATAAAGTCTGCAAATTCGGAGCGATGTCGCTCCCACGCTTTGCGGTCGATGATGATAAGTTTCATTGCATTCATTTTGTTTTGATTACGTTGTTATTACTCGGCAAACAAGCTCATATACAATCAGTTGCCGTTATTGTCGTGTGCAAAGATAAGCCTATGGGAGCATAGAAAAAAGGAACGGATAAAAGCAGGGAAATAGAAGGAAAACAAGGGAAAATGCTACGGAAATCCATCTGTGTTATTGCGGTAATGAGAAGAGGTGCCGGCTCGTTCCTGCATCGTGGTAAACGAAGCATTTAATCAGTCGTCTGATTGCGGACTACCAAAAGGAGAAAGTTTGAAAGCCAAGTTTGCTTGCGTCCAAAGAGCCTGAGTATGCCGTATTCGTTCGGGCATTTTTTTTGGCGGTTCGCCTATTGCTGCAAGGTTGGAGCGAAAAATACGACCGCACAAAAGATATTACTTTGGCAATACGATTGTATCAAAGCACAGAGAAAAAGCCCTGCGGTGGAGATTTCCGCTCCATCCACAGGGCTTGACCTTGCGAGCAATCAAGGCAACTGCCATACCTTTGCCCGACCGATTACGGCTTCAGGGGCTTTGCGTGAGTATGGTTTACAAAGAATATGCGTTGGATTTATCCATCCGTCTGACCGATTATTGGCAGATGATTGCTCTCAATGAGCAGCACAATCGTGCCTGTGAGTTCGGTGTAAAGACGGTCGTATTGCTCGTCAGAAGCCAATGTGTCCGTCAAACCGAACTTGTCGAATGTGGCTTGAACAGCCTTGTTCGACAACAATATGGGTACGAGTCTCTCGGGGAGCGGCACTGGCAGTTCCCTTTCAAACTCGTTTTCCAAGACGGATACAAGCGTGTCATATTTGGAAAAGTGCAAGCCTTGATACAAGACCTCGCTTGCCACGCTCTCCGCTTCGGGGTGCGTGAAGCCCTGTGCCACTGCATCGCAGTAGGCGGTGAGAGCCATGTCGGCTCGTGCGGTGATAAACTCCGTATCTTGCAATCTTTCTGGATGATGCTCACTCATATAGCTTTCCAACTTCAATCGAAAGTAGGAAAGTTCCTGTTTGTTGTTCTGTTTTGTATTCATGATTTTGGGTGTTAAATGTGATAGTTACTGCCGGATGGAATGTCTGATGCTTTTGTTGTATTCCTCATACCTGCTGTTGCGATAAACTCTGCCGTGCTATCGACTCACAATAGCCTTCAAAGGCAGTATGCTCCCTGGCAGTGAGTGCAGTCATATCCTCCTGTATCTTGTGGTCGGTTATCTTTCCGTAGATTTGTGTCGTACCTATATTGCTGTGTCCGAGCATCTTGCTGAGCGTTTCCATTGAAATACCATTGGAAAGGCAAATCGTGGTCGAGAACGTGTGGCGAGCCATGTGAAAGGTCAAGCCCTTCTCTATCCGGCATATCTGCCCGATGTTCACACACGCAAAGGATGCTTTCCTTATTGTAAGATTGGGGAATATCAAGTCGTCTGCTTTCTTGTCCTTAATATAGAGCAAAAGGATTTGCTTGGCAATGGGCAAGAGTGGAATGATGGCTTCCACGTCCGTTTTCTGCCTTTTGATTCGGATTTCCTCCGTACCGTCTGCATTATGGATAATATGCTTCGGTTTGAGCCGTTGCATGTCCACACGAGCCAAACCAGTAAAAGCGCAGAAAATGAAGAGTTGTCTTGCACGCTCAAACTGTCTGTCAATGATGGGTGTTTGCAGTACCCGCTGCAGTTCTTCCGTTGTGAGATAATGCCTTGTGCGGTGTGGCAGTTCTGCCTTGTAATCCGCAAACGGATCGATGCGGATATATTTCTTCTGCTGACCGATGCCGATGAGCTTTCTTAGGAAGATGACCACAATCTGAATGGTGGCAAGGGAGAGCTTGCGCTCTGATTTGAGATAGAAGTCCATCCCCTCGATAAAGCCGTAGTCCAACAGAGAGTAGCGAATATCCTCCAGCCCTAAGCGTTCACGCATATAAGCCTCTATGAGTTGTGTGGCATAGATGTAGTTGGCAAAGGTCGGCTTGGCAACCGTTATTCCTACACAAGGACGCTTTTCCTCTATGAAAAGTCGTGCTTCCTCCAAAAGAAAACCTTTGGGCTTGTCCTCTTCCATGAGTTCACGCTTGAGGAGTTCGGCAGTGATATAGCCACGCTGCCAGACTAATTCTTGATACTTCGTTTTGGCTTGTTCCTCTTTGGTTTGCAAGTAGCGGTTGATTTCCTTTGTTTCTTCACTCGTCCCCTTGCATCGTCCCTTGCGACTGTCCCAAAGTTCTGGAGCGGTTTCCTTTCCTGTGCTATACTGTACTTGTTCTCCGTCTATGGTGATACGTCCCATAATCGGGCATTTGCCGTTCTTCTTCTTTTTGGAGCGATTGATATAAAAGAGTGTCTTGAATGTACTTCGTGCCATGATGTCAAAGTTTTAAGGTGAATGTATCTTGTATTCGCAGCTGCACTTTCTGCATGTCCCGATGGATTCTCTCGGAGGAAACCGCCGCATATACCTGTGTTGTTCTCAGGTTGGTGTGTCCGAGCATACGGCTCACCGTTTCGATAGGTACACCTGCCGAGAGTGTGATAAGCGAAGCAAAGGTGTGTCGTGCCATGTGAAAGGTCAGCGGAGTTTCCATACCGATGTTTCGCTGTATGTAGTGCATACCATTGAGGATAATGTCGGTAGTCGGCACGTCAAAGACAAAACCTGAACGCTTTCCCCTGTACCGATTCATTATCGCCCAAGCAGGAGGAAGTACTTGTACACGGTACGGGGTCTTGGTTTTCATGCGTCTGCCCTTGATGCAGAGTTCGCCTTCTTCCAAGACGATGTTTTCCTCCCGAAGATTACGGACATCGGAGATTGCCAGCCCTGAAAAGCAGGAGAAGACGAACAAATCACGGACAACACGATAGTTCTCCCATTCAATCTCCAAGTCGATGATGCGCTCAAGTTCTTCCTGTGTAATGCTTCTCGGTTCGCCCTTTGGTCGCTCGTAACTGTAGCCCAAGAACGGATAGAAGTCCAGCACGCCTTTCTTCACCGCCATGCGGACGATGGTCTGCAAGGTGGACAAGGCACTCGATATGCTGCTGCGTTTCAGTCTGCGGTCAATAGTGAGATAATACTCGAAGCCCTCGATAAAGGCTTTGTCCAACTGTGAAAGGGGAATGTCGCTTACTTTGTGCTTCTTTTGTACATACTCACGGAGCAGGGAAAGCTGGTAGGTACGGAGTTTGAACGTCTTTAAGGCTCGGTCGATGCCTATGCGCTCCTTTGTCAGTGTGAGATACTCCCCGAAACTCTCCAAGAGCAGGGTTTGGCGGTGGATTTGCCCCTGATAGGCATCCCTCACGTCTGTGGCAGTAAAGCATTCTTCTCTTTCACTGAGCTCGT
The DNA here is from genome assembly GCA_050315175.1 of Prevotella sp. SGI.027. Taxonomy (GTDB): domain Bacteria; phylum Bacteroidota; class Bacteroidia; order Bacteroidales; family Bacteroidaceae; genus Prevotella. Next base: position 26,096 of record JBNPOM010000012.1, read on the forward strand.
GAAAGCGTGAGTGGATGAGTGCGGTGCATTCACCGAGTTTCTGATTGACGGACACCGCCATTGCACTCTTGCCGACGAGCCGTTGCCTGCGGCTGTCCCAAAGAGCGAGCGGAGTCTTGCACTTGGTGGAGAAGCCCGAATGGGTTCTGCCCACGGAGATGCGCCCGATGACAGGCACAAGTCCTTGCTTGTCGGTTCGTTTCGCCTGAACGAAGAACGATACTTTCAGTTTGTTTTCCTTCATTTTTTTCTGTCGTTTTTTTCTGAATCTCCTTTGCTTGCAAAGGTACAGGTGAACAAGTCTTCCCAAGCTATGCAGAAAAATGAAAGATGAGGAATAAAAACCTATGATACAGCTGTTTACATTCAAGTCGTAACCCCTTTTTGCTTTTCTCTTGATGGGTTACGATTTGGTAACGGAACTCCTGCCGTTTGATGCTCGTTTCTGCTTACCATCAAAATAGTAAGAAAATGCTAAATGATACTATTTCAAATAGTTACATTCCCTGCGTTTCCCTGCGTTTCCCTTGATTCTTAGCTACTGATTATGCCCGGAAAATGGCACTCGACATGCGCATGATAGACCCGAATTACGAAGATCATCCCGACAACAAAGCGAGTCACTGTGCCAAGATGATCGCGGAGTATTATCAAAAATACGACGCCCAGAAAGGCACGCAGTTCGTTTTCTCTGATTTGGGGACATACCAGCCGGGCGACGGGTGGAACGTCTATTCGGAAATCAAGCGCAAACTGACGGAGGACTACGGTATACCGCCAAGCGAGGTGCGCTTCATTCAGGAGTGCAAGACCGACAAGGCGCGGAAGGCGGTGATAGACGCCATGAACGCCGGGACGGTGCGTGTGCTGTTCGGCTCTACCTCTATGCTCGGAACGGGTGTGAACGCCCAGAAACGGTGTGTGGCTATCCATCATCTCGATACGCCGTGGCGACCGTCCGACTTGCAACAGCGTGACGGACGCGGAGTTAGGGCAGGTAATGAGATTGCCAAACATTTCGCCGGGAACAACGTGGATGTAATCATCTACGCGGTGGAGAAGTCACTGGACAGCTACAAGTTCAACCTCCTGCACTGCAAGCAGACTTTCATAAGCCAGCTCAAAAGCGGTGCGATGGGTGCGCGTACCATCGACGAGGGGGCAATGGACGAAAAATCGGGCATGAATTTCTCGGAATACATGGCGTTGCTCTCCGGCAATACCGACCTGTTGGACAAGGCGAAACTGGAAAAGCGGATCGCATCGCTCGAAGGGGAACGCAAGTCGTTCAACAAGGGCAAGCGTGATTCGGAGTTCAAGCTGGAGTCAAAGACCGGCGAGTTGCGCAACAACACGGCTTTCATAGATGCCATGACGGAGGACTGGAACCGCTTCCTGTCGGTGGTGCAGACCGACAAGGAGGGCAACCGCCTTAATATAATAAAGGTGGACGGAGTGGATTCCGCCGATGAGAAGGTCATCGGAAAGCGTTTGCAGGAGATAGCCAAGAATGCCACGACCGGAGGGTTGTACACGCAGGTCGGTGAACTTTACGGTTTTCCGATAAAGGTGGTGAGCGAAAGGATACTCAAAGAGGGATTGGAGTTCACCGACAACCGCTTCGTGGTCGAGGGGAACTACAAGTACACCTACAACAACGGGCATCTGGCGATGGCTGACCCGTTGGCCGCCGCCCGCAACTTCCTCAACGCGATGGAGAGGATACCCTCCATCATCGACCAGTACAAGGCGAAGAACGAGGTGCTGGAGATGGAGATACCGCAGTTACAGGAGATAGCGGGTAAGGTGTGGAAGAAGGAGGACGAGCTGAAGCAGTTGAAGTCCGAACTTGCCGCCCTTGACCGAAAAATTCAGCTGGAGCTTGCGCCACCCACGCCCGAAGTCGCAGAAAAGGAGAATGAAGGGCAACAGCTCAAGCCGGAAGCGGAAGATGTGAGGAACAGGCAGGCGCAATATCCCGAAAATGCACCGCCGCAGATACGCAGTCCGGCGGATAGTATCGTTGCCAACCATGTCATAATCGGGCGTCCGGGACTGTATGCCAAGGAGGAAACCCGGTCCAAAGGATTGAAAATATAACCTAAGGAATTTTATCTGAAGTATTAATAAGGGCTATCCCAAAAGGTCTAAAAGTAAATTTTATCCTTTCTGCAAGTATCTATAGGATGGCAACTGCATTTTTTTCTTTTTGGGCAGCCCTTATTAAAATTTATTCTTATTTTAGGTTATATACATTCATGTCCATTTATGTAAAAAATTCCTGCTGACCTTGTTTATGTCTTGTCAGTCACCATTTGCAAAACCATATTTGACCCTCAAAGAGGCTGAATTTGATAAGTAACTTGCTACATACTCATAATAAGGAGCTAAATAGAACACGAATGGGAAATACACAAATGCTAAACTAAAGAAGATATTGGCCAAAATAAACGCTATACCGAGAGAGAAACTTGATTTTTCAACTTCCTAAAACGGTGTTGTTCAAACATTTCTACTTATTTGTACTTGCCAGTTGAACCTACGCTTCCCTAATAAAATGTCTATGGTAAAAAGTTAAAAAATCCTCCCACTTTTGTTAGATATATTTTTTTGTGTAATTTTGTAATCGTTATGCGGCAGTAATAATATACATATTAATACGAGTTAGTAATCCTGTAGTTCTCATATGCTACGAGGAGGTATTAAAAGGTGCGTTTCGACAATGCATCTACTGTAGTATATTATTGCTTAATCCAAATGAATATTATAAATTTAGGAATTCTTGCTCACATTGATGCAGGAAAAACTTCCGTAACCGAGAATCTGCTGTTTGCCAGTGGAGCAACGGAAAAGTGCGGCCGTGTGGATAATGGTGACACCATAACGGACTCTATGGATATAGAGAAACGTAGAGGAATTACTGTCCGGGCTTCTACGACATCTATTATCTGGAATGGAGTGAAATGCAATATCATTGACACTCCGGGACACATGGATTTTATTGCGGAAGTGGAGCGGACATTCAAAATGCTTGATGGAGCAGTCCTCATCTTATCCGCAAAGGAAGGCATACAAGCGCAGACAAAGTTGCTGTTCAGTACTTTACAAAAGCTGCAAATCCCGACAATTATATTTATCAATAAGATTGACCGTGCCGGTGTGAATTTGGAGCGTTTGTATATGGATATAAAAACAAATCTGTCGCAAGATGTCCTGTTTATGCAAACTGTTGTCGATGGATCGGTTTATCCGGTTTGCTCCCAAACATATATAAAGGAAGAATACAAAGAATTTGTATGCAACCATGACGACGATATATTAGAACGATATTTGGCGGATAGCGAAATTTCACCGGCTGATTATTGGAATACGATAATCGCTCTTGTGGCAAAAGCCAAAGTCTATCCGGTGCTACATGGATCAGCAATGTTCAATATCGGTATCAATGAGTTGTTGGACGCCATTTCTTCTTTTATACTTCCTCCGGCATCAGTCTCAAACAGACTTTCAGCTTATCTCTATAAGATAGAGCATGACCCCAAAGGGCATAAAAGAAGTTTTCTTAAAATAATTGACGGAAGTCTGAGACTTCGAGACGTTGTAAGAATCAACGATTCGGAAAAATTCATCAAGATTAAAAATCTAAAGACTATTTATCAGGGCAGAGAGATAAATGTTGATGAAGTGGGTGCCAATGATATCGCGATTGTAGAAGATATAGAAGATTTTCGAATCGGAGATTATTTAGGTGCTAAACCTTGTTTGATTCAAGGATTATCTCATCAGCATCCCGCTCTCAAATCCTCCGTCCGGCCAAATAAGCCCGAAGAGAGAAGCAAGGTGATATCCGCTCTGAATACATTGTGGATTGAAGACCCGTCTTTGTCCTTTTCCATAAACTCATATAGTGATGAATTGGAAATCTCGTTATATGGTTTGACCCAAAAGGAAATCATACAGACATTGCTGGAAGAACGATTTTCCGTAAAGGTCCATTTTGATGAGATCAAGACTATCTACAAAGAACGACCTATAAAAAAGGTCAATAAGATTATTCAGATCGAAGTACCACCCAACCCTTACTGGGCCACAATAGGGCTGACTCTTGAACCCTTACCGTTAGGGGCAGGGTTGCAAATCGAAAGTGACATCTCCTATGGTTATCTGAACCATTCTTTTCAAAATGCCGTTTTTGAAGGGATTCGTATGTCTTGCCAATCTGGTTTACATGGATGGGAAGTGACAGATCTGAAAGTAACTTTTACTCAAGCCGAGTATTATAGCCCGGTAAGTACACCTGCTGATTTCAGACAGCTGACCCCTTATGTCTTCAGGCTGGCTTTGCAACAGTCAGGTGTGGACATTCTCGAACCGATGCTCTGTTTTGAGTTGCAGATACCCCAAGTAGCGAGTTCCAAAGCTATTACAGATTTGCAAAAACTGATGTCTGAGATTGAAGACATCAGTTGTAATAATGAGTGGTGTCATATTAAAGGGAAAGTTCCATTAAATACAAGTAAAGACTATGCCTCAGAAGTAAGTTCGTACACTAAGGGCTTAGGCATTTTTATGGTTAAGCCATGTGGGTATCAAATAACAAAAGACGGTTATTCTGATAATATCCGCATGAACGAAAAAGATAAACTTTTATTCATGTTCCAAAAATCAATGTCATTAAAATAATGGAGCGGTCAGGAAATTTCTATAAGGCAATACGGTTGGGATATATACTTATCTCCATTCTTATCGGATGTATGGCATATAATAGCCTCTATGAATGGCAGGAGATAGAAGCATTAGAACTTGGCAATAAAAAAATAGACGAGCTCCGAAAAGAAATAAACAATATCAATATTCAAATGATAAAATTTTCTCTATTGGGTGAAACAATACTGGAATGGAACGATAAAGATATCGAGCATTACCATGCACGGCGTATGGCAATGGACAGTATGCTCTGCCGTTTCAAGGCCACCTATCCAGCAGAGCGCATCGATAGTGTGCGCAGTCTTTTAGAGGATAAGGAACGACAGATGTTCCAGATAGTCCGGTTAATGGATGAACAACAATCTATTAACAAGAAGATAGCCAATCAAATTCCGGTTATTGTACAGAAAAGTGTGCAGGAACAGTCCAAAAAGCCAAAACGAAAAGGTTTCTTAGGCATATTCGGCAAAAAAAAGGAAGTAACTCCAGCAGTATCAACCACTATCCTTCATTCGGTCAATAGAAACGTAATCAGCGAACAGAAAGTGCAGGATCGCCAATTGTCGGAACAAGCCGACAGCCTTGCAGCTCGTAATGCAGAACTTAACAGACAACTGCAAGAATTGATTTGCCAAATAGAAGAAAAGGTACAAACCGAACTGCAAAGCCGGGAAAACGAAATAGTTGCCATGCGTGAAAAGTCATTTATGCAAGTAGGCGGTTTAATGGGATTCGTTCTTCTATTGTTGTTAATTTCCTACATCATCATACATCGTGATGCAAAAAGCATTAAACAATACAAGCACAAGACAACTGATTTGATAAGGCAACTGGAACAATCCGTACAACGGAACGAGGCACTGATAACGTCAAGGAAGAAGGCGGTACATACTATCACCCATGAACTGCGCACACCGCTGACAGCAATAACAGGCTATGCCGGACTGATACGGAAAGAACAGTGTGAGGATAAGTCCGGGCAGTATATCCAAAACATACTGCAATCCTCCGACCGTATGCGGGATATGCTTAACACTTTGCTTGACTTCTTCCGCCTGGACAACGGCAAGGAACAGCCCCGTCTGTCACCCTGCCGGATTTCAGCAATCACGCACACACTTGAAACGGAGTTCATGCCTGTTGCCGTGAACAAAGGGCTGTCCTTGTCCGTGAAGACTGGACACGATGCCATTGTATTGACCGACAAAGAGCGAATAATACAAATCGGGAATAACCTGCTGTCAAACGCTGTCAAGTTCACAGAAGAAGGCGGTGTTTCTTTGATTACTGAATATGATAATGGAGTTCTGACACTGGTCGTTGAAGATACAGGTACAGGCATGACAGAAGAGGAACAGAAACAAGCGTTCGGTGCGTTTGAACGTCTATCAAATGCCGCCGCAAAGGAGGGTTTCGGGCTTGGGCTTGCCATAATGCGTAATATTGTGTCGATGCTTGGCGGAACAATCCGTTTAGACAGCAAGAAAGGGAAAGGCAGTCGTTTCACAGTTGAAATTTCTATGCAGGAAGCTGAAGAACAGCTTGGATATACAAGCAATACACCTGTTTATCATAACAATAAATTCCATGATGTTGTCGCCATTGACAATGATGAGGTATTACTTCTGATGCTGAAAGAGATGTATTCCCAAGAAGGAATACACTGCGACACTTGCACCGATGCTGCGGCACTGATGGAAATGATACGCCAGAAAGAATACAGCCTGTTGCTGACAGACTTGAATATGCCCGATATAAACGGTTTCGAATTGCTGGAACTGTTGCGTTCGTCCAACGTGGGCAATTCACCAACAATCCCGGTGGTTGTGGCAACCGCTTCGGGCAGTTGTAACAAAGGGGAACTATTGGCAAAAGGCTTTGCCGGATGCCTGTTCAAACCGTTCTCCATATCGGAACTGATGGAGGTTTCCGACAGGTGTGCCATAAAAGCGACACCGGACGGGAAACCGGACTTTTCCGCCTTATTGTCCTATGGCAATGAAGCCGTCATGCTGGAAAAGTTGATAACTGAAACAGAAAAGGAAATGCAGGCGGTACGGGATGCAGCAAAAGAAAAAGACCTGCAAAAGCTGGATTCCCTGATCCACCACCTGCGCAGTTCGTGGGAGGTGCTCCGTGCCGACCAACCGCTGAATGTACTTTACGGATTGCTTCGTGGCGATGCTCTCCCGGATGGTGAAGCGTTAAGCCATGCCGTGACTGCCGTGCTGGATAAGGGAGTGGAAATAATACGGTTGGCAGAAGAGGAAAGGAGAAAATACGAAGATGAATAAGACAAAAATAATTGTGGTGGAAGACAACATCGTGTATTGCGAATATGTCTGCAATATGCTGTCACGGGAGGGCTACCGCAATATGAAGGCTTACCACCTCTCAACCGCGAAGAAACATCTGCAACAGGCAACAGATAATGATATCGTGGTTGCCGACCTGCGTCTGCCTGACGGCAGTGGCATAGACCTTTTGTGCTGGATGCGAAAGGAGGGAAAGATGCAGCCCTTCATCATTATGACCGACTACGCCGAAGTTAATACCGCCGTGGAAAGCATGAAACTCGGCTCGATAGACTATATTCCCAAACAGCTTGTGGAGGATAAACTTGTCCCCCTGATCCGTTCCATACTGAAAGAACGTCAGGCAGGACAACGCCGTATGCCTATATTCGCCCGTGAAGGTTCCGCCTTTCAGAAAATCATGCACCGCATAAGGCTGGTAGCCGCCACCGATATGAGCGTGATGATATTTGGTGAGAACGGCACGGGCAAGGAGCATATTGCCCACCTGTTGCATGACAAGAGCAAACGTGCAGGCAAGCCATTTGTGGCGGTGGACTGCGGTTCACTCTCCAAAGAGCTTGCACCGTCGGCTTTCTTCGGACACGTCAAAGGTGCATTTACAGGTGCGGACAATGCCAAGAAAGGATATTTCCATGAGGCGGAAGGCGGCACGTTGTTTCTGGACGAGGTAGGAAACCTCGCGTTGGAAACCCAACAGATGTTGCTCCGTGCCATACAGGAGAGGCGGTATCGCCCGGTCGGAGACAAGGCAGACCGGAATTTCAATGTCCGCATCATCGCTGCTACCAATGAAGATTTGGAGGTATCGGTGAATGAAAAGCGTTTTCGGCAGGATCTTCTGTACCGCCTGCACGACTTCGGGATAACCGTTCCTCCGTTGCGTGACTGTCAAGAAGACATTATGCCGCTGGCAGAGTTCTTCCGTGATATGGCAAACAGAGAGCTGGAGTGTAGCGTGAGCGGGTTCAGTTCCGAAGCACGTAAAGCGTTGCTGACACACGCATGGCCGGGCAACGTGCGGGAACTTCGGCAGAAAGTTATGGGTGCTGTATTGCAGGCGCAGGAAGGTGTTGTCATGAAAGAGCATCTGGAACTTGCCGTGACGAAACCGACCTCTACTGTCAGCTTCGCCTTGCGCAATGACGCGGAGGATAAGGAGCGGATATTGCGTGCGTTGAAACAGGCAAACGGCAACCGGAGTGTCGCCGCAGAACTGCTCGGCATAGGCAGGACAACACTATACAGCAAACTTGAAGAGTATGGACTTAAATATAAATTCAAGCAATCATAGCCCGTAATTCACTGAATTTGGCTATCTTTGCATAACATTTGAGAAAAACGGCGATTGGCAGGAGCTTTTCGCCGCCAACATATAGGATAAGACCGCAAGGCGTTTCAAGCGAAAATCTGGTAAATTGGAACTACGGAGACGATTGCGTGATGCTTATGCTATGCTTACGCATAGCGTGCATTCACGTACTCTCCGTAAAGGCTTTACCAGAGCCATCGCTTGAAGGTAGTGTGAATTGCACGCTACTTTTTTACCCTTGCCTAACGAAAGGAAACGATTATGGGTAAAGTTCAGATTCTCGCCGTACTGACGATGGACGGATGTCTTTCTTCAGAGTTATATGATAAAGCACATCAGGATTTGTGCCTTGACCGTTGCGGTCTTGATGAAATCAGGAAGAAAGCCTTTTACCGTGTGACACCGGACTATTCCATTTCAATGCTGCACGAATGGAGAAAAGACTGCACAAACATCCGTTACCTCGCGGAAGCCACACCGGACACGGCAGACTATATAAACGGACTGCTGCGGATGCACGCTGTGGATGAAATCATACTATACACCGTTCCTTTCATATCCGGAAGCGGACGACATTTTTTTAAGTCGGCTCTGCCAGAGCAACACTGGACGCTTTCCTCTTTGAAAAGCTATCCCAACGGTGTATGTCGCATTATCTATATCCTTGATAAAAAAGCAAGATAGCCAAAATGTGCGGCAAGCATACATTTCTATTTTCAGGAATAGAATAAATGTTCCGATTACAAACAATTTAAGTCGGAGATAATTTGTCCTTGTGAAAAAATACTGAATTTTATACCTCTGAAATCCAGCACTTTGTAAAATTGAGTGTTGGATTTTTTATTTTCTGCCGCGTTTTTTGCCAATTATATTCATGTGCGCACGCAGAAAACAAAGTGTAATTTTCAAAATTGACAGAACCATGAATTATTTCTTGCTGGCGGAAACCGACTTTTTCCGCCTGATAAACGAAGCCGGCGACTGCAATATGGAAACGGCATACACGGCTTTCGCCACCCAAGTGATCGAACTGTGCAACGGCGGCATGGACATGAACCTTACCGTCATCGCGCTTGCCTACATCGAAATCGAGTTGCAGCACCATCCCGTACGTAATCTGTCAGAAGAAAAAAGAGAGATTGCCGCCTACGTCAGCAAGGCTCTGTCTTTCGTAAGAAAGATGCAGAAATTCCTTGCCACGCCCCAAGTGCCACCACTAATATCCGCCAACAACGCAACAGAAACCACCGCCAGCCTTCTTCAATGGACGGGCAATGCCATCGACCTCGTGGAACTTATCTACGGCATAGACGTGATGGGCTGCATCAACAACGGCAATATGCCGCTCAAACAGCTCGCCCCACTTCTCTATAAGATATTCGGGGTTGATTCTAAAGACTGCTACCGCTTCTACACTGATATCAAACGCCGGAAGAACGAAAGCCGCACCTATTTCATTGACAGGATGCAGGAAAAACTGAACGAGAGAATGTTGCGTGATGAGGAGTTGGAGCGGATGAGAAAATAAAAAAATATCCATTACATATGAGAAGACAGGAATACTCGTATCCTGTCTTTTTATTTTCATTTAATTATATATTAATTAGCACAATATATGTGAGTTTTTCATTCCTATAAGGACAAATTTCAGAAACGTATGTCTGGTAAATTATTGAGTCATCATAGTATGAACATATATCATTACTAAAAACAATGAAACAACTTCCATAAGATTGTGGTTGTAAAAATCGCCATTTAATAGCCCGTTTTTTTTGTAAAATTCGCCAATTAAAAAAATATGATTATCTTTGCATTATATTTTATAAGGTATGGAAACAGTAAATAGAATACTTCAAGAGAAGATTACAGCACGAATCGCGCCCAATAAAGCAGTACTGATTTTTGGTGCTCGCCGTGTTGGTAAAACGGTAATGATGCGTAAAATTGTGGACAACTATTCAGGTAGGACGATGATGCTCAACGGCGAAGACTACGACACATTAGCACTATTGGAGAATCGCTCAATAGCCAATTATCGGCATTTATTGGATGGTATTGATTTGCTGGCTATTGATGAGGCACAGAACATACCACAAATCGGTAGTATTCTGAAGTTGATAGTTGATGAAATACCGGGAATAAGTGTCTTGGCAAGTGGTTCTTCGTCATTCGATTTGCTGAATAAGACTGGTGAACCGTTGGTCGGCCGCAGTACGCAATTTCTCCTTACACCATTCTCGCAACGGGAAATCGCACAGACGGAAACGGCACTTGAAACCCGCCAGAACCTCGAAGCGCGCTTGATTTACGGTTCCTATCCCGAAGTAGTAATGATGGAGAACTATGAACGTAAAACAGACTACCTACGTGATATTGTCGGTGCATACCTGCTTAAAGATATCTTAGCAATTGACGGCTTAAAAAATTCGAGCAAGATGCGCGATCTACTGCGATTGATAGCTTTTCAGTTGGGCAGCGAAGTTTCTTACGAAGAGTTAGGTAAACAACTCGGCATGAGCAAGACGACCGTTGAAAAATACCTCGACCTATTGGAAAAGGTCTTCGTTATCTATCGTCTGGGGGCTTATTCGCGTAACCTACGCAAGGAGGTTACAAAAGCTGGCAAGTGGTACTTCTACGACAACGGCATTCGCAATGCCATTATCGGGGCTTTCTCACCGCTGGCCATTCGGCAGGATGTCGGTGCGCTGTGGGAGAACTACATCATCGGAGAGCGGCGCAAAGCGAACTTCAATGAGGGACTGCACAGGGAGTTCTATTTCTGGCGCACCTACGACAAACAGGAAATCGACCTGATTGAGGAGAGTGCCGACAGTCTTACCGCCTTGGAGTTCAAGTGGGGAAATAAAATGCCGGCCGCACCGAAAGCCTTCCAAGAAGCCTATCCCTATGCCGAGTTTCATGTGGTAAATCGGGAGAATTATTTGGAGTTCGTATAATCAATAAATTACGTATATGGAAACAAAACTACAATCCAAACAGCAATATCCGCGGTTTATCCAAAATAAACCGTGTGGTATTGACAAATTCGATGGAGGTTCGCAAGAAAGGTTGGCAAAAACTATTGCTCGCCATTTTTGTCAGAATGATTCATTGGATGAGGAATGTACTTTACCTCGAATTATCGGCATCGAAGGTATTTGGGGATCTGGAAAATCCAACGTGGTTAAAATGTTGGAACGTGAATTATCAGACGACTATTACTTTTTTGAGTATGACGCATGGGGACATCAAGAGGACTTGCAACGCCGCTCTATATTGGAATTGCTTACAAGCAAACTTATTGATGATGGTATCCTATCTGGAAATGCAACAATAAAAGTCAAAGGTGGAGGTACGAAAACCGTATCATGGTCTGAAAAGCTGAAATATTTATTAGCCCGTAAAACGGAGACCGTAACCGAAAAATATCCCCTTATCAGTAATGGTATGGTTGCGGCATTTTTGGTTGCAGTTTTAACTCCGATATTTACATTTATTGCGTATGCAGTAAAACCTACACCCACAACATGGTGGTTTTCTTTATTGTCTATTATCATAGCTGCACTGCCAGTTCTTATTGCATTGTGCGTTTGGAAATGGGCATATAGCAAAGATCATAAATATGGATGGAGTTATATGTTAGCTATTTATCAAGATAAAGTCGAAAAGGACGTTTGCTATGAGACTTTGAGCGAAGACGAACCAACGGTTTACGAGTTCAAAACATGGATGCAAGACATTTCTGATTTTATCAAGGAAAAAGGACAACGTAAATTAGTCCTTGTTTTTGACAACATGGATCGTCTCCCCGCTGAAAAAGTAAAAGAATTATGGTCTTCTATCCATACGTTCTTCGCCGATAGCGGTTTTGAAAATGTTTGGGCTGTTATTCCTTTCGATGAAACACATTTAGCTTGTGCATTCGGAGATGAGACCGACGAACAAACGAAACAACTGACCAAGTATTTTATCAATAAAACTTTCCCTATTGTTTATCGTGTTGCTCCTCCTGTTATTACCGACTATCGAAGTATATTCAACAAACTGTTTGTTGAAGCATTTGGAGAAACAGAAAATGAAGCGAAAGAAACTATAAATCGGATATTCAGATTGGTAAATCCTAATGCCAATGTTAGGGAAATTATATCATATATCAATGAGATGGTCGCTCTTAAACAAGAGTGGTGTAACGAAATTTTGATGATAAACATAGCATTGTTCTGTTTGAAGAAGACGGATATTCTGGCAAATCCAGTAGAACAAATATTGTCCGGCGACTATCTGAATGGCATTCAAACAATAATTAACAATGATCTGCAAACACAACGCGAAATTGCAGCTTTGGTATATGGTGTCGATGTTGAAGATGCTCGACAAATTCCATTGAAAAAATATATTGAAGGCTGCATCAACGGAGAAGAAGACCACGACATAAATCAATATGCAGAGACTAATAAACAATTTGACACTGTATTAGAAGAAGTTATACAATGTATGGACAATGCGCTTATCGATAAGATTATACATTGTTTGCATAAATTAACTCGAAAGAGCGATGTTATTCTGCGTGTATGGCAAAGAATAGCACAATTGAAATTAAAAGAATCCATAGAGAAGCAGGTGTTCCCTGTCGAATACCAAGAACTGCTGTTGCATTTAGACACGGAAAGCCAAAACCATGTGATTGCTCAATTATATAAGAAGATAGTTCGGTTCAATGACTTCAATGGCGGCGACTATTTCAAAACGTTAGATGCAATAGACAGGTTTATTGCGCAAAATAAGTTGGCGTGCGATTTTACGTCATTGATTGAAGCAAAAACAGTCAAGCCAAATACATTTATCGATTATATTCAAGCTGCAAATGCAACAGATGCTGCCTATCGGGATAACGCGACAACTAAAGCATATAAATATTATCAAGTAGCAACAAATTCGGAGGCGCTCGATAATTATTTGGCAAACTTACTACCCGATAATTTCGACCATGCAGATATTGTAAAAACGTTAAAAGATAATTCTACCTATACGTTTCCAACGCTTTTGCAAGCGATCACGAATTGCATTGATGAACAGAATGTAAATAAAGATAATATAGGGGCTATATTTACAACCTATCGTTTATTGGCATCTGACGAAGAAAGACCTTTACCTGTAACGTTAGATTCAACCTACATAAATCAGTTGCATTCTGAATTAGAAACTGATGGCCGAAACATTAAAGAGTCTGGATATTACGATTTAGTCGCCATGCAATTGGCACATGGTCATTCCGTTTCCTTAATAGAGGGTGGAGATATAAAATATGTTGCAGAACTCATGGACTATTATGTGGATCATGGAGACTTATTAGTAAATAGTGTGGGATGGAATATACCGCTATTAAATGAAACACTACAATACATGGTAAATCATAAACTTGGCTATAAATTATTGCTCTCAGACATATTGCCCCAATTTGAAGATATTAAGAACAGAATAGGTGTAACGGATGAGGTATTTATCGAGCATTTAGCAGAGTGGAATACCGATTTGGATAAGTATATCACTAAGAACAATATTAAAGATGTAATTCCTGACGCATCTTTTTACGATTTGACCACTAAAATAAGCAATGTCCTGACCGATCATATCAATAAAATAGCGTTCGAAGCGTTGTCTGAAATAAGTGTTGATACATTATACGCCCAAAGAACAGCACATACATCATATTATTGGTTTGTCGCAATAAAACATTTACTGGCTAAAATCAAATCCTTGCCAGATAACTTGACTGAATTTGGCAAAAAGATTCTGATGGATATTGCTTCTGGAACTCAAAGTTTGAATCCTTTCCCTAATTGTTTCAAGAATATAGTTGAAAGATTGGATAAACGAAAAATTAAATCGACAGTTACCGATATAAGAAATGATTTCTGCATCGGTAAAAAGACTATCAATGCAATAAAGTTTCAATTTTTCGAAACATGGCTTAGATCGCATGGTAATTTGAAAAGTCAAGCTGGAGACGTTATTGATAAAATAGTGAAACCTGTAATTTCCGATGGGGCATGCCGTTCATTGATTCTGCAAAACAAAGATTTTTATATGGATTTAATAAATACAGCAGGGGATGATGCTTATGAATTGAAAAAGAGTCTCCGAAACCTCATACAAAAAGATTCAGATCCGCAATTGGTTAAATTTGTCAATTCGATAGATTCAGTACCTGAGGTTGAAACCGCGTAAGTATTTGTCTAACAAGTCCGAATTTTACGATTTTACCCGTCAGAACTGAAGTGCCCCCCAAAAAAATTGTATCCAACTTTTGGGGGTCACTTCAAACTTCGATAGGGATAATTTTCAATTTTGGGGACTTGTTAGACAGTCTCATTATCTGGTAGCAGTTTACACAGCACCGGATCGTTTTTGATACGCTCCAGTTCCTCCTGCACAATCTGCTTCACCTCTTCCTTGATGCGCCGGTAGTTCGCCTGCACCGTTTCCTTCATGCGGTCGTTGCCGTCCTCGTCCGTGAAGTTTGTAATGACGGGAATTTTCTTGTAGGCACTTTCTTCCCGTTTCACCTTTTCGGCATCCACCACAATCTCGCAATGAAAAATCTTCTGCTCGATACGCTCGTTGAAGTTGTCGGATACAGAACCGACAAACATTCCCTGCGTAAGCCCGGAAATCTTACTCGGTGGAATGAGCGCGTCCATCTGCGTGTTGATGGAGGTGGAAACATCCTGCCGGTTGATGGAGATGGACTGCCGTTTCTGCAACACCTTACCGAACCGCTCGGAGAGCGTCTTGGCTGTTTCCCCCACCACCTGACCGGAGAAAATATTGCCGACAGTGTTCATCACCACTTTCGCCTCTTTGTCCCCGTAGTCACGCACTAACTGGCTGAAATCCTGAAAGCCCAGACACACGGCAACCTTGTTGCTTCGGGCGGTAGCTATAAGATTGTCCAACCCTTTGAAGTATATTGTGGGCAACTCGTCGATGATGACCGATGACTTCAGCATCCCCTTCTTGTTGATGAGCTTCACGATACGGGAATTATACAGACCGAGTGCCGCACCGTAGATATTCTGACGGTCGGGATTGTTACCCACGCAGAGGATTTTCGGCTCTTCGGGATTGTTGATGTCCAGCGTAAACTCGCTGTCTGACATCACCCAGTAGAGCTGCGGTGAAATCATCCTCGAAAGCGGGATTTTTGCCGACGCTATCTGACCCATGAGCTGCTCCGCAGCCCCTCCAAGCCACGCATCCATGAACGGCGAAAGGTAGTTCTCCAGCTCCGGATAAGAGGTCAGTATCGGAAATATATCCTCGTAACGGCGGTTCAGAAACTCGATAGCATGGGGAAACGTGCAAAACTTCCCGTTCTGATAGATTTTGAGATACCAGATAATACTGGCAAACAGAATGATAGGTGACTCCACGAAGAAGTCGCCCTGCTTTTGCACCCACGTTTTATTGAGGTTGAGCATTATTGTGTAGGCACTCTCATAGGCATCCGTAATATCTTCCATAAAATCCGGGTGAATGGGATTGCACCGATGAGAGCGTCGCGGGTCGTCGAAGTTGATCACATAGAACTTCGGCTTTACCTTGTAGCCGTCCGGGTGGTTCAGCAAATGGTTGTAGGCAATAGTAGATAGGTCGGGATACTTGAAATCGTAGATGTATTGACTAAAGCCCTTTTCAATCTGTTGCTTGATAAAATTGTTTACCACGGCATAGGACTTGCCGCTGCCCGGCGTACCCAACACGATGGACGCACGGAAGGGATTAACTACATTGATCCAACCGTTGTTCCAGCGTTTCCTGTAATAGAAACGTGTCGGCAGATTGACCGAATACTCGCTTTCGATAAGCCTCGTTTCCTGCATGAAACTCTCGTTCTCGTTGTTGAAAACATCCTCCATCAAATTGTGTTTCAACAGGCGGCTCATCCACAGACCACCCATCAACAGGCAGACATAGCCCGTTCCAATGGTAAGGACATACAGTCCCGTCACCGCTTCAAGCGGCAGCGGCAGGGGCAGCAACCACCAGTTCAGGAAAAACAGCACGAACCCGACGGCAAATGCTGTCCAGATTCTCCCCCAAGTGATTTTCTCACCCTTGACACCCTTCGTACCCAGACAGGACAAGGCAAGCAAAAGGACGGAAAACAGCTTCGTGTAGAGAATGGAATGGAACAGCCCCGCCGTGCGGTCGAAGTTCAGAAGGATTTTGTCCACCACGCCGATGTTCACGCCCCACAGCCGGATGGCTTCGTAGCAGAACCAGTACACGTTCATGACCACTAAAATGATACTCACGGCACGCAGAAAATCCATGATTTTCGCCAATGCCCTCAAATCGTCTTCTTGTTGTGACATACATTGATTTTTTAATTGTTGATACTCTGATTACATACCCAAGCCCTTGCGTTTTTTCTTCTTTTTGCGCTTCATCGCCCGGATGAAAGCCTCTTCCTCGGCATCTACCGCCGGACCTTCGGGAGTGAGCAAGCCCATACCGCCCGATATATCTTCACTGTCGTAGGCGGTCTGCCCGTGTGCCTTGTCCGCAGCATCCACAGGGATGGATAGCGGTATCGGCGGTTGTCCGGCGTATGGCAGGGTGAAGTGTTCCTGCAAGGCATTCGCCGAAAGCTCCTTACCCATGCGCGAACCGTTCAGCACGCATCCCGTGCGGTGGTCGATGAAGGTAGCCCCATAGATGCGCCCTTCCTCTGTGTAGCGCAGTACGGTGTCGATGCCCTTCTCTTTGAGTTGGGATACAAATTTGTCCTTGTCATAAGTGCCTTGCAGCACGGAAAGGACGGTGCGTTTCGTCATGTCTGCCAGTTTCCTATCCTTGATTTCCGATTTGGAACGGACAAACTTCTTCTGTACGGCTTCATAGCCTGCGGACTTCCCGAAAAGCGAGGATTTGAACGGGTTGCCCACCTTGTTACCCTTGTCGTCCGTGACGGAATAGACCAGCCCGTGATACTCCCGTCCGCGCACGTTGCCCCTCGCTTCCTCCACCGTCATATTATATAAGGAAAGGAGCGCACGGTATTCGCCCATCGTCTGGAAACGGTACTGCCCATTCAGAGCCTTCACGGTGTTGCCTACCTGCTTCTTCACATCACCTGCCGATGCGGCCACCTTGCGCAACGGATTATCCAATCTCTGATTTTTACGTTCTGCCGGATGCAATCCGTACTTCTGTTCCAGTTCCCTGCGGATACGGTCGCTGCGGCGGTAGAGAAAATCCCGGTTGAGCCTTTTCCCGTTCTCGTCCACGTTGACCGTCACGATGTGCAGGTGGTGGCGGTCGATGTCCTCGTGCTTGAATACAAGATAAGGCTGGTTTCCGAAACCGAGTTTTTCCAGATACTCGCGGGCGATATTCTGCAACTCAATATCGGTCAGCACATCCTCCGGGTGCGGGTTGAGAGAGATATGCACCACCGGCTTCTCGATCTTCATCTGCGGTGGCAGGAAGGTGAGAAAACCCTCCATCGCCTTGCCTATGTCCACCGTTCCCGAACCGTCATTGTAGATGCGGTTGGTGGTGAGAAGCCGCCCCTGCGCCTCGTTAATCTTCTCCCCGTTGTAGGCAATCGCGCCGTACAACGAACTTCCTACACTGATTTTTGCGACCATTTTGCCTCCATTTCCCTTGAAAGTTCCACAATCCGGCGGCTCAGTTTCACGAGTTCGACGGTGTGTTGCTCTAATTTGTAGAGCAACGCCATCGCCTTTTTCTCTGAAAAATGCAGCCTCAGTTCCTTCACGACTTGGTTGTAATTCGTACCCACGGCACGGAATTGTGCATGAAAATCCGACAGTTTGGTGTAATAGTCCACCAACGTCTTGTCCACCTTCAGCACCTTGAACGGTTGCCCGAAGAAGTGCGCTTTGAGGAAAACAGACCGTGCATAGACACCCGATTTTCCGAACATGGCGAGGAAACGGTTGTGTTCCTCCTCGTTGAAACGGACGGTGTACCGGTACACCGCCGGATCAAGTTTGGGATTTCTCCCTGATTTGCTTTTCCTTTTCTCTTTCATATTACTTTGGATTTAGCGGATTGACGGCATAAGCCGCCGCTTCGGATTACAGCACCGCAGTTCTGAAAGGCTTCCCGACTTCGGAGGGAAAGCCCGCCCCCTGCAAGGGCAAGTGCTTTTCGTGGCTGCTCAAAATATTTTGAGCGGCTGAAAAGACATCTTGCTATGTTCAGGTGAACATAAAAATCCGTCAGGGGACGGATTGGGAAAATACCTTTCAGGACTCCGGGCCGCGCGTCATCGGCGAACCCTGCTGTCCGGGTGCAAAGTTACGCCCTTAAAGCGGTATCGGACAGATGCTTGACCCGGTCAATGACTGCCAACCGGCGCAACGTGCCGCCACTTGCCGGAGAAGTGATACAGGTTCCAAAATATACTTGTTTATTTGCAGCATGATTCAAGAAACGAACGATTTGAAGATATGATAAACGGAACATTCAAATACCCGGAAATCCGCTTCTTCGGATACTTGCCGAAACGGATACCCGAACCGTCGGAAACCCGGTTCTCCGACAATTCGGTGACGTATGGATTCAATGACTTCATGACGCAATGTCGTCAATCACCATTTGTCCGACGCACCGCTTCACCACAGAACCGGATACGCGACGACCCGCCTGCGTGTGTAGTCACGGAAGCGGATGGTGCGACAGCCAAATCCGTATGGAAACAGAAAAACAAATCATCAACAATTAAAATAAATGGAACTATGAGTAAGGAAATCTTCGTTGCATTCGCAACACAGAAAGGTGGCATCGGCAAATCCACTGTCACGGCACTTGCCGCCAGCTACCTGCACAACGTGAAAGGCTACAATGTCGCCGTCGTGGACTGCGACGACCCGCAGCACAGCATCCACGGGCTGCGCGAACACGAAATGGGGCTTATCGACAGCAGCACCTACTTCAAGGCTCTCGCTTGCGACCATTTCCGCCGGATCAAAAAGAACGCCTACACCATCGTCAAAAGCAATGCGGTGAACGCCCTCGACGATGCCGAGAGGATGATTGCCACTGAGGACGTGAAACCCGACGTGGTGTTCTTCGACATGCCCGGCACACTCCGAAGCAACGGCGTGATAAAGACGCTCTCGCAGATGGACTACATTTTCACTCCGCTGAGTGCCGACCGCTTTGTCGTGGAGAGTACCCTGAAATTCGTCACGATGTTCCGCGACAGGCTGATGACTACCGGACAGGCGAAAACAAAGGGGCTGCATCTGTTCTGGACGATGGTGGACGGCAGGGAGAGGAACGACTTGTACGGCATCTACGAGGAAGTGATAGCCGAAATGGGCTTTCCGGTACTTTCCACCCGCTTGCCCGACAGCAAGAAGTTCCGCCGTGACCTTTCGGAAGAGCGCAAGAGCGTTTTCCGCTCCACCATCTTCCCGATGGACACGGCACTGCTGAAAGGGAGTGGCATCCGGGAGTTTTCCGAAGAGATAAGCGACATCATCAGACCGCAGTGAGCATGGGCAGCAGGAAAGTGAACACGGAAGGCATCGACGAGGAACTGCTGTTAGCCTCCATCGGGCGGCGCACACAGGACGGGACACTGCGCCCCGCACAGGAAGTACCCGCAGCTGCACCGACCGAAGAGGACACCGCCGCACCGGAACCATCTCCTGTGCAACCCGTAACACGGGAAAAAGCGCAGAGGGAAAGTGGACGCCGGAAAAGGCAGGACGAGGACTACAACGAGCTATTCCTGCGCCGCAACGAGATAAAGACCCGCCAATGTGTCTATATCAGCCGTGACGTCCACGGCAAGATCCTCAGAATCGTGAACGACATCGCCGGAGGGGAAATCTCAGTAGGCGGATATGTGGATACCGTGCTGCGCCAGCATCTGGAACAGCACAAGGAGAGAATCAACGAACTGTACAAGAAACAACGTGAAGATCTGATTTGAAAATGGAAAAAGAAATGACACCGAATGAAAAAAGACCACAGCAAGACTGCGGAGGTATGTTTACCCAAGTGCAGGCGAGTGTGGAAATACTGTCGCCTGTCCCGGTAAGCGGCAAATGCAGTGAGAAGGACTATGAACGCCTGTTCATCCGCGACCCGGAAGTAAAGGCACGTGAGGGGAAGATGGCGTATGTGCGCCCGGAGTACCACGAGCGTATCATGCGTATCACCCGTGTAATCGGGCATGACCGGCTTACGCTGTCCGCTTACATCGACCATGTGCTGACGCACCACTTCAACCAGTGCGAAGATGCGATAAAGAGCCTTTATGCCCGAAATTACAATTCAGTATTCTAACCAAAAACGGAAGGATATGAATTACACAATCAGCATGACAGACATTCTGCTGGCGGTATCGGTCGGCTGCAACCTCTGGTTCCTGTTCCTGCTCCTTTACGAGCGCATCATGGACACGCGGATTGTCCGCTTCTTCAAGGGCATTGTCGGATTATGGCGGTCACTGGACGGGAATGAGGCTAAACGCATAGCGGCACACGAGGAAGTCCCTGCGGAAAAGGCGGACATCATCGGCAAGAGCCGTTTCAGGATGGCATCCACCCGGACAACCGCTGCCATACCGACGCAAGAAGCCGCCACTATTGAAAAAGGCATTGAGCTGTCGGAGGAAGAGGCTACTTTTGACGACGGAAAAACGGGAAACGCATCCCGCCCGGCACAAGTCCCGGAGGAAAAACTCGATGAGACCTTCACGAGCATACCGCCGGAGGAACTGGGATACGGGGACGACGAACCGGAAGAGGACGCCTCGGACACGCCACGGGCTTCGGGCAGCAGCTTTGACGAGATTGACGACGCCTGCAAGACCGCCAAAAACCCGGACGCGACACAGGCGGAACGTGAAAAGGCGGCTAAGGTGTTCACCGACATGGAGGGCACGGAGTTGTACGAGAAAATGATGGAAGGCTCTTCGGAGATAGGCATCCGCATCAAGGGGCTTATCGAGATTCGGCTGAAGAAATCTGAAAAGGAGTTCGTCGTGCCGGACAACATCGAGGAGTTCGACATTCGCAACTATGTATGACAACAATAAAAGAAATGAACATGAAAGAATGACATCAACCCACGCGGCGAGGAAACGCAAGGCGCATCCCCATCCGCAACGGACACGCCCACGTCCGTGGAAACAAACGGGCATCCACTAAAACCAAAGTAAAGAAACAAAGTATCAACCGCCCGACAAAGGACCATCCACCCTTTTGACGGCAAAAAACAAGAACAGTTTATGAACAAGAACATCTTGAAAAACAGAAAAGCAATCCTCTCCGCGGCACTTGTCATCGCCGCAACCGCCTCCGCTTTCGCGCAGGGAAACGGCATCGCGGGCATCAACGAAGCCACCTCTATGGTGAGTTCTTATTTCGACCCCGGAACTAAACTGATATACGCCATCGGTGCAGTCGTCGGGCTTATCGGGGGCGTAAAAGTGTACGGCAAGTTTTCATCGGGCGACCCCGACACCAGCAAGACAGCCGCCTCGTGGTTCGGCGCGTGCATCTTCCTGATTGTTGCCGCCACCATCCTGCGCTCATTCTTCCTTTAATAAATAATGTATGGCTGAATACCCAATCAACAAGGGTATCGGCCGTCCGGTAGAGTTCAAGGGCTTGAAGGCACAGTACCTCTTCATCTTCTGCGGAGGTCTGCTGGCTCTCTTCGTCCTGTTCGTCATCCTCTACATGGTCGGTATCGACCAGTGGATATGTATCGGCTTCGGCGCGGCATCGTCCTCCCTCCTTGTATGGCAGACCTTCGCGCTGAACGCCCGGTACGGTGAACACGGGCTGATGAAATTAGGAGCGGCACGGAGCCATCCCCGATACCTTATCAACCGGCGGCGGATAACCCGTCTGTTCAAACGACAACGAAAGGAAGAAAGACAATGAGGAATACATCGAAAATGACAACACTGGAAAACAGGTTCCCACTTTTAGCGGTGGAGCATGGCTGCATCATCTCAAAGGACGCCGACATCACGGTGGCTTTCGAGGTGGAACTACCGGAACTTTACACCGTGACGGGTGCGGAGTACGAGGCGATACACAGTTGCTGGTGCAAGGCTATCAAGGTGCTGCCGGACTACTCCGTCGTCCACAAACAGGACTGGTTCATCAAGGAACGCTACAAACCGGAGCTTCAGAAGGACGACATGAGCTTTTTAAGCCGCTCTTTCGAGCGTCACTTCAACGAGCGTCCGTACCTGAAACACACCTGCTACCTCTACCTGACCAAGACAACAAAGGAGCGTAACCGGATGCAGAGCAATTTCAGCACGCTGTGCCGGGGACATATCATCCCGAAGGAGCTGGACAGGGAAACCACGACCAAGTTCTTGGAAGCCTGCGAACAGTTCGAGCGCATCATGAACGACAGCGGGCTTGTCAGGCTGCGCCGCCTCTCCACCGATGAGATTGTGGGTACTGAGGGAAAGACGGGACTTATTGAACGCTACTTCTCGCTCATGCCGGAAGGTGACACCACCTTGCAGGACATCGAGCTTTCGGCAAGGGAGATGCGCATCGGCGACAACCGCCTGTGTCTGCACACCCTCTCCGACGCGGAAGACCTGCCGGGCAAGGTGGCTACCGACACCCGTTACGAGAAGCTCTCCACCGACCGGAGTGACTGCCGACTGTCATTCGCCTCCCCGGTGGGGCTTCTGCTCTCCTGCAACCATATCTACAACCAGTATGTGCTGATAGACAACAGTGAGGAAACCTTGCAGAAGTTCGAGAAGTCCGCCCGTAACATGCAGTCGCTATCTCGCTATTCAAGGAGCAACAGCATCAACCGCGAGTGGATAGACCAATACCTGAACGAAGCCCATTCCTACGGACTGACCTCGGTACGGGCACACTTCAACGTCATGGCGTGGAGCGACGATGCGGAGGAACTGAAGCATATCAAGAACGACGTGGGCAGCCAGTTGGCAAGCATGGAATGCGTGCCGCGCCACAACACCATCGACTGCCCGACACTCTACTGGGCGGCGATACCCGGCAATGCGGCGGACTTCCCGGCGGAAGAGAGTTTCCACACCTTCATCGAACAGGCGGTGTGCCTGTTCACAGAGGAAACCAACTACCGCAGCTCGCTCTCGCCCTTCGGCATCAAGATGGTGGACAGGCTCACGGGAAAACCGCTGCACCTTGACATCTCCGACCTGCCCATGAAGCGAGGTATCACGACCAACCGCAACAAGTTCGTGCTGGGTCCTTCGGGCAGCGGCAAGTCTTTCTTCATGAACCACCTCGTGCGCCAATATTATGAGCAAGGCGCACATGTGGTATTGGTGGACACGGGAAACTCCTATCAGGGCTTGTGCGGCATGATCCGACGCAAGACAGGCGGAGCGGACGGTGTGTATTTCACCTACACGGAAGATAAGCCCATCAGCTTCAACCCGTTCTACACCGACGATTACATCTTCGACGTGGAGAAGAAGGACAGCATCAAGACCCTGTTGCTGACGCTCTGGAAGTCGGAGGACGACAAGGTGACAAAGACGGAGAGCGGCGAGCTGGGCAGTGCCGTGAGTGCCTATATTGAGCGCATCCAATCCGACCGTAGCATCGTGCCGTCGTTCAACACCTTCTACGAGTATATGCGTGACGACTACCGCAAGGAACTGGCACAGCGTGACATCAAGGTGGAGAAGTCCGACTTCAACATCGACAACATGCTCACCACCATGCGGCAGTATTACCGGGGCGGGCGTTACGATTTCCTGCTCAACTCCACGGAGAACATCGACCTGCTCGGCAAGCGGTTCATCGTCTTCGAGATAGATTCGATTAAAGAAAACCGCGAACTGTTCCCCGTCGTGACCATCATCATCATGGAAGCCTTCATCAACAAGATGCGGCGGCTGAAAGGCGTGCGGAAACAGCTTATCGTGGAAGAGGCTTGGAAGGCCCTCTCATCGGCGAACATGGCTGAATATCTGCGCTATATGTATAAGACGGTCAGAAAATATTACGGCGAGGCAATCGTGGTGACGCAGGAGGTGGACGACATTATCAGTTCTCCGGTGGTCAAAGAGAGCATTATCAACAACTCGGATTGTAAAATCCTGCTTGACCAAAGGAAATATATGAACAAGTTCGACCAGATACAGGCGTTGCTCGGACTGACGGAAAAGGAGAAGTCGCAGATACTCTCCATCAACATGGCGAACAACCCTTCACGGCTCTACAAGGAGGTGTGGATAGGCTTGGGCGGCACGCAGTCGGCGGTCTATGCCACGGAGGTCAGCGCGGAAGAGTATCTGGCGTACACCACCGAGGAAACGGAAAAAGTGGAGGTTTACCGTCTGGCGGAGAAGCTGGGCGACGACATCGAAGCCGCCATCCGGCAGCTTGCCGAAAGGCGGAGAAACAAGGAATAACTAAAAAACAGAATGTATCAACCAAAAAAGAAAAACGCGTATGAATTTACCAAAAGTGAAAATGCTGCAAGTCAGCAAGTGCCTTATCGGATTGGCGGTCATGATGCTGCAATCCTGCGACGTGGCCGACAACCGCCGCGACATGCTGTGCGGGAACTGGGAGAGCGTGGAGGGAAAACCTGACGTGCTTATCTACAAGGAGGGCGAAGCCTACAAAGTGACGGTGTTCCGTCGTAGCGGTCTGCGCCGCAAGCTCAAGCCGGAAACCTATCTCTTGCAGGAGGAGAACGGCAACCTGTTCATGAACACCGGCTTCCGCATCGACGTGTCCTACAACGAGGCCACGGATGTGCTGACTTTCTCGCCAAACGGGGACTATGTGCGGGTGAAGCCGCAGCCGGGACATCCGACCGAAGAATAACAACCACTAAAATCCAAAGTAACATGAGAACAAGAATAACAATGATTATCTGCCTGTGCCTGCTTTTCGCGGGCAGGGCAAGCGCACAGTGGGTCGTAAGCGATCCGGGCAATCTAGCGCAGGGCATCATCAATGCCTCCAAAAACATCATCCATACCTCCAAGACCGCCACGAACATGGTGAGCAACTTTCAGGAGACGGTGAAAATCTATCAGCAGGGCAAGAAGTATTACGATGCCCTCAAATCGGTGAACAATCTGGTCAAGGACGCCCGCAAGGTGCAGCAGACCATCCTGATGGTGGGCGACATCACAGACATCTATGTGAACAGTTTCCAACGGATGCTCCGTGACGGGAATTTCAGACCCGAAGAGCTTTCCGCAATCGCTTTCGGCTACACGAAACTGCTGGAGGAAAGCAACGAAGTGTTGACGGAACTCAGGAACGTGGTGAACATCACCACGCTCTCCATGACCGACAAGGAGCGCATGGACGTGGTGGAACGCTGCCACTCGAAGATGAAGCGTTACCGCAACCTCGTGAGCTACTACACGAACAAGAACATCTCCGTGAGTTACCTGCGTGCGAAAAAGAAGAACGACCTCGACCGCATCATGGGGCTGTACGGGAACATGAACGAAAGATACTGGTAGCCTATGAAGTTCGACAACCTTCATCAGATTTTACGTTCACTTTATGAGCAGATGATGCCGCTGTGTGGGGACATGGCTGGTGTGGCGAAAGGCATCGCCGGGCTGGGTGCGCTGTTCTACGTCGCCTACCGGGTATGGCAGTCGCTGGCGAGAGCTGAACCGATAGACGTATTCCCGATGCTCCGTCCTTTTGCCATCGGTCTGTGCATCATGTTCTTCCCGACTGTGGTGCTGGGCACGATAAACAGCATCCTCTCACCCGTCGTACAGGGCACGGCAAAGATGCTGGAGGCGGAAACGCTGGACATGAACCGATACCGGGAGCAGAAGGACAAACTGGAATACGAGGCGATGGTACGCAACCCCGAAACCGCCTACCTCGTGTCCAACGAGGAATTTGACAAGCAACTGGAGGAACTCGGCTGGTCGCCCTCCGACATGGTGACGATGGCGGGAATGTATATCGACCGGGGAATGTACAACATGAAGAAGAGCATCCGCGACTTCTTCCGCGAGATACTCGAACTGCTGTTCCAAGCCGCCGCCCTCGTGATAGACACCGTCCGCACCTTCTTTCTCGTGGTGCTGGCGATTCTCGGTCCGATAGCCTTCGCCCTGTCGGTATGGGACGGTTTCCAAAACACGCTCACGCAGTGGATATGCCGCTATATACAGGTCTATCTGTGGCTACCGGTATCGGACATGTTCAGCACCATACTGGCGAAGATACAGGTTCTGATGCTGCAAAACGACATCGAGCGGATGCAGGCAGACCCGAACTTCTCGCTGGATTCGAGCGACGGGGTGTATATCGTATTCCTCTGCATCGGCATCATCGGCTACTTTACCATTCCCACCGTTGCGGGCTGGATTATCCAAGCCGGAGGCATGGGCGGTTACGGTCGCAACGTGAACCAGATGGCGGGACGAGCCGGAAGCATGGCGGGCAGCGTGGCGGGTGCAGCCGCAGGAAACGCAGTCGGACGTGTCGGCAAATTGCTGAAATAATCAATGTGCAATCATAAATTGGAAAATATAAATGGAATTCAAATCACTTAGAAACATCGAATCGTCGTTCAGGCAGATACGCCTGTTCGGTATCGTCTTCCTCTCGCTGTGCGCCGTGGTGACGGTGTGGAGCGTGTGGAACTCCTACCGTTTCGCAGAGAAGCAACGGGAGAAAATCTATGTGCTGGACAACGGCAAGAGCCTGATGCTCGCCTTGTCTCAGGATTTGTCGCAGAACCGCCCGGCGGAGGCACGGGAACATGTGCGCCGTTTCCACGAGATGTTCTTCACGCTATCACCTGAAAAAAGCGCGATTGAACACAACGTGAAACGTGCCTTGCTGCTGGCGGACAAGAGCGTGTACCACTATTATTCGGACTTCGCGGAGAAGGGGTACTACAACCGCATCATCGCCGGGAACATCAACCAAGTGCTGAAGGTGGACAGCGTGGTGTGCGACTTCAACGCCTATCCCTACCGTGCCGTGACCTACGCCACACAGAAAATCATCCGGCAGAGCAACGTCACCGAGCGCAGCCTCGTGACCACCTGCCGCCTGCTGAACGCATCGCGGTCGGATGACAACCCGAACGGTTTTACCATCGAGGGTTTCACCATCATTGAGAACAAGGATTTACAGACTATCAAACGGTAACAGGACATGAAAAGTATCAGAAAATCAATGTGGGGCATGTATTGGAAACTCCACGACAAACGGAAACGCTTGGCGGCAAGTCTCAAAGGGTATCTGGACGGCTTGCCGCCGGAAACACGCCGCCGCATCGTGCTGGGGATGTTCGCCGCCTTCGCGGTGCTTGCCCTTTACACCTTCGGCAGAGCCGTCTATGACATCGGCAGGAACGACGGCTCACATATGGAAACGGGACACGCCGGACGGGTGGAACTGCCGACCCCGGCGGAAACAGGCAATCACTTAACACCTTATTTATATGGAACAGACAAAGAATGAACCGACGAAAGAGAACAAAGCTGCTCCCGAAACGGGGAAACCGAAAAAGGAGCGCGAACCGCTGACAGAGGCGCAACGGCTGAAACGGCAGAAGATGATCGTGCTGCCCGCTATGGTGTTGGTGTTCATCGGGGCGATGTGGCTGATATTCGCCCCGTCCTCCGGCAAGGAGCAACCGCCGGGAACGGACGGATACAACACCGAGATGCCCGACGCTGACAAGGCGAACCGGCAGATTATCGGCGACAAGCTGAAAGCCTACGAGCATGGGGAGATGGAAGAGCGTCAGGAGAGCCGCAACCGTGCCATCGGGCAGCTGGGCGACATGTTCGACCGCGAGATAGCGGGAACGGAGAACGGAGTGGACTTCGACCTCGCCAATCCGGGCGGCAAGGAAGAAAGGGCAAAGCCAGCCACGCCGCAGACCATCCAGTCCTCCGCAGCCGCCTACCGTGACCTGAACGCCACGCTCGGAAACTTCTACGACCAGCCGAAAAACGACAATGCGGAGATGGACGAATTGTTGGAGCGCATCGCATCGCTGGAGTCGGAACTGGAAAGCGAGAGGGGCAAGGCTTCCTCTATGGACGAGCAGGTGGCTCTTATGGAGAAGTCCTACGAGCTGGCGGCAAAGTACATGGGCGGTCAGAACGGAGGACAGCCATCGGCGGAACAGAGGGCAGAGCCAACTACCGTGCAGAAAGGGAAGAAGAACAAGGCAATGCCTATCAGACAGGTGGAGCATCAAGTAGTTTCTTCACTCTCACAGCCTATGAGTAACGCGGAGTTTGTCGCCGCCTTATCGCAGGAACGCAACCGGGGTTTCAACACGGCTGTCGGCACGGCGGAGGTATTGGACAGGAACACCATACCGGCGTGCGTGCATGGGGCGCAGAGCGTGACGGACGGGCAGACGGTAAGGCTGCGCCTGCTGGAGCCTATGGCGGTGGCAGGCAGGACAATACCCCGGGGTGCGGTGGTGGTCGGCACGGGCAAGATACAGGGTGAGCGGCTCGACATCGAGATTACCTCGCTGGAATACGACGGCACGATTATCCCCGTGGAGCTTGCGGTCTATGACACGGACGGACAGCCCGGCATCTTCATCCCGAACTCGATGGAGATGAACGCCGTCCGGGAGGTCGCCGCCAACATGGGCGGCTCGCTGGGAAGCAGCATCAACATCTCCACCAATGCCGGGGCGCAGCTCACCTCCGACTTGGGCAAGGGGCTGATACAAGGCACGAGCCAGTACATCGCCAAAAAGATGCGAACCGTCAAGGTGCATCTGAAAGCCGGGTACAGGGTCATGCTTTACCAAGAAAAATATTGAAAACAATAAAAATTACCACTAAAATCCAAAAGTAATGAGAAAAGTAATCATCATGTTTGCCCTCGCTATGGGCATCATAACTGCCAACGCGCAGGAGAATGTAACCGTTGAAACGACCAACGGAAGTGAACAACCGACCTTGACGAAGGAGGTCTATCCGCAGAAGGAGGCGGACGGCGACCTATATCACGGGCTGTCACGCAAGCTGACCTTCGACCGCATGATACCGCCGCACGGTCTGGAAGTGACCTACGACAAGACCGTCCACGTCATTTTTCCGGCGGAGGTGCGCTATGTCGATTTAGGCTCGCCCGACCTGATTGCCGGGAAAGCCGACGGAGCGGAGAACATCATCCGTGTGAAGGCTACCGTAAGGAATTTTCCCAACGAAACGAATATGTCCGTCATCACGGAGGACGGCAGTTTCTACACCTTCAACGTGAAGTACGCCGCCGAACCGCTGTTGCTCAACGTGGAGATGTGCGACTTCATCCATGACGGCAGCACGGTGAACCGCCCGAACAACGCGCAGGAAATCTATCTGAAAGAGCTGGGCAGCGAAAGCCCGATGCTGGTGCGCCTTATCATGAAGTCCATCCACAAACAGAACAAGCGCGAGGTGAAGCATATCGGCTGCAAGCGTTTCGGCATCCAATACCTGTTGAAAGGCATCTACACGCACAACGGCTTGCTTTATTTCCACACGGAGATAAAGAACCAGAGCAACGTGCCTTTCGATGTGGACTACATCACTTGGAAAATCGTGGACAAGAAGGTTGCGAAGCGTACTGCCGTGCAGGAGCAGATTATTCTGCCGCTCCGCGCGCAGAACTACGCCACCCTCGTGCCGGGCAAAAAGAGCGAGCGCACGGTCTTCACGATGGCGAAGTTCACCATCCCCGATGACAAGTGCCTCGTGGTGGAATTGAACGAGAAGAACGGCGGCCGTCACCAGTCCTTCGTGATTGAGAACGAGGATTTGGTACGCGCGGGTACCATCAACGAACTTCAAGTACGCTGACCATGAGAAAGTACATCGCAATAATCATCGCGTCGCTTGCCCTTTTTACAGGGCAGGCGCACGCCCAGCGGTGTCTGCCGAAGATGCAGGGCATCGAGGTGAGGGCGGACATGGCGGACGGCTTCAATCTCGGCGGCAAGGACGGCGGGTACAGCTTCGGGGCGGCTCTCTCCACCTACACGAAGAAGGGGAACAAGTGGGTGTTCGGTGGCGAATACCTGTTGAAGAACAATCCCTACAAGGACACCAAGATACCCGTGGCGCAGTTCACGGCGGAGGGCGGCTATTACTTCAAGATACTGTCGGACGCCCGAAAGATTGTTTTCGTCTATGCCGGGGCTTCGGCTCTCGCCGGATATGAGGCGGTAAATTGGGGGAAGAAGGTGCTGCATGACGGCTCCACGCTGCACGACCGGGACGCCTTCATCTACGGCGGTGCGCTGACGCTCGATGTGGAGTGTTACGTGGCAGACCGTATCGCCCTGCTTGCCAACCTGCGGGAGCGTTGCCTTTGGGGTGGCGACACACGGAAGTTCCACACGCAGTTCGGGGTCGGTATCAAGTTCATCATCAACTGACACGGGCATGGAAAGGACGGAAATAGATGCTGTCAGAAGGATGCCGCTTGCGGATTTTCTCGCACGGCTGGGGCATGAGCCTGTCAGAAGGAGCGGTAACGAGCTGTGGTATCTTGCCCCGTACAGGGGCGAGCGCACATCCTCTTTCCGTGTGAACGTGGCGAAACAGCTCTGGTACGACTTCGGTTTGGGCAAGGGCGGCGACATCTTCACGCTTGCCGGGGAGTTTCTGCAAAGCGATGACTTCATGAAGCAAGCGAAGTTCATAGCGGAAGCCGCCAATATGACGGTTGCCGGATGGGAAAAGCCCGTCTATCTCTCGAAGCCGACCGAATCCGTTTTTGAGGATGTGGAGGTCGCTCCGCTGCTCCGCTCACTGCTGACGGAGTATTTAGAGGAACGGGGCATCCCTTACGCCATCGCATCCCGTCACTGCTGCCGCTTGAACTACGGTGTGCGTGGGAAACGGTATTTTGCCGTTGGCTTTCCGAACATGGCAGGTGGCTATGAAGTCAGAAGCCGATATTTCAAGGGTTGCATACCTCCGAAGTCTGTATCACTGGTAAAGGCGAATGACATCCCGGCTGACGAGTGCCTCGTGTTCGAGGGCTTCATGGACTTTCTCTCTGCCGTGACGCTTGGTGTAACCGGTAACGCTGACTGTCTTGTGCTGAACTCAGTCGCCAACGTGGAGAAGGCGGCGGGATTGCTGGACGGATACGGGCGCATCGGCTGCTTCCTCGACCGTGACGAAGCCGGATGGCGGACGCTTGCCGCACTTACCATGCGATACGGGGAACGTGTCACCGACCGTTCCTCCCTCTATGACGGTTGCAAGGACTTGAACGAGTACCTGCAACTGACAACGAAAAAACAGAAAAACAACCATCTAAAAATCGAAGAACAATGAACATACTGAACAACAGAAACAAGAGAACATCAATATTCAAGGCAGTGGCGTTATGCCTGATAGCCGCCATGTCATTCACCCTCGTGTCATGTGACGATGACATGGACATCCAGCAGTCCTATCCCTTCACGGTGGAGGTCATGCCCGTGCCGAACAAGGTAGTAAAGGGGCAGACAGTGGAAATCCGCTGTGAACTGAAAAAGGAGGGCGACTTTTCGGGTACGCTCTATACCATCCGCTATTTCCAGTTCGAGGGGGAAGGCTCGCTCAAAATGGATAACGGCATCACCTTCCTGCCTAACGACCGCTACCTGCTGGAGAACGAAAAATTCCGCCTGTACTACACGGCGGCGGGTGATGAGGCGCATAATTTCATCGTGGTGGTGGAGGATAACTTTAGCAACTCCTACGAACTGGAATTTGACTTCAACAACAGGAATGTAAAGGACGACGATCTTACCATCGTTCCCATCGGCAACTTCAGCCCCTTGTTGAAATGATGCGTGTATTCATGACAATGCTCTGTTCACTTCTGACGGTCTGTTCTGTGTCCGCGCAGATCAGCCGCCAAGAGGGAACGGACGGGCAGGCGGCAATCTACCGACTGCCGCTTATGGAACGTGCTTTTTTATGCTGCCGCTACTTTGAAGGCTGGCACTCAGAAAAACACTACCCATACGTCGGTTGGGGTCACAAACTTTTGCCAAACGAGAAGTATTCGGCACGAACCATGACAAAACGGGATGCGGATGAACTTTTGCGGAAAGACCTGCGCAAATTTGTCGCCATGTTCCGTAAATTCGGGGTTGATTCGATTTTGCTTGGCACGTTAGCTTACAATGTGGGACCGGCGAAGCTGTTAGGCAGCAAAACAATCCCCAAAAGCACCTTAATCAAGAAGCTGGAAGCTGGTGACAGGAACATCTACCGTGAGTATATAGCCTTCTGCAACTACAAAGGAAAACGCCACGCCATGCTGCTCAAACGGAGAAAGGCGGAGTTTGCGCTGTTGTATATCCCATAAAAGGACTGACAAAACTGGCAAAAGACGTGCCATATTTAACTTGGCACGTCTTTTGCTCTATCACTTGATAGATTATCGTAGGATTTTCTCGTTAATTGACATCGTTGAGCCATTTTTGCCTATCGGTTTCCAAATAACACTTCAAGTTGTAAGTGTTGTGAGAGCAATACAAAACATAGTTATTAACCATAAAAAGTATAGCGAAATTATGAAGAAAGTATTTAGGAAAATTCAGAAAGGAACAACAAAAATGATTGAACGTATCAAATCGTTGGGGGAAATGGAGACGAAGCAGAAATGTGTAGTTCAACGGTTCGAGATTATCATTCCCCTCCACCAAAAAATAACGACCCAATATATAGCCTCCGCAAGTTTTACTTGCGGATTTTTTAGTTATCGCAGATTGGACAAAGGTTTCTTTGCTACTTTCTTTGTCCGCCATCATGCTCACTGAAAGAAAGTAGGGCGGCTCTCGCCGCCCCGCCACTCAAAAGCGTGTGTAAAGTCCCGTCACCATCGTGAACATTTCCTCCAGCATATCAAAATAGATACCCTCGTGTACGGCAATGTCCTTTGTCTTGCACTCAAAGGTCTTTTTGCTGAACGTCCTGCGGTAGAAGCGCATATTGTAGAGGTCTGCCCCTTCGTCATAGATGATGTCAAGGCGGTTGGCACTTGTTTTGTTCCTTGCAAGGCTCATCCGTAAGCCGTTGCCCATATCTATGAAATCACGGCTACCTGTCATGGCGGTGAAGCGTTTTCCGCCTATCTGCTGTAATATCGTCTTGGCTATCATATCTTTTGTTTTTAGGGTTTTAAGTATTGGCGGTGCGGACACCGCCATCCCGTTCAAAATTCTCGCATTTCGGAAATGGGGGTCTGCCGTTGTAGCCACTCTTTCACACATTCCATATTGTACTCGCTCGTGATGACTGCCGTATGGCTGTCGGTGGCGGTGAAACGTGTGCTTTCGTAATCATCTATCCACCCCTTGAGGGTGTCCGTTCCCCACGCTCCGGTATCGTCAAAGATACCGTCCAATGCCGTGATAGGTTCGCTGAACTTGACTATCAGCGTTTGATAGGTCGTGTTCATAGTCTGTCCTCCTTTCCCTTCTTTGCGTTCAGCCACTTGTCCCGTGCGGCTCGGCACTCGTCCAACGTGGGTTTGACACAAGAGAACAATTCTCTGTCTATGGGGTGGCGGTAGTCGTACTGCACAAGTGTCCGCCTGCGTCTTCCGATACCCGATTGGAAACGCTCGTATTTCTCCGTACCTGCTTCCGCGCAGGTGCTTACTCCGTTGATGGTCATTCGTGTTGTCATAATGTTGCTTTTTAGATGGTTAAAAATGTACTGACAGAACTCTGTTCTTCATCACCATTTCGGGGTTGCTTGTGTAGCGTTGGTGCAGGTAGAAATGGTGTGAGCCGAAGCCGTAAAGGAAAAACTTGTCAAGTTCGTGCTTCTCGGCAAACTCCTTTACGCTCTTTCTCAATTCCCCCTCACTCGTTGTGAGAGTGAGGAGGTTCACAAATTCAAGGAACATCGTGGGGATTGCATCATCCCACACACAAATCATACTTTCAATTCTTACTTCCATATCAATGTTGTTTTAGGGGTTATGCTATGCCGCTTTCATCCGCTCACGGATAAGGTTGGCGTTCTTGTTCACAAGGTCTATGATGCGCTCGTGATATTCGGTGTCCTGGTTGTGCTTGCCGTGGCACTGCACCACTTCGAGGGTTCGCAAGTCCACCTCTACGGTTTCAATAATCTCATCGCCAATCCTTGCCGATAGTATGAGGGTGTCGGCTTTCTTGTAGTATCCACTGCCAAACACGCAGATGCCCTGCGTCTTGCCCTCGTTGTAATACTCGTCTATGCTTTCAAGCACCTTGACGATTATTTCCTCGTCCGTGATTACCAAGCCGAAGAATTTGGATTTGTTGGCGATGAAATCCTCCGCATCTTTCTTTCGTTGGAGTTGTCGCTGTTGCTCACGCTCACGCCTTTCAATCTCCCAACGGCGTTGCTCTGCGGCTCTTTCCTTCTCGTGTATGGCTTCAATTTTTCGGGTTGCGTTGTCGTGTGCCGCCATGAAATCTTCGGGACAGATGTTCTTCGGGTTACGGAGGTCTTGACCGAGTTTTTTGAGCATACGCAGATAGTCGCACCACATTGAGAGGTTGTCTATCTGATACTTGTGACGCTTGGCAATCAGATATGATGCCCAACATTCATCGGCAGTACGGGTATTGAAAAGAAAGTGTTTCATGACCTCAATCTCACCGCCTTTCATAAGGGTTTCAATTCTTGGGTCTGAAAGCAAGGCTTTGAAAAGACGCACGGGGGAGATGCCGTGGAAATCGCCCTTGAAGCCGTTACGTCTGAGTTGGGGCAATATCCTCATCTTTGGATATGCACAGCTTCTTGCCACCACATCATCGTATAGGCTGTTGTGCGGTCTTACCTCCATATCGCTGCCTAATGCCCACACATCGCAATAGCAGAAAAGGAAGCCACGGAGCAACGCCATGTCCGTAACCTTGCCGTCGGGTGAAATCCAACGCTGCACGACCTCGTGGCAGTAGAAACGCATCGGTTCGCCTTTCCTGCTCTCGCATCTGACCTGCGCCACGCGGATTACCTGATACCCTTTGCAGGTGGTTATCACGCTGAAATTCTGCGTTTCCTTGTAGATGCGTCTGCGTGTGTCCTGCACTTTGAGTTCGGCATGGCATTTGGGGCAGGTGCAGCCTTCAAGGGTGTCGCATAGTCCGCTGTCGCTGTGCCACTCGTGACCGCAGTCGGAACAGGTGATGTTCCCTTTCTTGGTGCGGTAGCCGATATGCTCAACGCAGTGGCGGTATGCCCAATCTATTTGTGTCGCTGATATGGGGCGAAGGTTGGCGGAAAGTCTTGCCACCTCTTTCTGTATCTTGGTCTTCGGTTTCATAAGCCTAAATCAAATAATGAGGGTTGGGGTTGGTTTTCTTTTCTCGCTGACGGTCTGTGGCGGTTCTGCAACTTGCGGAGTTCCTCCTCTTGGTATTTGCGGACAGCGTTCTGACGTGCCTCCGCCTTTTCCTCTGCCGTGAGTTTCACAACGTGGTTCACAACCACTTGGCAGTCCATCGGTTTGCCCACCTCTATCTCGTTTTCCTCATAGTAGTGGATGGCTTGCCCGAATATCTCTCCGTCCGTGAAACCGTTGCAACCGCTTTTCTGCACATAGTTCAGAATGTGGGTCACGCACTCGTCCATGTTCTTGGCAGGGTTGCGGTACTTCTTTGCAAATAGCGCATCTTCCTCCGCACGCTGTTCCAAGTACATATATATCGTTCTCTTGAAATGGTCTGTTCCTTTCATATCGCTGTCATTTTTAGATTATCTGTTTCAGTATCTCTCTCCAATAGGTCGGCTCTACCTCGCTGAGAAGGAAGTCCATGAAATCCCTCCGTGCGTCCTTGTTCAGTTCGTGGTACAATCTTCGGAAAGTTTCAAAATTGCCGTTGATGTACGTTTCCACCATATACACGAAGATGTTGTCCACCTCGTAATATCTGCACTGCTGCGCTGCCGTCTTGCTGTTTCTTTTTGCCATGTCGGTAAGGGTTAAAGGGTGAATAACCAAAGGATGAAGCCAAAGAAGGCAATGGTGGAAAGGATAGCCACGATTACACCTATCGCCACTCGGAACACTCCGTTTACAATCTCTCTGATGATGCCCCAAAGGATGCCGAACACCCCGAAGGCGGTGCGCATCATCAAGCCGCATATCGCCAACCCGATGTGTTGCGCCATTTGTCTGAAATTTGCCGTTGCCGTCATATCTTCGCTGTTTTTGATTTTTTTGTTTTTAATGCGGATTCAAGAGCTGAGGGAGTTGAGTTTCAAACTATCTTATCTGCCTCTCGTTTATCCGACATTTTTTTTATGCGTCTTTCTGTCGCATCGGTCGTTTTCGTTTCGGGTGCTTGAAAAGGTAGGGATTAGGGAATGCAAGGTTTTTCGGTCAAAATACTACCCGCAGGGCTGGAGATTTTTACCGAAAACAGGAGGCTTGACCTTGCTTTCCCGTCCAATCCCGGAATTACCTTTGCGCCCAGAACGAAAATGACTGACTGATGCGGCTTACTGAAAGGCGCAAAATGGAGGTAAACGAAAACAGAGGCAGATTGTGTAGAAAAAAACTTCAGGGGAAAATCCGTAAAAAAAAGAATCACCAAAAGGAAAAAGACATCACCGGAAGCGTGAAAAGGGCAAACCACAACAAAGGAAGTATGATTGTTTCCGATCCGACGGAACTTGTTCAGCCGGGTGGCAACAATCATTCTTCCCGGTTTGTCCGGCTGTGTGTGGGCGCCTGTTTCATTCATGGGGCAGGCTGACACACTCTGCATTCACTTTCCGCTTCCGGCAAAAGAGACAGCGAAAAAAGAAAAATCATTTGAAAACCCGTAAAAGCACCTCTTGGCATAGGCGCAAAAGAAAGGGGCATTGCTTCATCTGTCTAAACATCGTTTAGGCGTGAGGCAATGCCCTTTTCTCCAGCTATGCGGTAGTCGGCACACGTTTGTTCCAAACTCGTTTTGGGCAATGGTGTGCCGACGGACAATACCGCTTTTACGGAAAATTCTTATGAATGAGGGGATAAAAAACGGGAGTTTATATCAAAATCTCGAATTAAATAGCTACTTTTGCATACGAAGAGTTCTTTGAAGGTTACGCAACGCGCAGAAGGATAATGCAGTAGATAACTAACTAAATCGTAACCTATTACTATCAAGAGCAATTAACCTACGCTCATTTCCAATAAATTACACTCTTTTCGTAACTTCGCGATGCAAAGCTACAAATCTTCTCTCATATTTTGCCTTATTTTAGTAAGATATTTTTTCATCCCATCCGCATCCTTGTTGTCGATGATGTTCAGGAGTTCTTTCAGTTCTACCCGTATCTGCGACACTTGGTCGTGCGTGTAGGGATTGAAAAGTATTTCCTGCAACAGATAATCATCCTCGTTCAATACACCCTTGGCGATTCGCATGTGCCGCTTAAACGTCGTTCCAGGCGCATCTTGATGCTTCATCACGGCCGCAAAGACGAACGTACTGACGAAGGGAATGCTCAACGAGTAAGCCACAGTTTTGTCGTGTTCCTC
Source organism: Prevotella sp. SGI.027 (assembly GCA_050315175.1). GTDB lineage: Bacteria > Bacteroidota > Bacteroidia > Bacteroidales > Bacteroidaceae > Prevotella. The sequence continues at coordinate 63,958 of JBNPOM010000012.1, forward strand.
GAACGTGTACTCGTAGATGTGCAACCCCAGGCGCTGGTACAAGTCCTTGAAGAAGATGCGCCCCATGTAGTCGCCCTCGCTGATGATGATGGCATTCTCCTCGTGCAGTTGGTTTAAGTTGGCGAAAGTCGGTCCGAACATGGGGTGCGTTGAAACGTAAGGATGGCCCGCCTGTTCATAAAAAGCCTTCAAACCGGTCTTCACTGAGCTGATATCACTCAATATACAGTTGGTCGGCAAGTAGGGAATCACCTCCTCAAAAGCCGGGATGGTGTATTTCACCGTCACGGCGTTGATGACCAGTTCGGGTTGAAAAGCCCGCACCTCGTCCATCGAGGTGAAGCGTTGACAGTTGTATGTGAAGCGCATTCGCTTCGGATCTTTCTCGTACACGGCTGTCTCATGGTCAAAACTCAGCAGGTCAAGGAAAAAACTTCCCATCTTGCCTGCACCCATTATCAGTATTCGCATAGCATGTTTTTAATTCATAATTCATAATTCATAATATAGTTGACAAGTTGACGAGTTTACAAGTTCACCAGTTGATAGTCTTATAAGCAATAAGTCTATTTACTTGTCTCCTCGTCAACTTGTAAACTCGTAAACTCGTAAACTTGTCAACTATATTATGAATTAATGATTTTAAGTTGTTGTCTCACGCTCTCCTGGTGTATCTCTTCAAAGATATTGGCCACACTCTCAGCCGAAATGCCACACTGCTCGCCCTGCTTTCCTCGCTTCTCTAATATCTCTTTGTAACGATTTGACTGCAATACGGTCATGTTGTGTTCTTTCTTGTACTGCCCTATTTCGCGGCAAACACGAAGACGTTTTGACAAAAGAGCCATGAGTTCATCATCCAACTCGTCAATCTGCGCGCGCAAACTACGCAGACCTTCGGTCGTAGTATGTTCATCGCGAATCACCAGCATGCTCAGAATAATGTCCAAGGCCTCAGGGGTTACCTGCTGCTTGGCATCGCTCCAGGCGCTGTCAGGATCACAATGCGACTCCACAATAAGCCCATCGAACCCTAAATCCATCGCTTGTTGGCTAAGCGGACCTATCAACTCTCTGCGCCCGCCGATATGACTTGGGTCGCAAATGATGGGCAATTCGGGGATACGGCGACGCAATTCAATGGGGATTTGCCACATCGGAAGATTTCGATACACTGTTTTTTCGTAGCTTGAAAAACCGCGATGAATGGCTCCTAAACGCTTCACGCCAGCCCTATTGAGACGCTCCAAGGCTCCAATCCACAGTTCCAAATCTGGATTGACGGGGTTTTTAACGAGCACAGGGATATCCACTCCCTGCAGCGAGTCGGCCAAAGCCTGCATGGCAAAGGGGTTGGCAGCGGTGCGAGCTCCTACCCAAAGGATGTCCAAGCCATGCTTCAAGCACAGTTCTACATGCTCCGGGATGGCCACTTCTGTAGAAACAAGCATACCCGTTTCATCCTTCACACGTTTCAACCACGGCAAAGCTTCCTCGCCTTTCCCCTCAAAACCTCCAGGTTTGGTGCGGGGTTTCCACACACCGGCACGAAAGTTATGACAGCCTTTGGCCTTCAACTGCCGTGCCGTAGTCATGACCTGCTCTTCTGTTTCTGCGCTACAAGGCCCTGCAATGACGAAAGGTCGTTCCATGTCACTCTTCAAATTCAGGGATAATAAATCTAATTCCATCTTTTTCTCCTTTCTCTTCCACTGGGTTCTCCATGAGCCATTCGGAAGGAAATATGTTTAATTATGTGTACTGTCGCTATCTGCTTTTCCTGTAAAAAAATTTATTTTACGCTGCAAAATCATTCATACCTATCACTCAAACTTGCTCTTTCACCCTTGTGCTATCCTGTTCTTGGCGAGGCCATTCCAAGACTTTGATGCGATTTAACGCCTGCTTCATCTTCTCATCTTTGGCACACAACGAGATTCGGACATATCGTCGGCCATTGCTACCGAAGATAAATCCGGGCGTAATGAACACCTTTGCCTCGTGCAACACACGCTCGGTGAGTTGTTCTACATCCTCATAACAGTCAGGAATACGCCCCCAAAGGAACATGCCCACTTGTTTGGAATCGAAGGTACACCCCAGTGTTGCCATGATTTCTTCGGCGATGACACGGCGACGGCGATACACCTCGACATTGTATTCGTGGTGCCAGGCCTCGTCATTGGTATGGTATGCCTCGGCCGCAGCCAACTGGATGCCCCGGAAAGTACCACTGTCGACATTGCTCTTAATCTTCAATATCCATGAAATGAACGTGGCATTGGTGGCACATAGTCCCACTCGCCAGCCCGGCATGTTGAAACTTTTAGACATAGAATTGAACTCAATGCAACAATCCTTGGCTCCTTTGACCTGCAAAATCGACAGGGGACAGTCGTTAAGGATAAACGAATAGGGATTATCGTTCACCACCACGATGCCATGTTTCTTGGCAAATGCCACGAGCCTCTCATAAGTATCAAGTTGCGCATTGCCACCAGTTGGCATGTTGGGATAGTTGGTCCACATCAATTTGACACGACTCAAATCCATCTGTTCCAGCTCTTCAAAATCGGGTTGCCACGCATAATCCTCTTTCAGGTTATAGTTTACCACCTTCGCACCGAGAATCTTGCTCAAGGAAGTATAGGTTGGATAACCCGGATTGGGTACCAAGACCTCGTCACCTGGATTGACAAAAGTCAGCGTGACGTGCAAGATGCCCTCTTTGCTGCCAATCAATGGCTGAATCTCTGATGCAGGATCAAGCTCCACGCCGTACCACTTTTTGTAAAAATGAGCCATGGCCTGCCGCAGTTCAGGTGTGCCTACCGTTGGCTGATAGCCATGCGATGTCGGTTCGTTGGTCACCTCACAGAGCTTCTTCACCGTCTGCAGGGAGGGTGCCATGTCAGGACTTCCGATGGCAAGCGATATGATGTCTTCGCCGGCGGCATTGAGCTTGGCTACTTCTTTCAGTTTTCTACTGAAATAATATTCTTGTATCTCGTCTATACGTCTTGCGGGTTGTATGGTCATGTCGTTGTGTTTAAGGGTGGTTCTGGGTTTGATGGCTTCTCAGATGGCCTTGTACTCGCCCAGTATTTTCAGTTCTGTGGTCAAAGGTGTGATGGCATCTATCGACTGTCTGTAGCGTGTCAAATCGTCATAAGTAACATCAACGTAGAACAAATATTCCCACTCATGCCCGATAACCGGTAGCGACTGTATTTTGGTTAGATTGATGCCATAGAAGGAGAGGATGGTGAGTACCTTGGACAAACTGCCCTCTTCATGAGGCAGAGAGAATACAAGGCTGGCCTTGTCAGCATGATTCAAAGGACGCAGAACGTCGGCCTTGTTTGGATTAGACACCAACAGAAAACGGGTAAAGTTGTGCTTGTTGTCTTCAATATGATCCTCAAGCACCCGGAGATGATATAATTTGGCGGCGTCACTGTGACAGATGGCAGCCCACGATTTCATCTGATGTTGCTGGATGAACGCTGCGGCACCGGCCGTATCTTCCGCTTCTACCACCTTCAAGCCCGCATGATTGGCTAAAAAATGGCGGCATTGCATCAGGGCAACAGGGTGAGAATGAACCTCTTGGATGGTATCCCAATCATCGTCGGGCAAGCAACAGATGGCATGCTGGATGTGGAGTTTGTATTCGCCCACGATGGTTGTACCCGAATCTCGCAACAGCTCGTAGTTGTGAAGCAACGAGCCGGCGATGGTATTCTCAATGGCCAGCATGCCCATGATGGTGGGGTCGCGCTTGATATGTGCGAACACTTCCTCGAAGGTGGCGCAGCACAGCAGCTGCACTTGCTCGTCCTTGAAGTATTGGTGGGCCGCGATGTCATGGAAAGAGCCCAGTTCTCCTTGTATTGCTATCCGTTTCATTTTGCTTGATTCGTCGTTCTCTGTCTATTTATTGTTTCTTCTTGAAAGGAATCATCATGAAAAACCCCGCTTTCATATAATATGAAGCGGGGCTGTATTTTTGATTAATCCTTGAGTTGAAATTCACACGCAACATCCCGCTTCACAAGTGTTTGCAAAGTAAAAATAAAAGTAATAAAAAGATGTGTGTGACTGATTCAACATTTTTCTCATATTTCTTAATTCGATTACAAAAGTAGATGATTTATTTGTAACCAACAAACATTTAGCTAATAAATCATTAAAATAACTTACATTTTTAATGTTTTTGAAGACGATGTATCAAGAATTGCTGAAAATGCCGTATGCATCCACGTTTTTGTAAGCCTGCTTCACTTTCTGCTCCACATCCTCATCAGCAACACCTTGGGCCTGATCGGCAGCCAATTGAGCAGCCATCTTCTCGGCCATCTCAACGTCTTTCCTACCTCCTTGCTCTTCACCAAGCTCCATCCTGAGCAGTCCTCGCTCTTGAAAGGCAACCATCGAGAAAGGATTTACATCTATCACCTTATTATAATAGGTAAGCGCTTCAGCCTTGTTGCCCATCTTCTGTTCGATGCGAGCCTTCAAAATCAGCACGTCTTCGTTGTCTGCCAACTGTTCTAACAGATGGGAGGCGTCTTCATCCGCAGCGTCCAAATCACCCGAATCCAACAGCGTTTCGCCTCGTAAAAGATAGGCTTCGTATGCTTTGGGGTTCAACATGATGGCCTTGGTGAGCATGGCAATGGCGTTGGTAAGGTCGTCACGACCTATGCAGGCCTTAGCATAGCGATACAACACTTGCGCATTTTCACTGTCCACGAGCATGGCTTTCTCACAGGCATTGCCCATGGCAACGTAGTCTTCCATCATATATGCCACGTCGGCCATGCGAAGATAAATCTGCAAATTGTCGGGTTCTGCC
>JBNPOM010000013.1:0-67909 GCA_050315175.1 Prevotella sp. SGI.027
TAATTTAAAATCGATGTTTGTTTCTTTCTTTCATGATATTTCCTTCTCCCTGTTGCAAATATAGCATAAAATGATGAGAATTTCAAGTATATAAGTAAAAAACGTAATTGACATTTGGTAGGCTGAAATTCTCCAGATGTCCTTTTTTAATAGCTTTATACCATTTAAAACCTATGAATAAAAGCTAGAGGGCGTTAACAAAAAACTGCAATGGCATACAGCTTAAGACCAGTATGATGCAAGGAGAATGCAGATGGATACTGACTCTCCATGACGGGGATGGCCTTATGCTTCGCCATATTTTTGTTTAAAACCATTTTTGCCATAATAAATTGATTTTTATTATCTTCTTGTTCACTAAATCAACATCACGGAATGGCTCAAACAGGAGAAAGTAAATGAAGTTTTGTAGGCGATTTTGATAAAAAGCTTACAAATTATTGCTTTTGTTCGTGATATTTCTGTACTTTTGTAGTCGTAACGGCGTGCAGCCTGTAACATGTCGAGTGGGCATGACCACTCATGTCTTATCTGTAGGGGCGTGATTCATCAGGTTCCGCCTTCGCACATGCGAGATGCGAGATGAGAGATGTTGATGATGCTTGATGGGCACTTGGTGTCGTTGCCATTCCAAACTCTATGGGTTTGCACTCCAATCTCTATGAGTTTGAGCACTAAACTCTATGGGTTTGCACACTAAACTCAATGGGTTTGCGCAGCAGATTGTATGCGTTTCCAATCCAAGATGAAGATTGGATTTTAACTGATATTTAAAAATTATAAAAAAAATGAGAGAAAGTATGAAGAAAATTTTACTCATGATTGCACTTTTTACCTGTGCATCCTGGTCAGCCATGGCAGCTGACACCGACAAGCCAGCAGCAGTGTTTACCTATAACGAAGCACATGTTAACCAGCTTGTGAAAGTGGGACTGGCAGCAACTGGCAGCTTTTCGGTAGATTGGGGCGACGGTGTTCTCAAGAAGTATGACAAAACGCAGTTTTGCATCGATTCCGTGAGGGGAAAGCAAGTGAAGCTGTACGGCGATTTTGTGCAAATTATCGCCGTCGCACAAGAGATCGAAGAGATGGATTTGAGTGGTTGTCCCAACATTCAGCGTCTACATATCTATGAAAACAACATCAAACACCTGAACGTTTCGCACATGGCGAAGATGACCGGACTGTACGCTGCAAAAAATGAAATTGAAAACGAGATGGATTTCTCTGGCTGCAACGACTTGAAGGTCATCGACCTCAGTGACAACAAGATTCCAGGTAAGATGGATTGCAGCGGCATGAAAAGTCTTTCGAAGGTCGACGTGTCTGGCAACCGGCTCACGCAACTGTTGCTGCCCAAGGACGAGAACACTGTTCTGGTAGATGTAAACTGTGATAACAACGAGTTGACTGATATTGACGTTACGGGCTTGAAAAAACTCGACGAGCTTTCTTGCTCAGGCAACAAGATTAAGACGCTCGACCTTACCGGCGTGCCGGCCTTGAAAAAACTGTATGCCGACCACAATGAGATCAAAAATATTGTGTTCCCGCGGGATAACAAGCTGGATTTGCTCAACCTGAGTTTCAATCAGCTGGAGAACATCAACCTGGTGCCCTTATTTCAACTCACCGGCTTGTACTTGTACAACAACAAATTGTCGGAGCTGGACTTGACCCCCAATCGCAACCTGCGTTGGATCAACGTGGAACACAACAACCTGTCGTCGTTCAGTACTAAGGCGCAGCCGCAGTTGGCCTTGTTGCGCGTTTCTTACAACAACCTCTCCGAGCTGGACATCACAACCAACAATTTGGTCAACACGCTTTATGCCGAGCACAATCAGCTTACCAACATCGATGTGAGCAACAACCCATCCCTGTTTGATTTCAATATCGGCAACAACAAGTTGACTACCCTCGACATCTCTAAAAACTCGTACATGTATTACCTCCGTTGCGACAGCAATGAGATTGCCAGCCTGGATTTGTCGGCCAACCAATACCTCTATCTGGTGGCAGCCGAACATAACAAACTCACCACGTTGGACCTTCAGGGCAAGAGTAGTCTGCGGGGACTCTTCCTTCAGGACAATGCCATTGCTGATGCTGAACTGAATAAAATCATCGCAGCATTGCCTGATGTCAAAGGTGAGGCCCCCATCCAAGGCGTGACGTGGAGCGATCAGCTGGTGTACTCGTGTCAGAACAGTGCCGACGTGCACAAGGCAGAGGCGGAGCAGAAAGGTTGGAAGGTAACCGAGAAAATCACATCGGGCATTAACCGCTTGCTCCCAGAAGGTTCAAGCGATGTCGTGCGCTGCCTGTATTACAATCTCAGCGGCCAACGACTCAACGCCGAACCTACCCATGGCTTGTATCTTATTAAAGAGGTGAGAAGCAACGGCACAAGTACCGTGCGCAAGGTAACGAAGTAAGCACGTCGCACACACCAGCGAATGGTGCTAAAAACAATGAATAACGCCTTCCGGTTGAGATAATCGGAGGGCGTTTTGCATTTACACAGGTACCATGTCAATCGTGTTTCAATCATCCCAGAATGCCCATGAATAGACGATTGTGGCGAGATAACTGTCAACAAATCAATGTCTTACATTTTGAGAATAAGACTTAAAAAGATTGAATAATTTGTCTAATCGCCTTTTTTTGCATACCTTTGCACCCGATAAAAATAGAGATGGCGTTTTATAGTGATTATAAGTAAGCCATCTACTAAGTATCTAACGGAGCCGGATGAGCAGAATAATAATTCTCACATAGCTGCCATCCCGGGCATGATTGACAAGAGCGTTGCCAAGCCCAGGCTCCATAAACAAGTAAATATGGAGAGAATAAAAAAGATTGTTTTTGTAACATGGATTATCTTGCTTTTTCTTCCCGGTTTTGCTTTGGCAGGACAAAAGAAAAGCACCAGTGCAACAAGCAATTTCGATTGGACTCCAGTGATGGAGGCAATCATTCACGTAGAGAGTCATGGAAATGTCAATGCGAGGAGCGGAAATTCGGTAGGTGTCATGCAGATTACGCCGATACTCGTCGCAGAATGCAATCAAATCTTGAAAAGACGTAACAGCAAGAAACGCTTCAAGCTGTCAGACCGCCTAAGTGTGGCAAAGTCTAAAGAGATGTTTATATTGATTCAATCGGTGTATAACCCGAATAACAACGTTGAGAAAGCAATCCGTTCATGGAACGGTGGACCTAACTACAGTAACCGTAGTACGCATCATTACTTCAGGAAAGTGATGAAGGTGCTGAGAGGATAATTAGCGGGTTTCGCTTTTTTACCGATTTAAGACTTATAGAGATTCAACTGTTAGAAATCTGAAACAGGATGCTAACAGTTGGATTTTTTTTTGTCTACATTACATGGATGCCGATGATTTGGATTAAACCATGTCTTCATATATCATTTTTCATTGGAAACATCGTGAATTTCCGTTGCTTAATTCCCTCCCCCTGTAACGTTCATTCTCTGTATTTTTTACTATCTTTGCAGAAGCTAGGCATCGCTAACTTAAACATGGGAAACGATGTTTCTTTCTCAAAAAATGATTAAAAACCAACATAAAAAAAATGATGATGGCCCTGATTGGAGACTTGCTCGTAGGCACAATAGCGGGTATGACACAACAAAGACCACCAATCTCACTGCAGCAAAAGACAGAGATGATGCTAGACTCCATGAACAAATATTTCGGTATCACGAGGTTGCTGAGGCCTGTCATCGGGCTTATTTCATGCCCTTGGAAGATAATAGTCAGGTGATGGTGTTAAAAAGGGGTGAAAAATGGTTCGACGCTGTGATGCTTCGCAGTTTCACAGAACTGTATCGGGTAACCAACGATGCACGTTACCTCGATTCGTTAGAATCGTCTTTGCGGCACGCATGTAAAGAAAAACGCCCTAATAACAAAGGGTTGTTTACAAACCAGCTGCTTCGCCAGCGCCCAAAACTAGCTGGCATAAGAGGCAGTCGCACGCAGAGCAAGAGTCTTTTGACACAGGCTGCGATGATAGAAATGATGGCAAGATTATCAAATATTAAATAACGACCAATTTTATGAAACAAAGAATGAAGTTATTGGCAGGTGCCAGCTTGATGTTGGGCCTGTCTGCAAATGGTGCAATGGCCTATACATTGACTGCGGAAAAGACAGCCGTCGTTGCTGCTGCCGACAACACCAAGTTAGTAACGGAGCGTCCCCCAGAGGCAGAACGTTTGTTCGTTTCCGACGCGGTTGAAAAGAAAATTAAGGACGTACGCAAGCTGTTGAAGGGCAATCCCTACCTGGCTTGGATGTTCGAGAATTGTTTTCCCAATACCTTAGATACCACAGTCCACTTCAACGGCAAAGACGATACTTTCGTCTATACAGGCGATATTCACGCCATGTGGTTGCGTGATTCGGCTGCGCAGGTGTGGCCATATGTTCAATTGGCCAACAAAGATCCTAAGCTGAAGGCCATGTTGCGCGGTACTATTCTACGACAATTGAAATGTATCAACATCGATCCCTACGCCAATGCTTTCAACATGGGACCGACGGGGGGCGAGTGGCAGAGCGACTTGACAGACATGAAGCCCGAACTGCATGAACGCAAATATGAGATTGACTCGCTATGTTATCCGCTCCGCTTGGCTTATCACTATTGGCAAGTAACTGGTGACGACTCTGTTTTCGGCCCCGAATGGATAGAGGCGATGAAGAATATCTTGAAGACTTTCCACGAACAGCAACGCAAGAATGGTGTAGGACCGTACAAATTCCAACGCAAGACCGAGCGACAATTGGACACTGTGTCAAACGACGGATTGGGAAACCCTGTGAAGCCAGTTGGGCTCATTGCCTCATTCTTCCGTCCATCAGACGACGCTACCACTTTCTTGTTCCTCGTTCCATCCAATTTCATGGCGGTTTCTTCACTTCGCAAGGCTGCTGAGATTCTGACAAAGGTAAACAAGAACACTGTTTTGGCCAGCCAATGTACCGCTTTGGCCGATGAGGTAGCAGCTGCTTTACAGAAATATGCGATACACAACCACCCCGAATATGGCAAGATTTACGCTTATGAGGTTGATGGCTTCGGCAACCAGTTGCTGATGGACGATGCCAATGTGCCTAGCTTGTTAGGCATGGCCTACCTGGGTGATGTAGACGTGAACGACCCTATTTACCAGAACACGCGTCGCTTTGTGTGGAGTGAGGACAATCCTTATTTCTTCAAGGGTACAGCAGGAGAAGGTGTTGGGGGGCCTCATATCGGATATGACATGATTTGGCCGATGACCATTATGATGAAAGCTTTTACCAGCAACAACGACGCTGAAATCAAAGAATGTATCGAACAGCTCATGCGTACCGATGCTGGATTGGGCTTCATGCACGAGTCTTTCCATAAAAACGATGCCACAAAATTCACCCGTTCGTGGTTTGCTTGGCAGAACACGCTCTTCGGTGAACTGATTATCAAGCTCATTGACGACGGCAAACTAAACGTATTGTTGAGTGCAAAAAGATAATCAGAACAACTTTTTATATCTCACTTTCGTGCCGGGTCCCAATTAAAGTGGCCCGGCATTTGTTTTTCTTTTCGTTCCCTATTGCTTGGAACATTCCTTTGTTCAGGTAGTTGAGCGCTTAACGAATGCCGCAACAAGAAGAATAAACCTTTTCTTTCTTGATTATGACGGATATTGCTTACTTTTGCCAAACGATGAAAAAAAGAAAAGGCTATCGAACAATTGTCCGCTGATTCATACGGTACAAGTGGGATTATAGCAGATATAACATGATTTAATTTGTTATTCAAATTCGTCCTGGAATGTGAAAATAGATATTAAAAATTAATTCATCAAACTTGATTAAAGAAGATGTTGCTGTCTGTCATCATCCCCGTTTACAATGTAGCACACACCCTTGAAAGATGTGTGCAGAGTGTGTTGGCTCAGGATGTGCCTGACATAGAAATCATCTTGGTGGATGATGGGTCGACTGATGGCTCGTCTGCTCTCTGTGATACTTACGTCAACAAAAAGAATATCACTGTTATCCATCAAGACAATGCGGGCCTCTCTGCGGCACGAAACACGGGGCTAACGGTGGCCAAAGGCAGGTATGTCACTTTTGTTGACTCGGATGATTACCTGGATGCTGACCTCTATCCCTCGCTGATGAAGGTATTACAAGCGGATGACGATATCGACTTGTTGGAATATTCGTTTGTCAGAGACGATGGGAAGAGCGTGGAAACGCATACCCTTCACGACAAGTGTTATCACGACGTGTGGCGCTATTGGTTTGAAGCCAAGGCTTATCTGCATGGTTTCGCCTGTAACAAAATATTCAAACGAACACTGTTTGACACCATTCAGTTTCCCGTTGGCCGTAAATTTGAGGACGTTTTTGTGCTTCCACAGCTGTTGGGTAAGGTTCGCAGTGTTCGTACCACTCCTATCGGATTCTACCATTATACTTATAATAAGAATGGTATTACGGCTCGTGCGCAGGGCAACGAATGGAAAGACCTGTTGCAAGCGCATCTCAACGTGTTGGAAAATACGTCCCTTCAAGCCTACGAAGGCTTTGGCGCTTACTATGCCCATGTGTTGAATGTCCAGTTGCATACCTACGAATTGACAGGCGATACAAACGACATCCAGCTTCCCACACTTCCCTTTTATGGCACCCTGAAATTAAAGCTGCTCCGTTTTTTTGGCATGAAGAGCTTGTGTATGTTACATCGCTGGCTGCACCAGATACTGTAAAACGGCAACTCACCTGTTGACTGAGCGAAAAACAAGATACGCATTGATGATGAATTTTCTTGACACCTAACCTTTTTATAATTGGCGAATTTACCATCAACGATGCATCTTGCGGCAAATTTCTATATTGAAAGTTTTCAAGAGCCGTTTTAAGGGTCAAAAAACAGATAAAATATTTTATAATTCTGTAGAACGTGATGAATTAAGTTACGCTCCTCACAAATAGACTAATTAAATCAACTCACGCAGGGCAGGTTTCATAAAATCTTTCTTGATGCAGAATAGACATATTGAGTGCAACGGCATGTTCGTTCCGATCGATGGTGGATAGGCAATGAATGGTTTCGGTTGGGCACATCCAATGTAAAAGTGAATAAATGATAACGCATTTGCCTGTTCCTGTTTTTTATTGTAAATTTGCCATACTAATAACACTAACTAAATAAATAATATGAACATCATTAAAACGTGTCTGTCTGCACTCGCACTGGTTACTGCCATGAACGCAAGTGCACTTGATAAACTGGACCCCGTAGACTATGTGAACCCTTTGGTGGGTACCCTGTCCAAGGTTTCCCTCTCGACGGGTAATACCTATCCGGCCATCGCCCTGCCATGGGGCATGAACTTCTGGATGCCTCAAACAGGTAAGATGGGAGACGGTTGGGCCTACGTTTATACAGCCGACAAACTTCGCGGATTCAAGCAAACGCATCAACCCAGTCCATGGATTAACGACTACGGACAGTTTGCCATCATGCCGATTACGGGCAAACCGGTATTCAATGAAGACGAACGCGCCAGTTGGTTCTCACACAAGGCCGAAGTGGCCAAACCCTATTATTATCGCGTTTATCTGGCTGACCACGACGTGGTGACGGAATTGACTCCGACAGAGCGTGCCGTCATGTTCAGGTTCACATTCCCAAAGACCGACCAGTCGTATGTGGTGGTAGATGCCCTTGACCGTGGTTCGTCTGTGAAGATTATTCCTTCAGAAAACAAGATTATAGGATACACTACACGCAACAGTGGGGGCGTACCCGACAATTTCAAGAATTATTTTGTCATCAAGTTTGACAAGCCTTTTACGTACAAAGCAGCGGTGGCTGATGGTCAAATCAAGCAAGGTACCACCGAGGCAACGGTCAATCACGCTGGTGCCATCATCGGCTTTAAGACCAAACGAGGCGAGCAAGTGCATGCTCGTATCGCCTCTTCTTTCATCAGTCCAGAGCAAGCAGAACTAAACTTGCAGGAGCTGGGCAACCTATCGTTCGAGCAAATCAAGGCACAAGGGCGACAGACCTGGAACAAGACGTTGAGCCGAATTGAGGTGGAAGATAATAATGTGGATCATCTGCGTACCTTCTACTCATGCCTTTACCGCTCTGTATTGTTCCCTCGCAGCTTCTACGAGAAAGATGCCAATGGCAAAATCGTCCATTACAGTCCGTATAACGGCAAGGTGTTGCCAGGTTACATGTTTACCGACACAGGCTTCTGGGACACGTTCCGTTGTTTGTTCCCCATGCTCAACCTCATGTATCCGTCCATGAACGTCAAGATGCAAGAGGGTTTGGCCAATACCTATCTCGAGAGTGGCTTCCTGCCAGAGTGGGCAAGTCCTGGCCATCGCGGATGCATGGTGGGCAACAACTCGGCATCAGTCGTGGCAGACGCTTACCTGAAAGGTCTGCGTGGTTACGATGCTGAAACGTTGTGGAAAGCCGTGACGCATGGTGCCAATGCAGTTCACCCAAAGGTTAGCTCAACGGGTCGCTTGGGATGGGAATACTACAACAAATTGGGTTATGTGCCTTACGATGTGAAGATTAATGAGAACGTGGCTCGTACTCTGGAGTATGCCTACGATGACTGGTGCATCTATCAGTTTGGTAAGTCGCTGGGGAAGTCTGAAAAAGAACTGGCTCAGTACAAGAAGAACGCCATGAACTATAAGAACGTCTTCGATAAGGAAACCAACTTGATGCGCGGTCGCAACCAGGATGGCAAGTTCCAAACACCGTTCAGTCCCTTGAAGTGGGGTGATGCCTTTACAGAGGGCAATTCCTGGCATTACTCTTGGTCAGTGTTCCACGACCCACAGGGCTTGATCAACCTCATGGGAGGCAAGCAAACCTTTGTCCAAATGCTCGATTCTGTCTTCAATGTTCCGCCTTTGTTCGATGACAGTTACTACGGAGGTGTCATCCATGAGATACGCGAAATGCAAATCATGAACATGGGTAACTATGCCCATGGCAACCAACCCATCCAGCACATGATTTACATGTACAACTATGCCGCACAGCCTTGGAAGGCTCAATATTGGATTCGCGAGGTGATGGACAAGCTCTACACGCCTCAAGCCGACGGCTATTGCGGTGATGAGGACAACGGACAAACCTCTGCTTGGTACGTCTTCTCGGCCATGGGCTTCTATCCCGTGTGTCCCGGTGCCAACCAGTATGTCATCGGAACACCTTACTTTAACAAGATGACCCTGCATTTGGAGAACGGCAAGACCATGACCATCACGGCGCAAAACTGTAGTCAAAACAACAAATATATTCAGTCGCTGAGCATCAATGGCGCACCTTCCACCAAGAATTTCTTCACGCACGACCAGTTGATGCAGGGCGGTAACATTCATTATGTCATGGGTAGTACCCCCAATAAGCAGCGTGGCATCAGCGACAGTGACGCTCCTTATTCGTTCACGAAAGAACTGACTGGAGCGAAAAGCGTGACAAGTAAGAAAAGCAGACGTCGTAGATAAACGAGCGTGAACATTCATCGCCCGAGTGGCGTTGATTGAGAAGGTAAATACGGAGGCTGGCTCTAACCTGATGATGGGTTAGAACCAGCCTTTCAATTTACCGGCAGCTCCGTTCATGAGTGGGGCAACTCGTAAATGAGGTGGCGTGGTTGTGAAATATGTTTGCATGTCCCGGCCACCCTCTTTTTTACTCTATTTAATGCGTGTAGGAGCGTGATTTATCGCGTTCCACCAAAATTACGCCCCTACAGAATTGTCAAACATTTTATCTGTTTTTTGCCCTTAAAACGGCACATGAAAACTTTCAATCTGGAAAAAATCAATAGGCAAACGCGGAGCAAATAGGAGATTGATTTGCCACCAAAATTGGATTTTACCACGAAAGCATCGAGATAGCACTCTTAGATGTATGCTATTAGTGGGCAATCAACATGCTATTGCGCTGCTAAAGCATGCATATTGATCCCCTAACTCAATGCTTTTAACGAAAAAAGAAGTAGAAAATAGCCCAAAAACGACATGGTGAAAATGTAATATATTGTCTATCAGTCGCATACAAAAGAATCAAATGCTGGGCGTATTTGACGCTAGATACATCGTTGTTCGCAAATTCGCCAGCTATGAAGAGATTCGATGTCAAGAAAATTCATCATCATGAAACGTTGTTGGAGATGAACATCTAACAATCGTCAATGATGATGAATTTTATGTGTGCCGTGTCTTTCTGGACCGGCTATGATGAAAGTTCACCTACATTCCGGATGGCATACCATGGTGATATGTCCTACGAAGGTAAACGGTGGCTTGCGTCTATTTAATCAAGACTTTTTGGCCATTGACAATCACAACACCGCTTGGCACGTTAAATCGCATGATGCCTGCATTCATAGGCTGAGTGATTATCTTTTTTCCGGCAAGATTATAAACATTGACTATGGTTTTTTCAGCACTCACAACTACCAGCTGACTCTTGGTATCACTGTAAGCATTAGTCTTCAAGCCTGCTGTAAGATTATGAATAGCGGTGGGGGCTATTTCCTTTATGTACTTAAAATGATTCCAGCCGAAGGTTAGTTTATAAGCGTCTACGGTTCCTTGAGGAACATATAAAACCCTTTCACCATAGTCATTGTCGTCAAATAAGGTGTACATCTCTTCTCCGTCAAGGTATCCTTTTTTGATTTCAGGAGGTGTTTGACTTAAAGAATAAACGGTAGTAAGTTGGGGATTCCCTTCAAATGCATATCCTCCGATAAGAGTTACATTCTCTGGTATGGTTACTTTGGTAAATTTTAAATTTTTGTCAAAGCAATAGTTGCCGATGGTTTTCAGGCTTTTAGGGAATTCCACTTCTTGCAATTGATAACAGTTTCGGAAGCTCCAGTGACCTATTTGCTTCACCGAATTGCCTAAAACCACCTTTTTTAAATTGGTGGAAGAGTCAAAGGCGTAATCACCGATGTTCACAATGCTGTTGGGCAGTGTTACGGATACCAATTCGTCGAGCCCGGAAAAAGCGCTGGCTCCGATTGCTTTCACAGGTAAGCCTTTGGCTGTTTCTGGGATGACAATGTCTCCTGAGTAGGCTGCTTTAATAACAATTAAATACGTGCTTTTTTGGGAATATTTGTATTTGATGCCGTCAACAATCACTGTTTTAGCGAGTCCGGCTATTGTTCCTAAGATGAGGAAGCACGAAATTAAAAATAATTTTGAATGGGAAAGTAATTGTTTGCTCATAAGAATAGGTTTTAAATATGAATAAAAAGTTAAATCTTCTATTTAGCGATAATTTCGTATTATAAACGTAAAGATAGTTAAAGTTTATCAAATGTGCAAGCATAAACGGAAGATGTTTGTTGTTTTCTCTTGAGCGTTAGGAAGATGTAGAGTCAACCAGTGTATTGTAAACGGCAAAAAAGACTTAATTTATTTGTCGTTCCCACCGCTTTACATTATCTTTGCATAAGATAGGCTTCGCCTCAGCAAAGTAAGTAAACTTCCTTTGTATTCGGCTTGCACTATCTTTGCAAGAGATAGAGAGCGAAACGAAAACAAGGTCAGTCAATGGGCTTCACTGCGTGGTTGGCTGTGCGGTTGGCTATCTGATGTATCAAAATTGTTGCATGCTTATCGGCTCAAGGGTCGAGCGTTGCAACTATCTCGGCCCATAAAACGTCTTAATGGAATGAAAAAAATATTTGGAAACCCTTTTTTAATCGCTATGATGCTTATTGCCTTCTTTGTGAGCAGTTGTGGCAACAGAGCCAAAAAAGATTTGAATCATCTGCTCATGGAGCTGGCGGGAACAGATCACACCATCGACCACGATGACTGGATGACCCTCGAAAACTATTTGGATGGACAGAAAGCAAACTTCCCAGAGTTCTATGATGATGGAAAACTTGACCCCGATGAGGTGCGCGAATACATTGAAGAATTTTTCAGTCATCGCCGTGATGCTAAGAAAATCGACTTCTCTGGCATGGCGGTTGAGCCGCTCAAAGTGAATTTTTACCTTGAGCGTTCGGGTTCGATGATCGCCTACGACTCGCCAGCCGGTGACGGTTCGTTCAAGGCAGCCATTGTTCAGATGCTGAACAACCTGCCGGGAAGTAATGCAGATCATAAGATTTATGTGGTTAACAGTTCGATAAACGTCTATCCTAAGGGGTTCGACCAGTTTGTGAAAGACAGCAACATCTTCGAGGCTACCAAAGGAATTGGTGATCCGAGCTTCACTGATTTCGGTGCCATCTTCGACAAAATCCTGAACAATACCAAGGATGATGAGCTGAGTATCTTGGTGACCGACATGATTTATTCTACCAAGGACATGACGGGTGTCAATCCACAGAAGGTGTTTGCTGAAGCGCAAGGCATGACCAACTCGGTTTTCAAGAGTGAGGTGAAGAAGAAGTCGATGCTCATTGTGAAGATGATGGGTTCGTACAACGGCTTGTATTACCCGTACAATTCACCCAGCAAAGGGGTGGCTTACAATGGCAAGCGACCCTATTACATCGTGATAGTGGGCAACAATGAGAACATCGCCAGACTGACGCAAGACGAGAATTATGAGGCCTTTGCCCAGCTGTCTAGGCTGCGGGGCTATGAGAATATGTATCTCTTTGAAACAGATGACGTGTACGAACCTTATTATTCTTTGCTGTTGAGTCATCCCCAGATACGCGGAAGGTTCCAACCCGAACGCGGACAGGGTACGCAGGTGACGAAGTTGGAAGGCCTCAAGCAGGACCGCAACAGTGGAGATATCAGGCTGGTGTTGGCGGTAGACCTGAGCAAGATGCTCATTGCGGACGAATATCTCACGGATGTGAACAACTATGTGGTTGACGCTGACGATGCGGTTACTATCAAGGAGATTCGTCCTATCACCAAGTCGGACGTCACGCCGGCTGAAAGAAAATACATTCAATCGGCCACCCATCTGTTCGTGTTGTCTGCGAATGAGCTGAAACACGACCAGGAAGTTGAGATCAAGTTGCTCAACAGGCTGCCTCAATGGATTGAAGCTTCGTCGAATGACAACGACACCAAGGTGGACGGCAGCACTACCTTCGGGTTGAAATATCTGCTGCAAGGCATCTACAACAGCTACCGGAAGAATTCGGATGGGGAGCCTTATTATTTTGAAATGGAATTGAAGTTTAGCAAATAGCATGCATCGCACGAGTGCTAACCGGCTTGGTTGCGGCCTTTGTGCGGCATGACGATAGAACCACGTTATGAAAAAAAATACGATATTGTTGCTGGCAGGTGCCGTGATTACCCTGCTGTTCATCATTTTTGCCACATCTTTGTTTGAGTCATTGTTCTATGAGAGAGAGTTCTCTAACGAGATGTATTCGGCCAATCTTTATTTCATTGTAGCCATTGTGACAGCTCTGACAGCCTGGGTTTTCGCCGGTATATACTATTATGTCATCAACTCGGTGAGCTTTTCCCGGTGGTACCATTGGCTCATCGTGCTGATTGCTGCCATGATTGTGGCACCTGTCATCAACTACACCTATCCCAGTGGTGTCTTTTCGGCCGATGGACTCGACTTTAGCGCGCAGCTCTTCAGCTTCTGTCTGGTTGATGTTGCGGTGACGGCCGTGCTGTTTGTCATTGCCAGTTTCTCCATTCGTTGGTGGTCATCCAACTGCCGACACACGCCAATCCCAGAGTAGGTTGGTGAATATCGTTTTATCAAGAATCATCAGAACATTACCATAGTGAGACTATTTTTATTTTTAGTGGGCGGAACAGGTTCGCGGGTCATGCGGCCACTCATCATGCAGTTTGCTGCTGGCATTCATCCTTTGGACGAAGCGGGACAACCCATGCCGCTCGAAGTGGTGCCTATCATCGTGGATCCCCACAAGGCCAACGAGGACTTAAAGCGCACCAGCAACCTGTTGCGGTGGTATAAGCAGATACGACAAGCATTGTACGGCGACCGCGTGGACGTGACCAAAGGCTTCTTTTCGGTCAAGATATCTACCCTGAGTGACATCCTGCCCAATGGCAGTAACCTGAGTGATACGTTCCTCTTCAACATGGGGTCCATCGCATCGAAGAAGTTCAGCGACTTCATCTCTTATTCCACGTTGGATACAGGCAATCAAGCCTTGTGCTCAATGATGTTTTCCAAGGATCAGCTTGATACCAAGATGGATATCGGTTTTGTGGGATCACCCAACATAGGGTCGGTCGCATTGAACCAGTTTAAGGATTCCGAAGAGTTCAAGCAGTTCTCCAATGTGTTTCAAAAGAACGACCGCATCTTTGTTGTCAGCAGTATTTTTGGCGGAACGGGAGCTGCCGGCTATCCCATCATCGTGAAGAATATTCGCAATGCCGGCAACAACATCCAAATCAACAACCGTGGCGATTTGCGCGATGCCAGGATTGGTGCGCTCACCGTGTTGCCTTATTTCAACATCCAACAGGATGAGAACAGTCCGATTTCGCGAGCCGATTTCATTTCCAAAACCAAGTCGGCCCTGTTCTATTATCATGACAACCTTACGGGAATTCGGCAAAATGGGGTAGACTTGCCCATGTCGAAAGTAAACGCTTGTTATTATCTGGGCGACGAAATACCCAGCAATCCTTACTTCAACGACCCGGGTGGCAACGGACAGCGCAACGACGCACATGTTGTGGAATATGTGGGTGCGCTGGCAGTTCTCGATTTTCTTCAGATTCCAGACGACCAGTTGCTCACGGATAACGGCAATGCCGTGAATCCCATCTACAAGGAATATGGGTTGGCCAACGACAAGATGACCCTGTCACTGAAAGACTTTGGAACGTCAACGCGCTTGCATGTCAACAAGCAACTGGTGAAGTTTCACTTAGCATACCTGTACATCACCAATCAATTGAAGAGTGATGTGGGACGCGGTTACACCGAGGACAAACCGGAAATAACCAGTGGTTTCCTCTCCACGAGTTTCTTCCACACGCTGACAAGCGATTTCTATGTGGCTTATCTTACCTGGTTGAAGGAACTGAAACTCAATCAGCGCAGCTTCGAACCCTTCCATCTGACAACCGACAAGCTGTCGGCTGCGTTGAACGGTATTGCGCCCAAGAGCGGCTTGTTCAAGTCAACCATCGATTATAAGTCTTTGCTTTCGTCCCTCAACAAAATGAGTCAGCAGGCTGTCAAGACGCAGAAATACGGCACCGACCGTGTGGCTTACAAGCTGATGAACCTGCTAGATGAGACGCTGGACAAACTGATTGAAGAGAAATACAACTCGGTGGTTTAGCATCGTTGAACGTAAATACAAAGTCAATTCATGTCAAAGATATTATCCTATAATAAGAAAACATCCGGCGAAGATTGGATTCCGCTGAGCAGTCAATATAACGCCGACGAGATAGAGATGATCGCCGATCCCAATGCGGGATTGTCACAACAGCCTCGTACGGCCATTCCTTCTCCGTTCGCACAGATGGATTTGGTGAAGAACGCTTTCAAACGACTGTCCATGAATGCCCGTCTGCAAGGCGAAGCGATGGACGAGAAGCTGGTTTCCAATGCGCTGGACATTGCCCAATTGTTCTTCAATTACGCTGAATTGCGCAATCAATTACAGATTGTGGAATGGAACCGAGCCACCGATTTGGAGAAGTTGAAAGACTCACCACAGCACAGTTTGTTGGGCGAGACCATCGAGATGTTCTTGCATCAAGACCAAGAAGCCTTCAACTTCGACCAGTTGGATCGCTTGTATTTCTTGGTTTATGGCAACCAGGTCATTGGTTCAACCTCGCCAATTACGCTCTTCATGGCATCACCCAATGCGCAAGACGGGCTCTGCGACATCCCCGTGGAGCAGAACGTGCAGCTCTTTAGCCTGTGGCGCCCGCTGTATATGCGCAGCGAACGCTTCGTTAAGTACATCTATGCCTTGTTCACAGCCTATCCAGAGTTGAAACGTCGTTGCGGTGAGGTGAACAGTTACCTCATTGCCAATCTGCCTTTGTTGCCCGCTGCGCTGCAGAATGACATCCTGAAAGAGATAGGCAATCCTGCCGCCATGGACCTGGCTAACGCTGACCGGGCACGCGCTTTCCTCGAAACTAACTTCATGCAGATGGAAGAAGGCGTGCAGGCGTTGGGCGTTCCATTTTACGGTGCCCGCCCTGAAGACGTTCAGGCGGCCATTGCAGCCAGTGATTTCAGAATGAAACCCTCACGACCTGTGGATGGCATCGTGCCGCTGGTGCTGCAGAATCATCTCAATGCAACACAGACAGACACTTTTACTTACATCACCGGAACATGGGATGACAACACCGTAATCAAGCCAGAAGATTATGCTGTAGAGCCGGAAAAGCGCATCTTACCAGCCACCACGCATCAGTATCCGTGGCTGACTGACGATGATTTTTTCCAACCTGCGTTGATTAAACTTGATTATACCCTCGACCGTGATTGCTTCTTTGACGGCAATCTCACCAATGCAACGCGCGATGCCGATGACCACAACTTCATCTTACCCTTGAAACCACTTTACTTCAAGTATTTCAACGTAAGCGACTTGTGGGGCACCATCAATGGCCGACCACGCTTCGAAATGACGCATGGCATGAGGGGAAATGTCGAAACATTGACCGCAACGCTGCGCATTCCCGTGCAGAAAGAGCGCCATTACATCACGCTGCAGCGCACCTACGTGTCAAGTCGAAACGTCGATTTGGCCTATGACAGGACAAACGACCATGGTTATTTCGTCACTGCACCTTTCGCATTGAGCATTTTCCCGTTCATGCGAACGCCAGGATTGAAACAATATAACGTGCAATTGGTTGACCGTGCGCTGGGCATGTTGGAGAACTTCCGCATCGATTTGTCATTCTATCACGACGGCTATCGCAATGGGATGAACCCAGATGACATGGTCATGCGTGACCGATCCCTCAAGGCTGAGAAGCGAGTGGGGTCAAAATATTATCGCTTGCAGGACGATTTCGATTACCTCAACGTCACCCTTACCGACGATCATGGCAACCTTTCGGCCGAAGGAGTGCTGTGCCCTCGGTGGCCGGCTCACGTTCAAGGCAACGAGGCCTTTACGTTCTCCGTCGACTTTGGTACGACCAATACGCACGTTGAGTCGATGAAAAACGGCGATATGCCCGAGCCTTTGGGTGTCAGTGCCTCTGCGCGTGAACGGCTGTTGGCCACCTCGTATAACGGAGAGAGCATCTTGTACGACGTGATTATGAAGCAGGAGTTCCTGCCGAAGGTCATCGGTGAGAACTATGGATTCCCACAACGCACCGTCTTGTCTGAGTGTGAACGCCTTGATGCCATCAATGTCGACCGAATCGTGGCGTTGGGCGATGCCAACATTCCCTTTATCTATGAGAAGGAGTCTATTGGCTATGGCAACCGAATTGTGCCCAACCTGAAATGGTCTACAGAGGTGGCTAACAGCAAACGGGTGCGCGCTTACCTGATGGAGTTGGCCTTGCTGATGCGCACCAAGGTATTCTTGGAAAACGGTGATATGGCCAAGACGCGCCTGGTTTGGTTCTATCCGCTGTCCATGAAGGTGGGCAACGTGCGCAAGTTGGGCGAGATGTGGGCCAAGACTTTCACTGAAGTCTTTGGCATCCCCGTGACAGAAGACAATCTGATACAGATGCCCGAGAGTGTGGCTCCATATTATTTCTACAAAAGTTCAAGTCAGTTTAAGGGTGCAGCCAGTACCGTTGCCAGCATTGACATCGGTGGTGGATCCAGTGATGTGGTGGTCTATGCGAGCAATGCGCAGCAACCCACCATCCTCACGTCGTTCAGGTTTGCTGCCAACGTACTCTTCGGAGATGGCTTCTCCGATGTTCCTCACGGTGATACCAACCCCATGCTCGTGAAATATGTTGATTATTTCAAACGCTTGTTTGATGCCGATGATGACAAATATGGCGAGTTGAACGGCATCTTGGACGACATCACAGCCAAGCGGAAGTCTGAAGATATCAACGCTTTCTTGTTCTCGGTGATTAATAATAAGGTGGTGGGCGACAACGATGTCTTCTCCTACAACATGCGACTCAACGAAGACGGACAGCGCAAAATCATCTTCATTTACTTCTTCGTGACGCTCATTTACTATGTGGCCAAGATGATGAAGCATCGCAATCTCGACATGCCTCGCAGCATCATGTTCTCCGGTACGGGTTCGAAGGTGCTGGACATCGTTGGGACGCAGCGCGACCTGGACCTCATAGCACAAACGGTCATCGAGCGAGTATACGGCCAACGGTACGATGAGGATGGCTTCAGCATCGTCATGGAGAAGAAAGAACCGAAACAAATTACCTGCCGAGGTGCCTTGATGCAAGTGGCCGACAGTACCGGTTGTGAACATGTTCACCAATTGAACCGACTGCTGGACAGCTTTGACAGCTCCGTCAAGTACAATTATACCATGCTCAGTCAGGAAACGCTGCGCTACGAAGACATGGACAAGGAGGAGGTTTGTGCCGCCATCGTTGAGCAGGTGCGCCAATTCAATGACTTCTTCTGCCAGCTCTGCGAGGACATTCATGTGGTAGACAGGTTGTTAGTTGACAACCATAGTCTGCAACTGTTCAAGCAATTGGTTAACAAAGACTTGATGCATCACTTGGTGAATGGCTGGAACTTCGTTAACAAGAATCAGGACGACAAGAACGGCAGTGACCCCATTGAGGACACCTTATTCTTCTATCCAATTATTGGCAGCATTCGAGATAACTTGATTGAGAACCTATAAAAACGTGGGAAGGTAAAGACTTATGTTTCAAGGACAGATAGAACGGCAGGTACAACAGCAGCTCGAACCATACGAGGAGCGCATCGCAAAGTTGGAGAAGCACCTTGTAGCGTTGCGGGATCAGGTAAAACAGCTGACCGCTGCGCTGCAACAAATGCAGGAGCAGCAGGAGCAAAAGTCCACGACCGAACTTGACACCGCTGATTCGTTGGAATCGCAGACGGATGTGGAGCTTCAGCGTGCACAGCCCCGCCAGATGGTTACATCCTCATCACCAGCCAGTCGTGTCTGTTATTTGCCGGCGCCAAGCAGCGACGGCTGTTTCAACAGCGCATCGCCTACCGAGCAGATTGGCAAAAGTATCTACCAGCTCACAACCACAGACGGTGTGAATGGCACGTTCATCATGTTGAACAGTCCAGATGCCATTGCCACGGCCATGATTAGCGTATCGCAGTTTGTCAAGCCGGTGTGCAAGGTCGTTGGCAACGCCAGTGTCTATCCTCGTTCCATCGAAACGGTTGACGAAGGGTCGGCCGTGTTCGAGAATGGAATATGGCGTGTGGTGAACAAGGCGGTGGTGAAATTTGATTAGTTATTGACTCGCTTTTTCAAACTCTTTGCTATTGGATGCTAAACTCATTGCTTTTGGACTCCAAACTCATAGCTATTGGTTGCCAATCTCATAGCTATTGAACTCCAATTTGATAGCTATTGTTTACTCCTTGATGCACAATTAGTTAGAAAACTCTTTTTGAAAGTAAACCCATTGATATGCAAGTAAAATGTCCCAAATGTAGATTTCGGTATGACATCACAGCCCCAAGCGGAATGTCAGAGATAGCCTGTGTGTGTCCCAGATGCGGACAGCCCTTTACTTATCTCATGGAAGACGCTGCGAATGAGCAGATTGAACCCTCGACATCCGATCAAAATACGGATGGTGAGGGTGCGACAAGCGATGCTGGGGCAGTGCACACAGGCACGTCAACCGGTACTCATGCGGTAGGAGAGATGGGCACTTCAACAGAAAGACCTGCCAGTAGCCCCGAAAATCTGGATTGGCAGCATGCAGATGCGCATTCTGCTAAGTCTGCCGGAGCGTATCATACACCCATGAAAGGCACCGGCAACGAACAGATTCAAAAGCGAGGCGGCTTCTTCCGTTCGTGTTTCTTCCTGTTCTTTGTTATTCTTTTGGTATTGGTGTTGGCTGTCAGAAGTTGTTGGAAATCAGCTCGAACCGATCGGTTGGACAGTTCTTCCTTGGGCGTTGACAATACGGAATATCGACTTGACCAGGAGCATGACGCGTCATCTTCTCATGCAGAGGTTGACCCATTTGAAGAGGTTCATCCTGGAAAGGCACCCAGCTGGATTCAAGGTACATGGACATACGGAACAGATTATGGGGTCATCAAGTTGACCATCAACGATAAAAAAATCACGGAGAGCATTGGCGACGAAACCGTCAGTGGAACTTTTTATTATGAAAACCGACAGTTGGTTTGTGACTTTGGCGATCCCAACAACATCACAGTTTACCGACTTGACACCGAACGTCAACAGATTGATGCTGGCAACGGCATGCTCATGGAGAAACAACCGTAGGCTGTTAGGGTTGCACAAAACCCCAACCTTATTCTAATGATCTTTCTTTTCTTATACATTTAAGGCAGGTCGTGACCCATCACGACCTGCCTTAAATGCTTTTGTTTTTTGGTGTTCAGTTAGCTGGAAGCGTCTTATTTCCTTAGCTCATCATCCATCCGCTTTTGCCATGCATCATTACTTTCACCTTGTTCATCAGGTAGTTTGAAGTTGACGAACTGCCTTGTAGATTCAATGTCGAACTCGTAGAAACGTTTCTCTTTATTGAGCGATCTCATCAGTTTCATCTCAGCAGGGGAGAGTACAAACTTCATAGATGCTATGTTTTCTTTGATATAGTCTGGATTTGTAGCTCCTGGAATGACTGAGTGGCCTTCTTGAATATGCCACCTGATGATTACTTGCGCGGGTGTCACCTTGTGCGCACGTGCAATCTTGATGATGGTTGGATCTTTAAACAGGGCACCGTTGCTGGCAGCACCACCAAGTGGATACCAACATTCTACAGCCAGACCGTTACGCTTTGCCAGTTCAATTTCTTTTATTCTTTGTGCATAAGGATGGCATTCCATCTGTATGATAACTGGTTTGATGTTCGTCGAATCAACACACCAACGATATATTTCCTCAGCTCCACGCACCTCAAAGTTGGAAAGCCCCAGACAGCGTACCTTACCCTGGCTCACGGCTTGCTCAAGATATTTCCAACAGGTCTTGACATCTCCAACGGGCTGATGTGGATAAACAAGATCAACATAGTCCAAGTTGAGTCGCATCAGCATGTTGTCAATAGCCTTCGGATTGGCGTATTCAGAAGGCCACAACTTGGAGGTAACCCATATTTCCTCGCGTTTTATTCCAGTTTCCTTTATGTATTCATTGATGGCGTCGCCCACTCCTTTCTCATCCATATAGGCATGGGCCGTGTCAAAATGACGATAGCCAGCCCTAAGCGCAGTCAGTACGGCCTCTTTGCAGGCCTCGTTGTTTGGAATGCGGAATGTACCTAGTCCAAACTGTGGCATTTTGATGCCATTGTTTAGCTGGATAAAGGGGACGTCGGTTGCACTTTTTGGCTTGGCCGAAACAAACAGCATGCACATCGAAAGTGCCATGGTTAAAAATGTTCTTTTCATAAATTACTTTATTTTGGTAAATGTTTTTTGTGTCTAAATATCACTCATATCGGTGTACATTATTTGGGAATGAGCTGGCAAAGGTTTAGAAGGCATTGGACAGTTTCTCAACATGTACATCACTCTAACTGAAGGCTGTTGCAAAAATACGATTCTTTTATAGGAGAAAAGTTATACAAAAGTCGGCTGTTTTGACAATCTTTTCATTTTGTGATGTTAGAGGTGTAGAAAATCAGCATGAAGTGTATACAGAATTCCCATTTTTTTTGTTAAATTTGTTGGACGATACTGGAGTATGACTATGACATTTGATAAGCACAACCTGACATTTGACAGCGATTTGCAACTATTTGGTACCGATTCGGTCGCAAATGACGTGGCTCATGTGCTTTGCGAACAAGGATGTTTTTACTTCACGTTTGATGGGCGTCCGTTTTGTTTGAAGCGTCATGAGGGCATGATTATTGGCATTCAGCATTTGGTTGAAGTAATCGGACGTTCTGATGATTTAAAGGTTTACTGCATCTACGTGAATTCTCAATTCTTGGAAGTATGTTCACCTCATAGCAATTATGGTATCAGAGGTTCCCTTTCTCTTTTCGTCAATCCCATCATACCTTTGAGTGAATCGATGTTTCATCGGATAAAACTTGACTTTCAACAAATCTATAATCGTTATCAAGACGAAGAACATCAGTTTATGGCTGACGTAATGATGGCAAGTACGCAGCTGCTGTTTCTTGACTTTTTTGATGTTCATGCGCAGCTGTATGGTCAAGTTGATGATGTCACGACACAGCATGCATTGCTCATTGACCGCTTTATATCATTGTTGGAGCAGGGTAGTTATGTTAGACATCGTGCGTCAAGTTTTATTCAGATCAGTTGTTCGTTACACCGAAATACTTATCGGAGGTATGTAAGATTGTCAGTGGGAAAACTGCTTTCTACTGGATTAATCGATTCACAACCATTCACCTTAGGCGGTTGCTTAAGGAGCATGAACTGTCGTTCAAGCAAATTTCTGATCAGTTCGGTTTCTCTTCACTGGCGTATTTCAGTCGGTATGTACAGAAAAATTTAGGAATGCCTCCTTCTGCTTTCAGAGAGTAGATCATGGTAGGATGATTCAAAAGAAAGTATACATTGTTTGATGTAATTCATCTAATAATGTCATGGTCAAGTTATGTGCTTCTGTATTGCGTGTTTGTACAGTATCTTTTCAACTCAGCACCGTGATGTTTACTTGGTTACAGCACCAACCAACACTGCAATCAGCACTGTGGCATTTCATGAAAGTGTGCATCTTTATCCTTACCATCTTGATAACTTGGACTGCGCTGATATTGTTTCAAGAACAAGGATATCGATAGTTTAAGGGCAAGTGTTGATATGCTTGACCGCTGAACAAATAAAAGAACCACTCACAGTTTTGCTTCTTTACTTGTCGACGTTAGTTGGATTCATCCATCTTAGCTATCGATATTTGCAAAACCACGAGTGGTTGTTGGTTTATGTGGGATATGTGACCGTTTGAATCATTTGCTTGTTTTCTTAATAAAAACAAATCATGCTTGATTCTCTTCACACTATCCGTTCTGTTTTCTTTACCTTTTAGAGTGAAACGCACACCTCAACTCGACGCGCGTACGTGTTCATCTCCGAATGTTTGTCGATGCCGTAAGATAGCGCAGACACTTGATTGGCGTGAACACCATTCTTCAATAAGTAGGTTCTTACGCTGTTCATCCTGCGCATGGCAAGGTCGCGATTGAATGCCTTCGGACCATCTGGACTGGAAAATCCTGTCAGTTCGGCTTTCAACTTGCGGTTGCTTTTCAGCACATTTGCCAATTCATCAAGCGTGTGCTTCGCCTCCTTTGACAATGCATCCGACGATATTTCAAAGAATACCTGTCTGATATTGGTGTCAAAAGTAGCAACTTTCACTGTCTGTGCTGGCTGAACCAGTTCATGATTCTGGGCACTCTCTGTGACAGTTTCTTCAAGAGGAGCGGCCATAATCACCGTGTCTTTTTGCACACGGAGGTTATTAAGTTGCCGTGCCATGGAGTCTACCTGTTGCCTAACGGCTGGATCCTGAACGGTTGTACTCAAGGTTTCAATTTGCTTTTGCAATTGATTGATCTGTTCTTGCAATTTCGAAGTTTGTGTTGAGTTCTCCGATTCTGCGTTCTCCGGCCTCAGATTTTGTACCGGTGGATATGGCGGATAGATGGGTTGTCCGCCATTCTGTGGAACATACACAGGAATGTACTCCACTCTTCTGGACGAGGAGTTGTATACAGGTACCGTCTGTCCCTGCCGGGATGGGCGGTAGTTGTATCCTCTCCGCTGTGGTCTAACATTTCTGGTTGGTCTGTATTGTTTTCTCATTTCTCTGGCAGCCACACCTCTCAGCACATCCATCAGTTCGTTTCTGTCGACCACGATGGTGTCATCCTCTGCAGGTACCGCACCCAAAATGGGCGCTGCACCTACGTAGGAGATAGGTAGTGCTAAAAAGGCAAGTGTTGCCAGACCGTACTTTTTCTGCATATTTTTTAGATTAGAATGTGAACGAATAGCCTAAGGCAACCTGATTCTGCTTGGTAAGGCTGCGTGCGGAGTAGTCTAAGAATACTCTTCCGCTAAGCATTTCTACGCTGACACCAGCGATGATGTTAGAGCCAAAGTGGGTGTCTTTGCCATGGAATACGCCAAGGCCAAGGCCTGCGTAAGGTACAAACTTGCCCAATGCGTTGGTCTTGAAGTTGTAGATAACGTTTCCAGAGATACCCATTCCGCTGTTGTTAGCCATTGCTGCGTACAGCTCTGGCACGAAGTCGAGATTGGTAGAACCAATCTGCATGTATCCGCGAACACCGAAGTTCCATGCAGTCATGTCGCCGAATCCCAGACCTGTGATAACGCCCAGACGGTTCAACTTTAGTCGCTTGCCTGTGGTAGGATGGTAACCAGCTGTTTCATCATCTACGGTTCCTGGTACATATTGGTTGCCCATGGCACTGTTACCGTCGTAAACAACCGTTGTTTCGCCCGCATTACGTTGGCTGATTACCTTATTCAATTTCTGGTTCATGATGCGGAGCTCTCTTCTCAGCTGTTCTGTTTCAGCGTTGTTCTGAACTGGTTGTATTCTCTGCATCGGCACAACGGTACGAGTTGGCTGTTGTGGCATTTCGTAGTTGTAGTTGTTGTAATCATAATCGTAGTCATAGTCATCGACGTAGCTGCGTGCACCTTGACGAGCTTCTCTCGTGATGCGGCTCACCAAGTCGTTCAGCTGTCTGCGAGTCATCTTCACGTTACTGCTGCTGTTTTCACCCAGTTCGTTCACCAACTTGCGCTTCATGGCCATCTCATCATTCTCTATCGTCTCGAGTTCTTGTTGATGACGATCCTTCAATCGTGCGATCTCAGCTACGCGAATGGTATCGTTTGCTTTGAGAGCCTTGTCCAGATCTTTATCCAACTTGCCGATGCGTGCTTCGTATTCAGCCTTGAGCTTGTTAACACGCTCATCGTATTTTGCGATTTGATCATCGTATTCAGCAATCTTCTCGTCATAGCCTGCAATCTGATCATCGTAATCAGAAATCTGTTCATCATATTTTGATCTCAGCTCGTTCAGTCTTTCATTAGAGGCTTCACGTTCGTCATCCAATCGGCGGTTGAGATATCTCTTGTATTTCTTTTCACCGTTTGCAGCCAAACCCAGATTGAATCTTAGACCGGCATTGTACATCATACTGGTGTTGATGTGGTCAGGGTTCTGGATATCTTCTTCTTCTATACCCTTTTGTGTGGTGAATACTGCATTTGCCGAACCGAAGAGTGCGACATATCTTGACAATGGAATCTCGACACCGGCACCTCCGAATACGAATGCAGTGCTCTCAGCATCAGTGTTTCCATGCTTGTCAGCATATTTATCGCCCACGTCCATGTAACCTCCACCGAGTTGCAGGTAAGGATTGATACCTCTTGGGAAGTTCAGGCGAGTGATGATGTTACCACCATACAGTGCCAGGTTCTTGTTGAACGATAGCGACAGCTTGTCGGCGTCTTTGGTGGCCTGATAATAGAATCCGCGTATGCCTACGAGTGACGAGAAGTCAAATCCTGCGCTTCCACCGGCGAGATAGGTGTCGGTCAAGGCCATCTTCTTGTCAAAATCCAGATATGTCACGGCAGGCTCAACTACGAACTTCAGTCCCTTGAAACCACTGGAGAACAGTTTGCGGTATTCGCGGCTGATGGCATCGTCACTGTTTTCAGCCCTGCCACCCAGATAGAAGTCGAGTGTTGCGGCTGCTCCCCAATTGTACAAATGGTTGCCGTCATCCTCCTTGTTGTATTCTGGTCGCATCAGGTAGCTGCCCTTGCTGGCGTTGAACATGGTGTTCTTAGCTTCGAGTGAGAGCACGGCTCGGCTGCTCAAGTTAATCTTGGCGCCCACACCGAGTGATACAAAGAGTTGTTCGTCTTTCAATGGAACCTCCGTTATCTGGGCATCTCCGGTGAAGCTGTTGTACTTCATTTGCTGTACACCGGCACCAGCTGTGAGGAAAGGAGCGAAGTAACTGTTCTTTCCCAAGTTGAGTTTCATCTCACCACCATATTTGGTAAGATCCATTTTGGTGTCTCTTATGTGTCCGGCCCATCCATCATCGGTAAGCCAGTTCTGGCCACGTACTTTCGCATTTGCATTGTCACCGCGCAAGTAGAATGCGTGTAGCTCGAAGAGTGGGCCAAAGCCGAACCCTAACTTTCCACCATACAGCGGCATGTTGTCGATGGAAAGATCTTTGTCCCACCAAATGTACTCTGCGGCAGGAGATACGATGAATGATACGTCATGTACCTGTGCCGTGGACTTTAGACTTCCCAGCAGCATTAAGCCTACGATGGAAAGTGTTCTCGTCATGTTTTTTTTCATTGCTGAATCGTTTTTTATGTTAATAAAAAGAATTTACGTAAGTAGGTGTTTCGTTCTATAGTCATATTCGTCCTTTTATAGTCTAACGTTTAGCTTCAGACGCATTGAAACATAGAAACTTTTAAGAATCTTATAAATTCTTTACAAAGATAATCATTTTTTTAAAGTAAAGAAATTTTTTTTCTGTATTTTTTACAACAACTATGACAATTCTCACTCTCTGGACAAGGTGAATAGCGTTGGGGTCAGGGTCATCGCCTTTTGTTCAACATGAACGGCAGTTCTGCAAAGTTAGCATCAGGGCGCTTCTTCGATTAGGCTGGTGTGTAGCTACATGAATTGTCTGATATTTTGCTCGATTATACCTTCTAAAATGACACTTCAAAACTTTTCATTTAGGAAAAAACGATAGGCTCGCAGGGTGCAAAATTGAGATAAAGATGGGATAAAAATCAACTTTTTGCCTCAAAGCGATGCTTTTAGGTGCTTAAATGCATCACTTTCGGGGCCAATATACATGAGATTGCACGGCAAAAGCATGCCTATTAGCGGCTTAAAGCATTGCTATTGGCCAGAAAAGTTCGAAAAACAGGCGCATGATAGCATGCATAATGAGGTAATGAATTGTATGATAACGACATACATAAATCACGCATATTTGGCGTATTTGCGCCCAGCAGCATGGCTGTTTGAAAATACGCCAAACATGAAGCGATGTGTTGTCAAGAAAATTCAGGCCCTTTAGGCAGCTTGAACGTGCAGTAAGGATGGATGATTTTACGCACTTTCCGCTCCTTGCCGACGGGTCAAACGATTCGTCAGCATCGACTTCTACAAAAAACCTTGTTGCTTGAGTGTATCCAACAGGTTTTTAGACATGGCCTCGTTGTCCTTTTTGGTGTATCGTATGTCCGTAAAAACTTGTGCCAAGGTTTCTTTCTTGTTCACTTCGCAGAACTGAATGTTCTCGGGTAGACTTTCTTTTTCGTGGTAAAATAGGTCTATCCGCTCGGGTGTGTAGTCACGGTACGTTTCGTCATGTATGATGGCCGAGAGCGGAAGACGGTCAGTAAGGTCGGGTGTTTCGTCGGGCCATCCCAGGGTGATGGTGGCTACGGGCATCACCAGCCGTGGCAGTTGGAGCGTGTCGATGATGCTTTTGGGGTCGTACAGCGTGGTGCCCAGGAAGCATAAGCCCAGTCCGGCTTCTTCGGTGAGGTTGCAGAAGGTTTGACAATATAATAAGGTGTCGGTGGCAGCGTTGATGAAACTCAAGAAATTGTCATAGCCTGGTTGCGCTTTTCTGCACGCCGCCCATGAGGTGGTTCGCCTATAATCGGCACAAAAAGTCAGTAACACAGGTGCTTGCGTCACCATGGGTTGATGGAAATGGGCTGGTGCCAATTTTCTTTTTTGTTCATCGCTGTGCGTGATAACGACCGAGTAAAGTTGCAAATTGCCCATGGTCTGCGTACGTTCAGATTCGGTCAACAGATTGTTAATCAACTCATTGTCAACCTCCTTGCTTAGATATTTGCGGATACTCCTGCGTGTTGTGATTGTTTTCATCTTGGAAATTTATTATTTGACAAAGATATAAATATTTTCAAAAAGAAACATTTTGTGCAACAAGTTTTTCAAATAAATAACCCAAAAATATTTTTCTTATATCGAAAATATGTTGTAGATTTGCAAAACAATCATCATTCACTGATAATTGTGCCAATAACACTGGATATTAAATCATAACCATATAACATTTTTTTTAGACTAAGAAATGGAACAATCAAAAAACTACGCTTTCGAAGAAGCTTACGAGGAGGCGTTGAAATACTTTGCGGGTGACGAATTGGCCGCACGAGTATGGGTGAACAAATATTCCATGAAAGACAGTTTCGGGAATATTTATGAAAAGTCACCAGAGGACATGCATTGGCGCATCGCCAATGAAATTGCGCGCATCGAGAAGAAGTACAAAAACCCGTTGAGTGCGCGCGAAATCTTCGACCTGTTGGATCATTTCAAGTATGTCATCCCGGCAGGCAGTCCGATGACCGGCATCGGCAACAACTACCAGGTGGCCAGTTTGAGCAACTGCTTTGTGATTGGGCTGGATGGCGATGCCGACTCGTACGGTGCCATCTTGCGCATTGACGAAGAGCAGGTGCAGCTGATGAAGCGTAGGGGAGGCGTTGGACACGATTTGAGCCACATCCGCCCGAAAGGTTCACCAGTTAACAACTCGGCACTCACCAGCACCGGCCTGGTACCTTTCATGGAGCGTTACAGCAATTCCACCCGCGAGGTGGCGCAGGATGGCCGTCGTGGCGCGCTGATGTTGAGTGTGAGCATCAAGCATCCCGACAGCGAAGCGTTCATTGATGCCAAGATGACTGAGGGAAAGGTCACAGGGGCTAACGTTTCTGTCAAGATAGACGACGCTTTCATGGAGGCTGCTACCAGTGACAAACCTTATGTACAGCAGTTCCCTGTGGACAGTGATGAGCCGCTTGTGCAACGGGAAATCTCCGCCAAGGCTCTGTGGGGAAAAATTGTTCACAATGCCTGGAAGAGTGCAGAACCTGGCGTACTTTTCTGGGATACCATCACCCGTGAAAGCATTCCCGACTGTTATGCCGATTTGGGTTTCCGCACCGTGAGCACCAATCCATGCGGCGAAATACCTTTGTGTACCTATGATTCGTGCCGCTTGTTGAGCATCAACCTTTATTCTTACGTGGTTCATCCATTTACCAAGGATGCCTATTTTGACATGGACAAATTCAGAAAGCATGTTCAAATAGCACAGCGCATCATGGATGACATCGTTGATTTGGAGCTGGAGAAGATTGATCGTATCATGCAGAAGATACAACAAGATCCGCAGAGTGATGAGGTCAAGGGATCAGAATATCATCTTTGGGAGAAAATCAAACATAAGAGCAGTCTGGGACGCCGTACAGGTGTCGGCATAACGGCCGAGGGTGACATGATTGCAGCCATGGGCTTGCGCTATGGAACGCCAGAAGCAACCGAGTTTTCTGTCAACGTTCACAAAAATTTAGCGTTGAGTGCCTACCGCTCTTCCGTCACCATGGCGCAAGAACGCGGTGCATTCGCCGTGTTTGATGCTAATCGCGAGAAGAACAATCCCTTCTTGCTCCGCATCAAAGAGGCCGACAAACAGTTGTATGCCGACCTGCAGAAGTATGGCCGTCGCAATATCGCTTGTCTGACAATCGCGCCTACGGGCACCACCTCACTGATGACACAAACCACCAGTGGCATCGAACCCGTGTTCATGCCAGTGTATAAGCGTCGTCGTAAGGTTAATCCCAACGATACTGACGTGCATGTAGATTTTGTGGACGAAGTGGGTGATAGCTTTGAAGAATACATCGTGTACCACAAGAAATTCTTGGAGTGGATGAACGTCAACGGCATCGATTCGACAAAGAAATATACCCAGGAAGAGATTGATAAGCTGGTGGAACAGTCGCCTTACCACAAGGCCACGGCCAATGATGTGGATTGGTTGGAAAAGGTAAAGATGCAAGGTGCCATCCAAAAATGGGTAGACCATAGTATCAGTGTGACCGTCAACCTGCCCAACGACGTGGATGAGGCCTTGGTTAATCGCTTGTATGTAGAGGCGTGGAAGAGCGGATGCAAGGGCTGCACCATCTATCGAGACGGGTCCAGAGCAGGCGTTATGATTTCTGTTTCCAAGAGTGACAAGGCACAGAAAGGCAAGGAGCAAGCCAAGGACAACACCGGTGACCAGAACGCACTGCCCCCCTGCAAGCAGCCAGAGGTGATAGAGGTGAGACCAAAGGTGCTGGAGTGCGATGTGGTTCGCTTCCAAAACAACAAGGAGAAGTGGGTGGCATTCGTCGGATTGCTTGATGGCTATCCTTACGAAATCTTCACTGGTTTGCAAGACGACGATGAGGGAATTGTACTGCCCAAGTCGGTTGTCAAAGGAAAAATCATCAAACAGAAGCAGGAAGACGGCCCCAGCAGATACGACTTCCAGTTTGAAAACAAGCGTGGATACAAGACTACGGTGGAGGGACTGAGTGAGAAGTTCAACCCAGAGTATTGGAACTACGCCAAACTCATCAGTGGTGTCCTGCGCTATCGCATGCCTATCGAACGTGTTATTAATCTGGTTAGTTCATTACAGTTAAAAGACGAGAGCATCAACACCTGGAAGAATGGTGTGGAGCGCGCGTTGAAGAAATACATAGACGATGGAACCGAGGCCAAAGGAAAGAAGTGTCCGGTGTGCGGACATGAAACCCTTGTGTATCAAGAGGGCTGTTTGATCTGCAAAAACTGTGGTGCCAGCCGTTGTGGATAATCGACCTTTATGATTAAACAATCAAGTTATATTTATTTAAGCAACCTGCGGTTTCGCGCCTATCACGGCGTGTTACCGCAGGAACGCGTTGAGGGTAACGACTTCATCGTGAACGTCCGGCTGGCCTACGACTTTGACAAGGCCATGGAAACCGACGATGTGGCCGACACCTTGAGTTATGCCGACGTGTATCAGGTGATTAAACAGGAAATGCAACAGCCTTCCAACTTGCTCGAGCATGTGGTGGGTAGGATAGGGAAGCGCTTGCTGGCGGAATTCCCGTTGATCAAGGCTATCGACTTGAAACTCACCAAGGTTAATCCTCCCATGGGTGCCGATTGTGACGGTGCCGGTGTGGAAATACACTTAATAAATGATAAAACCGATTGAAAGATAAAGGGTTTTCCGCCTAAAAACATTACTTTTGCAGCTATATGAATAAGAATGTCTGGCACTGTTTGCTTTGTTTCTTGTTGTTTGCGTCAGTGGGTTTGGCTGCAAACAAAAAGTTTACGCTGGTCATCGACCCCGGACATGGTGGAAGAGACCATGGTGCGGCAGGCGTTTATTCAAAGGAAAAAGATCTTGTTCTGAAGTTTGCTTTGGCCTTTGGGCAAATGGTTGAACGTAATTGTCCTGATGTCAGGGTGATTTACACGCGCAAGACAGATGTCTTTATTCCATTGGCCAGACGCGCGGAAATCGCCAATAAGAATCATGCTGACCTGTTTATCTCTATACACATCAATGCCTTGTCGGGTGGTCGCAGGGTGAGAGGATTGCAAACTTATACCCTCGGACGGGGACAGAACACTGGCCAAAAAGGCATCATGGAGAACTTGGAGGTGGCTAAGCGCGAGAACTCGGTCATCTTTCTGGAGAAAGATTATAAGCAAAAGTATCAGGGTTTTGACCCTTCATCGCCCGAAAGCAACATCATGTTCGAGTTTATTCAAGACAAAAACATGCAGCAGAGTGTGGAATTGGCGCGTTACATGCAGAACCATATCCGTGCTACCACGGGCTTGAACGACATGGGGGCGCATCAAAACAATTTGGCTGTGTTGCGGCTATCGTCCATGCCGGGATGCTTGTTGGAATTGGGTTTCATCTCAACCCCCGAGGAAGAAGACTTCATGAATGCCGCCGGAGCAGCCGATATGTATGCCCGGGGCATCTTCAACGCATTCGTACAATACAAGAACAAATACCATCAGGGACTGGTTGTGCCTTACAAAGCTCCGGCCGTGCCAGAGCCACAAGTGCCTGAAATTGTTCCGCAGGATTACAAGGAGCAGAGTAAAAAAGCGGAATCAGCGAAAAAAGTTAAGACTCGCGAAGTCTCCCTTGCCCCCAACGTTCCACAACCCAAGGTGGCTGAAACATCATCCACCAATCAGCAAACACCTCAGATGACAGCTAATCAGTCAGGTGTACAGGCGACTACAGCCACGCCTCAACCGACTGAAGTAGCGCCCAATGCGAAAAATACAGTTCGCACATCCGCTCAAACCCCAACATCCCCCGTTGCAAATCCCGCTCAGGAAGTCCCTGTGTTCAAGATTCAAATCCTCACGACCAGTCGAAAACTGGCATTAACGGATGCTGCTTTGAAAGGACTCAAAGGGTGCGAGTGGTACGAAGCTGGTGGTGATTTGAAATATACTTACGGTTCGTCGGCCGATTACAATGAGATACGTCGACTTCGAAAAGAAATCATCGATCGTTTCCCTGATGCCTTCATCATTGCATTCAAGAATGGACAGCGCATGGATGTGAACGAGGCGATTCGCACGTTTTTGCAGAATAAAAAGAAATAAGGTTGTTTTTTAATAGAAATAAGGTTGTTTTTTAATAGTCCTACTGGATATGATAAAAATAAGAAATGAAATAAAAATTGCCCTCGTGGCGGTTGCTGGTATCGTGGCTTTGTTCATCGGAATGAACTTTCTGAAGGGTACAAATCTGTTCACAGGCAGCAAGACTTACTGTTTTGCTTTCGATGACATCAGCGGTTTGACCAAGTCAAGTCCTATCTACGCCTCTGGTTATCAAGTGGGATTGGTCAAGGATATCATTTTCGATTACAGCCAAAAGAACAAGACCAAGGTGATTGCAGAGATGGATAAGCAGATGAAAATCCCCACGGGAACCACGGCCTTTATCAGCAGTGACGTGCTGGGTAATATCAAAGTAACCTTGAACATTGCCCCCAATAAAGGCAAATTTATCCAGGAAGGTGGACTCATACCGGGCTCTATCGATCAGGGTGCGATGGGTGAGGTGACATCCATGATACCCGCGGTGAAGCAGATGTTGCCTAAATTAGATTCCATTTTGCTGAGTCTTAATCTGCTTTTGGCCGACCCAGCTATTGCAAGTTCCGTACATAACGTGCAGGACATGACGGCCAATCTCACCAAAACTTCCCGCGAACTGAATGCCGTCGTTGCAAAATTAAACCGTGAAATTCCGGGTGTGGTGACGAAGACAAACCGCATTTTGGATCATTCTGAAACGTTTACGGCCAACCTTTCACAGGTAGATGTGGCCACGACCATGCGAAAAGTAGATGAGGCCATGGCTGATGTCAAGGCGGTAACGGCCAAAATCAACAGCAATGAGGGCACGCTGGGATTGTTGATGCGCGACCCATCGCTTTACAATCAGCTCAATACCACCGTGCGTAGTGCCGATTCTCTCATGGTCAACATCCGTCAACATCCTAAACGTTACGTCCATTTCTCTATCTTCGGAAGAAAAGATAAGTAAGGTGGCATGCCCCATGTGAGTGTGATGATATCACTTCTCGACAATCATCATCTGTTGAATGTGATGTGTCTTTAATTAAAATTGGTATAAATAAGA
Source organism: Prevotella sp. SGI.027 (assembly GCA_050315175.1). Lineage (GTDB taxonomy): Bacteria > Bacteroidota > Bacteroidia > Bacteroidales > Bacteroidaceae > Prevotella. The sequence continues at coordinate 33,801 of JBNPOM010000013.1, forward strand.
AATCTAATTGTTTCACATTGGGCGAAATGGCATAATGCATTAACAACGTAGCCGATAATAGATATTTCATTTATGTTTCACCGTTCAAGTAAGAACCTTGACGGTATTCAACCTAACTTGCTTATTCTCAAAGTTTTATGAACAAGCGACATCAAAAGCAATGAGATTTCTTTTAGAAAGTTGCTAATATGCGGGTAGTTAGGTACTTACGATTTTTCTCCTATTGGAACATAGAAACATGCATTTGTTTAATCAAGTTTTCTTTTATAAATTTGCAGACGATTGATTATCGAATTGATCGAAAGACATACGTAAAATACTACATGATTCAATGAATGTAAGTCCTAATCAAGCTTGGGGCCAAGCCCTTGCGCTCATCCGTGAGAATGTTTCCAAGCAACAATATGATACTTGGTTTAAGCCCATCACCTACGAGTCGTTCGACGAAGCGACCCGCACGTTGTTGATACAGGTACCCAGTCCGTTTGTGTATGAGTACTTGGAAGAGAATTATATCGACTTATTGAGTAAAGTACTCAAGCGTTCTTTTTGCGACAACATTCGTTTGAAATACCGTATTGTCACCGATCAGGAGCATCATTTAACACAGGATGTAGAGGCAGAACAAACCGATGTGACTGGCGTTAAGCCTCAGAAGAAAACACGTGCCAATCAACCTCCGTCGGCACTTGATGCCGCCCAGCCGCAACAGTTGGACCCTAATTTGAATCCACACCTTACTTTCAATAATTACATTGAAGGTGATAGTAACAAGTTGCCGCGATCAGTTGGCATGTCAATTGCCGAACATCCCAACAAAACACAGTTCAATCCCATGTTCATCTACGGTCCGTCGGGCTGTGGAAAGACCCACTTGATCAACGCTATCGGCATGCTCTCTAAGCAGCTCTACCCACAAAAAAGGGTGCTGTATGTTAGTGCACGCTTGTTTCAGGTGCAGTACACCAATGCCGTTTTGCAGAACTCTGTGAACGATTTCATCAATTTTTACCAGACCATTGACTTGTTGATTGTCGACGATATACAAGAGTGGATGACGGCAACGAAGACACAAGACACCTTCTTTCATATCTTCAACCACCTGTTCCGCAATGGGAAGCGCATCATCTTGGCCAGTGATCGGCCACCAGTTGACTTGAAAGGAATGAACGAACGGCTGCTGACACGGTTCGCATGTGGACTGATTGCCGAGTTGGAGAAGCCCAACTTGCAGCTTTGCATCGACATCCTGAACAGTAAAATTCAACGCGACGGTCTTCAAATTCCCGACGACGTGGTACAGTACATTGCACAGACGGCCAATGGAAGCGTGCGCGATTTGCAAGGCGTTATCAACTCGTTGCTGGCCTATTCGGTTGTTTACAACAGTGTGGTGGACATGCGTTTGGCTCAAAGAGTTATACAGCGTGCCGTGAAGATTGATGACAAACCGCTCACCATCGATGAGATTCTCGACACCGTATGCCGACATTTCAATGTTACCGTATCGGCAGTGAACAGCAAGAGTCGCAAGCAAGAGCTGGTCACAGCACGGCAGTTGTCCATGTACCTGGCGCAGAAGTACACCAAGATGCCAGCTTCGCGCATTGGAAAGCTAGTGGGAGGGCGCGATCATTCCACCGTCATCCATAGCTGTTCGCGCATTGAGCAACGCCTGAAGTTGGACTCTCTGTTCTCAAATGAGGTGATGAGCATTGAAAATTCCTTCAAGTTGAAGCAATAACCGGCTGTCTCAATCCCTGTTTGTCGCACCCTTCAATATTTAAAATGAAATAAACTTCGTGTCCAAGGCTCTCGAGCTTTGGATTTTTTTTGCCCTGAGTCCATTTCTATCGAATTGTTAGTCGCGAGATTGTTTTTTGCTCATATTCTTTGCCAGTCTTATTGAAAAGTCATACCTTTGCCGTCGGTTTACAAACAGTAAGCTAAGGGTGCTCACTTTTATTCGTGGGCTGAGAACAAACCTTCTGACCTGATCTGGATAATACCAGCGTAGGAATTGACCAAGAAGCCAAGTGGGCGAAGTTCTTCAACAGGATAACTTTGCACTTGCTCTCTCCCTTATTCATTTATTTTTTTTGATAGCTAAAAAAAGCAATGAAAAAGTTTTTATGGGCAGTGTTTGCGATGACTGCCGTCCATGTGTATGCGGTGCAACCTATTGACACCTTGCATACTTACGAGTTACAGGATGTACAAGTAATTTCTACTCGTGCCAACAAGAAGACGCCTATAGCGCATTCGGACTTGACACAAAAGCAAATCAAGAAGATGAACCATGGCAAGGATATTCCGTTCTTGTTGTCTACCTTGCCATCGATTACCCTTACTTCCGATGCGGGTAATGGTATTGGGTACACCTCACTGCGTGTGCGTGGCATCGATCCCTCGCGCGTGAACATCACTGCCAACGGTATTCCGATGAACGATGCCGAGAGTGCAACCCTCTTTTGGGTGAACATGAGCGACTTTGCCTCGAGTGTGCAGAGCATGCAGTTGCAACGAGGTGCTGGTACGTCTACCAATGGAGCCGGTGCTTTTGGTGCTACTTTGAACATGCAGACCGAGAACATCGGTACCAAACCATTCTTCGGCATCGACCTTTCGGGCGGTAGTTACGGTTCGCACAAGGAGACTCTGCGCTTCGGAACAGGGCTCATCGGCGGACATTGGGGCATACAAGGACGCCTTTCCAACATCGGTAGCGACGGCTATCTGGACCGTGCTTCCACCAAACTCAATTCTTATTTCATCCAAGCGGGCTACTTCTCGGACAACACTATGGTGAAGTTTATTACCTTCAATGGCGTGGAACGTACTTATCACGCATGGTACTACGCTTCCAAATACGAGCAAAGTTTGTACGGACGCACCTACAATTCGGCCGGTGAGTATATCGATGCCGAGGGCCATGTGAAATATTACGACGGACAAACGGATAACTACCACCAGCAAAACTACCAGCTGCATTGGAGTCAACTGCTTGGAGACCAATGGAAACTCAACGTTGCCTTGCACTATACCAAGGGCGACGGATACTACGAGCAGTACAAGGGAAAAGGCAAGTGGTATCAATATCATTTGTCTAAAGACACCAAGTTGTTGGGCGACTTGGTTCGCCAAAAGAAGATGGACAACGATTTTTATGGTGCTGTAGGTTCTATTAACTATGACAACAACCGTGGATTGACTGCCCATATCGGTGGCGGTTGGAACAAATATTTGGGCGGTCACTTTGGAAAAGTCATTTGGACGGGTGCCTCTTTCTATCAGATAAAAGATGCCAATGGCAAAAAGAAGAAGGTGTATCAAATGGGACCCTCCACGTTGGAGCCTGATAACGAGTATTACAACAACGATACCAAGAAGGTGGACGGCAATGTTTACGGAAAGGTAAACTGGGAGTTCGTAAAGGGTTTGAGCGCCTTTGCCGACTTACAATATCGTCATGTGGGCATTAAGATGACAGGTCCTTCCGACGCATGGGACGACAATAACAAGCAGATTGTCTTCAATCTCGACCAAAAGTTCAATTTCTTCAATCCTAAGTTTGGACTCAATTATCAGGCTGATGCCTGCAACCGCGTGTATGCATCGTATGCCATTGCGCACAAAGAGCCTACGCGTAACAGTTTTGAGCAAAACCTTGACACCAAGTTGGAAGCAGAGAAATTAGGCGATTTGGAAATAGGTTACCAGTTTGCCAGTGCCAAATACAGCGCAGGTGTCAACCTATATTATATGAATTATAGCAACGAATTTGTGCTCACTGGCGAACTGGATGCCATCGGTGAGATGAAGACAAAGAATGCAGGTCGCAGCTATCGTATGGGTATTGAGTTGGAATCGGCTTGGCAGCCTGTCGACTGGTTCACTTGGAACGTCAATGTTACCTTCAGCAAGAACCGTGTTAAGGACTGGATGGTGAAGTTGGAAGACAAGAAGAACGTTTCTTTGGGCGACACACCTACCAGCTTTTCTCCCGAACTTATCTTCAACAACATCTTCTCATTCAACTATAAAGGTTTGTCAGCCAATGTTCATACGCAGTACATTGGTGAGCAGTATCTCACCAATACAGGTCTGAAAAACTATCAAACCAAAGACGACAACGGTCAAGATATAGACGTGAGCATGATGTTGGGCAGCATCTTTACCACCAACCTCAATGTGGCTTACACCTTTGCCTGTCACAAGTTGGGCTTGAAAGAAGCTACCGTTGGCTGTACCGTCTACAACCTTTTCAGTGCCAAATACGACAATAACGGTTGGGCAGCACCTGGTTTTAAGAAGGATGCACAAGGCAACGTCGTAGCTACCGATGATGGTGGCGGACAGGATAACGCAGGCTTTGCGCCACAGGCTCCTATCAACTTTATGGCAAACTTGTCATTGACGTTCTGATAAAAGTTGATGGGAGAGGAGTAGGAGCTTATGGGAGCTAATGTAGATTAGGTGAGGAGTTAACAGGAGTTACAAGGGGAGTTAATGGGAGTTATCGGACAAATGCTTTGCAATGGAAGCCAGGATTCGGCTCTTTCCCCTCTCTATAAATATGGTAATGTCCGTTAACTCCTTGCATAACTCCCTTTTACTCCCCTTTAACTCCCATTTGCTCCTGCTTACTCCTATATTAATCAATAACAACATGACATTCGATTGGTTGGATATAGTCACTACCATTTTGGGGCTTGTCTATATCTATTTGGAATATAAAGCCAGCATTTGGCTGTGGATAGTGGGCATTGTGATGCCTGCCATGGATGTGTTTTTGTATTGGAGACACGGTTTGTACGGCGATGCGGGTATGGCGGTGTATTACACGCTGGCTGCCATTTACGGATATATTGCATGGAAGTGGGGCAGTAAACTCTTCAATCAAAAAAAGCAAGAACTGCCCATTACACACATACCTGGCAAGCATTATTTGCCTACTTTCGCGTTCTTCGCCTTGGCGTGGGGCGTTACTTATTATGTTTTGGTGCGCTTTACCAACAGCAACGTACCTTTGTTAGACAGCTTCACCAATGCACTCAGCTTTGTTGGCTTATGGGCTTTGGCACGCAAGTATGTGGAGCAATGGCTCTTTTGGATTGCGGTCGACGTGGTTTGCACCGCTCTGTATGTGTATAAGGGCATTCCTTTCAAGGCAGCATTGTACGGACTTTATGTCGTTATTGCCGTGTTAGGGTACTTTAAGTGGAAGTCGATGATGAAACAAGCAGCGTCATGAAATATCAGCTCATCAACTCATCAACCAATTTCGACGTGGTGGTTTTGGCGGACGGAGATTATCCGCAGCATGCTATTCCCACCCAAATCTTGCAGCAAGCGCCTCGCATTGTGTGTTGCGACAGCGCCATCGAGTTGCTGCATCCCTCTTTATATAATAAGGTGGAAGCCGTGGTCGGCGACGGTGATTCGATGTCTGATGCTGCCAAACGACAATTTCATGACGTGCTGCATGTTGAGCATGAGCAGGCAGACAACGACCTTACCAAGGCTACCCGCTATTGTGTCAGCCGCAACTATAGCCGTATCGCTTATTTGGGAGCAACGGGCAAGCGTGAGGATCATACCATGGGAAACATCTCCCTCTTGCTGCGTTATTTTCAAACCTACGGAGTGCAGCCTGTCATGGTGACCGATTACGGCACGTTTGTACCTTGCCATGGCGATTGCACCTTTGAGTCGTTTGCCAAACAGCAAGTCAGTATTTTTAATATTTCATGCCACCGTATCGAAAATAAGGGCTTGCGTTGGCAATCGTACGCCTATCAAAGTTGGTGGCAAGGCACGCTCAACGAGTCGCTTGCCGATGTTTTTACGCTCTATGCCGATGGGCATTACCTGGTTTACCGAACCCACGAGGCAAAATAGGGCGCGCAATAGAACCGCGCTTCCATACAGTACCAATGCGCACTTCTTAGCTTTCAAGCAACGATACTTGTATATGTTAACAAACCTTTTGTTTGTTAATTCATTTCTTTTTATTTGACAAAGTAAAATTGCAAAATAGATAAAACAAGGGGATTTTTAAGGTGTACAAAACCTTAAAAGCATCATCTTTTACCACATTCACATACAACAAATCCGCAATCAGCATGCTATTGCCGCCCAATAGGTATGCTTTTGCCTTCCAATTGTCATGCTTTTACCTCCCAATATGTATCATATAGCAGGCCTTTTTTGCATGAAATAAGGAGATTTTGTCCCAAACACATTCTCTTTTTGAGCACGTTTTAAAATCAAAAAAATATAACCTGTTAATAATCAACGTGATAATCAAAACCCTCTCATATTTCATGTATTTCCGTGACATGAACAAGCTGCTTGCAAAAACGTTCAGCATTTGTGTTAAAAAAGACGTTTCAATAGAAAAAACCTCACTGAAGAACGTTCCTTTTGCCTTAAAACAAAGAACGCAAGCTAACATTCTTTAGTGAAAGAGGCGTGATTGTTGGCATTGGACTTACTTTCATGTTACGTTGTTATTTGTTGCGTAAAACACGTTAACTTGGTTGTATACATGGTAAACATTGTAATTATAAAGTCTAATTAAGTAAAATAACTTATTAAATTAACAGTATTTACTTATTAAATGTTTTATAATAAAAAATCATATAAATTTAATTATTTATTTGTTTATTTCTAAATATATATTTACCTTTGCCATGGTTCAATACGAACAACACTTTATAAATATTAAACCTAACCTAATGAATCGTAGATCTAACCGACAAATGAAAGCGAAACGATCTTATTTTTTGATACTATTTTTGTATCTCATCTTTTTTCCTAAATCACTTTTTGGTGGCAATCTGCATCCAGACGTAGTTGTGGCAGGAGGTGGTGCCAGCGGCGTGTCTGCTGCCTTGCAATCAGCCCGTATGGGTATGCGTGTACTCGTGGTTGAGGAAAGTACGTGGTTGGGTGGCATGCTAACAAGCGCAGGTGTTAGTGCCATCGATGGCAACTTCAATATGCCTGCTGGCATATTTGGTGAATTTAGGAATCGTCTTGCCCAACACTACGGTAGTCTTGAAGCCTTGAACACCGGGTGGGTAAGCCGAGTTCTCTTCGAACCCTCGGTAGGCAACCAGGTCTTGAACGACATGGTGGCACAAGAGAAAAATATCGAAGTGTGGAAAGAGAGCAGCATCAGCAGCATTAGCAAAAAACAAGGCGAATGGAACTTGAAGATTAAAAAGCGAGGTAAAAGCGTTATTGTTAAGACGCCCATGCTCATTGATGCTACTGAATTGGGAGATGTGGCAGCCAAATGTGGGGTAGCCTATGATGTTGGCATGGATAGTCGCCATGATACGCAGGAGGACATAGCTTTGGAAAAAGGCAACAATGTAGTTCAAGACCTTACCTATGTTGCCATCTTGAAGGATTATAAGAAGGACGTCCCCATGCGAAAGCCCAAGGGTTATGACCCATCTGTCTTCGCCTGTTGCTGCATCAATCCGCTCTGCATATCCAGCAATGAGCCAAAAAGAATGTGGCCGGCTGAAAAGATGATGAGCTATGGACAGCTTCCCAATGGCAAGATTATGCTCAATTGGCCTATCAACGGAAATGACTATTACGTCAATTTGGTGGAAATGTCTGACAAGCAACGCAGAAAAGCATTGAAGAAAGCGAAAGAACATACCTTGTGTTTTCTTTATTTTATTCAGCATGAATTAGGATTCCGTCATATAGGACTTGCCGACGACGAATATCCCACAAAAGATCTTCTGCCTTTCATTCCTTATCATCGTGAATCCAGACGAATTCATGGAGCGGTTCGGTTTACACTCAATCACATGGTGTCACCTTACAATCAAGCAGCTCCTTTGTACCGAACCAGCATCGCTGTTGGCGACTATCCAGTGGATCATCATCACATGCGCTACAAAGAAAGTCACACACTTCCCGACATACACTTCTACCCAGTTCCGTCATTTGGGCTGCCGTTAGGAACACTCATTCCACAAGGAGTTGAGGGTTTGATAGTAGCAGAGAAATCCATATCCGTGTCTAATATCGCCAATGGTGCAACACGCTTGCAACCCGTGGTGATGCAAATAGGTCAGGCAGCCGGTGCATTGGCGGCCCTCTCAATCAAGAAAAGAACACCTTTATCGGGCGTATCTGTGAGGGATGTGCAAGATGAAATATTGAAGGCGGGTGGATATTTGCTTCCCTATCTGGATGTTCAGAAACAGGATCCTCGATTCATCCCTTATCAACACATTGGTTCAACGGGTATTTTGAAAGGGGTTGGCAAAAATGTAGATTGGAAGAATGAAACATGGCTGAGGGCCGACCAACCATTAAAAGGACAGGATTTGGAAGGAATGCGTGATATTTTCCCACGATGGAAGCAAACGGGTGCCTTGTTGACCGACTCGGTTATGACATTGGGGGACGCATTGCGTGTCATTCAAAGCGTAGCTGAGTCAGAAGGAATGCCCATCAAAGCAGATTGGGAACCACTGTTAAAGAAATACCTTTTTAAGGCAACTGACAAGGGACACGTCATTACACGAGGTGAAATGGCCGTACTGATAGACCAAATGCTCGATCCCTTTCATTGGAAAGAAGTTGACATACAGGGAAATTTCATGAAGTAATATTTAAATCATATAGCTATGGATATAGATCAATTGAAAGAATTAGCCGACTTGTACAAAAGTGAATTGCTACAGAGAGTGGTTCCTTTTTGGCTTGAGAAGTCACAAGACGAAGAGTATGGTGGATACTTCACATGCTTGGATCGCAAAGGAAATGTTTTTGACACCGACAAATTTATTTGGTTGCAGTGTCGTGAGGTGTGGTTGTTCGCCATGCTATATAACAAGGTAGAGAAAAACGAGGAATGGTTGAAGTGTGCCATCCAAGGAGCAGAGTTTTTAAAAAAGCATGGACATGACGGCCAGTACAACTGGTATTTCTCGTTGGACAGAACAGGCAAACCATTGGTCGAGCCATACAACATCTTCTCGTACACGTTCGCAGCCATGGCTTTCGGACAGCTAAGTTTGGCTACAGGCAATGACGAATACGCCACCATCGCCAAGAAAACGTTCGATATCATTCTGTCGAAGGTAGACAATCCCAAAGGTAAGTGGAACAAGATACATCCGGGAACACGCAACATGAAAAATTTTGCACTGCCCATGATACTCTGCAACTTGGCCTTGGAGATAGAGCATCTTCTTGACGAAAACTATCTACTCAAGACCATGGAAACGTGCATCCATGAAGTGATGGACGTATTTTACCGGCCCGAGCTTGGTGGTATCATTGTGGAAAACGTGGGTGCCGACGGCAACTTGGTAGACTGCTTCGAGGGTAGACAGGTAACACCGGGACATGCCATAGAGGCTATGTGGTTTATCATGGACTTGGGTAAACGCCTGGACAGACCCGAACTGATTGAAAAAGCCAAGGACACCGCGCTTACCATGTTAGAGTATGGATGGGACAAGGAGTTCGGCGGCCTGTATTACTTCATGGATCGCAACGGCTGTCCTCCCCAGCAATTGGAATGGGATCAGAAGCTGTGGTGGGTACACATCGAAACCCTTATCTCTATGCTCAAGGGCTATCAGCTCACGGGAGACAAGAGGTGTATGGACTGGTTTAAGAAGGTACACGAATATGCTTGGACACATTTCAGAGATGGCGAGTATGCTGAATGGTACGGATACCTCAACAGGCGCGGCGAAGTGCTATTGCCATTGAAGGGTGGAAAATGGAAAGGATGTTTCCATGTACCCAGAGGAATGTACCAATGCTGGACCACGTTAGAAGAAATAGTCAAGGCAAACGATATCAAATAAAGCGAACCATGACAAACAGGAGAAACTTTATCAAGCAAATGATGGGTGCCTCATCGCTTGTGCTGGGCAGCAAAATACTGTCTTCTTACACCAAGATGGACAACGCTTTTGCCCAGCACGAGGACGGTGAAACTTTTGCTACGCCGCACGCTATGAAGGGCATGCCTATTAAAGCTACATTTCTGGATGAGATAAGTTGGGACATTCCGCACCAAAACTGGGGCAAGAAAGAATGGGATCAAGACTTCAAGGCCATGAAAAAGATGGGCATCAACACTGTTGTTCTCATCCGTGCCGGACTGGGAAAGTGGATTGCCGCACCGTTCTCAACTCTCATCGGTAAAGAAGATGTTTATTATCCACCAGTTGATTTGGTAGAAATGTTCTTGACACTCGCCGACAAATATCGCATGAATTTCTTCTTCGGCATGTATGATTCCGGCAAGTATTGGCAAGAGGGACTGTTCCAAAAAGAGATTGACCTGAACCTAAGCTTGATAGATGAGGTGTGGGCCAAATATGGCAAGCATCCTTCTTTCAAGGGATGGTATCTGTCACAAGAAATCAGTCGCCGAACAAAAAACATGTCACGCATATATGCTGAGGTGGGCAAGCACGCCAAAGCCGTGTCGGGTAACCTCACGAGCATGGTTTCGCCCTATATCCACGGCGTGAAGACTGACCAGGTAATGAGTGGCGACAAGGCTCTTACTGTGAGAGAACATGAAGAGGAATGGAACGAGATATTGGGTAACGTCAAGGGTGCCGTGGATATCTTGGCATTCCAAGACGGACAGGTAGACTATGGCGAACTGTACGATTATCTTGTGGTGAACAAAAAATTGGCAGACAGATACGGCATGAAATGCTGGACAAACATTGAATCGTTTGACCGGGACATGCCCATCCGTTTCCTGCCAATCAAATGGGAGAAACTGCTGTTGAAACTTGAGGCCGCGCGGAAAGCCGGAATGGAAAACGCCATTACCTTTGAGTTCTCGCACTTCATGAGTCCCAATTCCGCATATTTGCAAGCAGGCCATTTGTATCATAGATACTGTGAGCATTTTAATATTTAAATCATTCACTAACCTAAAAATCATAATTAATGGAAAAAATAAGATGTTGTATCAGGAGGCTTGTTGTGTCCTTGATCCTAACAGTCACAAGCGTGGCAGCAGGCTATGCGCAAAATGTGATAACAGGAACAGTCAGCGACACGAACGGTGAGCCTGTGGTAGGAGTGTCTATCGTTGTGAAAGGAACGACGAGAGGACAGGTTACTAACATTGATGGACGCTATCAAATCGAGGCTAAAGCCAATGATATATTGACTTTTGCAAGTGTCGGCATGGTATCTCAAGAAGTGAAGGTGGGCAATCGCAAGACGATTGACATTACGATGAAAGAGGATGTCGCCGCTTTAAGCGAGGTCGTAGTAGTGGGCTATGGCACACAAAAACGAGGAAGCATTACGGGCGCTATCTCCACAGTTTCTGACAAAGAGATACTCAAGGCACCAACCATGAGTATCAGTAATATTATCGGACCCCGCATTGCGGGTGTGGCAGCCGTGCAATCAAGCGGGCAGCCCGGTAGTGATAATGCGGCGCTCACCATGCGCGGACAAGGGGGTATCATCTACGTAATTGATGGTATACGACGCACCTCAGCCGACTTTAACGGATTGGATCCGAATGAAATTGAATCGGTGTCTATCTTGAAAGATGCGGCCGCTGTGTCTGTATATGGTCTGGATGCCAACGGAGCGTTTATCGTAACCACGAAAAAAGGTAGCAAAAACAAGACGTCCATCTCCTACACGGGAGCTTTCGGATTGAGCGAGAACGCACAAAATCAGGTATGGCTGGACGGTCCCGGGTACGCTTATTGGTACAACAAAGCACGCGAATTGCAGGGCGATGCCCCCGTCTTTACAGATGAAATGGTACAAAAGATGCGTGACGGAGTTGACGGTTGGGGCAACACCAACTGGTACAAAAAATTGTTTGGAACCGGAAACCGTATGCACCACAATGTGTCCGCATCGGGTGGAAATGACAAGGTGAAGTTTTTCGCATCGATGGGTTATTTGAAAGAAAACGGCAATATTGACAATTTCGATTATGACCGTCTGAATCTTCGTTCAAACATCGACGCGAAAATAACCGACAATCTTACTTTCACGCTGGGTATAGCCGGACGTATAGAGAAGCGCAACGCACCCAGATACTCTGCCGACCCAAACGCTTGGCATAACATTCCACAGCAAATCATTAGGGCTATGCCATACGTTCCGGAAACTATGGAATATCAGGGAAAAACTTATGCTGTGTCTACACCAACAGCATCGTCACCAGTTGCGCCATTGGCATCCATCAATGAGTCAGGATACAGCAAGTCTAATCGCTCGTTTGTCCAGACCAATTTCAGTCTGAAATATGACGCGCCTTGGCTGAAAGGCTTAAGCGTGAAGTTTCAAGGAGCTTATGATGCTAATTTCTATTTCAACAAAGTGCTAAGCAATCCTTTCGAGGTGATGCAGATGAGTCTGCCCACCTCCGCATCCAAGACATTGAATTATTATAAAGCTTTCGATGCCCAAGGAAACAGCGTGTCACTGAGTGAGGCAGCCAGCAGGGGTTACAACTTTACCACACAAACCAGTGTGACATACGACAACAGGTTTGACAAGCACACCGTGGGCGTGTTGTTATTGGCCGAGACGCGCGAAAACAAGAGCAACGCTCTGAGTGCAACCGGTACGGGTTTGGACTTCTTGCAGCTTGACGAGCTTAGCAAGATTACCAACTTGACTGGCGACGGCAAAGAAAAGATGCCTACGATAGGTGGTTATAGCGGATTTACGCGGGTGGCTGGATTTGTCGGCAGGCTCAATTACAACTATGATGACAAGTACTACTTAGAGGCTTCGGCACGTTATGGTGGTAGTTATCTTTTTGGTGGTATGAATAACAGATGGGTGTTTTTGCCCAGTTTGTCGTTGGGTTGGCGTATCAATAACGAAAAATGGTTTGACGCCGACTGGGTGAATAACCTGAAACTGCGTGCTGGCGTTGGTAAAACAGGAACAAGTAGCGGATTGAACGCATTTCAATGGCGCAACGCGATGACATTGGTGAAAAACGCATTGGTGCTGGGTGGCGGAAGTCAGTCGATGATGTACGCCAGCGTTTTAGGCAATCCTGACCTGCGGTGGGCACAATGCATGAACTACAACCTTGGTGTAGACGCAACCTTATGGAATGGCCTTTTAGGCATCGAGTTTGACGTGTTCTATAAATATGAGTATGACAAAATTTCGTCTGTCGTGGGTGCGTTCCCACCATCACGAGGTGGATACTATCACAACTCAGCCAATATAAACAAGGCTGATTACAAGGGATTTGAGGTGGCTTTAACCCATCGTAACCACATTGGAAATTTTAATTATGGTGGAAAATTGATATGGTCGTACGCTTATGGTCGTTGGCTGAAATACGCCGGCGACACAGACAATGCTCCAGAGTACCAACGCGTCACTGGCAAACAAATTGGTGCCAAATATGGTTTCATGGACGCAGGACTGTTCAGGGACGAGGCAGATATAGCCACTTCGCCAACTGTTGTTGGTTATAAAGCACTGCCGGGCTATATAAAATATGTGGACCGGAATGGTGATGGTGTGATAACCGCTGCGCAAGACCAAGGCTATGTAGGTAAAAGCTCAACCCCAACACACACAGGTTCGTTCAACTTGTTTGGCGATTGGAAGGGATTCGACTTTGACTTGCTGTTCTCTTGGGGCTTGGACAATGTTGTGGCCTTAACCGGACAATATAGCGGTTCGGGCATCCAAGACAACACGGCCTATACAAAGCCATTCTACCACGGTGGTAACTCGCCAACTTATTTGGTAGAGAAATCGTGGACACCTGACAACCCCAACGCAGAGTTCCCACGTCTTGAGATTTCAGGTCCGAGCAACAACAACGGCTTCTCTTCCACGTTCTGGTATCGCTCTGGCAACTACATGCGGTTAAAGACAGCGCAAATTGGCTACAACTTCCCCAAACAATGGCTAACTAACATAGGTATTGAGGGTGCAAGACTGTATGTGGAGGGTTTCAACCTGTTGACATTCAGCAGTCTGACCAAATACAACATAGACCCTGAGTCTCCTTCTGTAAACAATGGTTACTACCCGCAGCAGAGGACGTATACCATGGGAATAAAACTAACATTCTAAAAGATTTGACAGTATGAAAAATATATGTTTTAACATAGCGGTGGCATTTTGCGCAGTCTTGCCCTTGACATCGTGTAACGACTGGCTGGATGGCGTTACTCAAACAGCGACCGTAAGTGATGAGATTGTTTGGCAAGACGCAAAGCACGTTGATAAAAACGTGAATGCTTTTTATACCGCTTTGCACAGATACGGCCAGTTTGGAGAGACGCAGTTTGGCGGTAGCCTGACCGAAAGCCTTACCGATGCCTTCAAATATGGATCGGTTTCCTTGGGCCATCGTGCAGGGCACCCCAATGTTTATGTTACCGACCCATCCGTGGTGACACCCGATGGCTGTCTATATAATGTATGGAGCGAGAGTGCTGCTTACGGAAGTATCAGGCAGATAAACCAGTTTTTAGCCATGCAGAAACAATATTCTAAGTTTTCTGAGGAGCAAAACGCACGCTGGGAGGCTCAGGCTCGCTTCTTCCGCGCATACCTATACTTCCAGTTGGCCAAACGGCATGGTAGCGTAATTATCTATGAAAACTTGCCGGAAAGCAACGACAAAGCACTTAGTTCGGCTGAAGAAACTTGGAAATTTATCGCTGATGATCTTGACTTTGCGGCAGCTAACCTTCCTAAGGAGTGGGCAGACCCCAACGCAAAAGGCAGGGTAACTCAAGGAGCAGCCTACGCCCTGAAGTCACGAGCCATGCTTTACGCTGAACAATGGCAGGCCGCATACGACGCAGCCGACAAGGTAGAGAAGCTCGGGCTGTACGATTTGGCACCCAATTACGCTGACGCATGGAGTGGTAACAACAACGAATGCATATTGGCCTTCAGGTACAACAAGGACAGTGGACCCTACCACAGCTTTGACCAATACTATGTGCCACAGTGCGACGGATACGATTTTGGTGCTACGGGTACACCTACGCAGGAAATGGTGGAGTGCTATGAGACCAAGGACGGTAAAATCGTGGACTGGAATCCATGGCATGAAACAACCAACCAAAAGCCTCCTTACGACCAGCTTGAACCTCGATTTGCCGCAACCATCATATATTCGGGAAGCGAATGGAAGGGACGCAAGATGGATTGCAGCGTAGGAGGTAAGAACGGAGAGTTCATGGCTTATCGTGAGCAGGCCTACTCTTTCGGCAAAACCACAACAGGATATTTTCTTCGTAAGCTGCTCGACGAAAAGCTAACGGACATCAAGGGACAACACAGCTCGCAACCATGGGTAGAAATACGCTTTGCCGAGGTGTTGTTGAACAAAGCCGAGGCTGCTTTCAGATTGGGCAAAACCAGTGAGGCACAGACGCTCATGAATCGCGTGCGGGCACGTGTTGGACTGCCTGCGAAAACCTCTACCGGTGACGCTTG
Source organism: Prevotella sp. SGI.027 (assembly GCA_050315175.1). Taxonomy (GTDB): domain Bacteria; phylum Bacteroidota; class Bacteroidia; order Bacteroidales; family Bacteroidaceae; genus Prevotella. The sequence goes on from JBNPOM010000013.1 coordinate 49,287, forward strand.
GTTTAAGGATTACCGCAACGAGCGTAAGGTGGAATTAGCTTACGAAGGACATCTGTTCTGGGATATGCGCAGGTGGAAACTGGCTCATATTGAGTATAACAACTACCGCTGTCACGGTATGAAGATTACCAACGGCACATACGAGTATGTTGATTGTGACGGTCAAGACCGTAAGTTCTCGTCAAAACTCTACAGGCTGCCTGTTCCTACATCCGAATTGAAGAACAATAAGTTGGCCAAACAGTTTGATGAATGGAAATAACAACCTTTAAGTATTGACAAATATGAAAACCAAAATATTAACATTAGCCTGCAACCTGCTGCTTATTTTTACATGGGTGGGTTGCCAAGAGCCAGAGGAGTTTCACCCTAATATAGAGCGAAACGGCATTACAAATCTCACTGCACGGTTTATTGATGATGACAGGGATGAAAACAACTTCACGAGTGAGATAGACTATCAAAATAAAGTGATTACTGTTGTGTTTCCCTACAACTATCCACGGTTGTCTGACAATGTTCTCGACAAGTCGTCACTCAAAAAGATGCGGGTGTTCGCAAGTCTCGAAAACAATGTGTATGTGACACCTAAGCTGTACTTTATGGACCTGACGAAGGAAAACACGATTACCGTGACCGACCAGAATGGAGGGAAGGCAGACTATAAAGTAGTGGCTGAAATAAGAAAAAGCAACGAGTGTGCCATCACTAAGTTTGACCTCCCGAATGCTAACTTAAGTGGCCTTGTGAAGGAAGCAGACAAGGTTATCTCCCTTGTCTCCGCTGACGAGATTGGCAAACAACTTGCTACGGTGAGCATCTCTCACGGAGCCACCATTTCACCAGACCCAACAATCGTAGCCCTCGATTATGACCAGGAACAACAATTCAAGGTTACGGCGCAAGACGGCGTTACCTCGATGGTGTATACAGTGAAAAAAGAAATTCCACAAAAAATCAACAATGGGTTGCGCGCCAGCAGCGCTCAACTGTTGTGGGTAAAGAAACTTGTGGACATCGGACTAACCCAAAACCACATGACCACAGGTATCGCAGCTCTTAACAACTATGTTGTCGTGAACGAGAGAGGCAATGGACAAGCGGTATATCTCAACGCCAAAACCGGAGAGATAGCGGGTCATATCGACATCAGCGAATTTGCGGGAAGTCTGACAAACATGTATGCCACGGCCGATGATAACGATAATATATTGTTCTGTAACTTCAACAACCAAAAAGATGGAAAGTTCATTATCTGGAGAGTAAAGGGTGTCAAGGGTAAGCCTGAAAAGTATTTGGAATACACCACAAGCGCACAGATGGGACGTAAACTATCTGTTATTGGTAGCTTGGACGGCGAAGCTATCATTACGGCACCTATACATGGTACCGCAGGACAATTTGCACGCTGGCAAGTGAAAGCCGGAAAGCTCGTTTCTACCACGCCAGTCATGGTTCTAGCCCAAGGCTTAGGCAACTGGGGTAATAATGCGGATGTAATATACAGCAATCCAGCTGACCCCACAAGCGACTATTTCGCTGCATACTATGCCGCACCAAGGCATGCCTCGTTGTTTGACGGCAAAACCAATACCATCAAGGCCAAGGGACCAGAAATATCTTCCAACTGGCTTCAGAATGCGGTAGACTATACCGTGTTTAACAAAGCACACTACTTCATTTCTAACTCTGTGAACCTTTGGACATGGGGTACAGACGATTGCATCTACTTGTTCGACACAGGTGGTGGCAATTTGGACACGCAGGTGCTTGACTTCTCTTCAAAAGGCTTGGACATAAATGGCAAGTACGGAGGCAAGGCATTAGGAAAACAAAACGCAAATGGAACAGGCGACGTCGCACTGAGAGTATCGAACGACGGATACTATCTGTACATCTACTTCATGTTTACCAACGGATATGTTGGTTGCGTGCGCTGCGACTGTTTGGATTTATAATCTTTCATTCAACCATCTCAATGCTTTGACCATGTCACTGCATTGAGATGGCTATTATCGTTCACGGTTGATAAAAAACAGAGCCATTTTGTTGGATGATGAAAAAAGAACCGTATATTTAATGGAAAAAATAAAATAATAAGGGACAACGAATGAAACAACGACATTGTACTATCAGCCTTTTATTTCTGACTCTACTTGTTTTTGTAGCATGTGGATCAAAAGATCCAATAGATTATTGGGGACAAAACAAACAAAAGGAAGAACCGGAAAATAACAAAGAAACAGAAAATAAAACCGACAAACCAAGATATATCTGGATTGACGCGGCAGCGAATTTTCCTGACTTCGCCAATAGTAAAGAGGCCATAACAAGAGATTTGACCCTTGCTAAAGACGCAGGTTTCACGGATATCGTGGTAGACGTGCGACCTACATGCGGTGACGTGTTATTCAAGACTTCTACAGTAGAACAAGTGAAATATCAATACGCATGGACATCTACAGGCTATACTAAGATAGACCGCACGGCCACGTGGGACTATTTGCAAGCGTTCATAGATGCTGCACGAAAATTGGATTTGAAAGTTCACGCAGGCATTAACACGTTTGTTGGAGGAAACACCATGAACAACGGAACGGGCATGGTGTATCGTGACGAAAGTAAAAGGGCATGGACAACACAGATGAGCACAGCTCAGGGAATTGTTAGTATCATGGACGAGACTGAGCCTACCAAGTTTCTAAATCCAGCCAATCCGGAAGTGCAAACTTTTCTTTGCAACTTGTTGCGAGATCTTGCGAAATATGACCTTGACGGTATCGTGTTGGATCGAGGCAGATATTTGGATTTGCGTGCTGATTTCTCTGATCTTTCTCGCAAAAAATTTGAAACGTATTTGGGAAGCAAAGTCTCTAATTTCCCAGAAGACATCCTTCCCAAAGGCGCGACAAAGCTATCGGGGAAATCTTCTGATTTCACAAAGAAATGGTTGGAGTTTAGAGCAAAAACCATTCGCGACTTTATGGAAAAGGCACGAAACGCAGTCAAGAGCGTCAATTCAAAAATACAATTTGGCGTATATGTTGGTGGTTGGTACTCTACCTATTACACTGTGGGCGTGAATTGGGGCTCTCCTAATTTTAAAACCTCTGATTATTATAGATGGGCAACTAAAAACTATCACTCCTTCGGATACGCTGACTTGATGGATCAAATGCTCATTGGTGCTTATGCCTCGCCATTGCTTGTTTATGGCAATACGGAATGGACCATGCAGGGATTCTGTCTACAGGCCATGTCAAAGATAAAAGGTTCTTGCCCCAAAGTAGTGGGAGGACCCGATGTAGGCAATTGGGACACGGCCAATAAAGCCACCCAAGAGCAGGAAAACCAAGCCATTGTGCAATCTGTCAAGGCATGCATGGATGCTTGTAACGGTTATTTTCTGTTTGACATGATTCATCTTAAGAAAGCCAATCAATGGAAATATGCCAAGGAAGGCATCGCTAAAGCCATCGACAAAACAAAGTAATAACATATAATATACGACTTATGAAAAGAGCTTGTCTCACACTAATCCTATTGTGCACCACCTTACTGACTTTTGCCACAATCAAACCCAAGGTCATGTGGTTGGATTGTTCGGCCAACTTCGAGCGATTCAGCTATCCTGACTCCATCAGGTATTACGTTGGCAAATGTCATGAGGCCGGTATCACACATTTAGTATTAGACATCAAGGATAACACTGGCGAGGTGCTTTACGACAGTAAGTACACATCGAGGAAAAGAACATGGAAGGGATTTACACGTCCTGATTTTGACTTTATCAACACGTTCATCTCCGAAGCTCATAAGCAAGGCATGGTTATCTTTGCCGGCATGAACATCTTTGCTGACGGAAGCAAAGCGCGCGGCCAGTTAAGAGGAGCTGTCTTTGGGAAAAACAAGAAATGGCAATCCATCAATTACGTTCCCGGAAAAGGACTCATCCCCGTGACAGAACTAAACGGAAAAACGTCCATGTTCTTAAACCCTGCCTTGAAAGAGGTGCAACGTCATGAAATCAACATCGTGAAAGAGGTGGTCAAACGCTTTAAGTTTGACGGTATCATGCTGGACCGGGCGCGCTATGATTGCATCGAATCAGACTTTTCGGAAGCATCGCGCACCTTGTTTGAAAAATACATCGGTCAAAAACTAAACAGATATCCAGAAGACATATACGAATGGAAAGCCAACGACAAAGGTTCGTTCGACAGGGTTCCAGGACCGTATTATAAGAAATGGATTGAGTGGCGTGCCTCTGTCATCTATGGTTTTATAAAGGATGTCAGAACCGCCATTAAAAAAATAGATTCCCAATGTATGCTGGCCTCATACACGGGGGCATGGTATCCTACCTATTATGAGGTGGGTGTGAACTGGGCATGCAACAAGTATGACCCCTCAAAGGATTTCCCATGGGCCACGCCTGAGTATCGCCAATATGGCTATGCAGAACTGATAGACTTCTACACCAACGGTAATTATTATAAAAATGTAACCATAGACGATTATTACAAGTCGTCAGGATTGTACAAAAACGAGACCGACAGCGAAGCCTCGTCTGGCGAATACCTCTGCGTGGAAGGCGGATGCAAATACACAAGGCAGTTGTTGCAGGGCGCCAAGCCATTCTATGGTGGACTATATGTAGAAGACTACCGGAAAAACTCCTTGCAGTTTCAGAAAGCTATCCGCATGAACCTCAAAGAGTCTGACGGTGTCATGATATTCGACATCGTGCATATCATCCTCTATGATTGGTGGAAAGAGCTGAAAGAAGCGTTGGACGAAGACCATGTGCCTAATCCACACGAGCTGTATGGATCGGTCACTTGCGAAGGCAAGGGTGTACCCAATGTTGTGGTGACAGATGGGAAACGCTGTGTAACGACAGACAAGAACGGCGTATATCGCATACCAAACGTAGGCGACACACGGTTCGTGTACATATCCACACCTGCCGGATATCTCACCGAAACCAATAGAGGAATACCCCTGTTTTATCAAGAAATTGACCATCAGAAACAACAGATGGAATACAATTTCAAGCTCAAGAAAAATCCCAAGGATGACACAAAACATATCGCCATCGTAGAGGCCGACGTGCAAGCTAACTCCAAAGAACACTGGTCGAAATACGGTCCGGTAGTGGACGACTATCGCAAGTTGTTGGACTCAATCCAAGACCAAGACGCTTTTGGCCTGTCATGCGGTGACATTGGTTGGGACACGCCGACAACATTCTTTGAGGATTACATGCAACAGGCACAGCGCATCGACCTTCCTTTTTATCGAGTGATTGGAAATCACGACATGGACTACAATGGCCGAACGCACGAAACATCCTACCGATCGTTTGAAACACATTTCGGACCATCATGCTATTCTTTCAACAAAGGCAACGCACACTATATCGTAATCAACAATTGCTTTTACGTTGGACGACAATACTTCTATGTAGGATATATCGACGAGAAAACCTTCAAGTGGTTGGAACAAGATCTTTCCTACGTTCCCAAAGGCACCTTAGTTTTTGTAGCGGCGCATATTCCTTTCAGATCCACGGTGAAAGAACAACCGTTTGTTTACACCTACGAATACTTAGGAGGCGAAACCATCAACGCAGAGTCGCTCTTCAAACTGCTTGAAGGCTACGAATCGCATTTTCTCACAGGACACATGCATACCAATTCGAACGTCATTTTCAACAATCATCAGATGGAACACAATATCGGAGCCGTATGTGGAACATGGTGGCACGCCCCATTATGCCTTGACGGTACGCCGCAGGGATGTCAGGTCTTTGAGGTGGATGGCAAGAAGGTGAGCTGGTATTACAAGAGCACGGGCTATCCCAAGACATATCAGTTTAGAACATAAGCACCTGGCACGGTGAAAGAATATCCTAAGGATATCATAGCCAATGTGTGGAATTATGATGACCAATGGAAAGTTGAATGGCTGGAAAACGGAAAACCGATGGGCGTGATGACGCAATACACCGGTCTGGACCCTGCTGCCGTCAAAATGGTTAAGGACCATCGCAAAACCATGCAAAGTTGGATTGCGCCCCTGCCCACCAAACACATGTTCCGCGCCACGCCTCGTCGTGCCAATTCTAAATTGACCGTCCGCGTAACCGACCGTTTCGGAAATGTTTACCAAGAAGAAATAACACGAAAATGAAACAATTCTTTTTATCTTGTGCCACACTCCTTGTGGCTTGTGTAACACCGAGCACCACTATTGCCAAAGTGACCTTGACCTCAATATGGGGAGACAACATGGTGCTGCAACAACAGGCGGATGTCAAGTTCACGGGCACTGCCAAGAAAAACAGTAAAATAACGATTAAAGCATCGTGGAGTGACAAACGCATCATGACGCAAAGTGACAGTGATGGCCGTTGGCAAGCCACGTTGCATACCATCTCGGCAGGAGGCCCATACACTATCACATTCTCTGATGGCGAGCTGTTAACCCTGAGAAATATCCTTCTTGGCGAGGTTTGGTTCTGTTCCGGACAGTCTAACATGGAAATGCCCGTGCGCGGATTCAGGGGGCAACCCGTTTATGGTTGCCAGCCTTACATTGTATCGGCTAACCCACGTAGGCAACTGCGACTCTACACCGTTCAGCGCGATTGGAGCACCACACCCAAGACCGAGGGTGTGAAAGGACAATGGATGGAATTGTCATCGCAAGCGGTAGGCGACTTCAGCGCTACAGCCTATTTCTTCGGAGATTTGTTACAACGCTCCATCAACGTACCGGTAGGATTGATTCACAGCTCGTGGAGCGCATCCAAAATAGAAGCGTGGATGAGTCGACAGACTCTACAACAATTCAGTGAGGTAAAATTGCCCGATGTCAACCAGTCCAAGTTTGGATGGGAAGCTGGTACACCTACACTGCTGTGGAATGCCATGGTAAACCCTTGGAAAGGATTCCCCGTACGAGGTGTGATATGGTATCAAGGTGAGGCCAACGTTTCCAATCCAGCTCTATACAAACGTCTTTTTCCAGCGATGGTGCAACAATGGAGAACCTTTTTTGAAAATAAAGACATGCCCATCTATTACGTGCAGATTGCGCCCTATCAGGCGGGTGGCAAGGATAAACTCGAATGGGCATGGTTTCGCCAGTGCCAATTGGAGCTGATGAGCGAGGTACCCAACGTAGGTATGGTGACCACAACCGATGCCGGCAGTGAGCTGTTTATACACCCACCATATAAAATAAAGGTGGGCGAGCGACTCGCCTATTGGGCGTTGGCAAAGACATATGGACGCAGTGGTTTTCTTTATTCTGGACCGATTTACAAATCGTGTACGCTTAAAGATGGCGTTGTGGAAGTTAAATTTGAGCACGGACAAGAGGGCATGATTCCTGAAAATCAAGAAATACGAGGCTTCGAGCTTGTTGACGCAAGTGGAAAAATTCATCCTGCCAATGCAAGAATCATCAATAGTACTGCCAAAGTTAAAGTTTGGAACGACTCTGTGCGTCAGCCTACTGAGGTACGTTATTGTTTCCGCAACTATATGCAGGCTGATTTGTGCAACAATGCAGGACTTCCAGCTTCTCCTTTCAGAGCTGAAATAAAATAATCCGAAATCAAGGTGCCAGAGGTTCGGCATCATTCATTAACTTTGCCTTATATTCATAAAAAATCAAATAACAATGGTCAATAGAAGAGAATTTATCAAAAAGACGGCACTTGCAGGAGCAGCTATGACAATGGCTCCGATAGCAAAGGGAGCCAACCAACTGACAAAAGCAGAGAACCTGCTCAATGTTCAAGGAAAAAGCGTTAGCGGCTCTCTCATCGTTCCGAAGAACAACGGACTGAAGATAACTGGTACTTTTTTGGATGAGATATCCCATGATATTCCTCACCAAAACTGGGGAGAAAAAGAATGGGATCAGGATTTCAAGTACATGAAGGCCATTGGCATTGATACCGTGATTGTCATTCGTTGTGGGTACCGCAAGTTCATGACTTATCCCTCTGAGTATCTTGTTAAGAAGCATGGATGTTACATGCCGTCTGTCGATTTGATAGACATGTACCTCCGCCTGGCCGATCGATACGGCATGAAGTTCTACTTCGGCCTTTACGATTCTGGTCGATACTGGGACACGGGTGACATGTCTTGGGAGATTGAGGACAACAAATATGTCATCGATGAAGTGTGGAAGCGTTATGGTCACCACAAGAGCTTTAAGGGATGGTACATCAGCACAGAAATTAGTAGACAGACCAAAGGCGCCATTCCCACGTTCCATGCCCTTGGCAAGCAGTGTAAGGATGTTTCTGATGGCTTGCCAGTATTTATCTCTCCATGGATAGACGGAAAGAAAGCGGTGATGGGTACACAGCAGCTCAGCAAAGCTCAAGCAGTTTCCGTGGAGGAACATGAGCGTGAATGGAACGAAATCTTCGATGGCATACACGACGTGGTTGATGCCTGTGCTTTCCAAGATGGGCACATCGACTATGATGAGCTGGACGCTTTCTTCTCGGTAAACAAAAAGTTGGCCGACAGGTATGGTATGCAATGTTGGACCAATGCCGAATCGTTCGACCGTGACATGCCCATCAGGTTCTTGCCGATTAAATTTGACAAGCTGCGAATGAAGCTGGAAGCTGCCAAGCGGTGTCATTACGACAAAGCTATAACTTTCGAATTCTCCCACTTTATGAGTCCACAGTCAGCCTACATCCAGGCACATCACCTGTACGACCGTTATAAAGAATATTTCAATATCAGGTAATCAATAGTTTTCCATATCATGAATGATTCTTCCGTAAAACTGGGATATGTGTTTTATCTGGCGCTGGCTGCGGCTTTGGGCGGACTGCTGTTTGGGTATGACACGGCCGTCATATCAGGCACCATAGATCAGGTCACGAGTCAGTTTTCGCTTAGTGTTTTGCAACAGGGCTGGTATGTAGGTTGCGCCTTGATAGGTTCTATCATAGGCGTGGCCTTCGCTGGTTGGTTAAGTGACGAGATTGGACGCAAGCCTGCCATGTTCCTGTCCGCCATCTTGTTCACTGTCTCAGCCGTCGGGTGTGCCATCACCCCTACGTTCAATTGGTTGGTGATTTATCGTATGGTGGGCGGCGTTGGCATCGGCGTGGTATCAATAGTCGCACCCATGTACATATCAGAGGTTTCTGTTTCGCAATATCGAGGCAGGATGGTGTCCCTCTATCAGTTGGCCATAACAGTTGGCTTCCTGGCTGCCTATCTGGTCAACTTCTTGCTCTTGGGTGTTTCTCAAAGCCATTCTTTCGCATCTTCACAGTTCCAACTGATATTTGTGGATGAGGTGTGGCGAGGGATGCTGGGCATGGAAACGATACCAGCATTGTTCTTTTTCATCCTTTTGTTTTTCATTCCAGAGAGCCCGCGATGGCTGGTTGTTCGTAACAAAAGCGCTCAAGCGACCCGCATTCTTGAAAAATTCTTTTCTGAAAAGAAAGAAGTGGATGCCGTTGTCAGTCAGGTGCAATCCAATCTGGCCTTGCAAGTTAAGACCGACTGGCATCAACTTCTGCGTCCGGGAATCTTCACTGCTGTCGTTGTCGGAGTGTGCATTGCCATACTCGGACAGTTCATGGGTGTGAATGCCGTGTTGTATTATGGCCCTTCTATCTTCAAGGATGCAGGCATGACCGATCCCTTGTTCTGCCAAGTTCTGGTAGGCATCGTCAATTGTGTCACCACCATCCTGGCCATGAGCATTATCGATAAGGTAGGAAGAAAAAAACTTATCTATTATGGCGTGTCTGGCATGATACTGTCGCTACTGATGATCGCTTTCTATTTCGCATTCACAGAGGCGTTGAACCTTTCGGTCTATTTCATGCTTTCATTCTTTCTCTTCTATGTGTTTTGCTGCGCCATCTCTATCAGTGCGGTGGTTTGGGTGCTGCTTTCCGAGATGTATCCCAACAGTGTCAGAGGCGTTGCCATGTCCATAGCCGGCTTCGCATTATGGATAGGAACCTATCTTGTGGGACAGCTCACACCATGGATGCTCACATCGCTGACACCTGCCGGTACGTTTATATTCTTTGCCATCATGTGTTTGCCCTACATGTTCATCATGTGGAAATACATTCCGGAAACCGCCGGCATGTCATTGGAAGAAATAGAACGCTACTGGACCAAACGCAAATAACCAGTTTGTTCAAGTGAAATTCATGGATAATACCCAAATAATGTACCATGGCAACATGATAAAGATTTTGTTACTGTTACTTTTGTCGTGCTCGCTTTCGATGCATGCTGCAAACTCTAAGCCTTTCACGATTCCCGAACTCAAGACTTGGTACGGTGGCAAAGGCTCGTTTGTGCCTACAAAAGCATCGCGCATCGTGTGCACAGGCAATGACAAGCGTGTGGCAATGGCTCTTGAGATGTTTGCTGCCGACTACCAGAAGATGTTCAATACATCGCTGCCCATCGTGAAAGACAAGGCGCGGGCAGGGAATTTCGCGTTTGCCGTCAGCACCAAGAAAGGCTTTAAGGCAAAAGCTGGCGACGAGGCTTACAATATTAATATCGGGCGTGTCGCCCGTGTGGAAGCTGCCACGCCCCAAGGCATCCAATGGGCCACGCGTACCATTCTGCAACTGTGCAGGCAGAACGAGGGATGCATTATGCCTCGAGGCACCATCATTGACGCTCCTGCCTATCCCACTCGAGGGTTCATGCTCGACTGCGGTCGAAAGTTTTTCACCATGCGTGTGCTTAGACAATACGTGCAAATATTGTCTTATTACAAAATGAACACACTGCACATCCATCTAAACGATAATGGACACCGCCAATTTTTCAACGACGATTTCGACAGCACGCCAGCGGCGTTCAGGTTGGAATGCGGCACCTACCCAGACTTGACGGCACGCGACGGACACTATACTAAAGAAGAATTTAGAAGCTTGCAACGATATGCCGACAGTCTTGGGGTGGAGATTATACCCGAGATTGATTTCCCTGCACATTCGCTCGCATTTACCCGTTACAAGCCTGAATTAGCCAGCAAGAAATACGGAAAAGACCACTTGGATTTGTTCAACCCCGAAACATACACTTTCTTGGACGCGTTGTTCAAAGAGTATCTTAGCGGTGACGAACCTGTTTTCAGCGGAAAATTCATGCACATTGGCACCGATGAATATGCCAACGAGGACAAGCAAGTGGTGGAGAAGTTCAGGTACCTCACGGATAGATACATTAAATATGTGGAAAAATTCGGTAAGAAGGCTATGATATGGGGCCAGCAGACACATGCCAAAGGCACCACGCCCATCAAAGTAAAAGATGTCACCATGCAGATTTGGAACAACAACTACGCCAATCCTCACTCCATGGACAGCTTGGGATACGACATCATCAGCATCCCCGACTGGCAAGTGTACATTGTACCCAAGGCTGGTTACTACCAGGATTATCTTGACATCAAGAAATTATACCAGAATTGGACACCCGCCTATATAGGCGACGTGGTGTTCCCCGAAGGTCATCGAAGCATCAAAGGTGGAATGTTTGCCGTTTGGAACGATCACATCGGCAATGGCATCAGCGCGCAAGACGTACACTACAGATTCTTCCCTGCCTTGCAAACGCTTTCCACTAAAACCTGGTCGGGTATAAGCACCACGTTCTCGTTTGAGCAATTTAACTCTCTGCGCAAGACCTTAGATGAAGCCCCAGGACTGAACGTGGCCGGCCACTATCCACAGGGTGCCATCTTGAAACGGGCGCAAGTAAAACGTGGAGACCGCATGCCTATAGACCAAGTAGGCTGGGATTACGAGGTGGCGTTCGACATTGACTACGCATCCGAGGAAAAGGGAACCATATTGTTCAGCTCCGATGATGCCACTTTCTACCTGTCAGACCCCATCAACGGACTTATTGGGTTCAGCAGGGACGGCTATCTCTACAACTTCGGCTACCAACTATTGCCAGGCGAGAAGGTCAACATGAAAATTCGAGGCGACCACACCGAGACCTCACTGTGGGTTAACGGTCAAATGGTGAGCAGGCTTAACGTGCTGAAATTAAGAAATGTGGATTACAACCAGATGCATTATTTCCGCACCTTAGTCTTTCCGTTGATGAAAGCGGGAAGCTCTTTTAAAAGCAAGGTAACCAGCCAACCAATGCCAACCAAACCCCAGGCTATGGCAGCATCTTCCAAACCATGAGAATATTCATGAACATGTGTACAGCTCAGACTTCCAAATTGTTTGGAACTATGTTTTACACACAAGCTGGGTAACCGCAAGGCAAAGTAGACACATTGAACAACATTAGTCAACAACGGAGGCAAGCATCTATCATGGGTGTTTGCCTTCTTTCTTTTTGTGCCTGATAATGTTTGTTCATCTCCTTGACTTTGCCCACACCGCGGTTGGACTTATAGATGTGGAGCAAAGTATATAGGGTGGGAGATGGTCTGTTGCGTCGGCCGGTTGGGATGTTTGTCCGTATAAATGACAATAAAAAGCCACTTCCAAAAGTGCAAAATAGAGAAAATTGATAGGTAAATGCGGTACATTTATCTCTTTCTGGAATCAGAAAACAGACCTGAAGATCCAATAGCATTGAGTTATGTGGTTAAAAGCTATGCTATTCGTGCACAAGTAACATGCAATTACACGATTAAAGCATACCAATCATGCGGTTAAAAGCATGCTTTAACCATGTAAAAACACGAAACACAGGGCTAAATATTGGACGTGAAACGCTGAACATATTGAGAAACAGGAAGATATTGTGATTGCTCATATTTTCAAAATTTGCGAGAACTTCGAGACGTAGTGGCAAATAAGCGAAATATAACGAGATGTTTGTCAAGAAAAATGATAGGTTCTTTTCACGCGAAATCATCCGCTGAAATGCTCCTATATGTGACCAGTAGGCTACGCACATGCCTGCTAAATTCGTGGTAGATCGTTTCTCTGCGAATGGTCAGGTTACTAACATGACCTCAAGCCGCACACGTCTGCATTTTTTTTCTATTTATTTTCACGCAGAATATACTACAGAAATGTTTCAAGTTTTCGATTTTAATTTGTATCTTTGCCCTATAAAGTGCTTTGATTTGAAATTCAGCACATCTTTGCTTCCATTTATATAGGTTAAATCAACATCAAAAATGACGACCATACTAAAATTAGAATACCTGAACCGAAAGCCTGACAATTATAAAACAATTCTCAAGTATCTGATGCTGCATGATGGCTGTACGATACCGGAAATCTCGAAACATATAGGCATCAGTGTTCCAACTACGACAAAGATTATCACAAATCTGATAACAAAGGGGTTTGTGGTTTCAAAAGGAAAACGTGATCAGACGCACGGACGGCTACCTACGGTTTATGGACTGTCTACCGACTCTGGCTATTTTTTAGGCATCGACCCCAGTTATGACTCTTTAGCCATGGCGCTTTGTGATTTCAGTGGAAACATTGTTTTTGAGAAAAATAAGATTCCCTTTCAATTAGAAAATACACAGCAATGCCTTGACACCTTGCTCGATCTTGTTAATGAATATATAGCCTCTTTGGACATACAAAAGGAGTCGATCCTACAGGCTTCCGTGAATGTGTCAGGCAGGGTGAATCCTTTCACCGGAGTGAGTCACAGTATATTCGATTTCTTGGATCAGCCTTTAGCCAAATATATTTCAGATCACATCGGCATTCCAACGTGCATTGAAAATGACACCAGGGCCATGACTTTTGGCGAATATTTGGTAGGTTGCAGCAACGGTGCAAAGAATGTGCTGTTTGTCAATGCGAGTTGGGGTATAGCCATCGGCATTATTGTAGGAGGAAAAATATATTATGGGAAATCAGGTTTCTCGGGTGAGTTCGGTCATGTGAAAGCTTATGATAATGAAGTGTTGTGTCGTTGTGGAAAGAAAGGCTGTCTGGAGACTGAGGTTTCCGGCATGGCTCTGCTGCGCGAAACAGTGAAAAACGTGTTGAAGGGCAAGCGTTCCATCCTCTCTGACAAAGTACTTAAAGAGCATAAAGAACTCACACTATCAGACGTTCTGTACGCAATTCAAAAAGAGGATACGCTCTGTATCGAAACATTGCAGAAGATAGCTGACCAGTTAGGGCGCAATTTGGCAGGCATGATTAACATCTTCAACCCAGACATGCTCATCATCGGTGGCGACTTGTCGCAGACCGGAGATTACATTACACAGCCCGTTCAGATGGCTATCAAGAAATATTCACTGAACATCGTTAATGAAGATTCGGAAGTTGTAACCTCAATATTGCGAGAGAGAGCAGGCGTTGTCGGTGCTTGCATGGTCGCCAGGTATCAGGTTGTTAGAGATTAATGCGATTGGTGGATGCTTCTTCATCATTGGAATCATCGAGATAATGGTTCTGTAATCATGTCAATGATCCGGTTGTGTTTTGAGTGTTTCCATCTATCTTTCAAATAAAAAGTGAACTCTTTACCCGGAATAATTTTATCAGTAACACATCATGTATACGCAAGAACAAGGATTATATATTGCACATGGGCAACAAGGCCCTATTGTGATGAATGGAAAAATGGCTAATCGACACGGATTGGTGGCAGGGGCAACGGGAACAGGAAAAACTGTGAGCCTGCAAGTGATGGCAGAATCGTTCTGTCAGGCGGGCGTACCCTGTTTCATGGCTGACATGAAAGGCGATTTGTCGGGTATCAGTCAGACGGGCCATCTCACAGGTTTTATTGAGAAACGAATGGCAGAATTTGGCATCACCAATCCGCAGTTCCAGTCTTGTCCGGTGCGGTTCTTCGACGTTTATGGGGAGCAAGGGCATCCCATGCGTGCCACCATTTCGGAGATGGGACCTGAACTGCTGACGCGTCTCCTTGAACTCAATGATACGCAGGCGGGCATTCTTAACATCGTGTTCCGTGTGGCTGACGACCGAGGATTGCTGATTATAGACTTGAAGGACTTACGTTCCATGCTCGACTATGTAGGCCAGCATGCCAAAGAGTATACCACGAGATATGGAAACATCTCTTCGGCTTCCATCGGAGCCATCCAGCGCGCACTGCTCCAGTTGGAAAGTCAGGGCGCCGACTTGTTCTTTGGCGAACCATCTTTCGATATTCATGACCTGTTGCAGACCGAAGGCGGAAAGGGTATCATGAATGTGTTGGCCGCCGATAAACTGATGTTGCAACCGAAACTCTATTCCACTTTTCTGCTTTGGTTAATCTCTGAACTCTATGCGACGTTGCCCGAAGTGGGCGATCAGCCACTGCCCAAGCTGGTATTCTTTTTTGATGAGGCACACATGCTCTTTGAGGGCACGTCAAAAGCCTTGATTGATAAGATTGAACAGGTGATACGCCTCATCCGAAGTAAGGGAGTGGGCATCTACTTGATCACCCAGAGTCCTACGGATATACCGCTTAGCATACTCGGACAGTTGGGCAATCGCGTGCAGCATGCGCTTCGTGCTTACACGCCAAAAGATCAGAAAGCGGTGAAGAGTGCTGCAGAAACGTTCCGTGCGAACCCTGCCTTTAAAACCGAAGAGGCTATTACCAACCTTGAAACAGGCGAGGCCTTGGTGTCGTTCTTGGATGAGAAAGGGGCACCACAGATGGTTGAACGAGCCAAAATTCTGTTTCCATTGAGTCAAATTGGGGCCATCACGGACGAACAGCGCAAAGCTATTATCGCTCAATCGAGCTTGGGAAGAAGATACGACCAGCCCATTGATCGTGAAAGTGCTTACGAACAACTCCTCAAAATGGAGCAGCAGGCACAGCAAGAAACACCTGTAGAAGAAGAAAACTCAGCACCCAAAGCGACAACAAGTAAGGGCAATAGCCTGTTCAGTAAGGTGTTGAAATCGGTCATTACAGCCCTCACAGCCACTTTTGCCTCAATATTAGGAACGGCAGTTTCCAACCAGGTGACGGGTAAGAAATCGCGTTCTCGCAAGACAGCCACTGAGCGTGCTGTCAAAAATGCCACGTCAGCTGCTACTCGTACCATGACGCGTGAAATCACTCGCAGTATTTTGGGGAATATTGTAAAGTAGGTTGAGGTAGCTCTTTCAGTTTGATCGTCACTAAGTTTCAATGTTATTGTCATGATTCTGACCTGTGATGGACAGGTTATAGTGTATCTGGATTCTAAGCGTTATGTGCACAATGGCATGAAAGATGCTATGAGATATGATACAATAATCTTGAAACAATCCAACAACAAAAGCCCCACTTTTCTCTTATTTTGTACCCTTTGAAAAGTGGGGTTGTGTCTCTTTTTCATTAACTTTGCCGTGATTTTTAATTTACAAACATGGTAAAAGAACAGTTTAACAAGCGCAATCCGCTGTGGTTCAAGCATTTTAACCGCAAAGGATATTCGCTCTTCGCTGCTCTTGGCAAAGAAGTTTTGATTAGTGTTCTCAGCGTAAGCACATTGACTTACGCAAAGGCAGACGGTGTAAGTGTACGCCGTAACTTGCCCAATGACCTACTTACAAGCCAAGCAGTGAAACTGAGCGAAGTAGTCGTCACAGGCTCTCGCGCTCCGCTGACCGTTAGTCAGCAATCGAGAATGGTAACTGTACTGAGCCGAAAGGATATTGAATCGGCTCCGGTACAAAGTGTTAATGACCTATTGAAATTAGCAATAGGGGTAGATGTCCGCCAGAAAGGCCCGTTGGGCGCATTGACCGATGTGGGTATCCGTGGCGGAAACTCGGAGCAGGTCACCATTCTGTTGAATGGTATCAATATCTGCGATGCGCAAACCGCGCACAATGCGTTCGACATTCCTGTCGATTTGAGTGAAATCGAACGCATAGAAGTCTTGGAAGGCCCGGCAGGTAGGGTTTATGGTACATCTTCTTTATTAGGTGCTATCAATATTGTTACCAAGGCGGCAGCCCGCACTTCACTCACAGCTCGCATGGAAGGTGGCTCGTATGGCTATCTCTCCACAGGTTTAAGGGGCAATATCGCCCGTGACAAGTGGAACAACCAGCTTTCCCTTTCGGCTACTCGAAGCGATGGTTATTCACGCAGCAAGGCAGGAAACCTGAACGCTGATTTTCGTACACTCAAGTCGTTTTATCAAGGAAGCTATCAAGACAGTTGGGTCGATGTAAAGTGGCATGCCGGCATGAGCTTGAAAGATTTTGGATCAAACACGTTCTATGGCGTGAAATGGGACAACCAATTTGAGCATACTTTCAAGACGTTCACAGCCATACAAGCCGAAAACAAGCAAGGTAAATTCCATCTTCGCCCGTCTGTTTATTGGAATCGGGGCATGGATAGGTTCGAGTTGTTTCGTGGCGAGCCTGACAAATATTCGTTCAACTACCACCGAACCGACGTGTATGGTGTTAATCTGAATGCCTACTTTGATTGGGTTGGGGGTAGAACAGCCTTTGGTGCTGAGCTGAGACACGAAGACTTGATGAGTGGAAACCTTGGGGAGAAGCTCGAGAACCCACAGCACATTTATGGCACTGACCGTCAATATACCAACGGATTGCAGCGCACCAATACGCAATTTGTATTTGAACATAATGTGCTACTCAATAGGTTCACGCTCTCGGCAGGCTTGATTGCCGTTAAAAACAGTCAGGCGAACATGAACATGCGTGTGTATCCAGGGATAGATATGAGCTATCGCATCGGTGATGCTTTTAAGCTTTATGCCTCGTACAATACCTCGCTGCGTATGCCATCCATGACGGAATTGTTCTATTCTGTAGGTGGTCACAAGGCTGACAAGCACCTCAAACCAGAGGAACTGTCCGCCCTCGAGGGAGGTATCAAGTTTGGCAATCCTTACATCAACGCCAAGGCAGCCGTGTATTACAATCATCACAAAAACCTGATAGATTGGATACAAGACGGTACACGCAATGAAAAAAATGAATTGGTGTGGAAGAGTGTCAACTTTGGCGTTATCAATTCGCTGGGTGTTGAGAGCAGTTTCGACTTTAATTTCTTGCACATACTGCCATCACAGCGTTTCTTGAAGAAAGTGTCTTTGGGTTATTCCTTTATCAATCAAGACCACAAGGAGGAAAAAGGCATTGTTAGCAAATACGTCTTGGAGTATCTCAAGCACAAGTTGGTGGCTGATGCTCAGCTGCATCTCATTGACAAATTGGATTTAGGCGTGTCTTGTCGCTACCTCGATCGTATGGGAAGCTACAAGGACAGAGAGGGAGTGGCTCACTCGTACAAGCCTTATAGCGTGGTGGATGCACGTCTGACGTGGAACGAAAGTAACTGGAAGGCGTACCTCAATGCCAATAATGTCTTGAACAAAACCTACATGGATGCAGGCAATGTGCCACAACCAGGAATCTGGGTGGTGGCCGGCGCAGCCATCACGCTGTAGGCTTTAACGACTGTTATCATCAATATGACCATCGCTACTGATGGTACATAGGCCGCAATACCATCATCTACAATCTCGCAGAAGTGTTAATCACACTGCGAGATTGTATGTTGAAAGTAAATGAATGAACCTTCTATCATTCTCGCTTTTAGCCCATATTCGGGACATTCAACCATAAAACA
>JBNPOM010000014.1:0-63286 GCA_050315175.1 Prevotella sp. SGI.027
TTGTCTAAGAAGTCTGTACAGGCCGAAAAAGTCATGGCTAACAGAACAATTACGGATATATTTTTTAATGTTTTCATTATCTAAAATTTTTATCTATGTTGATTAAAATTGAATCTGAACTCCAAAAGTATAAGTGGCAGTCAATGGATATACATTCGTATCCCAGCCATCTACATCACTAATTTCAGGTGTAAACGTATTGGCAGAGAACAAAGTTACAGGTCTATCGGCTGTAAAACTTAGTCGAAGAGATGGTAGAACATACTCACCAAAACTGACTTTCTTAAATGTGTACCCCAATGTTACATTCTGAACTCTGAAGAAGTCTGCACTTTCTACAAAGTAACTATTTACTCTTTGATCACTAACATTCCACCCCTTGGTTAGTGCTTTTGCAGAAGGATCTGTATTCGTAGTTCCAGCTCCTGTCCATCTGTTTTCATACTGAGCTGCGTCGAAATTATAATTACTCTGTGCATAACGAAGTGCGCGCTTTCGATTATATATCTCTGCTCCCAACTGACCATAAGTGCTCAATGCAAAATCAAAGTTCTTCGATTCAAATCCAAAATCTAATCCATACGTAAAGTTGGGTAAATACGAACCAAGTGTCTGACGGTCCTCACCATCAATCATCCCATTCTTATTCACATCTTCATATTTAAAATCACCAGGCTCTAATCCGTTTGCCACAGCCACAGGATCATTTTTTACCTCATCCTCGGTTTGATAAATCCCAACTACTTTATATCCATAATATGAGTTCATCTCCTCACCAACGATATTATATGTCTTGCCATTGTTAATCATTGTTGAACCACTCAGATCTTTTACTTCATTAGAAAGCGTAGAGAAGTTGGCGCCAACGTTATATTTGAAATCATTGCCTATCCGATCACTCCAGGTGAGACCAATATCAAAACCTTGATTAAGAATCTTTCCATAATTTCCTGCAAGCGTTTGATTACTAAACGGTAAGCGAGGACTTATCACAGCATTCTTCGTCATACGATGGAAATAATCAATGTCTACATTCAGTCTATTATGCAAAGTAGAAAGATTCATGCCTATATTGGTTTCATCTACCAGTTCCCATTTAAGCCAACTAAAGTAGGTTGTATTTTGATAACCTGGATAAGTTGCCTTACCAAAGACACCAGATGCATTATTTCCTGTAGCAATTGAAGCAAATCCATCACTGGCGGCAACATGGTCATTTCCCAACATTCCCCAACTTGCGCGTAACTTCAGATAGTCAATGAATTTTTGATCTTTCATAAAATTTTCTTCGGAGAGTACCCATGATGCTCCTAAAGAAGGGAAATATCCCCAACGATCTTGATATTTTGATGACCCATCTGCACGGAATGTAAACGTAAGATAGTATTTATTAAGATAATTATAATTTAAACGCGCAAAATAACTAAGTCCACGATACGATGTACCATTATCATTAGCCTGACGACCCTCTTCGTTGCCTTGTGATAGGTAATAATATTCTTCTTTTCCATCTGGTACATTTACAGAGGTTCCTGACAAAAAACGATAATTCTCTTCACGCATAGAATATCCCAACATTGCACCAAAGGTATGACCTTCCCATTTGTCATTATAATTCAAAGTATTATCCCAAATATAGTTGTTATACGTGGTCATGCTCTTCGTCAGCGAACTGGTCTTTAGTTGTTGCCAACTACTTACATAATGAGGTTGAGCATAGGTTCGCCCATCTATACTTGAAAAATCATAGCTCAGACTTGTACGCAAATTCAACTTCTCGGGAATTAGATTGAACTGTGCATAGAAATTAGATAAAAATTGAGAAACTTGATTTCTACTATTATGATAATTAGCTACTGCTATAGGATTGAAAAAGTTTGCTGTAAAGCCAACAGACCCAGGGTTGGCAAACTTTTCAGGAAAAGCTTCTTCATTGTTCTGATCATAAATTGGATAAATACCAGGTGCATTAAACGCTACTTGCCAAGCAGTGCCAGCAGGAAGTTTCTGCTCGGATTTAGAGTACACACCATTAAAACCAACTTTGAGCCAATCGGTTGCATCATAATCCAAGGCAGCTCGGAAATTCAGGCGCTGAAAACGATTTGGTACATTCATAATACCATCTTGATAGGTATAGCTGGTACCGAGCGAATAGGTTGCTTTCTCTCCACCTCCACTAATGGCCACCGCATGATTAGTCATCATTGCATAACGCAACAGCTCATCATACCAACGTGTGTCGCTGCCATAGGTCCAATCATGAAAATCTGCCTGTTCGTAGCTTCCACCATATCTATCGATACTTGCCTTGAACAATGGAGAGTAAGCGTCATAATTGGCTTCCATCAACATTTCTGCATATTGATTAGAATTAGCCATCTTGAGTACATTGGTCGCAGTTTGAATTCCAACATAACCATCATACGTTATTTTAGCAGGTGTATTCCGATTTCCTTTTTTGGTAGTGATTAACACCACTCCATTTGCAGCACGAACACCATAAATAGCGGCAGCTGATGCATCCTTTAAGATACTCATATCTTTGATGTCACTGGCATTGAGAAAGTCAATATTGTCATAAAACATGCCATCAACCACATAAAGAGGATTAGAATTTGAAAACGAACCATTACCACGAATTCGCACGGTTGGTCCTGCACCAGGAGTTCCAGTATTCACGATAGTCACACCTGCAACTTTACCCTGGAGAGCTTGCATAGGAGATGTTGCGGGCACATTAGCCAGTTCTTCCCCTCGTACAACAGCAATAGGCGAGGTTAAATCTTTCGTCTTGGCAGAACCATAACCAATGGCTACCACCTCTTCAAGCATCTGAGAATCATCTTCCATCTGTATTTGCATGTCCATACTACCTGGTAAAGTAATAGTTTTCATACCTACATAGGAAACTGTAATCTTACAACCAGCTGGAGCTTCTTTAATTACAAACTTGCCATCCAAATCTGTAGCAGCACCTAACTTAGTGCCTTCAATTTGAACTGTAGCACCGATGACAGGAAGATTTCCTGCATCTACAATAGTTCCTGAAACGGTGACATTTTGAGCAAACACCATTTGTACACACACTACCATGAGTGCAAGCAATAATACTTTTTTCATCTTTTATTTAGGTTTTGTTATTAAGTTTGTGACAAAATTAGAGATTCATCCCTCATTCTCCAAATAACCACCTACCATAACAACACATTGTAATATTTATTTACTACGACTTTACTACTACATATATTTTTATCCATTGATTATTAATTAATTATAGAATGAAAAATTATTGTAAAGTCAAATATCTTTACACATCATTATTTAATAGGAATTAGGCTTACAGCATAAAGTTTAAGATATAAAACTATATGTCATGGGAAAAATTATTTGCTAAGTAAACAAAATTTTGTTAATTTTGTACAGTTGATATCCATAAAATCTCATGCTCAGAAAATTATACTTGTCCTTCCTATTCATCCTCTTGGCTCAACAAATCCAAGCTCATTTATTTGAGCCAGTGATCTCAAACTTCACATCTATTAACTATGAGGGTGGTTTACAAAATTGGGACATAACACAGGGATCTAATGGTGAGATGTATTTTGGAAACAATGAAGGTGTTTTATCATTTGATGGCTTCTGGTGGAGAAAATTTCCATTACCAGGAAATGGAGTCGCAAGGTCGCTTCTTTTTTCTGGAAACAGACTATATGTTGGTTCCTACGAAGAATTTGGTTATATGGAAGAAGATATATATGGCGAACTTCACTATACATCTTTATGGAAACAACTCAAAAATTACAAAGCACATAACGACGAAATATGGAACATTATTGAAACAGCCGATCATCGTATCATTTTTCAATCTTTCTGCTCTTGGTTTGAATATGATGGCACAAAAGTAACGCCTCACTATGATCCAAACTTTTTGCCACTTTATTTCTTTAATGTTCATGGCCATACTTACGCTCAAGAATCAGGACAAGGATTTGGGATTCTCTCGCAAGGACAATACTCACAATTGTTATCTAAAGAACAACTAGGAGGAAGTTCAGTAGTCAGTGTTTTACCTATTTCAGAAAAAAACATGTTACTGGTCACAGAATTCAATGGACTTTTCGACTATAACGGAAAGATATTGAAAAAAATGACTACGGACATGGACCAAATATTAGCACAAAGCCAAATCAATAGAGCCGCTATTATCCCAACTGATTCTACAATTGTACTTGGCACGATTCACAACGGTGTATTTGGATTATCACTAAATGGTAAACTTAGGTGGCATTTTAACATGCAACACTTACTGGCCAACAATACTATCCTACGCCTGTTTTGCGATAACAACCACAATATTTGGGCGGCTTTAGATGCAGGAATAGCCCTCATCCATACTGGAGTTCCATATAGCCTCATGACAGATACTAACACACCTTTTGGAATGGTATATGATGTGTATTCTACAAAAAATCGCATGTATGTTGCAACGAACCAAGCTACCTGGATTTATCATGAAGGAACGAAACAAAAAATACAAGGAACAGAAGGGCAAAATTGGCATTTAACTCGCTTCGGAAATCAATTGATTGTAGGGAACAATCGTGGCACCAAGGTTATTGAGCATACGCAAGCTTCTTTGCTACCAGGCAGTAGTATTGCCAGTAGCACAGCAATACAACGTTATACCGTCAACGAATCACAAGATTATCTCATAGAATCCAGTTATTCAGATCTCCGCATTTATAGAAAAATCAATAATGAATGGGTATTCCAACACAATGTAGAAGGATTCCAAGCACCCATTCAACAACTGGAAATTGAGCCTAATGGCACAATATGGGCTGCCCATATGAGTAGAGGTGTGTACAGAATAGAGTTATCTGGTGATCTACACCGAATTGTTGAGAGCAAATACTACTTTTCTTTGAGCGGAACAGGAAGTGGAGAATTTATCCATCTTGCAAAAATTAGGGGGCAAGTTGTCTTAGCCGCAAACGAGAAACTATATGTATATCAAAACAAAAAATTTTTCAGGCATCAGGAATTAGAACAAGTAATTCCAGACCGACTGGTTTCTTCCACAACTGTAGACAACCGACAGTTTTGGGCGTCTACAGACAAAGGTTACTCTTTAATTCGCTACAACGAGGGACATTACCAGCAAGTTATCTATGTACCTGCAGCATTTTTTGGACTCGAATGCGGTAATCTTACCAACAAAGTGCGGCTGTTTGAGAGTATGGCTTATTTCTGTTTAAATGGTGGAGTTGGTAGGATAAATATGGATGAGTTATCACATTTACAACAAAAAGTGAACCAAGTTTTAAGATTGACGTCAGCTTTTTACCAAACTAAGAATAACAAGCATGTCGTTATGCCATTAAAAGGTAAACGTATTCAATCTGGCAGCAACGTACATCTCAAATACAGTTATCCAAATTACAGTAATGCCCCTCTGATTTTTTGTTTCCATATTGAAGGCAATAACTTGAACCATGAAGTAAAAAGCCAGAGACCCGAACTACAACTAAATAGTCTAAATTATGGCACCTACCATGTCAAAGCCGAAGTAAAAACACTTGACGGACATGTGCTGTCTGCACATTCGTACTCATTTACAAATCCTCGCCCATTTTTATTATCCTATCCAATGTTGCTGTTTTACATCTTAATGGGGTGCTACCTCGTATGGATATATGCTCAATGGCGAACGAAAAAAGCTGTCAGAAAACAGCAACACATCATGGAGGCACAAGAAATGCGCCAACAATTGGAATTAGCAAAACAGCAAAGAATTATCGAAAAGCAACAGCAACAACTCCTCCAGCAGCAAATTCAAGAGCAGAGCAAGGACATTGCTACTTTATCTATGAATGCTGTTAAAGCGAGTCATGATAAAAATGAAGATGAGTACTGGTCGCTATTTGAAGAAAATTTTGACCTTATTCATCAAAAGTTTTTCAGACATTTACGTGAACAATATCCTAACCTCACCTCAACTGATCTTAAATTCTGTGCGTTTCTAAGGTTAAATCTCTCCACCAAAGACATTGCAAGATTTACAGGCTTGACCATTAGGGGTGTCGAAGGAGCCAGACTTCGCCTACGTAAAAAACTGAATATACCAGAGGGTGAGGGTCTTACTGAGTTTCTTATTGATTTCAAATAAATCGTAAGCATCCGATAATAGCCGTCTTTTATACTACAATAGTCCGTTAAATTTTGGTGGATTGCGAAGCTTGCACCCCAAGACAACAGAAATTGTGGGCGTATAGAAATTGCCCTCATTGTGGTTACGAGTGAAGCTACGATCAGTCGCGAGCTAAAGAACAACGGCACGCCATCGGGAAACTATATCTGGACGAAGGCGCACGATATGGCCATGCAGCGCAGAAAGAGAACGGTAACGAACGCCAGACTCTCCGACGAATTGGTCTGGAGAATCAAGGAATATATCACCAACGACCAGTGGTCTCCAAGACAAATATCAGGTTATCTGCGCAAGAACGAGGGGATAAAGGTGTCCCACCAGTCCATCTACAACATCATCCACAATGACACAACAGGGGAACTTGCCAAGCACACAAGGCATAAGATGAAATACAGGCATCGTCCCAAGGGCAAACATCTTCCAATCAAAGACAGGGTGAGCATCCATGAAAGAAGCAAGGAAGTTGACGGGAAGAGATTCGGGGATTTTGAGATGGACTTGATCGTAGACCCTGACCAGCACGCCATACTCACGCTGGTGGAGAAATCCACCAATATGCTGCTTATGCAGAAACTGCCATTTGGAAAACAGTCAAAGCCTTTGGCAAAGGTGGTCAGGAAACTGCTGCTGCCATACAAGGACTGCCTGAAGACCATCACAACAGACAACGGACCTGAATTTGCGGCACATAAGGACATTACCAAGTTCTTAGGCGTACCTGTGTACTTCGCCGATCCATATTGCTCATGGCAAAAGGGAGCGATTGAGAATACAAATAAGCTAATCAGACAATATATACCGAAAAAGGATTCGTTTGAACATTATACAGACAAGAGAATTATGTCGATACAAAAGAAATTGAACGAAAGACCGAGAGAAAAATTAAACTTTTCTACACCAAAACGAGAGTTCTTCAAACACGTTTTGTAATTTTGCACTTGCTGGTTGACTCTAAGCATGCCCCGAAAAAGAAGAAAAAAGAGAAATAAAGGCGTGTTTTTTCGTTCTTTTCTATTTATTTTCATACCTTTGCGAAGTTTTGGGATGGGAAGGTGAATGACCTAAACGATACAGGGAGATGTCGGTAGGACATCTCGAATGAACAGAAAAGTAGCCTGAAAGAAAATCCCAAATTGGATGAAATATTAGATGATAGACAAGACAATAAGTATTATTTATTTTTTTAGATGAACGTAATTACGAAAACAGTTCAATTGCCTGATGGCAGAACCATCAGCATTGAAACCGGGAAAGTTGCAAAACAGGCCGATGGCTCAGCGGTAGTTCGCTTGGGTAACACGGTGCTTCTCGCAACTGTTTGTGCAGCAAAGGATGCAGTTCCCGGAACAGATTTTATGCCTTTGCAAGTTGATTATCGCGAGCAGTACAGTGCCGCAGGTCGTTTCCCAGGTGGATTCACCAAGCGCGAAGGCAAGCCAAGTGATAATGAAATCTTAACTTCTCGATTGGTGGATCGTGCACTTCGTCCGCTTTTCCCGTCCAATTATCACGCCGAAGTGTATGTGCAAATCATGCTTCTTTCTGCCGATGGCGTAGATCAACCCGATGCTTTGGCTGGGTTGGCAGCATCTTCAGCCATGGCATGTTCAGATATTCCTTTCGATTTCTATATCAGTGAGGTTCGTGTGGCACGCATCAATGGCGAATATGTCATCAACCCAACCGTCGAACAGATGAAACAAGCCGATATGGACTTGATGGTAGGTGCCACCAAGGACAACATCATGATGGTGGAAGGCGAAATGAAAGAAGTGTCTGAGCTCGACCTGATTAATGCTTTGAAGGCTGCACACGAGGCCATCAAACCTATGTGCGCCGTTCAAGATGAGTTGAACAAGGAGTTGGGTAAGGATGTGAAGCGCGAGTATGATCACGAGGTGAACGATGAAGACTTGCGTGAAAAGATGAACAACGAGCTGTATCAGCCCGTGTATGACATCACCAAACAGGCTCTTCCTAAGCAGGAACGTCACGACGCTTTCGATAAAGTACTCACCGATTTCTTGGAAGAATACGATGCTGCTCACGCTGCCGATCTGACCGAAGAGGAACTGGAGGAGAAGCATGCAGAGGCTACACGTTACTATGATGACGTGTTGAAGAATGCCATGCGCCGTTGTGTTTTGGACGAAGGTAAGCGTTTGGACGGTCGTAAGACCGATGAGATTCGTCCTATCTGGTGCGAAGTTAGTCCGCTGCCAATGCCTCACGGAAGTGCAATCTTTACGCGTGGCGAAACGCAGTCGTTATCAACTTGTACGTTAGGAACCAAACTTGACGAGAAAATGGTAGACGATGTCTTGGACAAGAGCTATCAACGTTTCCTGTTGCATTACAACTTCCCCCCATTCTCTACAGGTGAAGCCAAGGCTCAACGTGGCGTTGGTCGCCGCGAAATAGGCCATGGACACTTGGCATGGCGAGGCTTAAAGGGTCAATTACCTGATGACTTCCCCTACACAGTACGCTTGGTGAGCCAGATATTGGAAAGCAATGGCTCGTCTTCCATGGCGACTGTTTGTGCCGGTACGCTGGCGTTGATGGATGCAGGTGTACCCATGAAGAAGCCTGTTAGCGGCATTGCCATGGGCTTGATCAAGAACCCAGGCGAAGATAAATATGCCGTTTTGAGCGATATCCTTGGTGATGAGGACCACTTGGGCGACATGGATTTCAAGACAACAGGTACGCGCGACGGATTGACCGCTACGCAGATGGACATCAAGTGCGATGGCTTGAGCTTTGAAATCTTGGAGAAAGCGTTGTTACAAGCAAAGGCAGGACGCGAGCATATCTTGAACAAAATGCTCGAAACGATAGCTGAACCTCGCACAGAGATGAAGCCTCAGGTGCCACGCATCGAAGCATTTGAAATACCAAAAGAGTTTATTGGAGCCGTTATCGGGCCTGGTGGAAAGATTATCCAGCAGATGCAGGAAGACACAGGATCCACCATTACGATTGATGAGGTGGACAATGTGGGTAAAATACAAGTGAGTGCGCCCAACAAGGAGTCTATCGATGCGGCCATTGCCAAAATCAAATCCATCGTTGCCATCCCAGAAGTAGGCGAGATATACGAAGGAACGGTACGCTCTATCATGCCATACGGCTGCTTTGTAGAGATACTTCCGGGCAAAGATGGCTTGTTGCATATCTCTGAAATAGATTGGAAACGCCTTGAAACGGTAGAGGATGCCGGCATTCATGAGGGTGACAAGATTAGGGTGAAGTTGTTGGAAATCGATCCAAAGACTGGCAAATACAAGCTCTCTCGCCGTGTGTTGTTAGAAAAACCCGAAGGCTATGTAGAGCGCGAACGTCGTCCTCGCCGCGAGAATGGTGGTGAGCGTCGCCCACGTCGCGATGACAATCGTGAGGGACGTCGTCATTATGAGAATAGTGATCGTCAACCTCGTCGCTTTGAACATCGCAATGAAGGCTCTGATCGTGCTTATAACAACGAGTCCAACGAGTTGAACGATACGTTTGATGCAGAGTAAAAATCACACATTGATCGTACGCATCAAGCATTGATTATTGATAATCCCAACGATTTGGGACGCATAAATAAGGGGTGAATGGCAAGAATGCTGTTCACCCCTTTTTAGCTTTATAGGGTCGAATGGACGTTGACAAGGCGAGGTTTACTTGATTCGTTCGTTCTGCAAGAAGTCTTCGTAATGGTCTTGATAGCCATTGAAAACATTGATGTCTACATCCCCTTTGATTCCATTTACTCGCCCGTCAGGACTCAGTTGCCATATCACCAGGTGTACATCAGGCTTGTATTCGCCATAACGGGCTATCCATACGTTGTAGTTTTCCATGAGGTCGGGTGCCTCGGGCAAATACTTGTTCACAAACGTTTGACTGATGTATAATATCGGTTTCACGCCCACACGCCTCTCTACTGCTTGAAGCCATGCTCTCACTTCCGTAAATAAAGCCTTGGTGCCACCCATCCTTTTGATTTGACTGGGAAAGGGTTCTACGTCGAGAACGGGTGGAAAATCGCCTTTTTCAAAATGAGTGTGCCGTATGAAATAGGCTGCTTGCGCCTTACCACTGGATAAAGTGGAGAAGAAATGATAAGCTCCGCAATGGATGCCGTGTCGCTTTGCCGCCCGATAGTCGCTCATGAAGTACCTGTTCCGGATGGTCGTTCCTTCGGTTGACTTGATGTAACAAAACGAAATGGGATAGCTCACGGTGCCCCGTATGCGTTTCTTACTGATAGTACCGAGGTGCGTAATGCGCAGTTGATTCCAATGAATGGGGTAGTGTTTCTTGCCAATATCGTGCTGATGTCGAGAGATATCGATACCATAAATGCGCTGGTCGGTATACACCAGTCGTTCACCCAAGTACCTGCCGGCTTTCCATTCGCCCAAACGTAGCTTCTTGGAAGACGACGAAAAGCCGAACCCCCAGCGCTGATTATCCCGCCAATAGCCATGATAATAAGTGCCGTCGTGCGATTGGTAATTGCCTGCACCCTCAGCCAACCCTTTTTGATTCAGTTGCCCATGGTAGGTTCCGTCAGCGTCGGTACGCGTTCCATGCATCAACGTGTCGGCCTTCCATTCGCCCACGATGCGCCGTCCATGTGCGTCGTAACTCACACCCATTCCCTCTCGCTTGCCGGCTTTCCACTGTCCAGCGTACACGATGCTGTCTTTGTACCGCATTTCACCGTAGCCTTCGTATGCGCCATGCGCCACCGAACCCCTATACGTGTAATCTCCATGCCGCACCAATTCTTGTTCGTCTGGCTGAATCTTACAGCTAAAAAGGAACAGCGTTAATGTCGCCACCATGACATGAGCCAATTTCAAAGAGAGTAGATGACGTTTCATGGTTGCTTTTCCTTTCTCAACAGACCGCGCAGTTGGCTTCGAGTGATGACCTCGTTCCCTCGGGTGATGCCGATGAAATAACCGCGTGTACTAAAGACTGGCGACCCATCACCGCCCAACACCGCCGGCAAATCGTGCCGGTTGTCATGAAGTGTTGTTGGGATGATACTGCACGAAGCATCGCTGCTGGCCAGCTCCTCCACACCAAGTCCGCCGTAGCCCACGGCAAGTGCTGTGCCATTCGCTTTGCCATTTACAAAGAAGATGGACAATGGGGCCACGCTCGTGGGCGTCTTTCGTCCAACCGTTTGCAGCAAGACCGTTTGGCATTGTTTGGAAGAGCCAACTTCACGCATGCGCACCTGCTGGCATTCACCATTCGGAAGCCGGTAGTAAGCGGTATAAACCGCCTTGTGTATCAGCTGCGGACGGTCGGCTTGCCGCACCGTGTCAAACAACTGTGCAAGCCTCATGCAATAAGCTTTTTCATCTTCTTTTTCGTAAGCGTATGCCGCCACCGTGTTGTATCCCTCGTCATGAACGTTATGAATGCGCAGGTAGTAATTCAATTCTTTCAGCTGAGCACGCAGCTGATGTATTCTTTTCTCGTTTCTCTCTTTTTCTTTTTCAATCAGCTTCCATGCGTCTTGCCGATTAATCTCGTCTGGCTTTGCCATGACGGTAATCATTCTTCCTCGGCATGAAGGAATGAAAAAACAGCTGTTCACCCACACGCCTGTCGAATAAGTGGTGCGTACGCATGAATCTTGTTGCAAGGAGGGACGCACCAAGGCGGTGTCGGTGGCGATGTCGGAAAAATAGAGTATCGTCTTTCCTTTGCACACCATTTCGTACCACGACTGGCATGCGACAATGGCTACCGAGCGCTTCATCTGTCGTGCAGATGAGGGCCAAAAGCTCCATGCCACCCATGCGATGATGGTAAGCAGCAGGATGCCCCATGTCACGAGCTTCAAACGGGGGTTGTGTTGACGTTTTTGTTCCATGCCATGCAAAGTTAGTTGAAAAACCAGATAACGCAAAATGTTGTTTATTTATTTATCAATACACTCTTTACTGTGCTGTATCACGCCCGAACCAGACAGGAAGAGGATTGGCATAAATTGTTTGAATTTTTGCTCGTTTTAGGCCCTTAAAACGGCTCTTCAAAACTGCTCATCTGGAAAAAATCAATAGGCAACGAGAAAGCAAAATAGAGATGATTTGGCAAGAAAAAAGAATTTTTACGCCCAAAACAATGAGTTTGCCGCATTATTACCATGCTTTTGATGGTCAATTTACATGCACTTATTGCGTAAGAGCATGCAGATTGCCCTTTAAAAGCAATGCTTTTGTCTGAAAAACGCATGGCGCATGGGGGTTAATTGTTGGCGAAAATACATAAAATATTGTGTATTAATGAGATATAAAACTCGCTCATGCTTGGCGTATTTGCGTCCAAGAGCAAGGTTGTTTACAAATAAGCCAAGGAGCGAAGAATGTCTTGTCAAGAAAATTCACATTGATGCATCTTCCCCGTTTTCAGTCTGCCGGCAGGCCATATTTACCTATTTTTAGGTATTGGGCGGTAATTTTATTGTCCCTATCTTTGCACCTCTAAATAATAATTACGATAAATGATGAGAAAATTACTATTTGTTTTAATCGCATTATGCGGTATGGTGGCGTCTTATGCCCAAAAAACTGACGCCATGCTCTTCGGAGACGTGAAGAGCAAAACTACGGGCAAGCACTTGCCTTATGCCATTATCAGCGTAAAAGGCACGCAGATGAAGACCGTGGCAGATGGAAGCGGACACTTTAAAATGGCTCACCTTCCTTTGGGCAAGCAGACCATTACAGCCAGTCTTATTGGCTATCAGGAGCAAGACATCGAGGTGAACATGGTGAGCGGCAAGGGTTCGGAGGTATACTTTGTGCTGGATGACGATGTGTTGAATCTCGACCAGGTGGTGGTGACGGGTACTCGTACGGAACATTATGTGAAGAATGTGCCCATTCGGACAGAGGTGATTACGTCAGAAGCGTTGAAAAACAAGAATGCACTGAACGTCTACGAAGCGCTACAAGGCGTTCCCGGCATAAGAGTGGAGCAGCAATGCCAGTTCTGTAACTTCTCACAGGTACGCATGCAGGGCTTGGGTGCCGAGCATACACAGGTGCTCATCGACGGCGAACCCGTCTATTCGGGGCTTGCTGGCGTGTATGGTTTGCAGCAAATGGGAACCACCGACCTGGATCGTATCGAGGTGGTGAAGGGTGCTGGATCTGCCCTTTATGGCAGCAGTGCGGTGGCCGGAGCCATCAACTTGATATCAAAAGAACCCACGTTTGAGCCGAGCATCAAGGCCGATTTGCAGTTTGGTAACTGGGGACTCAAGAGTTACAACGCCTCAACATCCCTTCGCAACCAGCGCATTGGGTTCACGGCCTTCGCCCAGCGCATGGAGACCGATGCCATTGATGCCACGAAAGAGGGGAAGACGCGCAATGAAGTGAAGGGCAAAGACGGCGTGTCTGACCGTGTAGAGAGCAAGCTCAACAATTTTGGGGTAGGCGTTTATTTCTACAGTCCGTTTGCCAAGAACGACAAGTTGGTCATTCGCGGCAAGGCAACGCAGGAAGACCGTGTGGGTGGAACCATGACTGATGACGTGTTTCGCAATCCTTTTACCGAAGGAACGGAGAACATCAACACCAACAGATTGACGTCAGAACTGGTGTACACGCTGCCCATCGGCTTGACATCGGAGCTGAACTACTCGGCAGCCTACGTTCATCATCAGCGCAAGGCCACCAACGACAGCTTTTTAAGCGACTACATGGCCACGCATGACGGAAAAACACCCGACGTGCAGTCGATGCGCCCTTACATGGCCAAGGAGAACACGTTTACCACCTCACTGACGTTCGGAAGTCGGCTCGGCGACCACAACTTACTGGTTGGCGCACAGGCCTATTTGACCAAACTACGCGAAACGGGCCTGTACTGCATTGCCGATAAAACTTCTCAATACCTGGGAGAAGCCTATACATCGCTGGGCAAGAAGCACGCAACCGAGTTTGGCTTCTTCGCACAGGACGAGTGGAACATCCTCGACAACCTGTCTGTCGTGCCGGGAGTGCGCCTCGATACGCATCGTTCGGGTGAGGAATACGAGTCGAGCAAGAAGATTTTTGACAGTGCGTTCCCTGACACGCATTTCAATGAGACCAGCGTCAACCCACGTTTGGCCATAAAATATGAGGTGAACCCATCGTTGGTTTTGCGTGCGAACCTTGGCACAGGTTTTCGAGCACCTTACGGATTCAGCGAAGATTTGCACCTTTGCTCCGGTTCGCCGCGTGTGTGGAAATCGTCTAACCTGAAGGCAGAAAAGTCGATGAGCTTCAATCTGTCGGCGGATTATTATGGCAAGAACTACCAACTGAGTGCCAATCTCTTCCGCACTAACTTGAAAAATAAGATTGAATTTTCTGATGCCGATGATAACGTTCGCCGCTTGGGTTATACTTACCAGTGGGAGAACGTGGACGATGCGTATGTTCAGGGCGTAGAACTGAGCGTGAAATACAATCCCATACGCGACATCAAACTGGGTGTGAACTGGACATTCAACCAAGGACAGTACAAGCATGAGCGCGCAGACTGGACCGACCGTCTGGAATTGGTGAAGGCGAAAGCGCCAAAACTGGTACAACAATATGAGCAGTATGCCAAGGACAGCAAGAACGTTTCGCGCTTCCCAGCCATGACAGGTGACTTTGTTGCCGAGTACACGCCTGGCACCTGGACCTTCTCGCTCATCGGTTCACTGCAGGGCAAGATGTACATTGATTATACGTTTGATGGCGAAAACGACTTGGCAATTGCCCAGAATTCAAAGATTAAGCAAACCGAAACTTTCACCACTTGGAATCTGCGCGTGGCCAAGCGATTGGGTAATTTCACCCTATATGCCGGCGGTAAGAACATTTTCAGCTACATTCAAGATGAGAAACACCTTGACGATGCAGCCTTTATGTACGCGCCCGTGTATGGAGCCACATGGTATGGTGGGGTAACCATCAAGCTGTAGCAGCAGGAAGAGAGTAGGTCTTATACATGAATCTTTACTCAGCTTTTCGGAGGGTGTATCATCATTCGTTGTTATGATGCACCCTCTTTTCGCGCCATGCCATCTCTGTTTGCTTGGTATAGGGCCAAACAAAGACGCCCCACAATGCAGATAGCGCAGCGTGAGGACGCATGACAGTCAATCGTTACAGACAACAAAACACCTATTGCATGAAACGTGCAATGGGTGTCTTGTTAATGATTGTCGTGTTTTTTTCTATTTTTTCTTCGCCGAAAGAGGGGGGATGTGCGGAATTTTTGGTATATTTGTAACATGGATTTCTGATGAGATAGATAGTCAGAAGTTTCTTTTTGACATCAAACTAAAGTAAAATACGAATTATGAGCAGAAGTTTTTTAGATGCCGTTGCGCATCGCCGTAGTTATTATGCATTGAAAAATGAGTCGCCCATCACAGATGATGCCCTCCGTGAGTTGGTGGCGCAAGCCGTGAAGCATGTGCCGTCGGCATTCAACAGTCAGTCGACACGCATCGTCGTGTTGCTGGGTGAGCACCATCACAAGTTGTGGGAGCTGACGAAGGACGTGTTGCGTGCCATCGTTCCTACCGACGCTTTCGGCAAGACGGAGGCGAAGATCAACGAGTCTTTCCAGAGTGGTTATGGCACCATTTTGTATTACGAAGCGCAAGCTCCCGTTCGACAGTTGCAGGAAAAATTCCCCACTTACGCAGACAATTTCCCCGTTTGGTCAGAACATACCAACGCCATGCATCAGTTTACCATCTGGGCAGCCCTTGAAGATGCTGGATTCGGCGCATCCTTACAGCACTACAACCCGATTATTGATGAGGTGGTTGCCAAGGAATTTAAGATAGATGCC
Organism: Prevotella sp. SGI.027; assembly: GCA_050315175.1. GTDB lineage: Bacteria > Bacteroidota > Bacteroidia > Bacteroidales > Bacteroidaceae > Prevotella. The sequence continues at coordinate 16,076 of JBNPOM010000014.1, forward strand.
GACTGGAAACTTCGTGCGCAGATGCCTTTTGGCGTACCTGCGGGCGAGCCGGGAGAGAAGATTTTTGAGCCGTTGGAAGAGCGTTTGTTGTTCTTGAAGTAAAGCTAGGTTTCATCACTTTGTGGTGGATGTATCAAAACCTTGCGTGAGTATTTTGATGCACTGTTACGTTGTGTGTGAAACGTAACAAACTACGTTCCTATATAACTGAACAACAAGCTGTTGCAAACTCAATGCCTTTGGTGCACAGACCCATTGACTTTGAAGGCCAAAGTCAATGGGTTTGCCATTCAAAGTCAATGCGTTTGATGTCGCAATGCTACACCGTGTTCTGTCGTTCTCAAAACCGATAGCCCACCGTAGCTTGAAACACAAAATGATGGGGGGTGGCGGTTCCTAAGAGTAAGGCTTGCACCACTTGGGCCACAACGTCTTCCTTCACGATGGGTTGGTTAGTTACGGGGGTGAGTCCAAGGTTTGTTTCGACTCCAATGATGATTCGATTGATGTCCAGCTCCAGACCAGATTGAAGTCCTACGTCCATGCGTTTGAACTTTGGTAGTTCCACCAGCTTCTTGTCTTCGTTATAGCTGTTGCCCAGCATCTTGCTTCCTTGCTCAAACAGATTCTCCTTGAAGGTGTGTTTGTAGTTGCTATTCGCCATGCTGACTTTGGCCTTGCTGTTGAGACCGCATGCGATGTAAGGCCCTGTGTAGAGATTCAGGTAAAGGTCATCGGTCAGGTGAATGTGAGCGACAATGTTCAACGGCAACTCAACGTAGTGCATGTTGACATGATAGCGCGCATCACTGATTTGCTCGTTACCGAAATATCCGTTAAACTTGAAACCTTTATTGGCCAGATAAAGAGATGGCTGGAAGTAGAAAGTGCGGCCCAAGGGAACTGCCATACCCCCGCCCAGCCGATAGGACAGCTGTGGAGATTCTCCACTATTGGCGATGAATGCACTGGTCCCCAATGCTCCCTTGACGTTCCATGTTACTTGTGCCGTGGCGAAAAGAGGACACACAACGAGTGCAAGACTCCATATTTTTTTGCGCATAACCATGATGTTTGTTTATTGACAGAACATCAGGTTAGCAGGAATCTTGCATGTGATGAGGTAAAATAAAACAAAAAATGTGTGCCGTTATCGTGCGTGGCTCATTTCTTGGGCATGAGAAGTTTGTTGTATTCTTCAGGTGTTTGGAGCAGTTTGATGGCCTCTTTCGTCTGTTTGTCGTATCTCAACCCCAGCTGAACCGCCCCGGCTTGGAAACAATAAGCCGTAACAATGTCTGTGGCAATCATCTGTTTCAGTTCATCCTTGTTCAGCTCCAAGTCTTTTGCCACGTCGTGGGTCAGCTTTTTCTTCAAAGCCTCAAACTCAGGCTTGGCATCCTCATAATACTTTTCAAACTTGGCCATCTTCTCCAGTTCGGCCAAAATCTTCTCTGTTCCGGGGTCGTAGGTGAACTTGTTTTTCAAGACCAGCCGCTTAAACTCGTTGTATTCGGCATCCGTGAGTGTAAATTCGCTGGCAGGAGCGATGGTTTTGTGCTTGCTGATGTAGTCAACCACATAGTTGAACATCGTTTCCGTGCTGTCTCCGCGTTGCAGATAAGCCGAGATGTTGGCGATGGTGTCGGGCTTGATTTCCACATCCGGCATGATGCCTCCGCCGTCCCTTACCTCGCGTCCGTTCTTGGTGTGGAACACGCTGGTCAGCGAGTCGGGCAGCTGTGTGGCACTGTTACGTCCAGCCGTGTGTTTGTAGTTGATGGCCTGGATGCAGCGTCCGCTGGGAATGTAATAATGTGCGGTGGTTACTTTCATGTTGGCGTTGTAGGGCAGCTTTGTGGTCATCTGCACCAATCCCTTTCCGAAAGTGCGGGTACCCATGATGACCGCGCGGTCTAAGTCTTGCAGCGATCCGGCCGTAATCTCACTTGCGCTGGCCGTCATGCCGTTGACCAGAATCACGATGGGCATGGAGGCGTCGACGGGTTCCATGCGTGTTTTGAATGCTAAGTTGGCTCGTTTCAGCTTCCCTTTGTTCGTCACCACCGTGATGTCCTTTGGAACGAAGATGTTCACGAGGTCTACCGCTTCCTGTTCGGAGCCTCCTACGTTGTTTCTCAGGTCCAAGATTAGACCTTTGGCTCCTTGCTTTTTCAGGTCGATGAAAGCCTGTCGCACCTCTTTCGCGCAGCCTTCGTAATACTGAAGCAGATTGATGTAGCCCACGTTTCCGTCCACCATGCCGTAGTGGGGAATGGCGGGCATCTGAATGGCGCGGCGCTTCACCTTGAATTTCATCACCTTGCCCGTTGACGGACGTTTAATCTTTAAGGCGAAGGTCGAGCCAGGTTCGCCCCTCAGATGGTCACTCACATACTTGGTGTCTTTGCCCACCATCGTCGAATCGTCTATCTGTAGGATGATGTCCCCTTTCTTCAGCCCCACTTCCGACGACGGCATGTTGGCGTAAGGCTCGTCAATCACGGCGTTCTTCAGCTGTTGGTTGTAGCGGATGAGCGCACCGATGCCGCCGTATTTTCCAGACAGGGCCTGCCGCAATTCTTGCGTTTCGCTCTCTGGATAATATTCCGTGTAAGGGTCCAGACTGCGCAACATGCTCTTGATGCCTGTGCCAATCACGTCATTGGCATCGAGGGTGTCTACATACATCAGGTCCAGATTTTTATAAACGGCGTTGAACAGTTCCATGTTTTTGGCCGCCTCAAAAAGGTGGTTTTTGTCCTTTTGGGCGAATAAGCTGTTAGGCAATAGTCCCAACAGCAAGAGATATAACAGTAGTTTTTTCATTATCATGACATCAATTTGTTGAGCAAAGATAATATTTAAGACCATAATATAGGTGGTAGCGTTCGCTTTTTTATTGTATTTTAGCTTTCCGGTCTATTTTTTTTGCAAAATGTTTGGAGGTTTCAAAAAAACGTTCTACCTTTGCATTCGCAATCAAGATTCTTGGTTTGTCATTGCTTCAATAGCTCAGTTGGTTAGAGCACCTGACTGTTAATCAGGGGGTCGTTGGTTCAAGCCCATCTTGAAGCGCAGAGAGCGGAAGTCCTTTTTAATGGGGTTTCCGCTCTTTTTGGTTAGAAAATCCGTGAGTTGTGGTTACTCATTTATTATCTTCTTGCGTTTCACTTCTTAAAAGTTGATTTCGAAATGCAAAAGTATACCGAAAATGTTGACCGATTGTTGACCGATAAAAAGAAATAGCAATGACAACTTTTTTAGGCTGTTATCATTGCAGTTAATGGCGTGAGAATAAGTAAAAATGTTGCTAACTGCATGCTGAACCATACTGATCTAACATTGAGGGTCGCAGAATTTTACATAAACAAGACTGCAATGAAGCAAACAAGAACATATTAGTGTATGTATTTGGCAAAAAACGTTTAATTTAATGTGTATTTTTTTTGTTTGTTATTCAATTTACACGGCAGCCAATTCTCTTCCTAAAGCACGTAGAGCATTTTTGATTTGACAAACTCTTTCCGCACTCGGAGTCTTTATACCATAGATGTATTTTGACAATAAACTTTTGTTAATGCCCAGATTTCTCGCTACTTCCGAGACATTTAATTGTGGGAAACGCTTAAACAACATTGCAACCTCATTATCATATTTCGGTTCGTCTTTTGTATAAAAACTTGAAATATGTATATCTTCATCCAATTCATCCCATCGTAAAGCCTCTCCATGTAATTCTATTGTATAATCCATTCGTTGCCTTTCTGTTGCATCTTTGAGCAATGGAAAAGCCTCCAAAGGACGGCTGTACACCTTATCCTCGCTTGACAGCATATATATACGCCCTTTCTCAAACCATATATTCTTTATTGTTTCCATAATGATACTCATTTAATGATACTCGTTCCAGGTATTGATGATATCCTCTTTGTACATCTCTGCAAGTTCCAATGCTCGTTTCAAATCTTTGGCTTTTAATCCATGATTATATACTAACTTAACCTCATCTTCTATCTGTATCTTTGCGTCATCGTCACCTTTTACAACATGAACATGGATTGGTCTATGTTCATCAGAATAAAAGAAAAAACGAAGTCCAAATATTTCAAATATTGTAGGCATATTATTATTTTAAAACACACTACGAATATAGGGATAATATTTTATCCTTGCAAATATTTTGAAAACTATTTTACCCTCTCATTCCCCATTTATTTCTTTGATCTATTGGTTCGTAAATCACAGTTTTTATGTAAATTTGCAAGAGTACTATTACAGATAGGTAAGCTATGACGACACTGGGATTTGTCTTATTGATAATTACTTGGATAATTGTTGGCTTGGCAACAAAAGGCAGAAAGCATACGTCTCAAAATCAGTGGCAGCGGGAAGATAAGAGAAAACGCTTGGAAGAGGAGTATGCACAAAACCTTAAGGTGTGGCGGGAGTGCAAGGAAGATATGAAGAGAAGGTTAAAGGACTTTTTCGGTCGTTAATCGTATGCTTCAGGATACCCAATGGATTTCCCTCAAATTGCAAATCAACATCAGATTCTCAACACTCATTTTGAAAGACGGACTGAATGTTCTTTGCCTCAAATTGCAAATTAATATCAGAGTCTCGAGGCTAATTTTTAAAAGCAGATAGAATGTTCTTTGACTCAAACCATCATTCACAATTAGAATCTCGCCACAGTTATATATAGGTGGTAAGCCCAACAAAAAAAAAGTTATTCCTTCAAAAAAGTTCTTTCCCCTTCTTCCTTTTTCATCCTTGCCACCCTTTGATAATAGTCTCATCGTACACGTTGTGTTCGTCAGGGCTGTGCAGAGGCTTCCATACCTGGGCAAAGAAAGGATTTCGTTTGGCTTCTTCGTCATAATTCCACGGCATGGGGAAGCACTCGGGGCACCAGTGACCACCTAATAGAACCAGTCGGGGAGAGGCTTTGAAGCGATGTCCAAAAGCGCATTGCCATTCCAATTGGGTGGATAGGTCGCCGCGCACCATCTGCTTGGACAGGCACTTGCCGCCCCTGAAGGCTGCCGCTTGCTGCATATCTTCTATATCCAGTTCGTCTTTTGGTTTCGACTCGTCATATCCATGGTCCAACATCACGGGCTGAGGCGATGGGTGATACAGTTTAAACTCGTTCCATCCCGGAATAGCTTTCCATGCGTCCATGCTGCCATAGAAGGCCGTGATGCGAGGCTCGATGTTGTGCTTCGTCCAATATAACGGTCCCAAGGGTTTTTTGGCGGTGGGCTTCAATACAAGATGTTTGATGAGACTGGAAGGGACCAAGCCCCCTAATTTCATCTTCAACGGAGCTTTTTCAGCCATTTCTTGAATGAATTGGTCTATCTTTCCACTTCTGAAATGCAGGTACGATTCAAGGGTATCAGAATCGGTGTACCACTGTCCGTGGAAGTTGCGCAGCACAAACCAGTTGGGTTCGGTGAGGTCTTTGAGGTTTCCTAAGTTCAAAGCCGTGAAGGTGTATTGCATAAACGCCCAGTTAACGGTGCGATATTCCGCTCCTCCGCCAATGTTGTAGATGCGGCACCAGAAGTCTTCAGGCAGGTCTTCATTGCACACATGCGACAGCAGTACGCCCGAATCTTTGGCCGTCACCCATTCCAATACGCCGTTCAGGGGCTGGTGAAACATGATGGGGTCTAATGTGTTGAGAATGGAAGGGTATAAGATGCCCGTTTGACGGAGCGACACCCAATGCTTCAACCCCGACTCGATGATCTCTCTTTCGGCCAAGGCTTTCGACAAAGCGTAGATGTCATAGACGCTAATCTTAATGGGGTCGCCCACGCGTCCCCAGTGAATGGGATCGTTGCGGTCGCCCGTTTGCGCCACCGTTCCGATGTATACCAGATGTACCCGGTCGGGATTGGGCTGTGCCTTGATCACTCTGATGATGTTTTTCACTGCCCCCACGTTGACCTGCATGGTCTTTTGCGGAAAATAATCGGCTGCCGGCGACACCATTCCGCCCACATGCAGCACATAATCGGCATTCGTCACCCCTCGCAACACGTCGTCGTAATTCGTCAAATCGCCATAAATCACTTCCACGCCCGGCAGCGAAGCGTAGGGCGCAATGGTCTTACGGTCGTTCTCGGTGGGCAATACCAGCAAGCGAATGTCAAACTCGTCACGCCGTTTCAATAGCTGTTTCAAGCCCTCTGACCCCATGTGTCCGGTGGCACCCGTGAGGAAAATCGTCTTTTTTTGCATCATTCTCATCAAGATTTGGTTGTTGAGCACTCCTTGCAAAATTACAATAAATAATGGTAATATCAACTGTATTTTGTGCAAATTCGTCGCTTTGTTTTCATTGTGCCGTGTTCGTTGCGTGTTGGTGGAATTGAAGTCATGGGGTCAATACGTTATGAAAATATTTAACAACCAACCTCTTCATATTTGGCGTATTTACAACCAGTCTTGCCTTTGGTTGAAAATACGCTCAAAATGAGCGAGGTTTATATGTGATTGATATTTAATTATTTACGCCTGCATGGCGTAATTGAACCCCTATTTTTCATGCTTTTTTAGGCTAAAAACATGGCTTTTGTCGTGAAATAAGCATGGGTTTACCCGCTAAAGTCATCCATATAGGGCATCAAAGTGATGCTTTTAAGGTAGCAAAGTCAATGCTCTAAGCGTAAAATCTGCATTTTCTTGCCCAGCCATTGCTTTGATGCTCCCTGCAGACCTATTGATTTTTTCTAGATTGCCAATTTGCAAATGCCGTTTTATAGGCCTTTTTTGATAAAAATAATTTACTTCTCTTATGGTGTTCCATGTTCGCATGGTGAACGTGAAGGGTGCATTATGCTGTTGCTTGCCTTTGATGTCTGGGCATATGTGAAACTCATTTGATGTGAATATTGAAAAAAAACAATAAAAAGTTTGGGATAGACTAAAAAATTATTATCTTTGGAGCTAATAATCACCTTATCCATATCTATCTTATGAAAAAAATATTAATATCCTTTTTATCTACATTAGCTTTCGTGTCTTGCACACAAGATATTCGTGAAGACATCCCCTTACCAACAAATATTTGAACATACCAAATAAAAAAAAATATTGGGGAGTTCACTTATAATGATTATACGATTAAGGCAATAATTAAAATTGTAAATACAGATAACAATCAGACGCTCTTTAGCAAAAAAATTAATATCGAAGAAAAAGATGATTGGACAACCTTACCAATCCAAGAAATAACATTGCCGCAAGGATTTTATACTGTTTTTCTTACCCTACAAGGAGAAGTCAAAGAGAACAATAGTAATGAAAAGAATGATATACTTAGGAAATTACTTTATGCACCAAGGCTTTACATTCATTTAAAAAAAGCCGTAATTAATGGGCAAAGCAAACATATACCAAGCGAATTTGGGAATGATAAAAGATTTGATACCTTCATACCACTATGACAAAATACACATTTATAGTATTAATACTAACGTCATTTTTTTTTGCTGGTTGTGCAAAAGAAGAAGGCCTTGACGAAACTTATAAATTCATCCAAAAAGATACCATAACCGTATTATCACATAAAACATACTATTTCTATCCAGGAACGTCCATCCAATCTACAAATAAAGGATATGCTATAGTAAAAAAAAATATGGAAAAGGAAATTATTCCTACCATCATGGGATTCGATAGCATCTATGAAGAGGGTTACGAATACCTCATTATTGTCAAAATATTTAGTCCTAAGAAAACAATGCCAGATTTATACGGGGATAGATACGAGTATGTTAGTTTAATTAGTAAAAAGAGAATTACTAACTAACCGCCTGTGAAAATTTCGTGAATAATCGCCGTTTTATTTGGATATTTCGTTGAAAAAACCTATCTTTGCACCGTTCAGTGGAATGAGGGGCTTCGCAGAAAGCTCCTCATTTTAGTTTAAATATGGCTGGCATCGCTTCTTGAAAGATGCTTGGCACGAGCGGAAAGAATATATAGTACTAATTAAATATATATGATTGATAAAAGTGTCGTAAAAGGATTGGTTGAAGATTGGCTTCAGGACAAAGACTATTTCTTGGTGGATGTTGAGGTCAGTAAAGACGACAAGATTGTTGTTGAGATCGACCATGCAGACGGCGTATGGATTGAAGACTGCGTGGAATTGAGTCGGTACATTGAAGACCGGCTGAACCGTGACGATGAAGACTATGAGTTGGAAGTAGGCTCGGCCGGATTGGGTCAACCTTTCAAGGTACTACAGCAGTACGTCAATTTCATAGGAAAAGAGGTCGAGGTGCTTGATGGCGACGGACTGAAATACCGAGGTGTGTTGAAATCGGTAGATGGGAACGACTTTGTTGTGACCGTTGACGAGAAGGTGAAGGTGGAAGGCAAAAAACACCCTCAGCTACAACCCGTGGACCATACTTTCCAGATGGACAAGGTGAAGTACACCAAGTATCTCATCAACTTTAAATAAAGGGATAGTCCCTGTGCATTGAACGAAACCAAAATATAACATATAACGCTATGGCAGCAAGAAAGAATGTAGAAGAAACCATCAGCATGATTGACACCTTTCGTGAATTCAAAGACACGAAAAACATCGACCGTGCCACATTGGTAAGTGTGTTGGAGGAAAGTTTCCGCAACGTGCTCGCCAAGATTTATGGTAGCGATGAGAATTTTGACGTTATCGTGAATCCTGATAAGGGTGACTTCGAAATATACCGCAACCGCATCGTTGTACCCGATGGTGAGGTGACAGATGAAAATAAAGAGATATCGCTGAAAGAGGCTCGCGAGATTGAAGACGACTACGAGGTGGGTGAAGAGGTTTCTGAGCAGATCAACTTTGCCAAGTTTGGCCGCCGTGCCATCTTGAATCTTCGTCAGACATTGGCTTCAAAAGTGCTGGAACTGGAAAACGACTCGTTGTACAATAAGTACAAGGATCGCGTGGGACAGGTTATCTCCGGTGAGGTTTACCAGATATGGAAGCGCGAGGTGCTGTTGGTAGACGATGAGAACAACGAGCTGATACTGCCCAAGTCAGAGCAGATACCGGCCGACCAATACCGCAAGGGCGAGACCATTCGCGCCGTCATCCTGCGGGTGGACAACGAGAACAACAATCCCAAGATTATTCTCTCGCGTACCAGTCCGGTATTCCTGGAACGACTGTTGGAGGTCGAGGTGCCTGAGATTAACGACGGACTCATCTCCATCAAGAAGATTGCCCGTATGCCGGGCGAGCGTGCGAAGGTGGCCGTGGAGAGTTACGACGACCGCATTGACCCGGTAGGTGCCTGCGTTGGCGTGAAAGGCAGTCGTGTGCACGGCATCGTTCGCGAGTTGTGCAACGAGAATATCGACGTGATTAACTACACGTCAAACATCAAACTGTTCATTCAGCGCGCGTTGAGCCCAGCCCGCATCAGCAGCATCAACCTGGATGAGGAGAACCGCAAGGCCGAGGTTTACTTGCAACCCGAAGAGGTGAGCCTGGCTATTGGTCGGGGAGGACTGAACATCAAGTTGGCTTCCATGCTGACAGAATTCACCATCGACGTGTTCCGCGAAGTATCAGATGCCGACGCTGACGAAGACATCTACTTGGAAGAGTTTGATGACGAAATCGATCAATGGATTATCGACGCTATCAAGGGCATCGGTCTTGATACAGCTAAACAGGTGTTGAACGCACCTCGTGAAATGTTGATCGAGAAAGCCGACTTGGAGGAAGAAACCGTCGATCATCTGATTCGGGTATTAAAATCAGAATTTGAACAGTAACACCCCGTGACGCATGCGGCCCTCCGCGAACGAGGACGCTGTAGAAAAACTTCTGCAAATGGGCAGAACAGTTGGGAGTGTGAACGTCAATAAGAACAAGAGTTAAATAATTATCAATGAGCATCAGATTAAACAAAGCATTACGTGAATTAAACATAGGACTTCAAACGGCAGTTGAATTCCTTGAAAAGAAAAGTGAGCTGGGAGAGGTGAAGGGCGAGCCGAGCTTCAAGCTGAGCGACGCACAATACCAAGCCTTGGTAGAGGCTTTCAAGCAAGACGCAGAGGTGCGCAATCAGGCGGAAAAGATCTTCCAGAAGAAGCCCAGAGAAAAGAAACGCACGCGGGAAGCAAAGGAAGAGCGTGTTGAAGAAGTAGTCGAGACAGCTTCATCGCAACAGCGATACAAGCCCCTCGGCAAGATCGACTTGAGCGTATTCGACAAGAAGCCTGCCGCTAAGAACGCTGTTGCTCAAGACGATCAAAAGGCATCCGAGTCGCAAGAAGAACCGACGAAGAAGGCTGCTGCCGTCAGCCCTGAGCCTGTAAAAGAAAAAGTAGAGAAGCCTGCGGAAACACCAAAGGCAGAACCATCTGTGGTGAAAGAAAGCAAGAAAGACGACCAGGAAGCGAAAGCTAAGACCGAGTCGCCAACTGTAAAGAAGGCGCAAGCGGACAAGAAACAAAAGTCTGACGAGCGTGTTAAACCACAGGAAAGTGATAAGGCACAGGAAAGCGACAAGGCACAGCAAAGCGCCGAATCGCAGGAAAGTGACAAGGAGCAGGAAGGTACCGAACTCTTCCAGACCAAGGGTGAGTTGCGCTTGCAAAATGCGCCGAAGGTGAATGTGCTGGGTAAAATAGACCTTAGCACCATCAACCAGAGTACTCGACCCAAGAAGAAAACCAAGGAAGAACGTCGCAAAGAACGTGAAGAAAAACGAGGCGATGGACGCAAAAAGCGCGCCCGCATCAACCAACAGCGGGTTGATATCAATGCTGCTTCTCGACAAATTGGAAACAATGGCGGTGGCAATGCCAATAAGTCTGCGTATGCTGACGGCCGAAATGCTAATAAGAAAAACCGAAAGGGCAGAGGACGTAACCAGAAACCGCTGGAGGTGAACGAGGAAGAGGTAGCACGCCAGGTAAAAGAAACGCTGGCCAGGCTCACCAGTAAGGGCACCCAGAACAGGAAGGGTGCTAAATACCGTAAGGAAAAACGTGATGCCGTGCAAGAACGTATGAGTGCGGAAGCAAGGGCAGAACGTAAGGAAAGCAAGACACTGAAGCTTACCGAATTCGTGACAGTCAGCGAATTGGCTACCATGATGGATGTGGATGTCAACAAACTGATTGGAACTTTGATGAGCATCGGTGTGATGGCATCTATCAATCAGCGGTTGGATGCCGAAACTATCAACTTGGTTGCCGATGAGTTTGGCTTCAAGACCGAATATGTGAGTGCAGAGGTTCAAGAGGCTGTCGCTGAGGAAATCGACGACGAGAACGACTTGTTGCCTCGCGCACCCATCGTTACCGTGATGGGACACGTAGACCATGGTAAGACATCTCTGTTGGATCACATCCGAAACACCAATGTGATTGAAGGCGAGGCCGGTGGCATTACCCAGCACATCGGTGCTTACAATGTAAAGTTGGAGAATGGACGGTACATCACATTCCTGGATACTCCTGGTCATGAGGCCTTCACCGCCATGCGTGCTCGTGGTACACAGGTGACGGATATCGCCATCATCATCATCGCAGCCGACGATAGTGTGATGCCTACCACCAAGGAGGCCATTGCCCATGCACAGGCTGCCAACGTGCCCATGGTGTTCGCCATCAACAAGATTGACAAGCCCGGAGCCAACCCAGACAAGATTCGTGAAGACTTGGCTCAAATGAACTTGCTGGTTGAAGAGTGGGGTGGAAAATACCAATGTCAGGAAATCAGTGCGAAAAAAGGTATTGGTGTCAACGAATTGTTGGAGAAAGTACTCCTCGAGGCCGACATGCTTGACTTGAAAGCCAATCCCAATCGCAGGGCGACGGGTAGCGTCATCGAGTCGAGTTTGGACAAGGGACGTGGATATGTCTCTACGGTTTTGGTTAGCAATGGTACGCTGCGTGTGGGTGATGACATCATCGCCGGGACGAGCTGGGGACGCATCAAGGCCATGTTCAACGTGCGCAACCAGCGTATTGAATCGGCCAAACCTGCCGAACCTGCCATCATCCTCGGACTGAATGGTGCGCCTACGGCCGGTGATCAGTTCCATGTGCTGGAAACGGAACAAGAGGTTCGTGACATAGCCAACAAGCGTACGCAGCTGCAACGCGAGCAGGGCTTGCGTACACAGAAGCGCCTCACGCTGAGTGACATCTCGCATCGTATTGCTCTTGGTTCATTCAAAGAACTGAACATTATCGTCAAAGGTGACACCGATGGTAGTATCGAGGCATTGAGTGACTCGTTTATTAAGATGTCTACCGAGAAGATTAACGTCAATGTTATCTTCAAGTCGGTAGGTCAGATTAGTGAAAGCGATGTTACCTTGGCAGATGCTTCCGATGCTATTATTGTGGGCTTCCAGGTTCGTCCGTCTGCTTCTGCCCGTAAACTGGCCGAACAGAACGGTGTTGAAATCAACACCTACTCCGTCATCTACGACGCCATTGATGACGTGAGGTCGGCTATGGAAGGCATGCTTGACAAGGTAACCAAGGAGGTAGTCACTGGCGAGGTTGAGGTGAAGCAAGTTTACAAGATTTCAAAGGTGGGAACCGTAGCTGGTGCCATGGTTACCGATGGAAAGGTACACCGCTCAGACAAAGCTCGAGTTGTTCGCGATGGAATCGTCGTTCACACCGCTGCTATCAATGCGTTGAAGCGGTATAAGGACGATGTCAAGGAAGTGGCAACCGGTTTCGAGTGTGGTATCAGTCTGGTTAATTTCAATGATATCCAGGAAGGTGACATCATAGAAACCTTTACAGAAATAGAAGTAAAGCAAACGTTGTAAGTTTGAGCGCGCGAGTTTTGAGTAGGTAAGTTTTTGAGTTGATAAGTCTTTGCGTTCGTAAATACTTCAATTTACGAACCCTTAAGCACCAACAACTCGTCAACTCGTCAACTTGTGAACTCGTCAACTAACAAACTAATCATATCATCTATTGCAGGGGCGTCCATGAAACATCAGGGAGTTCCTGCATTTACATTTATGGAAGAAGTAAATAACACGAACAACGAATACGTCAGAAAGCTGACCGAACAGAAGTACGAGTTTGGCTTTACCACTGACGTTCATACCGAGATTATAGAGAAGGGGCTTAATGAGGATGTCATTCGGCTCATTTCCGACAAGAAAGGAGAGCCGGAATGGATGCTCGAATTTCGCCTGAAAGCGTATCGACATTGGCTGACAATGACACAACCCTCATGGGGACATGTGACGTTGCCCGACATTAATTACCAAGAAATTTCCTATTATGCCGACCCAATGGCGAAGAAACCGACCAACAAGGAGCTTGATCCGGAACTGGAGAAAACATTCGACAAGCTGGGTATTCCATTGGAAGAACGGTTGGCACTCAGTGGAACGGCCGTTGATGCCATCATGGACTCTGTGTCTGTGAAGACCACCTTCAAAGAAAAGCTGAAGGAGAAAGGCGTCATCTTCTGTTCCATGGGCGAGGCCATCAAGGAGCATTCTGCCTTGGTGCGTCAGTACTTAGGCACGGTGGTTCCTTATCATGACAATTTCTTTGCAGCCCTGAATAGCGCTGTTTTCAGTGATGGATCGTTCGTTTACATCCCCAAAGGCGTGCGCTGTCCCATGGAGTTAAGTTCGTATTTCCGCATCAACGCGCGCAATACCGGACAGTTTGAACGAACGTTGATTGTGGCTGAAGACGATGCGTATGTGAGTTATCTCGAAGGCTGCACCGCTCCGATGCGCGATGAGAATCAACTTCATGCCGCAATCGTGGAAATCATCGTGATGAACAATGCCGAGGTAAAATACTCAACTGTTCAGAATTGGTACCCCGGAGACGAACATGGTAAGGGCGGAGTGCTCAACTTGGTCACCAAAAGGGGCGATTGTCGGGGAGTCAACTCCAAGCTCTCGTGGACGCAAGTCGAAACAGGTAGTGCCATTACATGGAAATATCCATCCTGTATCTTGCGTGGAGATGGCTCGCAGGCCGAGTTCTATTCGGTGGCAGTGACCAATCATCATCAAGAGGCCGACACGGGTACGAAGATGATTCACATGGGAAAGAACACCACGAGCACCATCATTTCAAAGGGAATCAGTGCTGGACACAGCCAGAACTCTTATCGAGGATTGGTTCGTGCAACCGCCAATGCGGACAATGCACGCAACTACAGCTCGTGCGACAGTCTGCTGTTGGGAAGCGAATGTGGTGCTCACACGTTCCCTTACATGGACATTCATAACGACAGTGCCATCGTTGAGCATGAGGCTACGACAAGCAAAATCAGTGAAGATCAGCTCTTTTATTGCAATCAGCGGGGCATTCCTACGGAAGATGCCGTTGGCCTGATTGTCAATGGATATGCCAAGGAAGTATTAAACAAGTTGCCGATGGAGTTCGCAGTCGAAGCGCAAAAGTTGCTTTCCGTCTCGCTGGAGGGCACCGTTGGATAAACCGATTTATATCAAAAGAATCATTATGTTAGAGGTAAAGAATTTGCATGCCACCATCAACGGCAAAGAAATATTGAAAGGAATCAATCTCGTCATCAAGACAGGAGAAGTACATGCCATCATGGGACCTAACGGTTCGGGCAAGAGTACCTTGAGCGCAGTGCTCGTGGGCAATCCGATGTACGAGGTTACACAGGGCGAAGTGACGTTCAATGGCAAAGACCTGTTGGCCATGGCGCCAGAAGATCGCGCACACGAGGGATTGTTTCTCTCTTTCCAATATCCCGTGGAAATCCCTGGTGTGTCCATGACTAATTTCATGCGGGCAGCCATCAACGAGAAGCGAAAGTATCAAGGACAGGAGCCGATGAGTGCCGGCGACTTCATCAAGTTGATGAAGGAAAAGCGGAAGGTGGTTGAGTTAGACAGCAAACTGTCCAACCGCAGCGTGAACGAGGGATTCAGTGGCGGAGAGAAAAAACGTAACGAAATCTTCCAAATGGCGATGCTCGAGCCCACGCTCTCCATTCTTGATGAGACGGATTCGGGCTTGGATGTAGACGCGCTGCGCGTGGTTGCCGAAGGTGTCAACAAGCTCAAGCGGCCCGATACCAGCACCATTGTCATCACACATTACGACCGTTTGCTCGATTTAATCAAGCCCGACATCGTTCATGTGCTGTTCGATGGACGTATTGTGAAGACCGGAGGGCCTGAATTGGCCAAGGAAATCGAAGACAAAGGGTACGACTGGATTAAGGCGGAGGCAGAATGATGAACAGTGAGAAACAATATGTCGACCTGTATGCGGATGCCCGATCCATGATTTTTCAGCATGGTTCGCCCGTGATGAACGACGTTCGTGACGCTGCTTTCGAAGATTTTAAGCGCCAAGGCTTCCCCTCACGCAAGGTTGAACGCTACCGCTACACGGATATGGCGGCGCTGTTTGAACCCAATTATGGATTAAACCTCAACCGGCTGGATATCCCCGTAAAACCCTATGAGGCCTTCAAGTGCAGCGTACCCAATTTGAGTACTTCGCTTTACTTCATCGTCAACGACGCTTTCCACGCAAAGGCGCTGCCCAAAGCGATGCTGCCCGAAGGCGTTATCGTCGACTCTTTGCGGAAGGTGGCCGACACACATCCGCAATTGGTGAGCAAGTATTATGCCCAACTGGCCGAGACAAAGGATGATGCCATCACCGCACTGAACACCATGTTGGCGCAAGATGGCCTCTTCATTTATGTGCCCAAACGGGTTAAGATTGACCGTGCCGTCCAGGTGGTCAACCTCCTTCGCTCTGATGTCGACCTGATGGTGAACCGCCGGGTGCTCATCGTGTTGGATGAAGGAGCCGAGGCCAAGTTCCTTTTCTGCGACCATACCATGGACGACAAGCATTTTCTGGCCACGCAAGTAATCGAGGCTTATGTGGGCGAGAATGCCTCGCTCGACCTTTATTGCATGGAGGAAACGCACGAACACAATACCCGCGTGAGCAACGTGTATGTGGAACAGCAGGCAAACAGTCGCTTCAATCACAACGTGCTCACGCTGCACAATGGCATTACGCGCAACCAACTCAACTTGGTGTTCCGTGGCGAAGGGGCGTCTTGTTGCTGCAACGGCTGCGTCATTGCTGACAAAAAGCAGCATGTGGACAACAACACGTTCATTCGTCATGCCGTGCCTCACTGCGAAAGTCATGAACTGTACAAGTACGTTCTCGATGGTCAGGCCACGGGAGCCTTCGCCGGTAGGGTGCTTGTAGAGAAGGGAGCGCAGAAGACCAACTCGGAGATGCGCAACCAAAATCTCTGCACCACGAAGCAGGCGCGCATGTACACCCAGCCAGAGTTGGAGATTTATGCCGACGATGTGAAATGTGGTCATGGTTCTACCGTGGGTCAACTCAACGACCAGGCTATGTTCTACATGCGCCAACGCGGCATCAGTGAGCAGGAAGCCAAGCTGTTGTTGGAGTTTGCCTTCATCAATGAGGTGGTCGATAGCATGCAGCTCGAACCGTTGAAAGACCGTCTGCACTACTTGGTTGAGAAGCGCTTCAGAGGCGAACTCGACAAGTGTGCGGGATGTAGAAATTGTTAATCAACCCATCATTGCCTCCCCCAAGTGCTCTCAAAAGCAAACTTGGGCGGAGGTTTTTTCGTGAACGTTCAAACCAATCATCCGTGACTGGCCAAACTATCAGTCGGCTCCGAGCGACTTTTCTGCCAGTCCAATCCATACATTTTCATTCTATGTACGATATTTCTTCCATCCGTCAGGATTTTCCCATCCTCTCCCGAAAGGTCTACGACAAGCCTCTAATTTACTTGGATAATGCGGCCACCACGCAGAAACCCTTGTGCGTGTTGGATGCCATGCGTGACGAATACCTCAACGTCAACGCCAACGTCCACCGCGGCGTGCACTGGATGTCGCAGCAGGCCACCGAACTTCACGAGGCTGCCCGCGAGACGGTGCGCCGCTTCATCAATGCCCGCTCTGCCGCTGAGGTGGTTTTCACCCGAGGCACCACCGAGGGTTTGAACCTCATCGCCTCCACCTATTGTCAGGCGTTCATGCGCGAAGGCGATGAAGTAATCGTCTCTGCCATGGAGCATCATTCCAACATTGTCCCGTGGCAGTTGCAGGCTCAGCAAAGAGGCATCGTGCTCAAAGTGGTTCCGATGACCGATACGGGGGAGCTGATGCTCGACGAATACGACAAGTTGTTTACCGACAAAACCAAATTGGTGAGCCTCACGCAGGTGAGCAACGTGCTGGGTACCGTCAATCCCGTGAAGCAGATGACGGCCACGGCGCATGCCCATGGCGTGCCGGTGGTGATAGACGGTGCGCAGAGTGCGCCCCACTTCAAGGTAGACATGCAAGATGTTGATTGCGATTTCTTCGTTTTCAGCGGTCACAAAGCATACGGTCCCACGGGCATTGGCGTGCTGTATGGTAAGGAAGAATGGCTCGAACGCTTGCCACCCTATCAGGGAGGAGGCGAGATGATCAGCCATGTGTCGTTCGACAAGGTTTCTTTCGAGCGACCGCCATTGAAGTTCGAGGCGGGCACACCCGATTACATTGCCACGCATGGGTTGGCCGTCGCGCTCGATTACCTGTCATCCTTGGGCATGGACAACATAGCCAAGTACGAACACGAGCTGACCGCTTACGCCCTTGAGCGCATGCAAACCATTCCTGGGATGCGCATCTTCGGCGAGGCGGCCCATCGCGACGCGGTCATCAGCTTTCAGGTTGGCCACATCCACCACATGGACATGGGCACCTTGTTGGATAGGCTCGGCATCGCCATTCGTACAGGGCACCACTGCGCGCAGCCGCTGATGCAGCGGTTGGGTGTTTTAGGAACGGCACGCGCCTCCTTCGCTTTGTACAACACACGCGAGGAGGTCGACCAACTGGTTGCGGGCATTGAGCGCGTCAGTCGGATGTTCTAATCAGAACGCTTGTTTGCATTTCCACAAGGCATTCAACAGCCATAGGCAGCAAACCACGCGCACGGCGAACGGCGCTTCGATGGGAAACACGGTCATCACGAATGCCAGTTGGGCATTCAGCAGCAATAGCGTCTGCCGCGTGTTCACCTCACGTTCCATCACTTTGGCGTAATAACGCCGCAAAAGTTCTATCGGCATCAATAATTTACCGATGACGTGCTGATAATTGAAACGTGCCGAGGGTGTGCTTTCTGATAAAAGAATGTTCTTTTCCATTGTCGTTTGTATTTGATAGTTCATGTTCTGTTTGATACGGCAAAAGTACGGTAAGAAGTGGAACTCATTTTTCCATACCAAACAAAGGTAGTTAATACTTGTTGTAGGTTAACTTTATTTCACATATAGAGGATGCACAACACTTTGAAATCTCATTTTTATCCCAATCTCATCGAGGCTGGATGCGACGAGGCGGGGCGTGGATGCTTGGCCGGAAGCGTGTTTGCCGCCGCCGTCATCCTGCCGCCCAACTATGACAATGCGGAGCTGAACGATTCTAAACAGCTCTCGCGCAAAAAGCGCAACGCATTGCGACAAACCATCATCCACGATGCCGTGGCGTGGGCTGTGGGCGAGGTGACACCGCAGGAGATTGACGAAATCAACATCCTGCGCGCCAGTTTTCTGGCCATGCACCGCGCGCTGGACCAGCTCACCACGCGTCCGCAGACCATCATCGTGGACGGAAATCGCTTCACGCCTTATCATGATTTGCCCTATACCACTATTATAAAAGGTGACGGCAAGTACCAAGACATCGCCGCGGCCAGCATCTTGGCCAAGACTTTTCGGGACGATTACATGGACCGCCTGGCGCAAGAATACCCGCAATACGACTGGCAATCGAACATGGGCTACCCCACACGAAAGCATCGGGAGGCCATCCGTGCGTATGGCGTCACGCCCTATCACCGCCGTTCGTACAACCTTTTGGGTAGTACAGAGCTATCTTTAGATTTTTAGTGCACTGCTTTTTGTCCAACTGATGCACGTTGCATCACGCTTGTCTTACAAGATTGCGTGTTTTTGCTTGATATGCGTTGGCTTCTGATGCTTGAATGCTTAGCTCGCAGTTGATTGGAGGAATCCAGCATGAACGTCCTCATTAACTCATCAACTCACAAACCTAAAAACTCAAGAACTTAGAAACTAAAAAACTCACAAACTTAAAAACTCAAGAACTCAAGAACTAAAAACTTAAAAACTTAAGAAACTCAAAAACTCACAAACTACTTCCCCATGCGATTAGAAAAATTCGGAAACGAACTCGAGCTGCTGCTGTTGCTCACCGACAACAATAACTACACCGCCCAGCAGTTGGCCGACAGGCTGCACGTCACGCGGCGCAACCTCTATTATTATCTTGACTATCTGCGCAACAGTGGGTTTCAGGTCATCAAAACCGGGGCCTATTACCGCCTGGACCCCAATAGTAAGTTTTTCAGGCGACTGCACGACAACATCGTTTTCACCAAAGAAGAAGCCGCTTACCTGCGCCGAATGCTGGAGGCCAGTAACAAGAAAGACCTCATCCTGGCTACCCTCAAAACCAAACTCGACCGCTATTACAGTCTGGAAGGGTCGTTCTCACCAGCCGCCTTGAAGCGCATCCACAACAACGTGCGCACCTTGAAAGAGGCCATGGAGACACAGAGCGTCGTGGTGCTCAGGGGCTATTCGTCGCCCCACAGCAAGACCGTTTCCGACCGCGTGGTGGAGCCTTACCTGTTGATGAACGACGATTTGGACGTGCGGTGCTATGAGATGCAGTCGGAAATGTGCAAAACGTTCAAGGTGTCGCGCATTAAGAGCGTCGAGGTGATGGATGTATTCTGGATGAACCAGGCCAAGCACCGCGACCTCTTCACGGATATTTTTATGTTCAGTGGCGACGAAAAGCTGCCCGTGAAACTGCGCTTGGGGCAGTTGTCATACAATCTTTTGTTGGAGGAGTACCCGCAGTCGCACCCTTTCCTGGCGCCCGAGAAAGATGAGAAACACTGGATTTTCAAAACCGACGTGGCCAGCTATCTGGGCATCGGACGATTTGTGTTGGGTTTGTTCCAAGACATCGAGGTTTTGAAAGATCAACGTTTCAAACAATACATCGCAGACAGTATAGAGCAGATGAGCCAGAAGGTTTCTGGCCCCCGCCCTGTTCGCCCGACAAAAAATGAGCAGTGACGTGCGCCGACAGTCCTCTTTGGCTCCCAACCAGGAGAGGGTACCTTTTCACGCATCATTTTTCATTTAGAATATCTCAGGCCCCCTTCGTTTTTCGGTTTTTGGACATCTGTTTCTCTTTGTATTTCAATCAGTTGCAATAGCATTGATTTTCCCCTCCAATTGCATAGACTTTGGACGGTAAAAGCATTCACTTTGCCCCGTAAAGTGCATGAGATTGAACCGGAAGCCTTTTGCTGCCTAAAAAAACTCCGCTTTGTTTGTACTGTAGCAATGTAGGGGCGTGATTCATCACCCTTCGTCATGTTGTGGCTCCAGGGACGGGACGTGCGGGTGTGCGGACCGTGATAAATCCCGCCTCTACGACGTTGGCCAATTGTACCCAATCAAGATAGCCACAAAAAAAATATGGAAAAAATGGTACTATTTCGTGTTCCCTACTTGTAAATGCGACAAAAAAACAGTATATTTGTCGCAAATGTTGCGACGTTATTGCGCGATTTAGGTTGCATTCACAACTTAATATAATATGTATATCCACGAAAGAGAAGATTGGACAGCGTTTAGATGGGATGCACTCAAACTTACGGCTGTCCTTGAAGAGGTGAATCGAAAGCAAGGTTTGCTGTATGGCAGGTTGTACTCGCTTGGCTTTGACAGCAAACTGAAAGCCATGGCCGATAACTTGACAAATGACGTGGTGTTTTCTTCAGAGATAGAGGGCATTCGTCTGAATGCGGACGAGGTGCGTTCGTCTGTCGCTCGAAAGCTGGGACTGGAGAATGTCAGGCAGACGGCACCTTCTCACTATGTAGATTCTGTTGTGGCGGTCATGCTCGATGCCTTGCATCATGTTGACCAACCATTGACCAAAGAAAAATTGTGTGCTTGGCAAGCGGCGTTTTTTCCGACAGGCTTTAGTGAGGGTTTTAAGATTGAGGTGGGAAGATACCGCACCCATGAAGAACAAATTGTGTCTGGTATCTTTGGCAAAGAGAAAGTGCATTACATCGCTCCTGCTCCAGAGCGAGTGGAAGAAGAAATGGAGAAGTTTCTTCACTGGTTTAATGAAGATGAGCCAGTAAGCTCCACGATCCGTTCGGCCATAGCGCATCTGCGGTTTGTCAGCATTCATCCTTTTGAAGATGGTACCGGGCGGTTGGCTCGTATTCTATCGGACATGTTGTTGGCTCGTGCCGACAAAAGCGAATTTCGTTTCTATAACATATCATCTCAGATCAATAAGGATAAGAATCGGTACTATGAGATTTTGAAGAAAACACAGAACGGTGACGGGGATGTAACTGAGTGGATTTTATGGTATGCTAACACGCTGTCTAAGGCACTTGACGAGGCTAAGGTGAAAGTAAACACGATTTTGAACAAGAGTCTTTTTTGGCAAAATGCTTCATCCGTGGCGTTCAGTCAGCGCCAGAAGGATGTGCTAAATCTTTTCTTGGATGGCTATGAAGCAAAGATAACCTCCAAAATGTGGGCTTCACTTGCCAAATGTTCTAAGGACACCGCCATTCGTGACATACAGGATTTGGTGGCAAAAGGTATTCTACGTGAGGATATTCCAGGTGCCAAGCGTCCAAGTTATTCCATTCGATATAGCTCGGAGGATATCTCTGAATGTTTTTCGGATGTGGCTATCGAAAAGCAAGACGGATTTTATGTGCTGACAGCAACATATAAAGGAAATACGCCTGTGCGTGAAAGATTGCAGTCTTTGGATGCAGAGCGTTTCGCAAAAGGTGATTTGTCGTTGGAAAATTTACTTGACAAATATTGTTCCGATATAAATATGTATCCCTGAACTGGGTGTTTCTGTTGATATATATAAGAATATTTCATGGAATAGATTCTTTTTCTTGACCATGCTCTATTGGGGCTGGCGTGCCCCATCCATCCGCTTTAGCTGTACCGTTCTTACTCAGTAAAAGAAGGGTGTGAGGATAGGTTATTTTAATCTTTGTTCGCTAAAATATGTTAAAATCACACCTATTAACTCATTTTTGTTTACTTTTCGCACAATTCCCCTATATTTGTAAATCGTTAGCTTGAAGGATGTGATATCACGGAATGTTTCGCTGAGTCAGATTTATGTTTACAGACTGAAATGTAAACAGGCAGGAGCGGAATGAAACCTGTATAAATATCTATCGCTAAGAGCTACTTGAATACTGCTAAACAAACCATTAATAATAAACAATATGTTAAATTAGCGATTGAAAGGAGAAATTTTTATGAAAAAAAGACTAACATTGTTCCTTGCGTGCCTGTTCCTAAGTATAGGTATGGCCATGGCACAAATGCCAGTGAAAGGCGTGGTAACTTCTTCAGAAGATGGTCAGCCTATCATTGGTGCTTCGGTAAAGGTTGTTGGTACATCAACAGGAACCATCACAGATACCAATGGACGGTTCTCACTGAGTGTTCCCAATGCGAGTAGCCGCTTAGAGTTTACCTACATCGGTATGCTGCCCAAGACATTGACAGTGAGATCCGAGATGAAAGTGGTACTCGACCCAGAAAACAAGAGTTTGGATGAAGTCGTAGTGGTAGCATTCGGTACACAAACAAAATCTGCCTTTACTGGTTCAGCTACATTTATGAACTCCAAAGACTTGCAAAAGCATGTGACGACAAACGTTGCCAATGCTTTGGTAGGAAACGTTTCGGGTTTACAAATGCGTAGCAGTTCTGGTGCTCCTGGTGCTGGTGCTGGTGCCATGAACATTCGTGGTATTTCATCTCTGTATGCAGGCACCGACCCATTGATTATTGTCGATGGCGCACCTTATACTGCCAGCCTTTCCAATATCCCACAAGGTGATATCGAATCTGTCAGCGTATTGAAAGATGCAGCCTCTGCTGCTTTGTATGGTGCACGTGGTGCCTCTGGTGTTATCATCGTGACCACTAAAAAAGGTAAATCACGTGAGGCTGTTGTCAATGTGGATGTAAAATGGGGTGCCAATACCCGTGCGGTGCAAGAGTATGACGTGCTTGACTCACCAGCGGCTTACTATGAGTCTTACTATACGTTGTTCAACAACTACGCCAAGAACGTGGGGAAGAAGAATGATGCAGACGCCAACCAATGGGCTAACACATTTATGATGAAGCAATTGGGCAACTACAATGTCTACACGCTACCAGAGGGACAGAACCTTATTGGTATGGACGGACATGTGGTGCCTGGTGCTAAATTAGGACGCGTATTCAAGGGTACAGATGGCTTGGATTATTATTTGACACCCGACAACTGGACTGACATGGCTTATAAGTCGGCATTGCGACAGGATTATAATGTCAGTGTAAGCGGTTCTACCGATCGTTCTTCGTTCTACGTTAGCGCAGGTTACCTCAATGAAGACGGTATTATAGAGCATTCAAGCTACGACCGCTTCTCCTCTCGTATCAAGGCAGACTACCAAGCAAAGAAATGGCTTAAGTTGGGTGCAAATGTCGCATTTGTACATTCAAATCAGTTGTCTAACCCAAATATGAGCACTGATTTGGGACAGGTCAACTTGATGTACTATACCTCACTGATGGCACCAATCTATCCTATTTATGTGCGTACGCTTGATAAGCAAGGCAATCCTGTTATTGCAGTGGATAAATATGGACACCAACGCTTCGACTATGGTTCGTCTGGTAGCAACGGTGGCTTGACACGTGCATTTATGTTGGGTAACCCTATTGGAGCCAATCAGTATAATGAGTACAAACGGATAGGCAACCAGCTGAATGGTAACTTCTTTATGGACGTGAACATTACCGACTATTTGAAGTTTAATATGACCAGCACCGTTATTTGGGGACAATCACAAGTATCCGACTATGGTAGCTCATTTGTATTGCCAAAGAGTTCGGTAGGTGGTGAGTTGACAAAGTCGGTGGACAACACTTTGCGTACCAACCATGTACAAACCCTTACATTCTTCAAGGAATTTAATAAGCACGATTTGAACGTGATGTTGGGTCATGAATACTATAAGGAGGAAGAGAGCTATCTTGAAGGTACAGCCAAAGGCAACTTCTCGCCAGACATTAAAGAGTTGGCAGCGTTTGCAACCAAGTCGAACAACACTTCTTATAAGATACCGTATAACGTTGAGGGTTACTTCGGAAACGTACAGTATAACTACGACAAAAAGTATTACGGCTCTGTTTCCTACCGTTACGATGCTACTTCGCGCTTTGCCAAAGAACATCGCTGGGGTAGTTTCTGGTCAGTAGGCGGTGCCTGGATCAT
Source organism: Prevotella sp. SGI.027 (assembly GCA_050315175.1). Classification (GTDB taxonomy): domain Bacteria; phylum Bacteroidota; class Bacteroidia; order Bacteroidales; family Bacteroidaceae; genus Prevotella. The sequence goes on from JBNPOM010000014.1 coordinate 40,549, forward strand.
GAACAAGGAAAGCTTCCTCTCAGATGTGAAATGGTTGAATGTTCTGAAACTCAAGGCATCTGTAGGACAGCAGGGTAACGACAATATCGGTAATTATGCTTACACCAATCTTTATAGACTTTCCAAGGCAAATGAAACTTCGATGAGTCCTAAGTTCTGGAGAATTGGTAACCCAGAGATTACTTGGGAAACAACGACAAACTTTAATGTCGGCGTAGAGTTCGACCTTTGGCAAAGCCGCTTGACAGGTAACATCGACTTCTATTCAAAGAAGACAACCGATTTGCTCTTCTGGCTGTCTGTTCCCGAGTCAATGGGTTCACGCGGATATTACGGTAACGTGGGTGACATTCGAAACTCAGGTGTTGAAGTAAATCTTACAGGTGCTATTATCCGCACGAAAGATATAGATTGGACTGTTTCGCTGAACCTTGCACACAACAAGGGTAAGATATTAAAGTTGCCAGCTTCTAAGGTTTTGGATAATGGTGGATTCTACGAAAATCCTTATTGGTATGAGGAAGGTGGTGAAATGTTGAACTACATGACCTATGCTTATGCGGGTGTAGACGAAACGGGACAAGCCCTTTATTGGTACGACGAGGATATGAGTACATTAGGTAAGGCTGCCTCTACGATCACCAACCGTCCTGGTAAGAAGTATTCGGGTACAACAACCGATCCTAATAAGGCTAACCGTTACGCACATGGTTCTAATGCTCCCGACCTTTTCGGTGGTTTCAGTACCAACTTCCGTTTCGGTAACTTCGACCTGTCAATGTCATTCGATTATCAATTGGGTGGAAAGGTGTACGATTCACGTTACCGCACGTTGATGACTCCCCAGGCTTCAAAAGCTGAAGGATTCAACTATCACAAGGACTATATCAAATCGTGGAGTCCTACCAATAAGACAAGCAACATTCCACGTTGGCAATATGGAGATAAGTATGCTACACAGGCATCGGATCGTTGGCTCACCAATGCAAGCTATCTCAACTTCCAATCATTTACAGTGGGATATACCTTGCCTAAGAATCTTGTGCCTTACATTTCAAACATCCGTATCTATGCTGCTGGCGAGAACCTTTATTTCTGGTCTAAGCGTAAAGGACTTGACCCTCGTTATGCATTCGATAGAAATGAAAGCGTGAACGTATATTCTCCAGTAAGGAATATTTCTGGTGGTGTACAATTGACATTCTAACAACTTAATAAGGAAACAACAATGAAAAATATCATAAAGACTTTTGCTGTTGCGACATTAGCTTTCAGCATGACGGGGTGTATAGAGGAATATGACCCTCAGAGTTCCACTGTGTCAGAGGGACAAGTTCATGATTCACCCACAGCCTTTCAAAATATGGTAGATGGTATCACGTCTACTTTGGTTGGGCAATTCTCATATAGAGGCAATGATGATAAATGGGGAAACGATTTTGGTTATCCAACGTTCTATCTCATGCGTGATGTTCAGGGACAGGACATTCTGCAGCCACACATCAACTGGTATGACGGTTTTTACATCTCACAATACTTAGGTCCTACATACGCATACCCACAAATGCCGTGGACGTATTATTTTGGTTGGATAAAGTCTTGCAATGACGTCATCGCCATTGCAGGTGAGAACCCACAGGGCGACCGTGTGGAAGGAGCAGGCATTGCTCATGCCATGAGAGCTCTCTACTATCTCGACTTGGCACGTATGTACGCTCCTAAGACTTATGCGAAAGATAAGAATGCCGAAACGGTGCCTATCATGAAAGAAAACATGACGACAGAACAGGCTGCACACAATAAACGTGCAACCAACGAACAAATCTATGCGTTTATTCTGTCTGACCTTGACAAGGCTGAGAAATACTTGGCAAACTACACGCGTACAACCAAAACTACGCCCGACCTCTCCGTAGTCTATGGTCTAAAGGCTCGTACATACCTTACCATGGAAGATTGGGCAAATGCCCGTAAGTATGCGAAGATGGCACAGAAGGGTTACAACATCATGACAGGTGAACAATATACCGACCGCATGACAGGCTTCAATACGCCAAATGATGCATGGATGCTCTGTGCTACTTATAAACTTGACGACCCCAACATTCGTCTGAACGATGGTGACTCAAGCTGGGGATCACAGATATGTCTCGAGGTTGACCCTGAAACATCAGGATGTGGCTATGCGGCAAACTATGGACAGTTCTGGCTCATTGACCGCCATCTCTATGAAACGATACCACAAACGGATGTACGCAAAAAATGCTTTGTAGACTTCGCCATCGATGATTTGAAGGGTGCTGACGACAAAGCAACAAAAGCAATGAAGCTAAAAGCACTCGAGGCATATACCGACTATCCTGCTTGGGTTTACAATACGGGCTACAACACAACAACCAATTATGTAGGCGTTGGCGGTCTGCCACTGAAGTTTAGGCTTGCTGGTGGTGAGGCTGGACGTCATAACCAAATGCTTGGCTTTGCGGTATCAGTTCCAATGATGCGTGTTGAAGAGATGTATCTCATAGAAGCCGAAGCTGCTGGTATGATGAACGAGGCCGAAGGTATAGCACTCTTAACCAAGTTTGCCAAGATGCGTGATGCTGATTATGTTTATGGTAGGCACAACGAAGCATACGGCAACACATCAACATCTAAGTTCCAAAATGAATGTTGGTGGCAACGTCGCGTTGAGTTCTGGGGAGAAGGATTGGCAACATTCGATATCAAACGTTTGAACAAGGGCATTATCCGTAGTTATCCTAAGAGCAACCACGTTGATGGCTTCCGTTGGAATACCACAACAACTCCTGAATGGATGAACTGGTGTATCGTACAAACCGAAACCAACTATAATGTAGATTGCACCAACAACCCTGCTCCAGTTGCACCAACAGGCAACTCACCGGAACATAAATGGTAAAAACCATTGGTTAACAAATAGAAGAAAAAGGGACTGTATTCTTTCGTAGGATACAGTCCTTTTTGCGATGTTTGGTATTTTTATAGGCGTTTCATTCCGCATGTCAATAATATTTGTTATTTTTGCAATTGCAATATAGGGTGGATGTCAACGAGTTAAATCTTTCTTTTTGCTTTGATGTCTACCGTGGATTGAAGGCATGTGGATGCCGCTATTATGACACAAATCAAAATATAAATAACAACATCATGGATTTATTACAACAAATTGTTGAGCGAGCAAAAGCCGACAAACAACGTATTGTGCTCCCCGAAGCATTGGAGGAGCGAACGCTACGTACCGCTGACCGTGTATTGGCCGACGACATTGCAGACATTATTCTCATTGGCAACCCAGCCGAGATACATAAACTGGCCGAAGCGCGAGAGCTGAAGAATATCGACAAGGCTACCATCATTGACCCTGAAAACAATCCCAAGAGTGAGGAATATGCCCAGTTGTTGGCTGAACTGCGCAAGAAAAAGGGCATGACGCTCGAACAAGCACGCGAGTTAGTGAAGAACCCTTTATACTTAGGCTGCATGATTATCAAGACCGAAGGTGCCGATGGACAGATTAGTGGTGCGCTGAGTACGACGGGAGATACGTTGCGCCCGGCACTGCAAATCATCAAGTGTGCGCCCGGTGTCACTTGCGTGAGTGGTGCCATGCTGTTGATTACGCAGGCAAAGGAGTATGGCGAGAATGGAGTAGTGGTTATGGGTGACGTGGCTGTTACGCCTGTTCCCGATGTGGATCAGTTGGCTCAAATTGCCGTGACTACCGCTGAAACGGCAAAGAGTGTGGCAGGATTTAAGGAACCACGCGTAGCCATGCTGAGCTTCTCTACCAAGGGTAGTGCCTCTCATGAAGTCGTTGCAAAAGTGGCAGAAGCTACAAAATTGGCGAAGCAGCGTGCGCCACAACTCAAAATCGATGGCGAATTACAAGCCGATGCCGCTTTGGTGATGTCGATAGGACAAAAGAAAGCACCGGGAAGTGCTATCGCTGGCAATGCCAACGTATTGGTGGTTCCCAATTTGGAAGTAGGAAACATTGGCTACAAGCTGGTACAACGTTTGGGCAATGCCATTGCCATAGGACCAATCTTGCAGGGTATTGCGCGCCCAGTGAACGACCTTAGCCGTGGCTGCTCGGTAGATGACATCTATTATATGGTTGCCATCACCGCTTGCCAGGCACAAGATGCCAAGAAAGAGGAAACTTCGTTATAGTTGACGAGTTGACAAGTTAACAAGTGAACGAGTAAATAGTTTTTTCAGTTTACGAGTTGACAAGTAGACAAGTTGACGAGTAAATAGACTTTTTGCTTGAAAACTATCAACTGGTAAACTCGGAATAATTCATAATTCTTAATTCATAATTCATAAACCAACAACTCGTGAACTTGTAAACTTGTGAACTTAGTAACAAATAAGCCATCAACTCGTGAACTTGTAAACTCGTAAACTTGTAAACTTAGTAAAAAACTTATAAATGAACATCTTAGTATTAAACTGCGGAAGCAGCTCTATCAAGTATAAACTCTACAACATGACCGACGAGTCAGTGTTGGCTCAGGGAGGTGTAGAACGTATTGGTCTCGATGAGGCCTTTGTGAAAGTAACATTGCCCAATGGCGAGAAAAAGAAAATCATGCACGACATGCCCGACCACAAAGAGGGCGTGAACTTCGTGTTCTCTTTGCTCACCGACCCCGAGATTGGGGCTATCAAGTCATTAAACGAGATTGATGCCGTGGGGCATCGTATCGTGCAAGGTGGCGACCTGTTCGAGGATAGCGTGATTGTTGATAAGCACGTAGAAGACGGAATCGAGAGCCTGTGCGACCTGGCTCCCGTACACAATGCGGGTCATCTGCGTGGCTTGCGTGCCGTGGATGCACTCATGCCCACCACACCACAGGTGTGTGTGTTCGATAATGCGTTCCATAGCACTATGCCCGATTATGCTTACCTCTATGCCGTGCCATACGAACTGTACCAAAAATATCATGTACGTCGTTACGGCTTCCATGGCACCAGCCACAAATATGTGTCACAACGTGTGTGCGAATTCTTAGGCAAGGACATCAAGGATATGCGCATCATCACCTGCCACATCGGCAATGGTGCCAGTGTTACAGCCATCAAGGGCGGCAAGTGCATCGATACCTCTATGGGATTGACCCCCTTGGCTGGTGTGATGATGGGCTCGCGTTCGGGCGATATCGACCCTTCTGCTGTTACCTATCTCATGGAGAAGTTAGGCAAAAAGCCCCAAGAAATGGCCGATTTCCTGAATAAGGAGAGTGGTGTGCTCGGTATTACTGGCATCTCATCGGACATGCGTGAGATAGAATCGGCAGCCGATGAAGGCAACGAAAAAGCCCAGTTGGCACTGAAGATGTACAACTACCGCATCAAGAAATACATCGGTGCATACGCTGCTGTCATGGGAGGTGTTGATATCATCGTGTGGACAGCTGGCGTAGGCGAGAATCAGATAGGTACTCGTCTTGAGGCTTGCAGTGGATTAGAGTTCCTGGGTGTGAAGATGGATGCCGAAGCCAACAAGGTTCGAGGCAAGGAAGCTATCATCTCTGCTCCCGACTCGAAGGTCACCGTTTGTGTGATTCCTACCGATGAAGAGATTGTCATCGCACGCGACACCATGCGATTGGTGGCCAAAAAATAACTTTCTTCGATATAAAAACAATTTAAAGGGGATATGCCATACGGTGTATCCCCTTTTTGCTGATTTCCCCATTCTCCGTTGTTAAAAATAGATGTAGCTCCCTCTGTTGCTGATAAGAAAACTTCCTTCATATTCTTAACAAAACAACGAGAGCCCCCACGCGTTCGGATTGTATGAGGTGAGATTATTAAAACTTAGTGTTTAGTCCTAAAGATACCAAACATTTGGTGTAATCAGAGAATGAGGTGTTGTGCGAATCATATCTCCTCAGTAATATGCCGATGACCGGTCTAAACTTGGCGTTGCCAATATAGGTAAATATGCCAACATCGTAATAGCTGTAGTCCCATTCGCCTTTTCGTTTTAATTGAGTGCCTGTGCCACAAGCCACCTGCATGCTTAGGTACGGCTTGTTGAGAAATGAATAACCAACTTTGGCACCAAGTACGTTACTGGTAAAATGGTCTTTTACGCCATCTACCTTAAACAGCGCAATGGCCCTGTCATAGTTCCAACCTAAACAGAAGTTCTTCAGAATGTTATATTTAAATTCAAGGCACAGTTCCATGGGTTGAAACTCGTGTGAGAGTGAATTGCCCTGAAGACGATATTCGGTCTCTATCTTGCTGGTTTGTGCAAATCCGGCTATAGAAATACCGACAAATAAAAAGCATAAAATACTAATTGTGAATGTTCTTCGCATTTTTCAATCTCTCTGAAAGTTGATTGCTGTTCCATAATAAAGCACTACCATTGGCGATGGATATACCGTCTAACAATTGTTGTTTTACTTCTGGACTAATATCACTGTCTTCAATAGTTTTGGTCACTTTAGGAATATATGTCGTATCTGCATCATCAATATATTGTAACCCTTCGAGAACTGAGCCACATATATCTAAGGTGGCTTTTTTGAGTTCATCGTTTGTCAGATTTTTAAAGTTTTCAATATTCTCCCTTATTCCGGTATTTGGATCAAATTTCTGGCGAGTCCCTTTCAAAATATTTTCTACATTTGTCATATTTTTATTAATTTTGGTTTATCGCTACAAAAGTATATAAAAAAATGAATAATGAATTATAAATCGATATTTTTTTCATTTTTTTTTCAGTGGCTAAGTTTGGAGGCCACGGATTTTTCATTTAAAGATGGTATATTTTGTTGTTGTAAACAACGTAGAAGAAATCAACAACGAAATTAACAGAAAACACGAAAATGTGTGAATGATATGAAGAAACCAAAGAACGTAGACGTTCTGACGAAAACAGCGAAAAGAAATGCGTTGTGATTTTTCTCCGTTTTTTGTCAAAAGTGAAATGCTGCAACTATGTTTTTCGTTGCCTTAGACAGAACGGGACGTTCTTTCGTGAAATCGCTTTTGCGGCAATGTTTTTTAGATTCTTTCGTGTCTTTCGTTGTTACAAGATAGGATATTATGCTGTTTTTTCATTGGTACGCAAGATGTTATATTCATTTAACCGGTAAATTTGAGGGCGAAGTAACCAAAGGATGAATGATTTATAGCAACAAAGGTTATTGTTAAATGAAAGAGCCGTGTTTGGAGACGGCGTGCAGCCTTTCTGATGGGCGATGGTAAGGTGCGGTTTTTTGTGAGAAAGCGAGTTGAACAGCATGAGGGTGTGCGTATGATTTTTCTTGACAACGTGCCTCTTCATGCTGGGCGTATTTGCAAACAACCTTGCGTCTGGACGAAAATACACTAAGGATAAACAGCTTTTATATCTCGTTGATAAATAGGGAGTTATAGTCTTTTGTCGGCAACTAACTCTCATACCTTACGCGTTTTGTAGACAAAAGCATTGCTTTAAGCGGGCAATATGCATGCTTTAGCAGGTCAACAGCCTGTAGATTGTCTGCCAAAATGATGCTTTTAATCAGGTTAAGGCATGCTTTTGATGGTAAATAGCCGAATTTCTTGGCCCAATTACTCCCTGTTTACCTCCTGCCAGCCTATTGATTTTTTCCAGATTGTAAGTTTTGAAGAGCTGTTTTTGGGGTGAAAATTGGTAAAAAAAGTCAACGAATCATAGGTGCTTGCCAAACGCCTATTTCCCTTGCCAATTCTCTTTCACAGAACGAACATCGGCACTGTTGATCGATGGACAGGCCCCCTTCTTCATTACAGGATTATCCCCCTAAAACGCTGTGCCTTTTACTTCATAGCTTCTGTTGATAATGCCGTTATTGTCAATTATATACAAGTTTTTTGTAGATTCATGATTTTATTTTATAAATTTGCGCAGTGTTCATTAGTCGAATCAGTCAAACTTAATCAAAATCAGCAGCAAATGAGAGGTAGAATGTTTTTCTTAGCATGTGTCTTAGTATCCACCTTATCCATTCATGCACAAGCGCAAAGTTCAAAAGATTCACTCACCATGGAATCCATGATGCACAATCTTCCTGAAGTAATGGTAAAGGGCTCGCGCCCCATCGTTAAGGCAGAGCGTGGCATGCTATTGTACAATATGCCGTTGCTGTTGAAGCAGTTGCCAGCCGACAACGCTTACGAGGCGCTTACACGCATTCCCGGTGTCAGCGATGCCACTGGTAGTATCTCCCTCTTGGGCAATGAGGTGACGTTGATTGTCAATGGACAAGCCACTACGTTGACGCAAGAACAACTGGCAGACAGACTGAAAGCGATGCCTGCCGCACAGTTGGCAAAGGCCGAGGTGATGTTGTCTGCCCCAGCTCGCTATCATGTTCGTGGGATGGCTATCAACATTGTTACGAAAGATAATGCTGGCACCAATCGGTTGTCGGGACAGGTGGTTGGTGGATTGCAGCAAAGCAAATATTCAACTGGCTTTGGTAATCTTGCCCTTTCCATGCAAAGAGGCAAGTTTGGACTGGATGCAAACTATCAATTCGTTGACGGCAATTCATACCGTGAGGCTTCGCACATAGCCAATCATCCCTTGGGCAACAAGCGTATAAACTATTATGACGAAATTGGACAGAAGTCGTTTGGCATCACACACGACTACCGATTGGGTATGAATTATGCGTTCAGCAAGAATCATCGTCTCGACATTGCCTATACTGGAAATTGGGAAAAGGCCAGCTCCAACATCCAAACGACTGGTTTGAGTGTAGGCAGAACGCACTATGACAGTCATGAGTATCTGCATAATGTGGATGTCAACTACTCACTTCCTTTCGGACTTACCCTGAGCGGCTCGTACACCTACTATCGCACTCCGCAGCAACAATGGCTTGACGGCACGATGCAGGTGGATGAAAATATGACAGAAACAGAACGCAACCTGACGAGTGGCAGTGAGCAGACCATCAACAAATGGATGTTTACGGCGGACCAAACCCATTCATTGTCACATGGATGGGGATTGTCGTATGGCGTGCAAGGACAGTTTGCGAGCAACAAGAGCTATCAGAACACCCTCGATAAGAAGGGAAACATCTTGCCCAATGCGACCAGTAGCGTTGACATCAATGAACGGATATGGAACATGTATGCAGGTTTTAGCAAGCAGGTCAACAAGGCAATCAGTCTTGAAGCATCCGTTGCTGCCGAGCAATACCACTCCCCGATGTGGAATAAATGGCGTATCTATCCTACCCTCAATGCTTTGTGGAGCATCAACGACAACCATTTGCTCAACCTCTCCTTCAATTCCAATTCAGTGTTTCCGAGCTATTGGTCAACCATGAGCAATGTGTTTTACTCATCCACCTACACAGAGATACATGGCAATCCCGATTTGAAACCCTACTTTGAATATAATGTCAACCTGATGTGGCAGATCAAGAGACGTTACACGCTGTCGGCTTTCGCAAAGATGCAGCCCGACTATTTCGTGCAGTTGCCCTACCAGACAGCAGACCGCATGGCAGTCATCATGAAGGAAACCAACTTTGATTATTCAAATAACTTCGGACTACAGGCATCAGCCATCTTCAGTGCGGGCAAATGGCTCAACGGAAACGTGTTTGCCGTAGGGACCTATAGGCACGACAAGAGCAGCCGTTTCTTCGACTTGCCATTCAACCGCAAGAAACTTTCTGCCATACTTGGAGGTACCGCATCGGTAAAACTTAGTAAAACTCAGGATTTGCGCCTTATTCTGAATCCTTTCTTTCAGGCTAAGGCAATACAAGGAGTTTACGACATCAGTCCCATCTTCCAAATGAATGCCAAACTGCAATGGTCGTCACACGATGGAAAATGGGGACTGCGCCTCAATGGCAGCAACATCTTCAACAATAAATACGACACCCGTTCCGTGCAAGGCAACCAAAACTTTCGTATGAAACTTAACAACAATTGGTCGACAGTTACTTTTGCCGTTGTCTATAAGTTCGGCGGTTATAAGGAAAAGAAAGTTAAGGAAGTTGATACCTCACGAATGGGGCACTAAGAATAATACGGCGTTTCTTACATGATTATATCGTATATAGAGGGTGTAAGAAACGCGGTTTGTAGCCTATATATCATAGTAGAACTGGGCAATAAGCCAAGTGAGACAGACTCGAAGCGGACTTGGATTGAATGCAAGGAGCGGTTCGCTTTTCGCAGCTGACAAAGAGGTTTTGGGGAAATAATGTATGAAAAGCGCAGGCCTTTGATAGGCTATGGTGGTTACAATTACGTTGAAAAGGTGGTGCTTCGACAGCCTACAAAACAAAAGTTTTCTCCACCATGCCTTGGTAGGTATTTACTTTGAGGCGGATGGAATCGCCGGATTTGTAGGATGCCGTGGGGATACTGATGTAAAGGGTCTTGGTGTAATAGGAAGGAACCTGGTTGCGGTTGTGCAAAAGCTGTAGGTCGATGGCCTTCTTGCCATTGGCGTGTGTCACTTGTTTGTTGAGCACGATGCCAATCTTTTGCTTCTGTTTCTCGTCATCGGGCTTTCCAGACATAACGCCCAACCGCAGGTTGAGGTACTTCTTGTTTTGGCTCAGCCAACTGCTTTGCAGCTTCACGGGATCGGTGGGGATGTCCTTTGATGGTTTCATGGGGTGCAACACCCACACCTTGACGCATGTGTTACCTTCCGTTTTGTCAGGTGATTTTTTATAATAGAGCATGGCTCGGTAGGTACTGTCGGGCGTGGTGGCCCAATGACAGCTGAAGGGTGGATTGAATGTGAGCTTCTCATCGGTGTCTGTCACGGCGTAGTCTACCTTGCATTTGGCTGCGGTGTGCATGTCTGCCATCTCGGCTTTGAGGTACGAGTACTGTCCATCGCCAGCCTCGTAGGGGTCGATGGTGCAGGCTGCCAACAGGCTTATAACGCTCAAGGCGAGGACGGAGAATCTCAACATGCGGCCAAATGGTTTTTTAGGGGATTGGCATACATCGTTAGCATACGCTCTCTCAAGTAAGCATCGTCCTTATTGGGGATGTCTATCTTGGCGAGTTGGTCAGACAGATATTGCTCAAATGCGGCTTTGTCCTGCGGGGTGTAGTGGCTCGATGCGGCGTTGTTTCCTTCCAACAGGTCGTAGGCGACGTAGTTATTGGGATAGATGCGGTAGTTACGGTGTATCTCTTGGTCGATGTGCGCGGCTATCATGCGGTACAAATCAGCCTTCGGCATGTTGGCATCCAGTGTGCCGAGGTAATCGTCTATGCAGGGTGCACAGTGATAGTGGATGTGTCCTTTGTAGCCCATGATGCCCGTTTGCATGCTCACGATATCGTCTTGCGGTCCTTTCTTCCATCCGGGGTTGTCGCGTTTCAGCTGGAACTCGGCAGCTTTGAGGTAGTCGCAGGGGTCGTATTCGTACGAGATGGCCAGCGGAACCAGGTGCAGTTGTTGCAGTCGCTCTATGATGTTGCCCTCTCCACCCATGGCCATCATCTTCAAGATGCTTTCTGCCGTGCGGTCGTCAGAATCCTTCGCACGTCCCTCACGTTGTGCAATCCAGATGTTTTCTTTCTTCTCTCCGATGGAAAAGTGCATGTAGGCGGAGAGCCGTTTGCTGGTGGCGAGCATCTCTCGGAACGACACACTGCGCTCAACGATGAAGGCCTTGTTGACCCGCACCAGGTCTTTGACCCATGGCAGCGACAGCAGGTTGTCGCCAATGGCAATCTCGCAGGTGGTCGGAAAGTTGTGGTCGATCAGCAGTTTTGCCAACAGTCCCGAATCGAGAACGATGTCACGGTGGTTGCTGATGAACGTGTAATTGCGCTCATTGCTGATGGCCGTGGCATCCATGTCGCAACTCTTGGCTTTCTGAGCCAACAGCTTCTTCAAGAATTCATAGCAAAAAGCCTTCTGAAAGTCAACGTTCGTCTTGCAGGCATGCAGTCGTTGGGCAATTGCATCCAAGGGCACATTGGGATAAAGATAGGCCAACACCTGCTGAAACTGTGGGTCGGCCAACAGTCGATCGAACACTTTCGGCAGCTCTTCGGGTTCGAAAGGACGGATGGAGTCGAATTCGGATGGGATATGCATGATGGGGGGTTAGAATTGGTTTTCTACGATTTCGGTCAGCACGTCGGTGATGTTCAGACCTGCGGCGCGTACCTGTTGTGGAATAAAGCTGGTTGGTGTCATGCCGGGAGTGGTGTTCACCTCGAGCATGTTCACCACGTCTTGGCCCGCTTCGTCCTTGGTGATGATGTAGTCAATGCGAATGATGCCGTTGCATTGGAGGATGTCATAAATCCTACTTGTTTGCTCAGCAACCTCCTTGGCGGTTTGTTCAGAGATGCGGGCAGGCGTGATTTCCTGCACCTGACCGTTGTATTTGGCATCGTAGTCGAAGAATTCGTTGCTGCTCACCACCTCTGTTGCGGGGAACACCACGCTCTTCTCGCGGGTCTTGTAGCAGCCAATGGACAGTTCGGTTCCATCCATGTAATGCTCTATCATGGCCATGTCGCTCTCCATGAAGGCTCTGCGCAAGGCCGGAGCCAGCTGATCTGTGTTCTTCACTTTGGTCACTCCGAAGCTCGAACCGTCAGCGACAGGCTTGACAAAGCAGGGCATGCCAAGGACATCTTGCACCTTCTGCTCGCTGAGTTTGTCCTCTTCCCCACGTTTCACCAACATACTTTTGGCCACTTTGACGCCGAATGAGGAGAGGTAGTTGTTCAGTACGTACTTGTTGAAGGTCATTGCTTCCACCAACACACCGCTGGTAGAGTAGGGTATGTGCAACAGCTCAAAGTAGCCTTGCATGATGCCATTCTCGCCTGGGGTGCCGTGAATGGTAATGTAGGCGTAGTCGAAAAGCACGGCTTCGCCTTCTTTGACGAACGAGAAATCGTTTTTGTCGATGCTGGCTGTGTCGCCGTTGTCAAAGCAAACGTTCCAGTCTTGTCCCTTTACGGTGACGATGTAAACGTTGTATCGCTCTTTGTCGAAAAACGAATAGAGGCCTTGTGCCGAACGTATGGATACGTCGTATTCTGATGAATCGCCACCGCAAACGATGGCAATGTTTCGTTTCAGATCATTCATAGGTGATGTATATTTTTGTTTATTCTTCAAAAGTATCGTTGTTAGTGCCGTGAATATAGATGCTCCACTTGTCGAGAAGCTGCTGCATGTCGTTGGGCAAGTCGGAGGTAAAGTCCATTTGTCGGCCTGTTGTGGGGTGTACAAATCCCAATGTCTTGGCGTGCAAGGCTTGTCGGTTGCACACTTTGAAGCAGTTTTGAATGAATGCTTTGTAGGTTGAGCTGCGTTGTCCGCGCAGAATTTCGGTGCCACCATACCGCTCATCGCCGAACAGCGGGTGCCCAATGTGTTTCATGTGGGCGCGTATCTGGTGCGTTCTTCCCGTTTCCAGGATACATTCTACGAGCGTTACATAGCCGAAACGCTCGAGTATGTGATAATGTGTAACGGCGCTTTTGCCTATCTCACTGTCGGGTGGAAACACGTTCATGCGCAACCGATCCCTTGGGTCTCGTCCGATGTTGCCCTCTATGCGCCCTTCATCCTCGTTGAAGTTGCCCCATACCAAGGCGTTGTAGCTACGGTGAGTGGTCTTGTTGAAGAACTGTAGTCCCAGCTTTGTCTTGGCAACGGGTGTCTTGGCTACAACCAGCAGCCCGCTGGTGTCTTTGTCGATGCGATGAACAAGCCCCACTGCGGGGTCGTTGGCATCAAACGAATGCAAGTCTTTCAGGTGCCAAGCCACGGCGTTAATCAGCGTCCCGTGAAAGTTTCCGGCACCTGGATGCACCACCATGCCGGGCGCTTTGTTAACCACCATCAGGTCTGCATCTTCATACACGATGTCCAAGGGAATGTCTTCGGCCTCGATGGTATGGTCGTGTTGCGGCGCGTCCAGCATCAGCGTGATGACATCCAAAGGGCGTACTTTGTAGTTGCTCTTTACGGGTTGGTCGTTTACATGCACGAATCCAGCATCCGCGGCCTTCTGAATGCGGTTGCGACTGGAATGTTTCAAGCGTTCAAACATGTACTTGTCCACCCGCAAAGGCTCCTGTCCTTTGTCAACCACGATGCGGAAATGCTCATAAAGTTGCTGTTCCTCATCGTCTTCCAACAACGTCATGTCCTGTGCTTCTTCGGCCATCTATTCTTATTTTGGAGTGGATTTGGGTGATTTAGGCTTCGCTGGGTCGTTCTTCTTGGGTGCCGTCGGTTCTTTTTTCTGCGGAACGGTGGGCTCCGTTTTGCTCGGATTGAGCGGTTTGACCTCTTGCGGATGAGTTGTTGTTTCCTCCGTTTCCGTCACTGGCCCCGTCACTTCTTCAAATCCATCAACGTCATCTTCTTCGTTCGTGCCATATTCAGGATAAACCGGATCCACATAGTCAATCACGTCAGTAGAGTCGCGCATGCCGTTTCCCGCTTGGATAATCAGCGTATCTTCTATGGAAATCCTGTCGCCTGTCACCACATGTTTCCCGCGAACCAGAATGCTGTACACCCAGTCTTTCTCGCCTGGAATGAATTGAGGTGTGCCCACTTTAAAGCCCATCGCTGTGAGTTTGGCCATGGCTTCACGCAGTGAACTGTTGTCAATGACGTCGGGTAGGGTGATGGTTGGCGATTTAGAGGCGTTGATGGTGAGGTAGATAATGCGCCCCGCCTTCACCTTATCGCCAGCCGCGGGTGTTTGTTCCAACACACAGTCGGGGGGTATTGTCTTGACATATCCCGTGTCACTCACCACAGCCTTAAAGCCTAACTGACTTAATATTTTCTCTGCTTCCTTGAAAGATTTTCGCTTTACGTCGGGAATGGCAATCGATTCGCCGTGGTGCGTGTAGATATCGAGGCCATACCGCACACCAAGACAGACCAAAACAATGGCAACGGCCATGCCCAGGAGGTTTCCCCACAGGTAAAAGCTCTTAAATTTATTGAAAAATTCAGATGATTTCATTCCCTTTCTTGATGGCTTGTTGATGTAGCATGGCCAAATTCATGGCTGCCTATCTTTTTGCAAAGATAGTACAAATCGCACAAAAAGCAAATTTGTTTACTATGCTTAGGCGCAGCCTGTTTTATGCAAAAACAGCGCAAACCGAAAGCAGTCAAACTGCGTTTGAATTGCTTAGGTGCAGCCTGTTTTATGCAAAGATAGTGCGAGCCGAACGCAATCAAGCTTGTTTGTAATTGCTGAGGCGCTGCCTATCTTATGCAAAGATAGGTCAATTAGCAGATAATACAAAATAAAAGTTCTTGTTTTTTCAGCGCTGATTAGCTGTTGCCACTGGTACGTTTAGTGTGGGTTGACTGCTGTCACTGGTGCGTTGAAAGATGCAAAAAGCAGCAAAGACCTATTTCTTTGCTGCTTTTTGGCGTCACGCCTGATAAGCTATGCTTGCTTATTTGCCGTGATGTTCGTCAGAAACGGTTAATTTCTTGCGGCCATGAGCACGACGCGAAGCCAGTACGCGACGACCATTCTTTGTTGCCATTCTCTCACGGAATCCGTGTTTGTTCACCCTTCTTCTGTTGTGTGGCTGAAATGTTCTCTTCATTGTTATTGATATTTATATTATTGTTTTCTGATTACTTTGGGGTGCAAAAGTACTCATTATTTTCGGAATAACAAAGGATTAAACTATTTTTCGGCTCAAAAAGTATGCTTTTTTGCAATTTATTCGTAACTTTGCACCGTTTTATAAAGCGTTACAAGCTACAGATATAATTTTTTCAAGATAAACAAACAAATGATCAATTCACAGGAAATAAAGATCGGAACATGTATCCGTCTTGACGGAAAGATTTGGACTTGCATCGATTTTCAGCACAGAAAGCCGGGCAAGGGTAACACAGTCATGATCACCAAGCTGAAGAATGTTTCAGACGGCCGTGTCTTGGAACGTACCTTCCAGGTAGGTTTCAAGTTGGAAGATGTGCGCGTTGAGCGTCGTCCCTATCAGTATTTGTATGAAGATGCTACAGGTTGTATCTTCATGAATCAGGAAACTTTCGAGCAGATTCCTTTGCCCAAATCCGCCGTGACGGGTGGAGATTTCATGAAAGAAGGCGACGTGGTAGAGGTTGTTACCGACACCAGCGACGGCAGTGTGCTGTTGGCTGAAATGCCAGTGAAGACCGTTTTGCGCATCACTCACTCTGAACCGGGCATCAAGGGCAATACCGCCACCAACGCAACCAAGCCGGCTACGCTCGAGACAGGCGTAGAAGTGCGTGTTCCGCTGTTCGTCAACGAAGGCGAACTGATTCAGGTAGACACTCGTGATGGCAGTTACCTGAACCGCGTGAGCGAATAAAAGACTTTTATAAAGCATATACAAGTCTCTCTTTATGGAGGGAAAGAATGAGAGGTTACTGCATCGGAATGGGTGTTGTAACCTCTTTTACTTTATCGTTGATGATGCGTCTGCCGTTCGCAGTGCGCTGCATCGAAATCCGCAGTGCGCTGCATCGAAATCCATAGTGCGCTGCATCGAAATCCATAGTGCGCTGCATCGAAATCCATATTGCACTGCATCGAAATCCATATTGCACTGCATCGAAACCCATAATGCGTTGCATCGAAACCAATAGTGCGCTGCATCGAAACCATCAACTTGTAAACTTGTCAACTTGTCAACTCGTTAACTAAAAATATGAAATACAGCGTGATAGTTCCGGTATACAACCGACCGGACGAGATAGATGAACTCTTGGAGAGTTTGGGACGACAAACATTCACCGATTTTGAGGTGCTGGTCGTCGAGGACGGGTCATCTTGTCCTTGTGATAAGGTGTGTGAGAAGTATGAAAATCTGCTGGACATCAAGTATTTCATGAAGCCAAACGGCGGACCTGGCGACAGTCGTAACTATGGCGCTGAGCGGGCCTCGGGTGAGTACCTCATCATTCTGGACAGCGATGTGGTGGTGCCGCACGATTATTTTTATGAGGTGGAACAAGAGCTGAAGACTGCTCCGGCCGACGCATTCGGTGGACCTGACCGTGCACATCCGTCGTTCAGCGACACCCAGAAGGCCATTTCGTATGCCATGACCGCCTTCTTCACCACGGGAGGTATTCGTGGAGGCAAGAAGAAACTGGACAAGTTTTATCCCCGTTCGTTCAACATGGGCGTTCGACGCGACGTCTATCTGAAGCTCGGCGGATTCAGTAAAATGCGCTTCGGCGAAGACATCGACTTCTCCATCCGCATCTTCAAGGGCGGTTACTCCTGTCGGTTGTTCCCCAAAGCGTGGGTGTGGCACAAGCGCCGTACTGATTTTCGCAAGTTTTTCCGACAGGTGTTCAACAGCGGCATTGCCCGCGTTAACCTATATAAAAAGCATCCCGAGAGCCTCAAGTTGGTGCATCTGCTGCCCACGGTGTTCACCTTGGGCGTGACGTTGCTTTGTTTCCTCATGATTTTTGGACTGATTTTGTGGTCGGGACCCAGCAACCATTTCAACTCACATAGCGTTGGCAAGTATCTCTTTTGGGGCGGGTTGTCACCGCTTGTCATCTATTGTCTGGCCATTTTAATCGACTCTTCCTACCGCAATGAAAGCCTAAGAATAGGATTTCTCAGCATTCGGGCCGCCTTCATCCAACTCTTTGGCTACGGCCTTGGCTTCATCAACGCCTGGTACAAGCGTTGCCTGCGCGGCAAGGGTGAATTCCATGCTTTCGACAAGACGTTCTATCGATAAAGTTGCCATCATGACCCACCAGCAAGACATTAGTCACCCGTGCTCTTCACAGGATGAGAACAACTCGGACGTTCCTATGCGTCTGGCCATCAACCATTGGTCGGAAGACGACCGACCGCGCGAAAAATTGGAGCGGCTGGGGGCTTCTTCGCTGTCAAACGCCGAGCTTTTGGCCATTCTCATCGGGTCGGGCTCGACGGATGAGAGTGCCGTTGATTTGATGAAACGCCTGCTCAACGGCTGTAACAACAACCTCAACAGTCTGGGCAAACTGTCCATTCACGAACTCACTCGCTACAAGGGCATCGGTCCTGCCAAGGCCATCACCATCCTGGCAGCCTGCGAACTGGCCAAACGAAGAGCCATGGAGCGGGCTGAAGAGCGGCAAGATTTAGGTTCGGCCGCCGCCATCTACGACTACATGCACCCCCGCATGCAAGATTTGGATGTGGAGGAGGCTTGGGTGTTGCTGATGAATCAAAACTTCAAGCTCATCAAATCGGTACGCATCAGTCATGGCGGCATCAGCGAAACGGCCGTCGACGTGCGTGTCATCATGCGCGAAGCGGTGCTCTGCAACGCCACGGTCTTGGCCTTGTGCCACAACCATCCCAGCAACAATGCCATGCCCAGCAGCGATGACGACCGACTGACCAAGCGTGTAAAGCAGGCCGCCGAAACCATGCGCATCTACTTTCTCGACCACATTATCGTCACCGATGGCCGCTACTACAGTTATCGTGAGGAAGGCGGGTTGTAGCCGTAACGAACTTGTGCGTGCAGGTCAGTTCAATTTAAAAATGCAACTTTTTGCACAGCAGGCGGGATATTACAAACAAAATCCTTATTTTTGCATGAGTATGGTTGAAGCCGTACCTATCATTCATTATTTAGAAAAATCTATTACATGAAAAAGAGAAACTTTTATTTTGTATGGGCAGCCTTTTTTGCCTTTTCCTTTGCTCCCCTTCAGGCCGGCGCTACCAGCCAGCCTGGCACAAACAATCTCCAGGTAAAGAATTTGACGCGTGACCGTTCCTTGGATGGAGTGTACCGATTGTTGGATGAGATGAGGGCCGGCATGGATGCCAAGGCGCAGAATCGGGCAGCTGCACAAGCTGTCAAGTTGGTGGTTGCCTCGAGTAAGAATGGAGAGGTAAAAACATTGTATCTGCGTGAACTCATGCAGTTTACCAAGTGTAAGAATCAGCAAAAAAACATCTTGAAAGAGTTGGGCAAGACCCGTTCGTACAAGGCGCTGCTGTATGCCACCTCTTTCTTGAATCATCCTGAACTCAAGAAAACAGCCGCACAAACCGTGTCACAGTTGGTGTTGAGCCGTCCTGACTTCTTGGATGAGGGAACGAAACCCGCTTTGGAAAAAGCCTGTGCGTTGCTATCTGGTTCGAAGGCCAAAACGCTTCGGCAGCTCATCGACAAACAAATGCGGCAACACCAAGTGAAATCCGGCTTCGTGAGTCTATTCAATGGAAAGGATTTGACAGGCTGGAAGGGCTTGGTGGCCAATCCCATTAAACGACTTCAAATGTCAAGTGAGGAACTGGCTGCGGCGCAGGTGAAGGCCGATGAACAAGCCAAGACAAGTTGGGTTGTGGAAAATGGGGTGCTTGTTTTTACGGGGAAAGGCGACAATCTTTGCACCGTTCGTCAATATGGTGATTTTGAAATGCTGGTCGACTGGAAGTTGCATCATGGCAAAGAACCCGATGCGGGCATCTATCTGCGCGGCACTCCGCAGGTACAGATTTGGGATACGGCTCGTGTGCATGTAGGTGCGCAAGTGGGTTCAGGCGGACTTTATAATAATAAGGTGTACGAAAGTAAACCTTCGAAAGTAGCTGACGAGCGAGTGGGCGAGTGGAATACGTTCAGAATTAAGATGATAGGTGACCGCGTCACCGTGTGGCTGAATGGCGAACTGGTGGTGAACAACGTGGTGATGGAAAACTATTGGGATCGCAAACAGCCTATCCCTTCTATCGAGCAGATAGAGTTGCAGGCACACGGCAGCAAGGTGAGTTATCGTGACATCTACATCCGTGAGATTCCGAGAAAGCCATGACGCTTAATTGCTTTTGAGGACTTGACAGGATAGTGCGTCCACAAAAGCCGCAGACAGCATCATCATTCCTATGTTTTAAAGTGGTGGCGTGTCAAAAAAAGTTTCTGCTTTTTGACACGCCACCACTGCTGTTTTTTCTTAGCGTGTGGCAATTGGTTTTCAATAACATGGAGATTGGGCATCAAAGTCAATGAATTTAGGTGCCAAAGTCATGTCTTTTGCAACCTAATCCCATAGCTTTTTCAGAGTTGGATTTTTTGCTTTTGATAATCAGCCAGTTATGATGACCGCCCCGTACCATAAAAAACGCTGCACAGCCAGAGCCGTACAGCGTTGAATTCTATAGAAAAGTTTGTTTTTTTAAAAGGTGCGTTAGGTGTCGCACGCGCATTATTTCAGCACGTCCAACTCCTTGCCAATCTTGATAAAGGCATTGATGCACTTGTCCAGTTGTTCGCGTGTGTGTGCGGCAGAGAGCTGAACGCGGATGCGAGCTTCGCCCTTCGGAACTACCGGATAGTAGAAGCCGGTGACGTAAATGCCCTCGTCGAGCAATTTAGCCGCATATTTCTGTGACAGCGGGGCGTCGTAAAGCATCACGGCACAGATGGCGCTCTGCGTGGGTTTGATGTCAAATCCTGCTGCCAACATCTTATCGCGGAAGTAGGTAACGTTCTCCACCAGCTTGTCATGCAGACTGTTGCCTTCTTTCAACATCTTGAAAACTTCCAGACTGGCGCCGATGATGCTCGGTGCAAGCGAGTTGGAGAAGAGGTACGGACGACTGCTCTGGCGCAGCATGTCGATGATTTCCTTGCGGCCAGTGGTGAATCCTCCGAGTGCACCGCCAAAGGCTTTGCCCAATGTTCCCGTGTAGATGTCCACGCGACCGTAGGTGCCTTTCAACTCACTCACGCCGTGACCGGTGGCGCCAACCACACCTGCCGAGTGGCTCTCGTCTACCATCACCAAGGCATCATACTTCTCTGCCAGGTCGCAAATCTCATCCATCGGTGCCACATTGCCATCCATCGAGAACACGCCGTCGGTGCAGATGATGCGGAAACGCTGTGCCTGTGCTTCTTTCAGGCATTTCTCCAACTCGGCCATGTCGCCGTTGGCATAGCGGTAACGCTTAGCCTTGCATAGCCGAACGCCGTCGATGATGGATGCGTGGTTGAGCGCATCGGAAATGATAGCGTCTTCGTCGGTGAGCAAAGCACCGAACAATCCACCGTTGGCATCAAAGCACGCTGCGTAGAGAATGGTGTCCTCGGTCTTGAAATATTCGCTGATGGCGGCTTCCAACTCTTTGTGAATGTCTTGTGTGCCACAGATAAAACGAACGGAAGACATGCCGAACCCGCGGCGATCCATCATCTTCTTGGACGCCTCAATCAGGCGCGGATGGTTGGAAAGTCCCAGATAGTTGTTGGCACAGAAGTTCAACACTTCTTTCCCTTTCACCGTGATGGCTGCGTCTTGTGGACTCTCAATGATTCTTTCCTCTTTGTGTAGACCTGCTTCTCTTAGTGCATCGAGGCTCTGACTAAGATGCTCTTTCATTTTACCGTACATAATATTAGGTTTTTAATTTGTTCTTCCTACAAAGTAAGTCATTATTTTTGACATGGCAACGGCTTTCACGTTATTTTTTATAAAAAGTAAGATTGACTTTCAAATTCTTACCAGAATCTTTCGGGGATGTCAAAAAAAAGTTGTTATTTTGCATCAAATAGCCTGTGCCTTGACAAGGGAAATATGTTTCCTTTGTGTTCGGTTTGCGCTATTTTTGCACTAAATCGTCTACTAAAGGTTAAAACACATCAAGAATAATGAAGAACATTTTGGTCATTGGGTCAACCGGACAGATTGGTTCGGAGCTGAGCAGAGAACTACGTAAACAGTATGGTAACAGTCATGTTGTGGCTGGATATATCATCGGAGCAGAGCCTACCGGTGAGCTAAAGGAGAATGGACCGTCGGCTGTGGCTGATGTCACGAACGCGGAACTTATCGCGAAGGTGGTTAAAGACTATCACATTGACACCATTTATAACCTCGCCGCCCTGCTCTCTGTGGTGGCAGAGTCGAAACCAAGGCTGGCTTGGAAGATTGGCATCGATGGCCTGTGGAACATCCTGGAGGTGGCGCGCGAGAATCATTGTGCCGTGTTCACCCCCAGTTCGATAGGCTCGTTCGGACCGACCACGCCGCATGACATGACACCGCAAGACACTATTCAGCGTCCACAGACTATCTATGGCGTTTCAAAGGTGACCACCGAGCTGCTCAGCGATTACTATTTTCATAAGTATGGCGTAGATACGCGTGCGGTAAGGTTCCCGGGTGTCATCTCGTACGTCACCCCTCCAGGTGGTGGTACCACCGACTATGCCGTAGACATTTATTACAATGCCGTGCGTGGTGACCGCTTTGTTTGTCCCATCAAGGCTGGTACCAAGATGGATATGATTTACATGCCCGATACGTTGAAGGCTGCCATCATGCTCATGGAGGCCAATCCAGACAAGTTGATACACCGCAACGCGTTCAACATCGCTTCGATGAGCTTCGACCCAGAGGAGATTTATGCGGCCATCAAGAAGCAAAAACCCGAGTTTGAAATGGTGTATGACGTGGATCCACTGAAGCAAAGCATTGCTGAAAGCTGGCCCAACAGGATGGATGACAGTTGCGCCCGTGCTGAATGGGGATGGAATCCAACCTACGATTTGGAAAGCATGACCAAGGACATGCTGGAGAAATTGGCCATCAAACTCAACAAATAACCCGCAAGAAGGGCCTCACGTGATCAGTTTTGAATGTGATTATAATAATGGCGCACACCCACAAGTGTTGCGCCATTTGTTG
>JBNPOM010000015.1:0-59688 GCA_050315175.1 Prevotella sp. SGI.027
TATGCTAAGGCTGATTCGAGGACTTGGCTTGAAGCTGCATCTGCCTGTTCCATGATATTTTTTGTGTATTCGGGGTTGTTTTCCAACCGTTCTCTCCATATTTGAGAGTATTCTGGATTGGTCGCATCGAAACGGCAGCTCTGGCTGATAATACCACTACCCAAATAGGAAACTAAATTCTCAAAGAGGAAACTATCAAGGCGGAGTGTATCAAAATCGACATCACGGGTGCTTTCTACCATTGCAACGGTCAAATCACGATAATAGTCATCCTCGATTTCAAAACTTTCTTTCGGAGCTATATGTATGACTTTTTCGATATTGTCATAAATGGATAGGCCAGGAGTGCCGTCAAACTTCAATGCGATTTTATAGAAATTGCTGGAATCAAGAAACTGATACCCAGCTGTTTTCCTTCGCTCTGCCGCTATCATGTTCAATTTAAGAGATTCATAAGAACGCTTTTGGATAATGGGAAAGGTGGTTTGGGCTATATTGTACACTCTTGACACTTCTGTCTTTGTAAGTATGAAAAGGCTCTCTGCGTCTTGTAAAATTCCGAGACCTTTTGTCCTTAGTTCGTCTTCTGTTATAAAGAAGGGAAGCTCAAATCCTTGTTCTTCCATCCATAGCGCAAGCATAATAGCATTCGAGCCTGTAAAAAAGGTGCCATTAGCATCTCTGGGAATCATCATTTGCTTTGACACCCAAGGATTGTCGTCATTTTCAAGCTGCTTTTTGAGTTTGGTGCTTAATAACTTCCCATAAGCTCGATAGGCTTCCCGTCGCAACATTTCTGGCGTATGCCATCTGCCTTTTGAAGAAGACGCTAACCGGATATAGCCTTCTGGTATGGACTTTACAGCTTGATCGACTGGTTGTTCTTCCGCTGACTGATTAGACATATCCGTTTCATCAACACTCCCATCAACAGGCTCTGGAATGGTTTGCGACTCTTTTTGAATTTGCCCCGAATGCTCTCCTGTTCCATCCGGCAATGGCTGTGAGGGCGCATCTTTTTTGGAAGATGTTGATGTGGGTTCAACGTTTGTGGTCTTCCGACTCACACCGAACATAGAGGTGATATGCTCCCACAGCTCATCCAAGGTCTGATAATTGTCATCGATATTGTATACTGACAATTCTCGGTAGATTTGTTCAATATTATCCTGTAATACTTTTCTTACTGTTTCGTCCTGTGTTCTCTGAATATCGGACATTAACTTCGCAAACAGCATATCCGAATGAACAATAACTGCTTTCAGCAAGGTCGCTCTGTCTTCAGAAGAGAGTGTCACGGTTTTCAACGTGGCATTGTTGAAGGCGACTATCGTATCTGAAGCCTTTGCCACAACACGGTCTATTCTTATACCTTTTATTTCGCAAAAAGGATGCTTCATAGATGATAATACTTTGTCTCCGCAAAATTCTTTTCCGAATGCCCTGACAAAGGTCAGCAATTCCCGACCGCCATCTTGCTTACTTATGGCTTCTTTGATGTAGGTCAGTATATTTATAAATTGGTAAGATTTACTGGGCGTAATCAAACGGGAACTTCTGTCTACGAAAACATTAGGATCAAAGTCTAATACAATCGTTTCACCTGAAAGCGACCATGCTATTGGATAAAAATTCTTCCCATCGATAGAGCTGATACCAATAGAATCGTTGGCAGGGAACATGCCTTGACAAATATTGTTTTTTTTCATTAGGGAAACTGATTCTGCAAACATTTCCTCCGCCATATCCCTCACCTTGGCTTCTTCGTTCCATTGATGCTGCTCGTCTTTATCGAGAGCGATTATTTTCTTATCTTCAATCAGTGATTTGAACTTTTTGTATGGGACGGTTTCTTCAGAATCATAGTAATGGCTGATTTTGCTATAATGATATAGAGATAAAGCTAAATCCATACCGGGTTTGTCGACAATGGATTTTACCCAAATAAACTGTTTGCTGCCGTCACGCCCCGTTTCCTTTGTAAAAAGGTTGTTCAGAAGACTTCTGCAAGCTCTTGCGTCTATCATCCTTACAAAGTCGGATTCTAATTCATAACCTTCAAGCTGCAATCGGCATAGACGATCGGCTTGTTGATCTATGCTGTCTGGAGTTGCCCTTGAATCTATCCATGTACTCATCAACCCATCCTGCCATTGAACAGGTGGGAAAAACTGCGGGTCGTTTATATCTTGTCCTTTGGACTGCGATTTTGCCCAAAGGCTTTTCTCCACTGCCCAACTTTGAAGAAGGGTGCATTGCGCACGATTCTTCGACAAAAAAATAAGTTCTTCTTTGGAGAAAAAATGATTGGGCGGAAAAGGTTTTAAGTTGCCATGTTTTTTTCCTTTTCCACTGTCTGTTTTGCTTTTGTTATCTTGTTTGTTGCTAAATATCCTGCTCCACCCACTTAACAAACGCTTATTGAAGATTCCTGATGGGTTATCGCTTTCAATCATATACTTGTCAGAGTTTAATATGGAATAAACACACTGGCTTATAAAGAATTGATTGTGTCAACGCTCTATAATGCCAGTGCTTATGTAAAATATAAAATTATGGCGGCTATTCTGTATGTGTGGAAGTTAACTCCCAAGGCTCAACACTGCTTGTACGGCATTCTATGTTAACATTGCCTTGATATATATGGAATAACAACTCTCCCTTGACTTCCACATAGGCATCGGGCTTGAAAAAATCCTGCTGTATTGGTTTCGGTACAAGGAAACGAACCCAAAGCCAGCCACGTTTTTCTCCATCCTTGTCCTGCGACACCCCAGAAAAAGTTTGAAACTTGTTTCCGTGCTTGTTGGTTCGTTCTGTTATCTCGCCTTTTATCTTGCCTTTGAAATCAATAGAACCCTTGAGTGAGTCTTCATCAGTAGACTTTACAATTTCTATTTCATCATCAGTACGGAGATTGTAATAGGTTCGGTCATCTATACGCCTGATATAAAGCGTACCGCTAATTCTTACTCTACGACCAGTGGAATACTGCTCAACAGTGTCTTTATTGCCAGGAGCGGAAACGAAAACTTGAAGCTCGGCTCCGCTTCCATCGCTGCCGGCAATAGGGATGGTGATAGTGAAGGAAATAAAGGAATGACCTTCCTTGTTTTGCTTTTCAACTGCAGAATTACTTATGATTCCACAGGCTGTAACATTGCATTTAATCATATCGATAATTATTATAATAAGATAGTTAAGCTCTTTTGATGTTGTTTGCTTGTTGCTCTTCTGGCAGGTCGCTGTCGAAATTCAAAGAGGCTGTCTGCGCAAGTTGCTTGACATCGACACTTTCTCTGTCCCTTCTAATAGAAGCGGCTTCTTTGGTCTCCTTGTTTTCATTTGCCTCTTTGGACGCTTGCAGATCTTTCATATTATCATCTCCCTGCAATTCTTGGGCAAGTGTTAGGATGCCCATGAAAAGAGATGAGATAAGATTGGAGATGGGATTGCCACCGCCAGAAAGCCCTGCACTGTCACCATTTTTATTCATCAAGTATTCCAACCATCGGTCAGGATCGTCGGAATTTGTGATGTGAGCAAGCAACATCTGCATCTGGGAATTATCCATTGGGGATTCCCGTATTTCTGAAGGCGCATTGGTATACCCCATTTGAGAGGAATAGCGTGTCATCAAGTCTTGACCGCCCTTATTCAATGTGCCGGGGAGGTTCCCACGGAATGAGAGTTCGGCAAGATATTCTACAGGATCATAGCTTTGAAGTGTACCCTGTGCATTATAGAACTTGGTCTCAAAATGAAGATGTGGCCCCGTGGAGCGTCCAGTATTTCCTGAATATCCCAACTGTGTTCCCGCATTCACCGCATCACCGACTTTTACTCCGATCTCGCTAAGGTGCATATAAGTGCATTGAAGGCGAGTACCGTCCGTTCGATGATATTCTACCGTAATCATATTGCCAGCTGCACCGTTGTTGGGTTTAACGGCAATGACTGTACCATTGTCTTCAGTACCGTAAATGGGAAGATACTTACCGTTGGTGCCAAGATCGATGCCTCCATGATGGTGACCTGTGCGTTTCTCTCCATATTCTCCCGTTACTTTCAAACCTTCTAAGTTAATGGGCATGCACCAATTTCCTTGTAAGGGTGTGAGTGAAATGCCCGAGGGGGCAACCTTCGTTTGATCAGGTTGCTGACCTCGCATATATCCCACCTGCAATCCATGCTGTTGCGCCTGTTGAACGGCAATACGATCAAATCTGTCCAAACCATATCCGCTGATAATGCTTTCTATTTGAGATACGTAGTTCTTTGCAGTGGCATAACCACCAGCTTTGATACCTTTTGCCCAGCCCAAATGATCCGTACTGTCATTGATCGGGCAATTTCGCAGATAGCGTTGCTGAAGCAATATGGCGGAATGGTCACTAAGGCTTTGGGATACGTTATCGTATGACCGAAATGCTTCACGGGGGCGGTCATCATCATAATAACTTACTTTACCTGTCCAAGACGAGCCTTTCTTAATTCCGAAGAAATTGTTGTCGTTAAGAGCGAGAGCAGAGGTCCCCCAAGAACTCTCAATGGCCATTTGAGCAAGAATGACAGAGGAGGGGATGCCATACTTGACCTGTTGCTCCATAGCATAGGGTGCGTATCTGGCAATGAATTCTGAAGTTGATATGGCCATATTCTTAATAATGTGTCATGTCGAATGGTTACTGAATTTGTTAATTGAGATGAAGGGAACGTACTTTCTGTTTGAGATTGGACTGATTCTCTTCTTCCTTCTCGGAAGGTGATTGTGAAGTTCCTTCAACTTTATTTTCTTTCATATCGGATTCCTGTTGGCCATTCTCAACAGACTGCTTTCCTTTCTCTGCAGTTTTTTCGGTCTGCACATTTTCTTTCAGAAAAGGGGCGAAAGCAACTGCTGCAATAGCTTTCTTGTAGGCGGACATATCATCCGCCAGCCACATCCTGTCCCATCGCTGTTTAGAAATTACCTTTTTCATGAATTTTCCGTCTACAGTGGCCATAACATATTTTTTGTCGGGATTTTCCCTGTCTTTAGTGATGGTAGGACGCTCTATTTTGCTGATGTCTACATTGGGAACTTTCGGCATGATAAGATCTACCTTAATTTCTGGATGTGCCTTGGCAACAGCGTAGTATTTCTGTGCAAGGGCTTGATGAATTTCCTGCTGTCTATCCGTTCCTCTGACATCGAAGTATAACTTCTTATGAGAGTCATTGGGATAAATGGCGAACGAGGGTTCTTTCTCTGCCTTGAAGAAAAATGCCCATTGTCCTTTTTCGTCACGCATTGGCGTAAATATTTCAATCTTTGGTAAGGCTGCTGCTGCAATCTGCGGTTTTACATCAATATCTCTATGCTGACTGAACTCATATTGTTTCAACCGATCTACGGAGACGGTCTTATCCTTATAGTAGTCGTCAGGCTCTTTGAGTCCTAAAGCACCACCGGCATTATAGAACTTGACATCGGTGATGCCCTCGTGTCCTAATGCTATTTTGATACGATCTTTGCGAATGCCCGAGATCTCTACGTTGTCTTCAAGAGAAGCTCCTTCAGGAAGAATGACATCGGCTGAACCTTTTGCTGTATCTCTGACAATGACGATTTCTTTTGCATCTATATCTGGGAGCTTAGACAAGTCGGTGGAAATCTGATATTGCCTCTCACTGACGGCCAGGTCTTTTAGGGGCAAATCCTTACGAATTTCTTCGTACTTGACAAGCTGCTTCTGCATGTGCTTATCGATGGACTCAACGGCATTGTTGACATCTTTCTCCAGCAGTCCCAGCAGTTTGGGATTTTCCTTGATCTCTCGTTTCCAATAGTCAATATGTTGCATACTTTCTTTTGAAAGGCTTGCAGGAAGTCCCTGACGTGCCATCAGAATTCCAGCAGAGAGGTCTTGAACAAATCTCTCGTATTTCGCATCATCGTTGGGGAGGAGATTATTGCGTCCCATGCGGTCTAAACGTTGCTCGCTGCCTGTGGCTGCTACAATGGCTCGGTAAATATCATTGGCCTTCGCAATGGCAGCCTGTCGGCTATTACCGCTATTCTTATCCATCATACCGCTGACAATAATCTTGTCAGCTTGCTTGTCATATTCTGCATCTTGCAACACCATGACACGCTCATAGCCGATACCTGCGGATTTGGCTACTTTTTGGGCGGTTGAATATGCCTTGTTCAACACATCCTTTTCATTGGCTACTCTTTTTATGAGTTCTGAACTGTCAAGGTTGTCGGCAACAACAACCCACTGCTTGGCTTGAACGAGCTTTGGCAGATAGTCGTCGATTCTGTCAAGTGGAAAACCTGTGGACTTGATTTTTTGACCATTGACCTCTGTTTGACCTACTGGTAAACCTAATATTTTACCTGCTCTGGTGGCATCATTGCCGTAAATATGATACTGGTTATCGTTACGCGCAACGACAATGGCTGTTGGATGGTTGGATTTAAGTTTTTCGGAATAATTTATCATATTTGTCACGCCACGTTCGGAGAGTTCCTCATATTTGGCACCAGTCTCTTTCAGTAAATCACTGTACATTTCTTTTCCTGTCAGGGATGTTTGGTCGATATTGAAAATCTGCTGGGTCTGACGAGTATGGTGTTTGACATAAAGAGACTTCTCATCCTCGGGAAGTCCCTGATATTCACCCTTGGTGATAACATCTTTAGTAGCAATATTCTGGTAATCCCAACGAGTCCAATTGAAAGGAAGTGCTTTCTCATTAGTTTTGACAGAATCACCTACATTCTTCAGTTCATCAAAATAGGCATAAACATTGGAGCGGTAACCCTTCTGATCGGACTGAAGGTTCATCATCAGATTGTTATACGGAGTAATTGGTGTCTTTGCCCAAAGAAACTCTGCGTTGCTCTTGCCGGCCTTGTTCATCCAAATTCCTTTATTGCCCTTGGCAAGCTCTAACGCACCAAGCAGTAGGGCGGCATGTAAGAAGATCTTTGAAGTATAACCGCTGTCTTTTTCCTCTCTTCTATTCTCTTCTTCTCTACGTTTCTGTTCTTCAACTTCGCGTCGACGCTCATCTTCTCGAGCTTTGGCAGCAGTTTGCTTGGCTTGTTCAATCTTCTGCTTCTTTTCTTCTACGGCAGATTGCTGGGCTTCGGCAATGACAG
This sequence comes from Prevotella sp. SGI.027, assembly GCA_050315175.1. GTDB lineage: Bacteria > Bacteroidota > Bacteroidia > Bacteroidales > Bacteroidaceae > Prevotella. The sequence goes on from JBNPOM010000015.1 coordinate 7,154, forward strand.
CAGCTTTCTTTTCGGCTACTTCTTTAGAAACGTGACCTCCTTCCATGATTTTCTCTGCAATACCTGCTACATTCGTTGCAGGGTTACTGTCTTCTGAAAGGGAAGACATTTCTGTGACTTCTTCTTTTTGTGGAGATTTATCAAGTTCTTCTGGTTTAGGCAAAGATACAGTTTGGGCTTCCTCGTGTTTATCCGTGACAGTATAGGCTGCTGTAATCTTGCCTGACTCTAAAATGTCTATAGCTTCTTTTACTCCCTCTTTAAGATCGTAGCCAAAGTATTCTGAATTTCGTACTCTATTTTTTAATGTGGATATAGCATTTGGTATTATGCCTTCTTCAGGTATTCCTTTGGAGGACTCCAAAGCTGAAAGGGCTTCAAACTCTCCAACTGAGAGAAGTCCTTCCTGCTTGGCCTGGTTAACTTCATCTATGGTTTTCCAGCTTTGCTTATCATCGGAGAAGGATAAGGTAATTTGCTGTCCTTCCTTTTGTGATAAAACTGCAGAAAATATATAGGCTGCTGCAATATCAACGCTTTTACTTGTGTAGGAGCTTTGCATATTGACATGTGTTTCTTCTTTTGGCATTGCATCAACCCATGCAGAGAGTGTATCGGGAATATATCTTGATACAAAGACTTCTACGAGACCGTCAATTTTAGCTGTCAGGCTTTTCTCACCCCATTGATCCATATAGATAGTGCCTTTTACACGTGGAAGAATGTCTTCAACACCATTCAATAGTGTTTTGCCATATTCCTCTGCTGTTTCTTGATAGGTGAAATCTCCATCTTTACCTTTTTCTTTTTCGTAAGTTTCCCACGTTGGAATCTCACGGGTAAATGGGGCGGTAGATACCTGAACTTTCATATCTTCATTTTTTTGAGGTTTTTCATCGGAGGAAATGTTTTCTTCCTTCGTTTCCAAAACGGGACGTTCACGTCCTGAATATATTGCTTGTGGTATAATCCGTGTCTGTGCTTCTGCAGAGAATACGAACTGTTCACCATAGACTGACACTACATTGGCATTATATGCCATAATAATCTGTTCCGCCTGCCTTATGCGCTTTGCAATTTGCCTTGTACGATCATCATCAACAGAAGCCGGATATTGACCGTTTATGCGACTGTACTTCTTCTGTAAGTCATATAAGGTCTTGCCTCTTTCTTTTGTTTGGGCAAGCTCTCCATCAATTCCTTCCAAATTGCCAGCTTTCAGAGGCTTTTGATTCAATGCTATACGCTGTTCGTCAATCTTGTCAATAATCATATCAGAAGCCTTGCCTACGTCTGTCATAATGGTAGAAATCGTTTCAGGTTTGCTCTTTAGCCTATTTAACCACCCACTTAGATAGTTGGCGTTGTTCTCCAGAATCTTTCTATCAAAGCCCATCGTACTGCCAACAAGGGCAGAGGTCATTTCTGCGATCAATTCCTCATGAGCGTAATTGTCCGTGCCATGCTGACCGAAACTTCTGTCAAGACGATCCTCGTGTCCCGTTGAATGAGCCATTTCGTGCAGGGCGGTGGAATAATATTCCATGCCGTCACGATAGACTTCCTCGGGTGTCTGCCCAAGTTTGAACTGTGATTTCATCGGAAGAACGATGGTGTCCGTTGACGGGCGATAAAAGGCTTGCTCGGAGGGTTTGTCATATTGTATTTTAGCATACCACGCCTTCGTCTCAAACATACGGTCAAGAGCTTCGTTTACATACATTCCATCTGTGTCCTTCACTTCTTGTTCGGGAACTTTGAAGCGTGCCACAATGGCATCGTACTTTTTCTTGTTGACTTCTTCAAGGTTGGTCTGGTCGATATTGAAAACGCTGAAAACTCTTGGAAATGGACGCACGATCAGCTTGGAACGTTCTTCCTTTGACATCGTATTATAGACTTCTTCAGAGATTTTATTCCCATCCTCGTCTTTGATGGATAGTCCCCACTTGAAGACCGGAACGGACTTTTCACCAGGTTTGACTTGGAGATTCTGATCCTTGGCTTGAAGGAATGTCGTATAGACAGGTGTCTTGTACCCTTGCTCTGCGGTGTTGAACATGAGAAAGAATGAATTTCCACCAGAATACGTCCGTCCGCTGATGTTTTGCGGCAAACCTTGCACAGAACCATTGACACCCATCCAGCCTTTCTTCCAATTGTTGGCTTTGGCTGTCTCGATAATTTTAACCATCATGTCCGCAAATTTCTTCAGAATTTCATCGGACTTATTTTTTCTCTTTCCAGAATAATTGGGTTTTTTGAAATCTCTTTCGGTCATTTTCGTAAATTTTGATAGTTACAAAATAAATGACTTAACAGCAAATAAGCATCCTCAAAAAAATAAAAGTCTTATATTAACGTTTTCAGAACCTTTTTTCAGACTTGGAGAGTTTTTTTTGTTAAAAAACAACCTCCATTTTTTTGATAATCCAATAAATTCATGATAATGACCGCATCCTGCATTTTACTTCCCTTTTATTATCTCATATATATGGCAAACGTCTATATACCATAACTTGTTAATACGAATAGAAAGCTAATGCGTATATACATATATACGTATAGACGGCTATAAAACTATACGACTATATATTGATGAAGGCAAATCCATTGAATGATCTGTCTTCACTTTTTTACTTGAACATTTATCTAATTTTTATTTCCGTTTCTGCCTTCGACCTCACTTTCCATCACCTTTGTAGTCATCCATCGACTTTTATTGTGCAAAGGTATCGACGGCAGGGAACACGGCAAGTACCGGCTGAAAAGCTTATTGCCGGAAAACTTTTCATGACCCTCCGGAATCAAAGATTGCGGTTTCCTGAAAACTTTGCCCGCCAATTCCTTGCCTTTCGTTCCCTTAATGACGACGATCTTACCATGCGCATAAAAGGTTCGAGATGACGGTTATACCGGAATGAGAAAAAAAAGTTCGGGTCGAAGAAACGAAAAACCATTTAAGGTTGAGAATCAGGTTGCCCAGAATAAATATATAACTTCAAAAAATTAAAAAATGAACATTTTTACGAATAATGCAGATTTCTACCCAACTCCTGACGAGGTGATAAACACAATGATGATGGGTGAGAATTTTATCGGGAAGACAATCCTTGAGCCTTCGGCAGGGAAAGGAAATATTGTTGACTGGCTCAAAAAGAATGGAGCAGGAAAGGTTATTGCTTGTGAAAAGGACGCTAACCTCAAAAAACTTCTGAACGGAAAATGTGAAATAATTGCGGATGACTTCCTGACCGTTTCTTCAGAACAGATCAGCCATGTAGACTATATTGTAATGAATCCTCCTTTTTCGGAAGGAGCAAAACATATTCTTCATGCGTTTGAGATTGCTCCAGCAGGATGTACCATCATAGCCTTGTGTAACAGCGAAAGCATAAATCAAGGATGGGAGCGGAATACAACCAAGGAGAAATTAAAAGAAACAATTGGTCTTTATGGGTGCGAGGAATTCTTAGGTAGAGTTTTTGATAATGCAGAACGAAAGACGAATGTCCATGTGAGTATGATAAAGTTGTATAAAGAAGGTGAGGGTGAGGATGAGTTTGAGGATTACCTTTTTTCCAATGAAGACGATACACTGAATGCTAATGAGACGGAGGGTCTGGTGCAATACAATGTGGTACGGGATATGGTAAACCGCTACGTTGCAGCTGTAAAACTTTTCGACGAGACGATGGCTGCAGCAGAGAAAATTAATTCTGTGGCATGTTTTGGTGGCAACAGTGACGGGTATCTCCCTGTAAGGTTTGCTGTGGTTGATGCTTCCAATAATGTTGTCCATATCAGCCGACAACAATACAAAAAGGAGTTGCAAAAATATTATTGGAGACGAATATTCGGAAAGCTGAACATGGAAAAGTATGCCACACAGAAATTACGGGAACAGATAAACAAGTTCGTGGAGCTGCAGACAAATGTTCCCTTTACCATGCACAATATTTATCAGGTTCTAAACATGGTCATCCAAACGACAGGACAGCGTATGAATACTGCAATACTCGAAGCATTCGACCTTATTTGCTCTTTCTCTGACGAGAACTCTACGGCAGGGGAAAAATGGAAGACAAACGCAAACTATATGGTCAACCGTAAGTTTATCGTTCCATACATGACTTCCTATGACCCCAAATGGCCGAGAGACTATCTTTATCTTGGATATGGAGGTATGGCAAACAGGATGGAGGATGTTTGTAAAGCTCTTTGTTTCATTACAGGTAAGAACTACGATTGCATTGGCAGCCTTGACTATTTTGTACGAGATAACAATTTGGTATGGGGAAAGACTTTCGAGTGGGGTTTCTTTAGGTGCAAGGGCTTTAAGAAAGGAACAATGCACTTTGAGTTTAAGGATGAAGAGGTGTGGATGAAGTTCAACCGTGAAGTGGCGAAGCAGCGAGGATGAGTTCTACCAAAAAAGAAATGTGTATAAAGCAAATGTCAGGGAGGTTGTAAGGACGACCTGCAATCTTCCTGAATAAAAAACATTCTGTTTTTCAGTATTTTGTTGCTTGTTTGTTTTGCGTTGTGGGAATATCTTCATACCTTTGTTGCGAAAAAGACAATCACTGATATGAGAGTTATCTCACAAAAGAAGATTAAAGACTTCTACGAGCAGCCACAATACGAACAGGCTAAGATACCTTTACAGCAGTGGTACTACACTGTAAGAAACAGAGAATACAGGAGTTTTGGCCAAATATTGGCGGACTTCACAGACACTGTGAGAGAAAATGGCTTGTATATCTTCAGTATTGATGGCGGCAAATACAAAATAGCCACTTCAATATATTTCGATACACAGTGTGTGTATGTGCGGTTTGTGGCATCTGTCTCTGACTATGAGACTCTTGTTAATGAGTGGACAGTATGAAAATATCAAAAGCGCAATACAGGTATGCCGAAAGACGGGTTGAAGAACTGTTGGAGGTCGTGACGGATGCGACACTGCCGACATCGCCAGAGTACATGGAACTCTCTATCATGAGCAGTATCGTGGAAGAATACGAGAAGAAACATCATCCAATAGAGAAACTTACGCTCGCCGAAGTTATAAAACAAGGCCTGAAAGATAAGGGAATGACACAGAAAGAACTATCCGAGGCTGTAGGCCTTAGCACCAGCAGGATAAGTGATTTTACAAAAGGGAGGAGCGAACCAACATTAGCTAAAGCGGGAGAAATATGCAAGATACTTGATATTCTGCCTGAAGCTATGCTAAACTTATAAATAAAAGGGAGGAATGGTTATGGCATTTGAAATTGAGGTCGACAGAGAACATATCGAGAACACTTTATCCGTCACCTATACAATGGGACAGATAAACTCTTATATGGAAATCATCCGTGAACTTAGGGAAATTCCAGAAAACGATGTGGTTAACATCAAAGAGACAATCGGAAGACTGCAAGACAGAATACAAATGCTGCTTGCATTAAACCCAAAAGCGGAGTTGGAATTGAAAACTTCAACACCTGAAGAACTTAAAATATAACAAGGAATAAATAAAATGTAACTAAAAAAAGAAAGGAAACGTACTATGTTAGATTTGATAGCATCAGCCCTAATAATGGGAGTAGGTTTGAAAGCAATAGTCGGTGGTGATACTGGCCGAAAGAGAGGAAGAAAAAATAGCAACTATAAGGATGCTATGGGGTGGTCGCACGATAACCACAAAAAATTGTTTTAATAAAATCATTTAAGTGAGTACGCTTTAACCAGTGTACTCATAATTTTATTACATATAAATACGATGAATAAACTGAAATTATTTATTGCTGGCATCATGATGTGTTTAGCAACAACAGGCAGTGCACAGACGAAAACGAGTACTCAGCAGAACTACTATCTTTATGCTTCTATTGAAGTGCGATGGGCAGATAAGGTTACAGGAGAGCCGTGCTTCGTTATTCTTATATCACCAGGAGAAAACGGACAACAACGAGCAAGTATCATGAAAAATAAAGAAGGTAAAGCAGTTGTAGTTAGAAATATGATGGAAGGTCTCGCATATTTGGAAGTACAGGGCTGGGAGATGCTTGAACCAAGAACCAATGTGGGTAAATGGATTGTTAGACGAAAGGTGTCATTTGAGGAACTGAATAAATTAGTTAAGGAGAATACAACCTATGAGGAAGTTACGCCAAAAGTTCAATTATCCTTAAATGAACAAACATTAAAAATTGATTACAAATAAACAAATCCCTGCTATCTGATTTTCATATTTTCTTATAGTTTTAATTGATGCCAGAATTGAATATTTTAATGTGAGTTATTAAAGATTTCTACAAATATAAAAAGACAAAGTCAACAATGAAAAAAGTATTACTTCTTACGTATCTGATGCTAATGGCCATTGGTCTACATGCACAGAATGAAACCGTTACCAACCAGACCGTACTTGATTTGTTAAAAGAAGGTTTTTCCTCTGAAGAGATTATCGGTGCTATTGACAACAGCTCAACTCGCACTATTACCTTCGATATCAATTTTATGCGCCAACTGAAAACTGCAGGTGCTAATGCTACTCTGACGACATATCTTCAAAAGATAGCCAAGAAAGATATGGGGTACGAGGGAGTTTACCTCTGGAATGTTGCTAACGGTAAGCCCGAAAAACTCTATCGTACAAATTTTGAAAAAGAAGCAAAAGGAGTTAATTTTGGTGCGATAGGAGCTGCAGCACTTGGCACCTATGTAGCTGGATCGGTTTTTGGAGGACACATTCCAAGCGGAGGAGAGGCTGCTGCTGTGGCTGCAGGGACAAGTGTTCTTATGACATCTGCTAAGGATATCAAGAAGTTGATGTTGCCTGGCACAAAAGCCAAGACAACGGCATCCACACAACCTGTATTTAGATTCTATTTCAATCATAATTCTGATGATAGTTTTAAGCAGAATGGCGGCAATTTTTATGAGCTTGTAATGAACGATATTATGAGTCCCAACGAGTTTCAATGTGTAAAGATGACGGTGAAAGCCAAAAAGAAAGGTGGCAGAAGGATATTCCCTGATAATATGAGTTACACCGTAATGGGCTTTGAGGGAAGTAACGCAAGTTCCAGAGTAATGGTAGATTTCACAATTAAGACAATTAACAACACAACCTTTGAAGTGTCTTTTCCTCAACCATTGGAACCGGGAGAATACGTTTTCTTCTATAAGAACGGACTCAACAATCAGTATTTTAAGACAGCTCCATTTGGCTTCGATTTTTCCGTTGAATGATTTGTGATAAACTTATTGCAAGTTATGTTTAATATGGGAGCGGTATTTAAGCCGCTCTTTTTTTATTATTTGCTTGTCTTGAACGTACTACACAAGTTGGAGATAGACGCTAAGTTCGTCATAAGAATTTATCATCCATAGAAAATCCCCACCGACGTAACTATCTACGCCAGCAGGGATCGCTAACAAGTATTTGATGTAAAATACTATTTTATTCCATAGGCTCTTTGTTGTTCTTGACTTTCCAAAGAAGACAATTCACGGTCATAAGTGTTGGATGCTTTCTCACTGTTTTCATCATACTTTCTTAAAACCGCATTTGCTAACGTGTTCAAAGGTATGGCTTTTTTCTCATATGCGTCAACAACATTGTCGGAAATATTAATGACAACAGGTAGATTGTCTATGTCCGCAATCAAGGAACGTCCTCTCATATAGACATTGTTCAGCCTTGGATTGAGAGGCTCATCTGCATATTGCTTGTAATTTCTTGGAATAGCTTTAGGTGTGTGTGCTTCTAAAACCTCGTGACCAGCATTATTCAGAAGATTAGCACCTCCAAATCCCATCAGCATAAGCCTTAACAGCGGATTCCTTGTAAACATTCCTGCGGCAATGGCAGCCAAAGGTAATATATTGTTTCCTACGGTAAACGATGATGTCCTGCCAGTAAACATACCGATAAGCATATCAGGAAGCATCGCAAAAACATACCCTAAATTCTTGGTTATATCACTAAATCCATTCAATCCTGCATGATCTACATATTTACCCCATCCTGCCGTTTGGGACGTATTGAAAGAAGGAGAAGCCTGTGACGGAGTATCTAATGTTTGCTGCGATGGCATGGAGATGCCTTGGAATGTATTGGCGTTTAATTGGGCGGAAGGAGTACTTGTGCTTGAAATAACGGGCTGTGAGACGGAGCGACCAGAAGCATGCGCTGTGATTTCATCATTATTTGTTCTCGACGGCTTTGGCTCGGGGTGATTTCGACTGGATGCCATTACTCTTGCAGCTTTTTTATCCGCATTGGTCTTGTCGATCTGAACGGCAGCTCTGGCATAATCATTGGCACGCTGGGCTACTTGTGCAAGTGTCATGTTTTTGCCGTTCACATTCCACACATGCAATCCTTGTACAGACATCTGCTTAGCAATGGAAAAGAACGAGGTAGCAAAAGCACGGCATTGCTTGGCTGTCTTATTCAGCATCCATGCTGGTATGGGCGCATGACTGTTATAAGGCATAGCCTGACGATTTAATCCCGCAGTAATCGTTTTCAGGAGTTTTCCTGAACTCCCTTTTGCCGAAGACAAGAGCTGTACTGCTTCTTTTTTTGTAACGGCGTTACTCACATGGGGACGAATCGTAGCAACCTTGATTTTCTTTCCCAAACCATCATTAACATTGGAAATATATTCAGTACCTGTTTTTCTGTATGCCAAGGCTCCTTTTTGATACTTTCCTAATGTATTCTCATCTCCAAAAATGACTTTACTATATTCTTTTTGCGAGATTCTTCCTGTGGTGGTATCGGTAAGACCAAACCTATCCATAACGTATTTAGTTCCTTTTTCAATGTGAGTCCCTGCGGCATTGAAAACGGTATTTGTAACAAGAGTTTTCCCTGCTGAAGCTAAACTTCCTGCCCCTGCGGTTCCTGCCACATCAATTGCTGCTCCTGTAACCCATGCTGCAGCTTTCTCTTTACTGGATGGTTTATAAAACTTCTTTTCCAGCTCCTTTAATTCTTCTTCTGTATTTGACAATCCTCGACCACGCCCGATACGCAATACAACCATACCCAAAAGGGAATTGTTAGAAACGGCTTCCCTCAAAACGTACTCTAATGAAGATTTAGGCATATCAGTACGAGCTAACTGCTCTTTGAGTAATTGAACAAAACGCATCTGTCCATAATATTCGGCAGGATCAACCAAGGTTTTCTCACCAAGCTTATTCTTTAATGCTACGGCGGCATTGTAATATCCTTTGGGACCAAGTTTGTTGAGAAGAACTATTCTGTATTCGTCCGTCAATCTGCACCAATCTTTAGCAAATTGCTTGTTTGAAGCAATTTTCTCACTAACAGCCTTAATAAAATCATCAATGGTTTTCTTACCCCATTTCATAGAACGAGCGGTATTCTGGGCAGTATGTATTTGAGCAGATATTGGAGTAAATGCATTTGCATTATTCTGTAGAGATCTGGTAATTTCTTCGTTCTGCTTACGATGATAATATCTGTAATCCTTGGTGATGATGGGAGCGCAATATTTACTGAAGTATTGATTGAAGCAATACTCCAGCTCTCCGAAATGTTGATTTTTATTTGCCATACGATGGAGTTTTAGATTCCCAATAACTGTTTACGTGCCTGCTCGATGGCTTTGTGACAAACGTTCATCTGCTTTGGATAGAAACGTGCAAGCCAATCATCCAATAAAATTTCATCATTGATGAATTTCACAGCTAACTGACGAGTGATCTCTATTGCTCTCTCTCCTCTTTCCCTGCCATTGAACCACGCTTTTGTCCAACAGCGTGTCCCAGTTGTGTCGAAATAGACGGATGCTTCTCGACTGATGTCATAACTGTGAATATCAATTTCAAGATTTTCCAAGGGATCGAGTGTCAAGCCGTTTTCGGCAGCTTCTTCAGAAAGTTTTTTTTTTGAGATTCATCCCATGATTGGGGATATATTCCTTGACGAACTGCCAGAAATCCAAGAAAATCCTCGATTAGGATTTCCTGAATTTTCTCTATCAATGGAGCACTGCGCTCGGACAACCCTAAGGGATTACTTAAATTGGGCATTGTTTCATAAAAATAATTTTTATCTGCCGCTTTTGAAAGGATATTCCTCAATGACGCTTCCATCTTTTTAGGAGGCATATAGGTTTTCGTTCGAAGCTCATTCATGTAGGTAGGAAGCCAGCGGAGCATCAGTGTCATGATCTCATTCTGGCTATTGTCATACTTGGTGGAAATTTTCCTGTCACCCAAAGCCTCGGTAGTAGGCTGGCGGGTGATACCCATGGCAGCCAGCTGCTGTATGTTTGCCCAAATCATGGCAATGAAATTTTCAGGATCAAGTACTTTTCCGTTAAATCGCACTTCCATGTGTAGAAAATCACCAGCACGGGCGATTTCCTGCCCTGCCTTTACATCAGTGCCGTAAGGAGTGTAGGCTTCAGAAACGTTTCCATATGTAACTTCGTATTTTCCGTACCTCGAAACAATATAGTTCTCGTGAACGGAATCATGTCCAGCTCCAATAATCATACCGCTTGCAATGGCATATAACGGTTTGTCCTTGACGGCATAATCAACACCTTGGTGCTGAAATCTTTCTCCCGTCTTGGGATGGGTTTGCTCTCCATAAGGAAGGATAACCTTCAGTTCTTCTTTCTCGCCCAAGGCAAAAGGCATCATGAAGCCGCTTGCCGACTCCAAGAGCATGTCCTTATAATCTTTTGCATCCATATACTATACTTGTTAGATTTAATATATCATATTCCACGGGAGCGGCGTACCACTGGTTCTTCCGACACAGGCAAATCAACTTGTCCCCGATGTTGTTCCGCCATCAAGTCTGGAGCGACAACATATCTCGGTAGCTGCTGCACGGACTGACCTTCCGATTGACGATGATTAATGTTGCGCAGAGTCATGCCGCCCAACATCATACTGGCCATTTTACCAAGCCAACCAAAAGGACCAAACATCATGTAGGACGACAGTGCGAGGGACGCTAAATTCATCTTTGATACATTTCCGCCCGTAAGTTCACTGGCAACAGAATGTACACCATTCATCATTGTGCCAGCAACGCCTCCTTGCTGTTGTTGTAATGCTGGTGTCATACCTTGTCCCATCATTTGGCTTGTTGACGGATATTGAGGAGTTGTGGGATCATAATACCCCCCGTTATTGTTGGAAACCATTCCGTTACCCGAGAAATAATGCCCAATCTGCTCCTTGCCTGTCTCATAGAGGTCAGCCCCTTCTCCAAAGACTGAAGCAACGCCACCTTTTATGCCTTGATACAGCCCTGCTGCTTCACCTGCAGCAGAACCAATGCCAGAATTTAATTTAACATAAGTACCATTGCCGAAAAGAACATCCGTGAGATTGGCGACCATGCTGACTTCATTGCCTTGATCGTCTACTTTCTTTCCTAATGTCGTTTCACCGAGAACACCAACGAGACCTTTTTGTGCGGCATCATCGCCACCTATGGATTTCATTACGTCTGGCAACAGCGTTCGCCCTGTTACCTGACGATAGGCAACTGAAGATAGAATAAGACTTGCGATAGGATGATTAGCAGAGTATCTGGCATACTGACCAGCCCAACCTGCAGTCTTATTGATGACTTTACCGCCCTCTCTCCAGCCTGTCTTGGCTACTGTCTTGAGCGATTCCTTATTGATAAGAGCTGCTCTTTTGGCTGTTTCTTCTGCAACTTGTTCAGCCGCTTTTGCGGAATGAGCAATGCCATGGCCAGAGGCCTTGGTTCCGTCAATGATGACACGCCCTGCCTTTGGGGCGGCCTTGGCTCCCAAATGCTCCGCAGTCTTAAAACCTGACTTGGATTTAGACAGACTTTTCTCCCAATTTTTGAAGCCGGACTCTACCTTAGTGACCTTTCCCCCCATGGATTCTATCCATTTGGTATAGCTGGCCTTGCTGGCATAACGCCCTTCCTTCATGACAGAATTAGCCAATGCTTTGCCGACTGTTTTCTCTGCACTTTCAGCGGATTTCGCTGCTAATTTGACACCTACCTTTTCAAGTGGCTTTTCCGCTGCCTTTACTGCTGCTTTGCCAAGCTCTTTTATCCATCCCATGGTCGTTTGTTTTTTAGTTAGAATAATTGATTTGAATGATTGCTCGTGCCTTATGTTTTTCCATCTTAGGCGTTTCAATGATACCCCCGTTTACAGAGGAACAAAGCCAAGCCTGAAAGTTCTTGTTATCGCTTACTTCCGTGGAAGTCCAATACCAACAGTCTTCATTCAAGGCTATGGGTGTGCCACCCAGCTTTTCTATGATGGGATTGATTTTTCTGGCAGAGACATTCAACAAACGCTGCTCTGCTACACTGGGCAGGAAATCACTCTGGCCACCTTCATGAAAAGTAAAGAGCTTCATGGCAAGTGGACTACCCTTCTTTGTTTCGGCATTGTAACTGTTTTGCATTGCTCGTGTGTTGGCGGAACCGTCAAAAGCGGTAAGGCTTCCACTCGTGCCATTGGAAAGGCCAAGCGAGTCACAGAACACTCCGTCCAGTTCCTTCAACATAACGGCCATAAGCGGATGAGCATCCGTCTGCTCCGCAAAAACAACGCCCACGGCTTTTTGCGATTTTTGGGCAAAATAAACGTCTGGTGACACACAACTATGATCCTCGCACAAGATATACCCCACATGAATTTCATAATCTGTGGGTTGATAGACATCACATGAGTTCAGGCCTATAAGTACAGCCAATAAAGAAATGGCATATACTATTTTATTGGTGTTACGTGATCTTCTATGTGAAGATTGACGATGAACTTTATAGGAAATTCGCACAATTCTGTGAGAAAGTCTTATGATGCGATTGATTACCATAAGTATTTTATATATATTCATGTCAATTTTAATTTATAGTGGAACCTTAGCACCAATGACTACGCCAGTACGGAACAAGTCCTCCCCCCGCATCGTGACATCCTCTTTTACCTGAAAGAAGATGCTCCAGCCATGATAGAGGTTGAAGGTGTGTTCGTAGCCGAGTGAACCTACGCCAACAAACTTATGTAAGTCACTGCCGCCACTTACACCGACCCTGATGTTGCCATGATGGTTGCGACTTCGTGTCACGCAAGGTTTATAGGCAAAACCAACCGTCCAAATGTTATAACTGTGCCAAAAAGAACTTCGGGTGACATAACCTGCTTCTGGTTCAGTCTTGTACTTGATATAGTAGTTTGCAAAGTACTCCATTGCATTGTGATAATTCATTTCATGCTCATAAGCCAGTGTGGCATCAAATCCTTGCGGATAGGTAGCACCCATGCCAACCATTACATGATTGCCGTGAGATTGGCTCATAGCTGAAAGGTGAAACAGGCAGATAAGAGAAACTACAGAAACTCTTGGAAAACGGGAAAAACGTATATTCATGATAAGCTTTTTTTTATTGTTCTTTCAAGAGTAACGTGTCGAACGAGTCGGCACTTAATACATCCTCATAGTCGAGATGAAGTGAGATGGCACGACCACTAATCTGTTTTTCTGAAAGCTCAACCGACAGAACCTTGTCATTGGGGAATGTCATCTTCTTCAAGACAACTACATTGCGGTAGCCTTTTCTGAACCTTACAGAACGGTCAAGAATAAATGCTGGTTTCAACTCAATAATCTGAACATTGGTTGACTTTTCTTGTTTCTTGTCCTCGAGCTTTATACGTAACTCATCTATGTCAAATGGGAGGTTGGTCTTGTTTTCTACGGAAAAATCAATGAAAAAATATTCGCCTACAACATAGATGTTGTTCAAACGCATGATCATCTTGTCCTTTTTGGTAAAAGTACTTCGATATTTGGCTGGAGAATTCCATACTTTCATGCAATAAGAGGCCATATCTGTAGTAGACATGCTGATTTCAGGATTGTGGAAAGCATTGCGCTCTATAAGTTCCACTTCCTTATCCGAAACGGCCTCTTGGAGACGACGGGTGTAAATAAGCGCATATTGTACTCTATAACGCTCTGTGATAATAGTGACTATACCCAGTACATCCCCGTCATTATGATTGCCGGTCTTGGGTTTTATACGTATCACGTTATCCAAAGGTTTGTCACCTGCTACGGAATCTGTAGATATGTCCACCAAGCGTATTGGCTCGGAGGCGGTGATGATAGTGGATATGTTTTCGTTGACGGTCAACACCTCCATATCCGAATAAGTCTTTTGAGCATGTACCCCCAACAAAAAAGTGGTACACATAACAACGACTATAGCAATTTTCTGTTTAAAATTTTTCATATCTTTTTTTTCTTCTTGTTAGCATTTTAATATCTGTTTCTCTTTTCCTGCCGACTGCCGTCAATCAGATAAACGAGCGTACCATACTTCAATTTTACCCTATTCTTGCGGACAGCTTTTCCTACAGCATTCATCATATGTTGAGAGGCATTCTGAACGGCATTGTTGGCCCAACCTTTGATGCCAGTTGAAGAGGTTGTGTTGTCTACAATGTTCGTTCCACCCTGTGTGGCTGAACCGAGTATCTCTTTAGTGGTTTCCCTGAAGGAAGATTGCGGAACGTAAAGACCCTCCAATCCGTCCGTGTCATAAATGGAAAGGCTTACGTTGATAATCTCATCCCTACAGAAGACGCTCTTTACATTTCCTTTGACTCGCTGTTGACTGAAACCAGACATCTGTGCATAGAGGTAGGTACCTTTCTTAACGGTTATGTCACCAATTTCCACATCATCCAGCAAACGAAGGCGGACACGACTTCCTTCTTGTGCCTTCACATTCTCGTCGATAATAGCCTTGATGAGCTTAGACTCTTCCGATGAAGACGATAGAGTGTTGAAGTAGTCGGAGGATGCCTTTACTTTCTTGACAACTTTTTCGGGATTGCCCTCTGCTTGTCCTCCTGCATCACGGTTGTTGTCCGATGTTCTGGAAGAATAAGAGGATCCGTTGTCATCGTAAGATGTATTTCTTTCGTTCCGAGAACCATTTGCAAGCAGACCATAATCATCTTCGATACTGTCATTATTGTCTACGTTATCACGTCTTCCTCGGCCTGAAGAAGAACCGAAAGCAACGCCCGAAAGATCCTCGTTCATCTTGTCTATCTCACGTTGTCTTCTCCTACGGTCGAGACGTGCAATCTCTGAATCACTTACTGGAGCGACAAAGTTGTCGCTCGAGGAAGAGCTGCGGGAAGCGTTTGCCCCCTTTCGTACACGATCCTGCATTTCCCTGATTCTGCGCTGCTCATCAATCTTGGCACGTTGTTGCGCTTGCTGCCTTTGTACCATTTCAGCCTCTCGATTACTGTATTGGGAATTATAATCTTCCTTTTTATTGATCGAGTCAATGTCATTCTCAACATTCTCAACTCCAGAAACATCATTGATTTTTCCATACTCACGCTCGGCATTGTCCAACTTGCCTCCCAACACGCTGTCAGTATTGGCTGACGGCAGATCAGAGTTCAAGTAATCCGTTGTGGCCAAGCGTGGGTCGTTGTCGGACACGTCTGTTTCTACGGCATCAATGACGAAATATCCTACAAACAAAACCAGTGGATATAGTATAACCGGAAAGACATACTTCCTATCCTTAAAATTTATTTTCTTTACATCCATTTTACTTTTTGTTTATTGTACGTCTTTGATGTAATACTGAATCTACCTGTTCAACAGCTGTTGTGCGCCGTTCCTTAGAGGCGTTATAGCTGCGTACCATATTGAAAATGTTAATGGCAAAACAGCCAATTACAATGCCGAAGACAGTAACGAGGAAGGCTACACGGTGACGGTTGGCCAGAATTTGTATCTTCATGACCAGCCAACTCAAACCACTCTTGTCGGCAAACTGTTTGCCTGCTTCCACTTCTTTTTCATAACGCTCTCTATATTTTGGGTCGTTCTTGTCTGGCATAGGGTCGCCCATAATAATTCTCTTGAATCCCATAATATTCAATCTTTAATGTTAGTAATTGGTTTTCTGATTTTCGGAGAGATCTTTGTTGACAAGAGTTCTCCAGCCGTAGATGATAAAGCCGTGGGGGTTGTTTTCCGTTCGAGGTACTCGCCTTAGACTTCCTGCGGTAATGAGCTGACGCATCAGGATGCTGGTGCGACGCTCGATACGTTGACGGCCATAATAGGTAAAGGTCAGCTTCTTCTCGTCTAACTTGATAGAGTCACAGAAGATACTGCATATCGTACTCGTTCCAATAATGTTGTTATAAAAGCCTTTTTCTTTCAAGGCGTTATACTGCGCAAGACCAGACTCATCAATAAGGTACATGGCTTTCTTGATGGTATAATCAATATACTTATCATCAGGAGCCAATGTAAAGAACAGGTTATGGAACATCTCCACGTGACTTTTTGCTTCCACGCCAAAAGTCTCATCCATCGTAGTCTGCTTGACTAAAACAGGTACAGTGCCATCAAGGACATAAATCTTCTTATGAGCATCGGCAACCATTCCTCTGGCTATAAAAAGACTTCCAAGGCTGATAACAATGCAACCTATCAAAAAAAGACTTGTGACAATCAATACTAATTTTATCTTGTTTTCTATTTTTTTTAATACAGCCATAGCTTTATTTTTTTAGTGTATTCTGGGCATGACAGACATGGCGCTTGACTTGACGGAGGATGCCACCCCCTCACCAAAGTTACGGGTGGAGAAAGCAGTGTCTCCTTCAGGTATCATCCATGCTGCAAGATCGGGAACCAAGTTGAGACACCTTAATGCAACTACGGAAGCGGCAAGAAGATATCCGCAGGACATGAAGGCATTTTGTATATAACCGTTCATTGTGTTCATATTCGATGTAATGGCGGTTAGGTTTTCAACCTGAATGCTAATCACAATATCAAACAACAGCAGGACATAAAAACCAACAAAATAAAGCATGGCTCCGTAGAAATGGACGGTTAGGTAGCGAATAATCCATTTTGCCCATGCACCTTCCCATTTCGGAAGGACGGAGAAAGCCCATTGGATGGGACCAAAGATAGTCAGCATACCCAATAAGATTTGCTGGCAGAATATGGTTGCCCACCAACCGACACGGTACAGAACAAGCGCGAGAAACATGACTATCTTATCCAAGCCGATGATCAGCCCGGCAAAAACAGATGTCTTTTTAGCTCTGGCGGCATCTTTTAAACCTTCTACAGTATCTTTACCAGAAGTGTTTTCAGCTAAAACGTCAAGACTTGAAGCATTCTGTAGTCCTTCGGAAGCAGCTTCCACCTCTGCAGCCTTTTGATACATCGTGTCACGCTTTTGCAAAAGCGGCATCAATTCGTTGTATTTCTCACTTACTTGCACGGCTTCCGCTTCATACAGGTCGTGGGTATAGCTGCCTATACAGTTGGGAATATATGCCAAAGCATCCAAGATGCTACCACTGCCGCTACCCATACCAGTCATGCTTGGAGGGTACCAAAAAATCATGACCATGGCTATACCCAATACTTTAAGTATCTTGAAAACATCAATGGGTTCTCCCTTGACCATCATCTTATAGGCAATGCTCGCACCTGCAATGATGGAAAACAAGGCTCCCAATGCCATGCTCATTTGAAGGATCCACCAAAAAGGACCCTGTGTACCGATAAAGTCGGGATTGCACAAAAACTCATTCGTTTGGAAAACAACATTGTCAATGTCTTCCTCAAACAAGTCTACTCCTATGGTCTGGGATAAATCGGAGATTGTGTTCGACAACCCCTGAAGACCTCCTTGTGCAGCTAATAATAAGGAACTGAATGTCATAATTTACACTTTTACTTGTTAGCGTTTATTTTATGTTTTACTTTTTGATTTCACTTTTTTGAAAAACCATCAACGCCCACCGCCGCTCTCCAACGATTCAAGGCATCGAAAGCTACCGTGGAGACGGAGGATAACCGCTGGGGTGGCTTGCTGTTTTCCCGCATCTCCTTTGCGGACTTCATGCCTTTCCATGCAAGAAGTTGTTTGGTGAGCTGGTAATTGCGCCTGACAATATCTTTATAGATAGCTATGTACTCTTTCTTCTTGCGTCCCAAATCTTGATAGGACTCACGAGTAACCTTGATAGCGGTCTGGAGACAGTTATAAATGGTCTTCCACCTGCGATAGTCTTCCGATGTGCCACCATAAGGCATGATAAGATTGATATTCTTCTGAAAGATGGATAGTCTGTTCTCTATCTTGCTTTTTTCAACTGTCCATGCTAAGTCGGTCATTGGACTGCGATCAACTATATTCTGTGCCTCTATCTTGGCACGGCGGAAGGTCACAGAATCTATGCTGTCGGCATAAAGTTTTTCATCTGCGACACGGGCTTTCATGTGAAGACGGAAAAGCTGCTTGTTCAGTGCATTGGCTGTCGATTGATATTTCTTGTGAAATGCGTTATAGTAGTAACGAGGAGTTAATGATCCAGCACCTGTCTCCATCGTCATAAACTGCTGCATGATGTAATTCTCATGATGTTTTGTGACTTGCACATACCCTTGACTGAATACGGAAAGGACAATCAACTGCAGCCCGAGTAAAAGGATGATTCTATTTCTTTGCATGATAGGTATTCTTTTATGTTTAATGCCAGCTTCTGCCTCCGATGATTCCGCCACCGCCTAAAGGGGCATGTTGGAATGAGCGATGTTGCTCCAGACATTCAAATGCTTGGATGGAGTTACCAAGCCAACGCCCCAAAGCATCGTTGGCAATATCCTTGATGCTTCTTGCCATGAATATTTCTTTTTTCCAAAAGCCCATCCGGACAGTCATATATGCCCATAACTCTGTGTAGGAACGTCTGATGCTGTCGTCTATCTCGTCAATGGAATTGTTGATATCACCCAAAATGGTCATTAAATCCGAAGTGGTACAATTTCTTACACCAGTCACAATTTCGGCTAATTCAGAGTAGGACTTCCATAGCTGTGAAGCTCCATGATAAACACCCTCGACGGCTCGTTGACTGGCTTTGATGATTATGGTGTCGCTTGTCCAGATGGCTCCATGTTGGAGGATTTCCTTGTTGTAGGTATTCAATAGATCATAATAGGCTTCGAGATTACTCTTGCAACTCTTAAAACTGTTATAAGCATGGAAGCCAGTGGCGGTTGAGTTCAAAATGAGGTTGATAATATTGAAACACTTTCTATATTTGTCCAACTTCTTGTTGACCGCAGCGTAATCTTCCATAGAGTGCATACTCTTTTCATGATAAGTAATCACGCCTTCCTCGGCAAGGGTACGCAATTCCAACATAGCCCTGACGGTCTTGTGGTTATGGATCATTGCTTCCAACGAGACGGGGTCGGTCGGGAAATCCAATGCCTTGACTTCACTCGGAATAAATAGAAGACAAAGGCTCATCACCAGTATGTATACCAATTTATTCATGTTTTCTATTATTTATGCTATGTCTTAATTTTCGCTTGTTGTGGTGTTGTTTTGTAAAGAGGTACTTGCGGAAGTCTTCTTGGCTTTGTTACTTGCATCGTTCCACCGTTGCAGCGCATACTCGGCAATAGTTCCTCGTGACTTTCTTGTAATGGGGTTGAAGATGTGATTGGTCAAGAAATCCTTGATGGTCTGACGATCATTCATGACTTTTTCCAAAAGAACCAGCTGGGAATAGATTAAACTAAGTTGGTATTCCACGTTTCTGGCCACATCTAAACGGTCGCTGGCCCAAAGCAAGTGAATGGCATCTGGGTCTTCTTCGTTTGCCAAGTTCTTGGCATAGTTGTATCTTACCGAAATAGAACAGTCAGGCATGTCTTCCATCAATTGCTTTTGACGCTCGTTGACCTTTGCTGCACGCTCTTTCTCCGATAGATTCACGTCAAGTTTCATAGTCTCTATGATATTCTCTGAAGAAAAAGAAGCAGAGAGTTTGTAGTCAACGCTCAATATGGCACGGTGAATCCTTATAAGATTCCATCCAAACCAAGGTATAAGATAACTTGGAGGTTGAGATAACGTGAGAGTGGCGGTGTAAGTTACCTCACTCTTTACCTGTGCACAATAAGCATGACGCACGAAAATATATTTATTGTCACCATTGGTCCACTCTCCGTCATCCTGCCAGGATAGCTTGTAAAGCCCTTCCAACTCTCTCATGTTTGCAGGAATACGATAAGGATCTCCATTGTCCTCAGTAAGATCTTTATAATATTCTGATATGGCAGTGTTTATCTTACCAAGATAAGACTGTATCTGCGAAAGCTGACGTTTTGAAGCTGCCTGATTTTTACTAATGGTTTCATAACGTGAACGTAGCTCGGAGACCTTGTTCTCATCATTTGCCATTTTGGCTTGTTTTATCTGCTCTATCAAGGCTCTCATCTCCCTATCCATGGAACGGATTTGCTCATTAATATTCTTAATATCGGCTTGATATTCTAACTTCTTTTTTTGCAGCATCTTGATATCATCGTTGCCAGACTTAGGAGAGGCTACCATGGCAAAATTCTTTGACTTGGGATCTTCCAGATGCTTTCCCTGATTACCGTTCTCCTTCCAGTTGAAGGACCCTTCTGCAAGGGTAGAGCCGTCGGCACAGCTGGCGGAAAACACAGCGGAATTGCAACCTTTCATCTTGTTCTCATCTGCCATTGTGTAGTATTTAGGAGCATCGTAGCCTAACTTGTAAACAACTTGCTGAGAGGGTTCTTTGTCACTCTCTAAGCTGTTGTAGTATTTGAGCTGATTATCCATTCTTTTCTTGAAAGTATTCTCATCCATAGACTCGGAGTCAAACACTTCTGAATAGACTTCCTGCTTGGAACTCCAAGACTCCCTTACTGTCATGTTCACAGTCCAGTGCATGCCACGCCAATGCGTTGAATGTTTCCACATGTTGCCATCTTTGTCTCTAATGTAGGAATAGGAGTCCATGGTATAGTCAATAGTGATGGTATGACCAGGATGTTGATGCTCATATTGACTTTTTCGAGCTGCATTCCAACCTGTCGACATTTCAGCTTGTCTTTTGAGTTCATTATATTCTTGTGGGGAAAGGGTGGGGAAAGACGGTGTGGTCTTTCTTTCAAAATTCTCTTTATACTTCCAACCTGTCCATGCGGAGTTGTCATTAGTACTCCTCGGATGCGAAGGCTTGTATTCAGCGAGAATTTTATTACCACTATCTTCGGAATAGATGTACCATCTTTGTCTATAGTGTTGCCCCTTTAACTCTTTTACATAATTGCTGATATAGCCTGATATGTTATAATCGTCTATCTGAAAAAGACGTGACACAGCATCTGCATCCGTCGATTGAATAACGCTCATCAGAATTTCCTTCACATTCCCTGCGTTGCGTATACTTTCATACTTGCTTCGGAAGGTCTTGTATAGCTGGTAAATTTCGGAGGGTTTTGATTTGAAGATCTTACCTATTGCCGAAAAATCCTTGAGATTCCCATTAACAGCATCTTTTCCAGCGGTGGCAAGTACTTCTCCGATATTGCTTATATCTTTCTTAATGTTTTCCTTGGCGGCTTTGATGTCAAAGTCGCCGATCTTTTCCAAGAGGTCTTTCCAGTTGACATTCCCCAATTGAGACACGTCGAAGATTTTCCGCAACTTCTCGTTGATAACCAAGAAAACTACGTCCTTGAAAGATAGCTTACCATTTGTAACAACAAGTTCGAACTGTTTGCATAGCTGTTCGACATTTTGAGTAGTCTTGAATAGGTAAGGTCCCCAATAAAGGGCATTGTCGGGCTGCTTGACCATTTTGACAGCAACAACAATGAGCTTTGGCATGATGCCGTCTTTCACTAAATAAAGGATGCGCTGATAATAATAATTCTCATCACTACTGAACAGCCCTGCATCACGCATGGCGTTTCGGTCTTTCAACTTTGACAGGTAGATGCCTGCGGTGGAAAGACTTGCCTTGGTGTAATGGCCTAAGATGGAATCTACATCGGAAACGGTTAGACGCTCGGTTTCCGACTCTATTGCGTATGCGGCAGTCATGGCAGCAACTGTACCCTCGTCAATGTTGACGGCATGATACGACTGGGCTGACATAGCTGTCACCGAGAGGATCAAAAGGATGATGGCAATGATACGACGCATATAACTTTGGGACTAATTGTTTAATACTTTTCTTTCCTTTAATATTTTTCTGGCAAATTCCAAGGAACTCTTGATCCCTGAATGCTTCCAGTCACGCACGAAGGCTTCGATGGCATGTTGGTGATCACACCGAAGAAGTTTCTTATAGAGCTTCAAGGCCAGCTTCTCTATCTTCTCCGTTGTATAACTCATATAACATTCTGGTGGTTCCTCTATGCCAAATACATCACCTTCCTGCCCTCGTTTGATGAAGACTTCCTTGAATGGCGAACGACCTTCCTTATTTTCCAAGCGGTTGATGGTGAAAATTTTCTTACAATCAATGTCGGTTAGGGCAAGCGTTTTCTTGATGTTGTCAAACTTGTCCTTGAATTTGCTCTGATCAAGCAGCATGAAGACACCGGAATTGTTGATGATGGCTTCCTTGACTATCTTGGACTCGGTAACATCCTGTATCTCCTGTGTAACGACACCGACCATTGCCCAGTGCTTGCGGGCGGTCTTGTAAAGGTACTGTATATAGGTGGCCATGACAGGAGTAGCAATAGCTTTCCACGCTTCTTCTATGACAAGGCATTTTCTTCCTTCCTTTAGGAGCATCTTCTGAGTGAATACATCCATAATAATTAGTACGACAATGGGGAAAAGAACTGGATTTTCTTTTATTTTGTCAATCTCGAATACGATGAACTTTTCATTGAAAAGCGAGGAATCCATGTCATTGTTGAGCGTATATTCCAACTCGCCACCCTTATAGAAAGGTTTGAGAATTGTAGCAAATTCATTGATAGGAAAGGTTACGTCATCCTGCTTCATAATCTGCGGAATACGCTCTATGGCAAACTCATAGTAAGTGTTGAAGTTCAACTCCGTCACACGCATCTTCTTACGCTGACGCTCAATCTTATCGATTTTCTTATTGATGCGCTGGAGATATTTGCTCTCAATGAGTTCTGGAGTGAGCCGCAATAGTTGACGGCTGGCATTACTCTTCTCCCCATCAGTGGCTGCACTATCATCAATGACGGCTTGCAACTTATCACGGAGACGGAGGTTACGGGCTTTGTGCTTCTGAATGGCTTCTTCCTCTTCATCGATCCTATCATCTATGTCGTCTATGTCATCCATGTCATCAGAAACGCCATAACGCTCTTCCAACTGCTGCTCGTATTCTTCATACTTACCTGTGCGCTTATCCTCAAGCTCCATGACATGACGCATATTGTCTCTCTGCTCCTCGGTAAAACCCTCAAACGGGGTGAAATACTCCTCAAAGTATTCTATCAGTGTTTGGTTGATGATGGTCTCTTCAAGTTTCGTCGGTTCACCATTGCCTTTGAATATCAGGAAGATAATATTTCTAAGAAAGTCTTTCTTTGCCTGAAAGTTCTGCTCGTACTCGGTTTTCTCAATCTTAAACGGATTCATCGAAATAGGATGCTCCTTTGAATAGGTGATGTATATGCCTTCAAAATAGCTGCACAAACCCTCGTAGCTATCGCCGGTATCAACAATGACTATATCGGTGTCTTGCTCGTAATACTGACGCATAACGGTATTCATAAAAAAGGACTTGCCGCTACCTGAAGGGCCAAGTACAAAGAAATTAGAGTTGTCGGTATACCTTATTTTCCCCTCCTTACCTGACACGTCCACAGCCATGGGAACACCCTGTCTGTCGGTATAATAGCATTTCAGGTTGGTATCGTCACCTTTCTGTTGATGTTCCTTATACAAAAGGCATAGTGCCGGCTCGGAAAGCGTCAGAAAACGATCATAATCTGCATTGAGTTCAAAGCAGTTGCCTGGAAAACTGGCAACAAATAACTCTAATTGATTATAGGCACGCTTGGACAGGTGCATACTGTATCTTGCCAAAAGATTTTCCAAACTGTTGGTAACCTTTTGCAAGTTCTTGTCGGCACTGGTCTTTACTATAAGGTTGTAATGAGCATAAACAAATTGCTTGCCGTTACGGGCAATCTCATTAAGAACGTCGTTGATGTCTTCAACAGCAATCTGATTATTCGGATTGGGGATAGAGGCATGACGGTTCTTCTTTTTCTCCAACTTCGCTATCTCTCTCTTTTGGTTGGGAAGGAAGATGATTTGATTATATATGATGGTGTCTACATCTGGCAGTGTACTAAGATCTGAAAGTAAGTCTTGTGGCATTACAGTGTTGTTGACATTGATGTCAGCGTAAGGATGAAGTGTGCCAGGAAGACCAGGGTCATCCACATCCAAAAGGCTGTACACTTTCAGCTGTTCATCACCCATACAGATTTTCTCGGACTCCACACTGAAGTCCGTCATTGAAATAACTTCGTTTTTGAAATCAACGGCGAAGAAACGCTCGGTATATTCCTGACATTCCTTGCCACTAAGAAAACGACAGTTTACATTCTCGCTCTTCAGACGGTCGTGGACTTTCTGTATCTTTACTTGAAAATCACGCCATTTATCGGCATCGTATGTCTTCAATCCGCCGTTCCTACCTCTCTGGGTGATGGTGAGATATGTCTGTGACTCCACATAGGGACGACCATTGAAAAACTTGAAATAGGCATCGGAAAGAAAACGCTTTTTAGCATCACTATTCTTTCCTGCTATGTTTGATATGTTAAACTTCTTGCGGACGAAGACATCTTGCTTGTGTATGGCATAGCCCTCGCCTAAAACCTGAAGGACAGAAGCCATCAAGGACGTAAACTCGTAATAGCCGTCAGTGTCGGCTGAATACTTCCTGACGGGATTATCCATCTTCAAGATAGTTGAATAATCGCCTTTCTTAGTGTAGATAACACCTATATCGTTTACATCCTCAAAACTGAAATAGATATTCTCAAACACTTTAGCACGTTTGCCACCTGTACCGAAAGCCTTGATGGAAATAAACATTCCCAATAACACAGAGGCAAAGACCAATATGACGATTACGGTAATCATAAATTTACTTTACTTACAATCAAATAAATGTTCTAATATTGTCTTGAATGGCTGAATATGTAAATTCCTTTTGGTGATTTCTTTGTATGCAATCCTTTGTGCTGCTTGACAAAAATGGTTACTCCTCCAACGGAAAGAATAATGGTTAACAGCGACAAGGATATGACGAAGCCGAAGATCATATAGCCAATCAAGAATGATAACAGACCACTTCCAACAGTAATGGCGGCCCATACAATGTATCTTCCTCGAAGGCCCAGAAATTCAAGAGGCTTCTGAAGCCCCTTGAATACTGGGTAGTCGGGATAGTCGTTCTTGACTGTTTCCATGTTTCTCTGTTACAGTCCGAAGAACAGTGGCAGTGCTTGGGCTGCTGCTACGAGGAAGATGCAGGCTCCGACAATCATCATGATAGATTTCTTGAGAATCTGCTTCCGAATTGTAAAGTGCTGAATATCAACACTCCCAAAAAGCAAAAAGTACCAAAAGAAACAAACTGGAAACAAAAATTTCAAAAACCCCAAAATGAAAACATCTGCTTAACATATCTTAACACGGAAATGAACGGAAATTTTCATTTTCTATCATTTTGTGCTGCGTTCCTGAAGGTGCAAAATCAGGTATTGTGAACCTTATTGTCGTTTCAGCAATCAGGTTGAAAAAATGGCTTTAGTTGGAAAAATGTGCACGAAAAGTGGGCTTTTCAGGTGGCATTTTATAGTATTTTCTGCGAAAATACAGTTGTATGTTTAACTTTCTACGTATAAGTCTCTTTAGTCTCACGGAATTTTATTAACTTTGCACCAAAGTTTATTTTAATTGCAATTTTATGGTCACTTATTTTGATGCATGTGAGATTCTTGAAATGCTGTCTGAAGCATCTGTAAAGGTGTTTCTGGACGGCGGTTGGGGTGTCGATGCACTTATAGGCAGAGAAACAAGAATACATAACGACATCGATCTGTTCGTAGAGAAGAAAGACTATGGTAAGGCCATATCCGTGATTACCTGGAAGGGATACAGAGAAGTTGTAATGGACTATACGACCGATAGCCATACTGTCTGGAAAGATGACAACGGAAGAATAATCGATCTGCATTGTTTCGAATATGTCGAAGATGGAATTCTATATGACGGATACACTTTCCCAAGCGAAACTTTCTCAGGTAAAGGAAATATCGGGAATATTGAGGTAACATGCATAAACCCGGAGGCACAGGTACAGTTCCATCTTGGATATGAATACGATGAAAATGATGTCCACGACGTCCTGTTATTATGCAGAACTTTCAATCTTGAGATACCGGAGCAATATAAAACTCACATCTGATTCAATATGCTATGATTACTGATAGTTATGATATTGAAACTGAACCAATGATCAATCTGTTTGATTTCTACGGCAGACGTGGAGATTTTGCAGATATATGCCTGATAATATTCTCGAAGGAGATTCATCGGCATTTACTTGATTCCTACGAATCTGAAATTATTGCAACTATGCCGGCTTGCAATGGCGATACGCATATCTATAAAACAACTTATAAAGGAGTTACGATAACTTTCTACCTGTCAGGAATAGGTTCAGCAGTAGCATCCTCTCAATGTCATCTTGCAAGCTGGCTAACTGGAGCATCAAAGTTCATTATGTTCGGTTCCTGTGGCAGTCTTGACCGTACAACCACACAAGGTAGATTTATCATACCGACACAAAGTTACAGAGGGGACGGGTGTTCATATTATTTTGCAGCACCATCCGACTATATTGATATAGCCGCAAGCAAGGAACTTTCCATAATTTTCGACAAATTATCTGTACCATATATTACAGGTAAAATATGGACGACAGATTCGATGATCAGAGAAACAAAAGGACTTGTACGCAAACGTATGGAAGAAGGGTGCATCGCTGTAGAAATGGAATTGGCTGGAGTTCAATCTGTGTGCGACTTCTACAATTTGAAGTTGTATGCTTTTTTTGAAACAGGTGACATTTTGGATACAAATGGATATGAAGCCAAAGGCTTGAACAATGCCAACCATAGTTTAAACAAACTTTATATTGCTTTAGAAACGGCAACCTACATCTGAAGTATATCAGAATTGTAAATTCCCATTTAGCGGACTATATAAAAAGTATTCCATAACCATCTATACGTGGTTTACGGAATGCTTACTTTATAACAATTAGGTTTACACTCGTTTATTTTGACGGTGCAAAGTTACTCATGCTATCTGGCTCCCACAACGGGCAATAGTGCACATTTTCAAGAAAATGACGTTTTCAAGAAAAAAAATATCCCTACAAACTTAGACTATGCCAAGTTTCGTAGGGATTTTGGAGGGTATAAACATTAGATTACTTCGTCCAGTGGTAGTGACTGTCGAGCATCAGGAAGATAGCCAAGCCGAAAATAACGAGTCCAAGGACAAAGAAGAACCAGAAGAAATACTGCACATAGTGTCCGAGGTAGGTTCCGTCGTACTCCTTGTACCTTTCCTGAACCCTTCTACGTTCTTCATAAAACATTTGATTGACCTCACGGATATGCTTCTGCATCTGAGTGGTCATCCATTCATGTTGTTTGTCGAACATGTCCTGAATCTTCTTCCAGTCAACATCATCGACTCTGACTGAAACCTTCAACTTGGTTGGGGCATCCTTCAGAACATTGTCAATGTGGGTATTGATGGTGTCAACCTTACCACTGATAGTGTCAACGGCATTGCCAAGAGCAGTCTGAGCTGAATTGTACTTACGGATGGCAGACTCCAGTTGAAGAGTTGCATTGATCCAAGTGTTGGTCGCTTTGTCAATGTTCTCACTCAACTGCCTGAGTTCAGGCGCACGACTGACAACAGCATCCTCGGCATCATGCTCTTCAATCTCTTCCTGGACTTCGTTCATCATGTCATCGAAGTCAGGCTTCTGCTCGTCATCTTCGATGAGTTCTTCTACATGTTTTGTTCTTCTCATTGATATGTAGGATTTGTCTAACGGTGGAATGAACGTCTTTTCTGCGGTGGCTTGCACATGGCATGAGCCATCTGGAGGCAACGGCGAGCCCGCTCACGCTCGTCTTCGTCATCATCCTTACCCCAACCAGAGGAAGGAGCAGAACCACCACCGCCACAAGATTCGGACACGGTTGTTGCTGCATCAATCATATCAAGGAAGAGAAGCATACCTACATGAGAAATGTCCTCTCTTGATGCAGTCATATCAGAATCAGGAACCTGAACCTCATTGAGGAAGATGTCCTTGACCGTGTTCGGAATATAGATTCTCTTCATTTCACCGCTAACATTGACATTGAAGGCAGTCTTGGTAGCAACTGGCAATGGCTTAGAATTGGACTGGGTAGGTTTCGTTGTCTGAGCAACATGGCGAGCAGGGCGAGCCGGTGAAACGGAAGGTGAAGCAGGTCGCATCTTGACCTGAGTAGGCTTAGGATGCATCTTCTTCCATGTGGCTTCAAGCTGTGATACCATGAACTTTCGACCGATGGCAGAAGCCTTGAACACTGAGGCATTCTTGCCGATGGTGTAGCCCACAAGTTTGCAGTTAGTAGTGTCATACCTTGGATTGACCTCATAGCCTCTCATGCGAAGCATATCAAAGTAACGGTCAATGTCGAAACTATCCATCTTCTGAAGGGTATATTCGCAAAACTCCGCTATATCTTGTTGGCGCATTTCACGAACCTCCTGAGGTTGCTCCCAACCATGCCTTGCGTTGATAATTTCCGCAGCCCTTATTGCTCTGATGTGAACATCGTGAACATCGTTGGTCTTGCCGTCATTATCCACACGGCAACAGTCAAGATGCAGGTGAAGGGTTCCAGACTTGGAATCCCGATGCAAGGCAGCAACACTCATAGAATTGCGGAAATTGGTCTTGACCTTCTCCTTAAAGCCTTTGGGTAAAAGTCCGACTGAATCCAAAGCTTCCAATCCTTCATCAGCGAGGTTTGCCCAGTCATCCAAGGTATAGTTCTCTGACTCTTCCTTGGATGGGGAGAGTACAAACGTGGTCATGAAGCGTTCCAACTTTCGCCCAACAGTCCTGTCCTGTTGATGCAACTGGCAGTGATGCTTCATCCGATACCAGATTTCGGTGGCATCGAGATAGTCAGGCATGTGGTTCACCTTGACCACGGTTGCATCCTCCTTCTCCATTGCGTACCTTGCGGCATTGCCGCCATAGGCTACTGGTCTTGCGAGTATAATCATTCGTCTTCTTGAACTTTGGTCAGTACAGGAGAAGTAAGGTTGTCTTC
The DNA here is from genome assembly GCA_050315175.1 of Prevotella sp. SGI.027. GTDB lineage: Bacteria > Bacteroidota > Bacteroidia > Bacteroidales > Bacteroidaceae > Prevotella. The sequence continues at coordinate 36,479 of JBNPOM010000015.1, forward strand.
AATGCTATACCAGTGTTTGATGAGTCGTTCAACGGCTTCAATCCACCACTTCATGAACTTTGGAGATCTGAACATCTTCTGCTTTTCCTCGGGTGAAGCATCGTGCAACTTACTGCGGACTTTTATCAAGTCGGTACGTGCCTCAGTCAGAGAGTTCAGGGCTTTGCTTTCCTCTGGAGTGAGTCGCTGACGTGGGTGATGCTTCTTGCCAGTCTCAACGAGATACTTGCCTATGCTCATACCACATTCCTTAGCGAGTTTTTTCAGTTCCTTCCAGTCCTTATCGGTACAGCGGAAGGAATGCACCCTTGTGGGTGTCTTCTTGATAATCTTCTTTTTCTTAGCCATATCTTTGAATATGATTAAAGGGATGAATATAAATCAGTAAAAAAGAAGGACATAGGTCTGCGAGCCTGCGAGTAGCCCGAGAAACTTTTAGGACTGCATAAATTTGGTCACAAATAATGTAGTACAAAAGGATTTCTCGAAAAGTACCTCTTAAAAATCGGTCCTTTTACCTGCTAAGTTCCCGTCAGGGCTTAGAAAGTCGTTTCGGCTTGCCGTGTTGTCCTGTATCGGTAAACGTCCTTTGGGATGGTTTGGCGGTGCAGGTCGCATTCCTGAGTCCTCAGACGGCTATTTGTTGCCGTTCTGGTTGTAGTAGCCGTTAGGCTTCTGATAGCCGTTGAAAGGCGGTCTTTGATTGCCGTTAGGCTGTTGTGGCTGCTGTCCTCCTTGCTGAGAAGGTATCTGCTCATGCTGCTTCCCTTCATTCTGCTTGCCATCGGCTTCACCTTGGGGAGAAGGGCTGTCAGCAGACTGCGGGGAATTGTTTTCAGGAGGTGATGGTGACTTGTTGCCATCTGCTCCAGACTTACCCACATTGCCACTATCATTAGATTGTGGTGATTGGTGCGACACATTGCCAGTTGTCTGAGGATTGTTGCCCTCGGCAGAGTCATTGGATTTGTCATCGGCAGAAGCAGAACCTTCCTTGTCCTTCTTCTTGTCATCAGGATCCTCAGTGATGATGACCTTGGAGGCAGGAACTTCCGCATGGATGATTGCCGTACTGTCGTTATTGCGCTTTAAGGCAAAGGCATTCGACACGAACTTGGCATCAACATACCAGCCTGAGAGACAATGAAGGGTGTAGATGCGGTTATCTTCCACTTCCTGAGAAGAGAAAATGCCCACAGCCTCCATAGCATCCAACAGCTTTGGAACCGTCTTGCGGTCTTTGTCCCAGAGTTTGGCAAGTTGGGTATTGTCAACCATAACTTGACCTGCCAAGATTTCTACTTGCTTGGTCTTGCTGATTTGCACAAGTTTTGGAACTGGCTCGGCAAGATCCACAAGCGACATGAAGCATTCCATACGGTCAATCTTGTACTTCTTGCTTCGAAGATGCTTCAACTGCTCTTCAGAGAAAGTGAAGCAACGATGTAATTTTTTATCGTCCATAGTCTATGATATTATTGAAATGTAACCGAATAAAGGGAAAAGGAATATGCCATCAAAAAGAAGAGAATCACTGGATAAGTTCAACCAGGGATTTCTTCATGTCATCATCAATGACTCGGTATCGGGCAAAAGCAACGCTGCCTTTGGCATGACCAGACATAGAAGCAACCAAATCAGGGTCTTTGACCATGCGGTAAAGATTACCGATAAAAGTCCTTCGTGCAAGATGAGAGGTAGCCACATCTGAGATTGGCTTCTTCTCTTCAAGCCGTGTCTTAGGGTTAATCACAGTGACAACACGATTTACCTTGGCACGCTTCAAGATTCTACGGATAGCATCGTTGAACTTGAAGTTATAATGCTTGGGGAAGATTGGTTCATCATCACCATGGTCATGGCCATCAAGGATAGCCATAGCCTTGGGGATAAGAGGAACCCTTACAACGTCACCTAACTTGCCCTTGGTCTTGATGGGGATATATTCCAGAACACCGTCAATAATGTTCTTGGGGGTGAAGGTCACAAGATCACTATGACGGCATCCGACCATACACTGAAACACGAACATATCACGATACTCAGCAAGTTCTGCATCATCCGTTAGGTCTGCATCCAGAACTTGGTCACGCTCCTGAATGGTCAGGAAATATGGAGTGCCATAGAGTGCCTTGGGCATGTCATAGCCAAAGAAGGGGTCATTGTTTGTGACTCCCTGCTTTCGTACCCAGTTGCAGACGGTACGCATCAAGGTCATGTTAGTGACGATGGTATTCATAGATATGTCATAGTCAGAAGACAGGAAATCCGCAAACACACGAAGATCATCGGCAGTCATGCTGTCAATGTTCATCGGGTGTTTGTGTTCATCCTCAAAACGAGTAACCTTGTCAATCAGGCATCGGGTGTTGCACTCCTGATGCTTGCCGAAATGCTTGTTCTGAAGGTACCTCTCTGCCCAGATGACAAAGGATTTGCTTACCGCCATGCCACTGCCCATGCAATAGGCATTGGGGTGGTGATAGGCAAATATCAGTCGTCTTAGCCAGTCGGAGTTTGCTCCGATATAGTATTCCCTGGTTATGATACCTGTAATCTCCTTGACCTGTGAGTCAAAGAGGTTTCTGGTATCGTCATCCACAAGATTGACACGGCTCTTGTAGCCCTGTCGTTCTTGGCTCCAGTGATTGGGATTGATCTGAAGTTCGCTTGCGCACTTGACATCAAGCCCTTTGTCACGGACACGGAAGTACACCGAAGCACGGCTGTCAAGGTCGTTCTTCGATGTATCTTTCTGACGTATGTAAGCGGTAACTCTCATTGATATGTCTATGATATGACAAAAGGGAAAGAAGAAACTATCTGCGGAAATGCAGGTGACGATGCTCGGGATAGTCCGAAGCAATGTCCTTCAGCTGCTGTTCAAGTCGCTCGTTCTGGTATGGAGTGAGCGCATGGATAGCCTTGATGCAGACACTCTGCACAAGCAGGGTTCGTCTGCCGATAGTGTTTTCTTGGTCAATGCCCTTGTTGGCATGTGAAATCTCGCACAGTTCATTGAAGGCATCCTTCATACTGTGATAGCCTGTGCCATCCTTGGCATAGGTAACGGCAAGGCTGGCTACCTGAGCCAGTTTGTCGTTGTACTGCTGTTGATTGAAATCCTGATTCATAATACTCATTGATTAGTGGTTGGCAAGTTCATTCAGCTTCTGGGCTGCTGCCTCCTTGGTCTCAGCCTCAGACATGCTGCGGTTCTGACGCATCCACTTCAGAAGTTCAGCCTTCTCAAAGTAGATGAGTTTGCCGTTTGGACGGAAGAAAGGAAGCTCATGACGATGGGTCATCTTGTAGAGACTGCTCTTTGATATACCCATGAAAAGGGCTGCTTCTTCAAGTGTCAATACCTCCTTGGCTGCGCTGAGAGTGTTCTCCAGAACCTCGATGCGATGCTCAAATGACTCTACCTTCAAAAGAAGAGTCTCGTTGTCAATAGTCTTATTCATAATCTTGATATTTAGTTGTTTACGTTATCCTGAATGCTTGGTTTTGAGATAGCAAGCCCCTAAGGGTAGCGGAAACCACTACCTTGAATCAGGGCACTGCTTTTGATGAAATGAAACTGGTTGTTATCCTGAATCGGCTCGTTAGCCGTTATTCGTTATCCTGTATATCTATGACCTTGCGAGGGTGCGTGTTGGTCGCTGCCGTTCGCTTGGTTCGTGGAATCTTCTTGTTCTCGGTGTGTGGCTTGCGACTCCTGAATACCGTCTTGGTATTGGAGATAGCCTTGACCTTTTCCTCAGTCAGCACGTCTGCATAGACTGCGGTTGATTTGAGCGACTTGTGACCCATGAGTTTCTTGGTGGTCTCGATGTCACCAGTAGCCGCTTGGATCAATGTGCCAAAGGTATGTCGGGAGGTATGGAAGGAGATTGTCTTCGTGATACCTACCTTCTTGGCTATTCGTTTGAGAGCTGCATCCACATTGGCATGGGCAGGAAGGTGGAAAACCTTGTCATCCTTCTTGGGTGGCATCCATGCTTCTGCGGTTGAGCAGATTGGGACGGCATTGAGTTCCTTGGTCTTCTTCTGGACGATTACAAGTGTGTTCGTTACCTCGTTCCTCATGATGTTTGACCATCGCAAAGCCCTTATGTCGCTGATGCGTAGTCCTGTAAGGCAAGCGAAGCCAAATGCCAACTGGGTTTCCCTGACTCCGTTAGTCTCTTCGGATGCCATGAAGAGTTTGAGTTCATCGGGTGTAAGGTACAGCTTGTGACCAGACTTTGGCTTGGAGATTGTGTCTTCCTTCTCCAACTGATAGAAGGGGTTTGCCTTCAACTTGCCAGTCTTGACTGCCTTGTTGAATACTGCGACAATGCGTTGCTGCATGTTCCGCAAACTGGCATTACTCAACGGCTTTGCCTTGACTCTCACATACTTCTGAGGTACATAGTCATTCTTCAGCCAAAGAAAGAATGCCTTGAACCATGTCTTATCGAACTTCATCAGAGTGATGTGCGGTCTGCGTTTGGCTTTCAGAAACTCCTTCATGCGTTCTTGAAGGTATTGAGTCTGCTCGACAGTCCTCTTGGAATATTCGGGATTGCCGTCCATCCACTCCATGTAAGTCTGGATCCAGTCAATGACTTCGGGTGAGTCATCGTTGGGAATGTCGGGTACAACCATCAAGTGACCTTTCTCGGGAATGGTCTCGGGATGAAGGACGCGCTCGGCACGAATCTCCTGCGCACGTTTCAAGGTAGCCTCGTTGCGTTCCTTTGTCTCTTGGTTAATCTCAGGGATTAGGTAGAGGGAAAGGAACTCAAACTTGCGCTTGCCATTCTCATAGATGTCAAGATACAGGCTCTTGTTGTCGTTTTCAAGGTCTTTTTGTCGAAGTGTGATGGTCATATCAATGATTGTTATAATTGGTTATACCACTGGGGTGAAACACCACCCTGGTTTATCAAAGGGGGTGATTTCAAGTCACCTCCCTTAACTCTTTGAAGGGGGGGTACTTTCAAAGTACATCCTTTACTTGAACATTCCATCAATGAGGTTGATGGCTTCCTCCTTCTTCTTATCTACGATTTTCGCATAGATTTCAGTGGTCTGAATGTTGGTGTGACCCATCAACTTGCTTGTGGTGAACAGGTCTGCGCCAAGTGTCAGCATCATTGTGCCGAAGGTGTGACGTGAACAGTGGAAACTGATGTGCTTCTCTACACCTGCTGCCTCTGCCCATTTGCGAAGGGCTCTGCCTATGACGGTCTGAGTAGTTGGTATATCAAAGAAGGGAGTTGTTATTCCCTTTGGTTTTGGTAACCAACGCTTTGCCTCTTCAGAGAGTGGGATGATGACAGGCTTCTCCGTCTTCTGCATTTCCATGTCAATATACTCGCCCTTGCCGTCAGGAGTCTTGAAAATGTGAATCGGTGCAAGTTTGTACATATCACTGAGTCGCAATCCAGTGAAACAAGCAAAGATGAAGGCTTGCTTGACCTCTGGGCGGTAACTGTCGGTTGCCATGAGGGCTTTAAGTTCCTCAATGGTAAGGTATTCCTTCTTGCCATCCTTTGGCTGAATGCGCTCCTTGGCATCCAGTTCCTTCATTGGATTGTTTCGGATAATACCTTGACGGACAGCATTGTTGAGAGTAGTCGAGAACATGCCGAGGTAACGGCTTGCCGTGTTCTGGCTGATAGGTCTTGGCTCAATGTACTTGCAGTGTGAGTTTGGGAAGGTGCGAAGGAACTTCACATACCCACGGCAGAAATCAGCATTGACCTCTTCAAGGGTGATGAAGGTCTGATTGGACTCTTCAAGATATTTCTCCACGGTGTGAAGCATTTCAACACGACAATGGAGGGTTGACTTCTTGGTGCTGACTCCACCTTCACAATACTTCTTGATCCATCCTGTCAAGAGTTGTGAACCCTGCTTGACGGTTTCCCAGTCTTGCACTCCGTGACCATGGAGAGCCTTGATGCGCTCTGCCTTGATACGTTCTGCGAGTGCCATCGTTTCCTTGTTCTGCTCCTTGCAGAGTGGATTGACCTCAGGAATGATATAGAGTTTCAGATACTCATACTTTCTGACTCCCTTCCAGTAGATGTCAAGATAGATACTCTTGTTGCCATCTGCGAGAGGTTTGAGACGAATCTTAATCGGCTCCTTCAGTTTGACTTGTTTCTTTGGTCTTGCCATGCTTGTTTATATTTTATTTTGGTAATTTACTCCCGAAAGAAGGGAAAATGAATTTTGCAGAGGGTCTGCGAGGGTTGGGCTTTTCGGATGCTGATATATCGTTTCTGCATCGTGATTATGCCTTTGAAAGCATGTGCAAAGATATGAAAATCAAGCCATATATGAGAAACAAATCAGAAACAAAAATCATTTTATTATATCTTTTTAAGAGTCGGTTGAGCAAGAATCGGAAAAATCAAAAAATCGCTTATTCGCTTGATACTAAGCACTTTATTTGTCACTTCCTTTCTTATCCTTTCCAACCAATTTTGGAGGACTAAGATATTCTTGACATCCTGTTCCTCGTTGTTCATCTTGATGTAAACGGAGATGGCACCCACAACGGCAACAATACCTGCTAAGGCATAGCACAACTTCGTTACAACGGGGATGTACTTCTTCAAGGCATCCGTTGACTTGGTGATAGCTTGAATACCGGAATCGATGTTCTGTGCATCGGCGGCAACCGTTACCACTACCAACATCAGCATCACCGATACAAAACGAGGGTCTGTGGCTACGGATTTGATTTTCTTCACTGCGGAAATGCCAAAGCTCTTGGCACCGCTTACCATTACTGACAAATTCTGATTCATTGTCTTGGATTTTTGTTAGTTAATAATTATATGAAAATATGTAATAAATGAATTACCAAAGCCTGTCGGTCACTCCAAATTGGAAACCAAAGAATGCTGGAAGTACTATGGTGGCAATAAGTAGGAAAATACAGCTGCCAACCAAAACGATGATACTTTTGGTAAAGCCCTCTTCCCCTGCTTGCATCTTAATATAGATACTGGTAGCACAGTATATGGACAGGAGGGCTGCAATTGCATAAAGCAAATACAATACGGCTGTACAACAAGTTAATACGAAGACAACCATATTATACAGGCGACCGGAATTGCCACTATAGTCGGTTGTCCCACAATTCGCTATAACGGGCTGTGCAAGCGATAGTAATGCTGATAACAGTAAATAGGTTTTTCCCTTAAACTTCTTCATGACTTATACACTGAATTGTTCTGCCTGTTCGTCTTCTTGCTTGGCCTTCAATAATGCGGCTTGACAATCTTCAACGAACTCATCCACATATACAGCTCCTTGAATATCTGGAGACACGCTGTTTAAGTCTCCGTTGATTGAATCAACCTTGGCTTGAGCCTGTCTGGCCAATTCTTCTGTATCTGAATCTGTAATGTCTTTCGCTGTTATTTTATCTTCGTCGATATGAGTAGCTGATGCTTCATCTGCTTTATTGGGTGCTGTTGGCTCTGCTGTCATTGCACCGCCGTACATTTCAGGTGCTTCGTCACCAGGACGTTCTATCTGATACTTGCCATCGCTGTCCTCACTAACTCTAACTGCCGAAACTGCTGGCGCACCTTCCGTATTGTTGACAGACGTACTCGTGTGAATGACTTCAACACTTTCCTTTTTTTCTCCTTTCTTGCCGAACAAATCAAGGCTGATCATAGCAACATAATAGATAACAAAGATGAATGTCACTACAATTGCGAATATACCGAATGATCCCATATTATTTTATTTGTTGTATGCAAAATAAATGACTTAACAGCAAATAGGCATCCTCAAAAAAATAAAAGTCTTATATTAACATTTTCAAAAAGTTTTAGGCTGTTTTTGGGGCTTTTTATGTTAAAATTAGGTGGGCAAAAATTAAAGACCTGTGAAGATCCGTGTCAAAAACAAAAGAAAAGGACAGGACATAAATAAAAAAATTCCCCGTTTTCGACACTCATACTTGTTGACGTATATACAGGAATACTACATACAACTATTTATCTCCTTTGGTGCTTACCATACTTAACCAATATCTATACTTTTATTTCCGTTTCTGCCTTCGACCTCACTTTCCGTCACCTTTGTAGTCATCATCGACTTTTATAGTGCAAAGGTATCGTAGGCAGGGAACACGGCAAGTACCAGCTGAAAGCCTATTGGCGGAAAACTTTTCATGACCCTCCGAAATCAAAGATTGCGGTTTCCTGAAAACTTTGCCACCAATTCCTTGCCTTTCATTCCCTTTCATGCCGACGATCTTACCATGCACATAAAAGGTTCGAGATGACGGTTACACCGGAATAATAAAAAAAAGTTCGGGTCGAAGAAACGAAAAATCCTTAAAGGTTGAGAATCGGGTTGCCCAGAATAATATTTTGAATTATAAACAGCAGGCAAAATGGAAAAGAGTTATATTTTTGTCCTTTATGTAAATGGTAAAATTTGCAAGGCATATCATTGGTTCTGTGAGAATGAAAAAGTAGCACATCTCCAAGCTATAGGTTTATGCGCTGGGGCAAAGACCTTCAAGAAAACGGCAGACGTACTTATTTATGAATTACGTGAGGACTTAAACTACCATGTGTGCAATAGTGTTGATTTCAGGTCGGGTTGGTATATACTGCATAATAAGTTTCCTTCACATTTGTTGGAAAAGAAATGCAATCTGACGTATGTGTTAAAAAAAATAATCATTGAACATTCTATATAATAAACATTAAGAATAAATATAATGATATGAAAAGAATAAAGACAGCAATGGTGACGAATGGAGAATTGAAAAATAAGGTACTGCAGGGGATTGTGAATTATGAGCCGCAGGGCAATCAATTCTTTCCGATAACTTTCATCACAAAAGAAGACTTGGAAAGTTATGGGTTTGATACAACAAACCTTGACAAGGAAACCATGAAACAGCTTGCGCACAATATGGAAAATGACTTCCTCGATAATTCTTTCTTTGAAATGATGGAGCGTAATGCGTTAGAAATGGGAATAAAGAAGAAAAATCCAACGAAAAACGATTGAAGCGAGAAAAATTGTTGTTGTGTACATACTGAATGAACAGAACGGAGAACCTTACTCGGTTATTCGCTCTGTTCATTGTAAGTGGTAGTAAGAACATTAACGAAAAATGTTGCTAATGTCCCCTCTATTTTCTTTCTTGGGACGCACCTGTCCATGTGTTTCTTCATATTTGCTTATAAGCATGTCAAGTCCCAAACTTATAAGCTCATTTATTTGAACACCTTCTTTTTCTGATATGACACGTATCTTGTTTATGACAGTCTTATCAATGGTGGTACATATCCTTTCTTTTCCGCTATTTTTCTGAACTGTTGTTTTCTTTGGAGTAGACTCCTCCTTTGAAAAAACAGACGTTGCTGGGCTTAGAGATTGGGTATTTCCGATTGAAGGCCTTCCTGAAGTAAGACCATCTAAGAGATTACTCATTGCATCGGGATCGATTGTCTTTTTCATTGTATTCTGGCTTATTTTATTTCCGTTTTGCTTAATAGTTCCTCTGCGAACGCTCTGTAATCAACTGCTCCATTGCTCTTTGGATCATAGTCTACGATATTGATGGCTTCCAATGGAGCTTCGGCGACCTTGATGTTCTTTCTTATCTTTGTCATAAATACTTTATCTCCCAACTTGGCTCTAAGTCCAGTTTCTATCTGTTTGCTCAAATTGGACTTTTCCCAACGAGTAAGCAAAATACCTGCAATCTCGATCTTTGGATTTAGTTTCTGCTTTACCATTCTGATAAAGTCGCTAATCATTGTTAATCCTTGGAAGGGCAGCACCTCCGCAAGGAGAGGTATAACAACTAAATCTGATGCGGTAACAGCGTTAAGTGTGAGCAATCCTAAAGACGGTGGACAATCAATTAAAATGTAGTCGTACTCCGCTTTCTTCTCTTGTAGAATATCTGTAAGAATATGCTCTCTGGCCATGACGGAGGCAAGCTCAAGGTCAGCGGAAGCAAGACGCAGGGAAGATGGGACGATGTCAAGATTCTCTGCAATAGGAAAAATGGTTAATCGATAGGAATCTCCTCTGCAAGAGGCGGTAAGGGCATCGTAGATGGTTCTGTCAGCTTGCTCTCCCTTTAATAGGGAGGAAGTAAGATTGCTTTGTGCATCCATGTCTACTAATAATACTTTTTTACCTAAGGAGGCAAGGATAGAGCCTACACTGGCTGTTGTAGTAGTCTTGCCAACCCCTCCTTTATGGTTGGCAAATGAGATAATTGTTGCTTGTTTGTTCATATCGGTTGATTTATATTCTTTATATATACGTATTCTCGTATTTCTTTATTGGCTTATATACATATAGTCATATATACAGCTATACGCTTGCAAAGATACATAAATAATCCTGTTTAACAAAATATTTATCGTATATTATTTTGTAATTAGTTATTTATGCCTGATATTACTTGCACAGTTTTTTCAAAACAAACATAATTGTTATTGATTGTTTATCCTTTTCTTATTATTATTTCGTGTTTCTTTTCAATGTTCAGCATCATAACGGTTGTGACACCGTTGGCATAAAGCACGGAGATTTTCAGGGCTGCAATGCTCTGGAGTATGGTCAAGGTGAGCTATCGTCAAGACAATCCTTGCCATATGTTTCGTGCGCTCGTTGTAGCGATAGGTATGGTTTTCCACGCCACAGAACTCACAGCAATTGTGCGCACGCTCAAGAATGGAAGTTCTAATCTCTTTCCAGTTACTCGGGTAGCGTAATTTATTTTCGGATTTGATGGGCATATTATTTCTCCTATTTATCGTTATTTACTATTTTTATTTATTGCAATCTTCTTTCATGAAACAAATCCAATGAGTATTGGAACGTTTGCCCGATGGATGCCCAAAAATAGGCGTCTCCGAGGTAAGTTTCAATATTTCGGATACCTTGATGTCCGTTTCATTCCATTTGAATATTAAGAATCCTCCAGGCATTAATACTCGAAAGCATTCTGCAAAGCCTTTTCGCAAGACTTTTTTCCAGTCTGCATTGCCAAGAGCACCATACTTTATCATTTGGTAGCCTGTTACCTTGTTCTTTGGACTTGGTTCATTATATATATCGCATGTCTTACAGTTCTCAATACCTCTTAGTAAGTGTGGAGGGTCAAAAACAACCATGCGGAAGCTATTGTCTGGGTATGGCATGTTTGTGAAGTCGGCCTGAACATCGGGGTTGACCTCGAAGTGCCTTCCGTCACATAATGTTGTCTCCATCTTCCTTATGTCCTGAAACAGAACCCTGTCATCATGCTTATCGAAGTAAAACATCTTACCTCCGCAACAGGTATCAAGGATTGGGCTATTTATCATATTTGTTTTCTTTTATGTTAAACATTTCTTTACAGACATCCTCTGCTATTTTCCGGGCTTCTTTCTTGGAAATGTATTGGTCATCGCTTTCATCTTCTTCATTCCATCCACCATACTCTTTCTCAATTTGCAGGAAAAACCACAGAATAATAAAAATGGCACCTATCCATCCTAAGAAACCAGTATGTAATATCCACAAGAAATCTGCCATTAGCAGTGAACCTATCAAATATACAATGAGTACAGCGAGTATGAAATAAAGCAAATGTTTCATACCTTGCCCTCCAATATTTTTAGAACATCACTATAACGATATAACTCACGGTGGGGAGTAATCCTTGTGGGGACAAGAAATCCTTTCCTTGCCCATTTTCTAAGGGTAGAATAATCAACAAGTAACAAGGACGCTGTTTCTCTTTTTGTCAAGAGCATAGGCTGTCCTTTATGTTGCTTGACCTTACGTTCCAGGTCGAGAAGTTTTTGACGTCGTTCCAGCACGTTGTAAATATCAGTTGAAAGGGTAGCAACTTTGCGAGCTTGCTCTTCATTCACCGCTCTAAGACTGTCTCTAATCTCTGCCATTGACATATCAACCAATCCTTGGATCATATTTGGAAGTTGCTCTTGCAACTTTTCTATCAGCTTGTTGGCTTTGGCTACCGCGAGAGTCTGCTGCATTGCGCGATCTTCCCTAAATCCCATTTCTTCATAAAAGCACATGAATACGAGGAAATATAAGACTAGAAAGAGTGGTATTACCGCTATCCATATCCAAGGAGTGTTGTGCACACACCACATCAAATCCAATGTTGCCAGCGATATTAAGAGGTAGGTAATAATGGCAGCACCTATAAAAATATATATATGTTTCATTTTCTATTGGCCACATTTAAGATTATTCCATATCAACTTCATAATTCCAATCACAAGCGTCACTTTCGTGAATATGATCAGAAAGCCACTCGAAACCAGTACATACTTGCTCGTCCAAATTCATAAGATCACAGTTTACACGCCCTTTATCTGCCAAGGCGTTTAGATCATCATAAACTTTTTCGCTGACTTCTACGTCATACAAACCAACAGTATAGGTTACTGTTACGGTTAAATCCTTTATCTTTTTCATTCTGTTTTTACTTTTAATATTAAATGTTCTATTGAAGTTCCAATTGTACATGGAAATGATACTCGTTGCATAAACAGACAATTTGCCTGACTTCATAGGGATCCTCTCCATAGGGAAAGAAAATCATACGCTCCTTGGTCAAGCATCTGACTCCTTTCTTTCTTAAATTATACAAGAGGTTAGTGCGTCTCTTGATCACTCTGTCCATTTGCATCTAAATTTCCTTTAAGTAACATATTATCCTCATGAAATGTGGTTTCAATATGCTCTATCAAATCAATAGGTCTTGTAACATACGCATCAAACATCTGGTACATCAGCTCGGGCGTTGGTCTCTCTGACATATCAAGGACAAATACTTTCTTGCCTTTCCCTTTCATCCAACCAGCTTCAGAATGAGCAGAACGGCCACATGGTAGAAGAAGAACACAGAAGTCTGCTGCTTGCATGGCATTGAAGTCTTTTTCAAAAGCCTTAATGGCCTCGGGATGATGGAGTCTTTCTTTGAAATCATTGCAAGTCCAGTTTTCAAATTCCTTATCGACCTTATCCCAGCTAAAGCCGCTTATTTCATTGTTTTCAGGGTGCTTGAAATCATAAGTTTTATAGCCTTGCATGCGCAAAACGTTCAAAACATTGTCATAAAATCTGTTTCGCCAACTACTGGCTAAATATATCTTTAAAAATCTCATAATATAACTATTTTTATTTTACCAATCCTTTACACACCATCTCTACGTATTTAAGACTGTCTCTTAACACAGGATAGCTTAGATTTTCAAACTCTGATCTTTCAAGATACTCTATCTGTTTGCTGAAGATGGACGTATCATTGTCGTATTTATTCAAAAGAAAGTATCTTAACCACATGTCGGCACATCTGGGGCGTGGCAAATCCAAAAAATCTAAAATGAGAACAGATAGCCTCTTTTGTTCCGTACGATTCAATACGATGCAGTCGCCAGTTTCCTTATCTATCCAACCACAGAGAAGGTGAGCGGTATTGTTAGTCCTATCAATGGAAATCTGAAAGCAGGAAGGGCCGAACATAATCTCTATTCTATTAGCAAGGCTTTGTAATTGCCAAAGGGTGATGGAACGTTTGATAAAAAAACTGATGCTTCTTATGAGCTTCATACTGGCAAAAGGCTTTATTTTTTTCTTTTGAAAAATCAATGCCAGCAATTCTTCTTTTTTTTGCTCAAAGGAGGTAACTTGATAGAACTCCCGAGCATGGACAAGATCCGTAATACCTGTCTCAATGGTTAAAACATAGTTGATCATATTTTACTTGTTAGCGTTTATACTTGGAAAAGATGCACCTACATCAATCCCGTTATTTTTTTATTTCTTGAATTTGTCATCATTGTAGCTGTGAGTGATTTCATAATAGACAGCAGCTCCTAAAGCTAAAAGCAAGATAGAGATAATGATAATATATTCCATAATTACTTATTTATTGTTGGTGGTAATTTCAATGGCTTTTACAAACTGCAATAAATTAGCATAGCCCTTATACAGAGGATTGCACACAACGGCATGCCCTCCATACCGATCCTTTAGAGTTAAGGTAATAGTCATACCTATGACATCGTTTGGGAAGTAGAGATAAACCGTCTCATAGTCGTCACCCTCGATAGATATATGGATGAAGTACTTAACATCCGACATAATGATGAAATCACAGTCTGATGGAAGCCTGACAAAGCCGTTCTTCTGTAATATCTGATAGGCTAAATAGTCCTTCATGTCATAGAACACACATAATCTTTTGCTTCGGCACTCCTTTGTCAAACGTATAAAGGTTATGCCAGAACTGCTTAAAGTGACAGTCTCCTGCAAATCATGATTGACAAACTCTATTCCGTTGTTCTGATTGATTACTCCCATGCCATAAAAGGTCTTGGAAAGAATACGGCAGGAAACCGAATGAATCTCTGGCAATTCTTTTAGATCAACTCCCATTATGCTGGATGGCTCTGTATCTGTCAATGCACTAATCGTTATGTTTTCCGAGCATCCTGCTGCGTACTTGAATATAGGTTTATTCATTGTTCTTAGTTTTGGTTTTCAAATTCCTCAAGTTTCAATCATAGCCTGTAATTCTTCTGTAGTATGACCTAAACGAAAAAAATCACTGATGTCTTTTTCTGATTTTATACCAGACAGAGGCAGATCAAGTTTCTGTACTCTATACCGTTTGCCATACTGCCGTACCCGTAAAGCCGACTCCCTTTTTCCTGTTTCATCTGTATCATAGAGAAAGATGATACATAGAAATCGTTTGGAAAGTTCATCCAATATGTCTTCTGGAATGTTGGCGGTCTCGCTGTTGAATGCCAATGCAGGGAAGCCATGTGCAGATAATGACATGACATCTTTCTCGCCTCCCGTAATAAATACGAACTCACTGTTTCTTGGTAGTTGATTGATTCCGAAGATATAAGGCTTGGGCAGGTGACCAGCGTACATAAAGCGATTTTTTGCCTTGGGACGGTATATTTTCAGCCCTTGACCTTCATCGAAGAAATACCCGTATGTAGGAATAGCTTTTGAACCGTAAATGGCAAATGAATTGCCAGACGATTTTGTGAATGTGCAGCTCTTGATACTTTTCACATTGAACTTTTCAAGGATGGAAGAACCTATGCCATATTGATTCCAATATGCTTCTTCCCATGACTGAAAGGGCTGTGTCTCAACCTCGAAACTGGTAATGGAAGAACTATCTTCCTTATGCTGGAAAGAGGTTGTTCTTTTCATCAATACCTGATGGCTGGTTTTCTCTCCTTCAAAAACCCCAAGTCCAAGATCTCTGTCTATTATCTGAAGAACTTCACGGAAGTTGGTTTTCAGATTGACGTTGCACAGTCTGCCTACTATGGTGAAACAGTTGCCACAAAAGCTGCTGTCACCGAAATCTTGCAGGTAATATTGTCCGTTGCCGTATCTTCCTTTGTTTGCGTACAAGTGACATGAGGGGCTACTATCATCCCTGAAAGGATTTCGGAAAGTCTTGGAAAGACACTTTTCCCCAAGGTAGTGTGTGAACACAGTCAAACCACCGTTGGTCATCTGTAGTATTTTTTGTGCTTCATTCATAAACGTATAACTAAACCTTTGAAAATTGATTAAGAATTTACAATACGGTATTGAAGACTTAACCCCACACCAAAGAATTTGTGCAATACAATGCAAAGAGTGTCTATGTAATTTTCCTCCAAAGTGTGATATATTCGACTGTTTGGAACGCAAAGGGTCAGTCGCTTGGCAGCATTGTCAAAGGAATCAAAAGAGAGTTGTTGGAAAACAGAAACAAAAGCTCGTTCGCCTACTATCTTGGCAAAGGCTGACATACATTTGCCCCAAAGAACTTTAGCATAGTCCTTAGGAGGAATCTGCGCCTTCAACTTGCTTTGTAGTCTCTTTTCGTTTCTCTTGTACCAGTTGCAGAAGTAGTCGAGGAAATTGTTCAAGTCTCCTGGGACTTCTTCCTTGCGACACTTCAAGTTTGCCAAAAACAAAGTTAAGGCATTATAGAGTGTTCCTTTGTCAGCAAAGCCATAAAGCTGTTGCATCGAACACACCCATTCTTCATCAAAGACCAATTCTTCGATGGATGAAAAATTCTGCGACGGCGAATAATTATTATAATGAATACTCTCTATTCTCTTATCTCTATTCTCTTTAGAGATATGTTCGCGCGCGTAGCTGCCTTGCTGAACGTTTGGTGACGTTTTTGCAGCTTCGACATTTGGACTTCTTTGTTCCTTCTTTTGGCCCTCTTTTTGACCGTCAGTATCGTAACTAACTGTATTTGCGTTATTTACGAAAGTATTGGTAGGCACTTCGTGACGGTTTTGTGAAGTTGGCTTTTGCATATCTTTTGGCCCTTCTTTTAACCCCTTTTGTTCTGTTTTTGTGTCCCCCTCTTCAGAGCCTTTCATTGGAGCTACATCAGAGAAAGATTTGTCAAAACCTGCAGTGTCTTCAATCGACGCTGCATATCCAACAGAAGAGCCTACAGATGCTACTGGATAGGTGTCCTTAATGTAATCAGAGAACTCTATCAAACGCACGGAAGATAATCTTTTCTGGTTGTTATAGCCAACATTCAAGATCCCGAGCTTGCGCAACTTCAGAAGACAATCTTTTATATTGACGGCAGAGATGCCAGTCGAAGTACTGATTTTCTTAAGGTCAAACCAAAACGGATCCTCGTAATTCTCATTTTCTGAGTAGGTATGAAGAAGTATATGAAGATAAACATGAAGAACCTGTGCATTCACAAAGAAATCTTGGTAGTCAAGGTCATAATACAGCTTTACCCAGCCACCTCTTATATTTTCCAAAGCCAGAAACTTTGAAAAATCACGAACGGTGATGATAACACCATTGCGTCGTAAGGAAGCTACGTGGATAACGCCCGCTGCTTTCAGCTTATCCAAGGAACGGCGAGCTGACTTTCGGCTTATCTCCAAGAATTGCATGATGTCTTTAATAGAGGTACGAAACTGTCCTCTCATCGTAATTTGGTCAAAGTAAGGTTTATCCTCTCTTTGAGCGTTCAAAAATATGTGCAAAAACATTTGCACAGCATTGCTGTCGTTATAGAAAGAACAGTTATAGAACTTTCTGATAAGACCGATCCATTTGTAATCTCCCATGGTTATAAGTCATTTTGAGGTTCAATGGCTATTGCCCTTACTTCTGTATTCTCACTGATATTCTCCAAATCATTGAAGATTTTGCCGCTTGGGTCTACGAGGACAAATGTTGTAATAGTCTTTATATTGTTGTTGATTTTCATATGTTTTTCGTTTTTAGGGATGAATTATCTGACTCTATACGGAAAGAGAGGAAATTTACTCCTCGGTTTCCCTTTATCCAAATACAGGTTTCATCATAAGTGACAACTTGAATAGCAGATAGCAGAGATTTACCGTGATGCCATCTGACTTTGGCATTCAAAATGAGAGAAAGTATGATGTTAAATTTGGTCTCAATCATTTCTTTTGAACCTTTCTCTCTATACAAGGATGGATTTATCTGAAAAAGCAAGTCAACTAACCAAAGGGGTTTCTTGCTCACATAAATTTCTTTTACGATATAGTACATGATGAGTAGATTAAAAGGTTATTCTTTATAAATGGATGAAGACAAACAGACAGGATGAGCTGCATCCCGATAGATACCCTCCCTTTTCAAGAGATAGTATATCGCACTGCTGCTCATATAGAACTCGTTTGCAAGAGCACACATGGCTGCTCTTGGAGAAATGAGTTTCTGCTCTATTACTGGACCATACTCTTTAATGTACTTATCGACAATCAACTGCCTTCGTTTGACAGCTGGAGTTTCAAAAGCCCAAACCTTTTCAACTTCCGCCCGTACGTTGGGAGGAAGTCTGGCGACAGCTCCAGGAGAAACCGCTTGGATTTTTTTACGCCTTCTCGTTTTAGACTCGGCTAATTGTGGATTGTACACGCCGTTATCCCCAGCATTGCGGTTAATTTCACGCAATATCGTGGTACGGTCTACTTTCAGAATTTCAGCAATTTCTCTGAAATTCTTTCCCTCTTGCAGAAGTTCGGCAATTTTCTGCCGATGCTTTGAATTTAATTGTTTACCCATAGTCAATGCAAAAAGTGTTAAACGGGTCAGAATCTCTTCTTCCCCATTATTTTTTGTGCATTGACAGTTGTGTTTTCTTGAAGTTTTAGTACTTCAATACCTACTGATTATCAATAACATGAAGTATATTATGCGAAAATGAAATTAACATTTTTAACAAATTGTACTTCTAACTTGAACATCCGACGCCTTAATCGCTTTTAGTTTACAAGTTGATAGTTTACGAGTTTACGAGCTGATAGTCTTTTTTAGTTAACAGTTAAAAACTTATTTAGTAATGTGTTGTTGAGAAAATATTTTGTTAACTATTGACTAGTCAACTTGTTCACTTGTCAACTCGTCAACTCGCCGACTAAACATTATCTGCTCCCTTGCCAAACCAACCATCGCCACGAGGCAAAGGGGGTATTCGTACTAATATATGTTAAGATTTCATGACGCGGTATAGTTATCTCCATAAATCCAACTATTTTTATAAACGATTCCAGGTCATTGTCACTCAAAGATTTCGTTGATAGCACCCGAAAGAATACGTGATACGCAGTCGAAAGAGATGATGATGACTTGCCTGCGAAGAATTGGTAGGCTTCGCAGTGAACACACCAAATCCTGATAGCGTTTTGAATTTCCAAGATTGACGATTATGCTACGAAAAATAAGATTGACTTGTGCCCTTGTTGTGTTTGTACTCATCACAGGACTGTTCCTCGATTTCACCGGCACACTGCACACCTGGCTGGGATGGCTGGCAAAGATACAATTCCTCCCCGCCGTACTTGCGTTGAACATTGGAGTGATTGTTTTCTTAGTTGTGCTGACTTTGGTGTTCGGACGCATCTATTGCTCCATTATCTGTCCATTGGGTGTTTTCCAAGATATAGTGTCATGGTTTAACGGACGACGCAAGAAAAAGCATTACCGTTTCTCATACTCTTCTGAAGTAAAGTGGTTGCGATATGGCGTTTTAACCCTCTTTGTCATTGCCTTGATTGCAGGCATTGGCTCCTTGGTGGCATTGCTCGCTCCTTACAGTTCGTACGGACGCATCGTACAGAACCTGTTCCAACCGATATACATCTGGGGCAACAACCTGCTGGCTTTCTGGGCCGAACGTGCCAACAGCTATGCTTTCTACGAAAAGGATGTGTGGTTGCGCAGTCTGCCTACTTTCATCATCACCTCAATAAGTTTCGTTGCAATCATCGTGTTGGCTTGGCGCAACGGACGTACCTATTGCAACACCATTTGTCCGTTGGGCACCGTGCTGGGATTTATCTCGCGCTTCTCGCTGCTTCATCCCGTACTCGATGCCGGGAAATGTACCAAATGCAGTCTGTGCGCACATAGATGCAAGGCGGCTTGCATAGATTACAAAAACCACAAGATTGACTACAGCCGATGCGTAGCGTGCATGGATTGTATAGATACCTGTCAGCATGACGCGCTTCATCTGCAATGGCGGTGGAACGACATGAACCGCTCAAAAGAAGAAAAGATTGTAAAAGCGGATGCTACAAAGCCGATTAATACCTCACGCCGAACATTCCTCATCGGGGCGGCTGTTGCCATGACAACGACGGCATGGGCACAGAAAAAGAAGAAAATAGACGGTGGATTAGCTGTCATTGAAGACAAAATAGCTCCGAAACGAACGACACCTATCACACCTCCCGGTTCGCTTTCGGCCAAGAATATGGCACGGCACTGCACCGCCTGTCAGCTTTGTGTGGCGCAGTGTCCCAACGATGTGCTTCGCCCGTCAACTGACTTGATGAAGTTAATGCAACCCACCATGTCGTTCGAGCGGGGCTATTGCCGCCCTGGATGCACACGATGCAGCAAGGTTTGTCCTACTGGTGCCATCAGGCCCATCACACGCGCAGACAAATCGTCAACGCAAATCGGCCATGCCGTTTGGATGAAAAAGAATTGCATTCCATTGACTGATGGTGTAGAATGTGGCAATTGCGCCCGTCATTGTCCCGCGGGTGCCATTACGATGGTGCCGAGTAAGGCTACAGATCCCAAATCTCCGAAAATCCCTGAGGTCAATACCGAACGTTGCATTGGATGTGGGGCGTGCGAAAATCTGTGTCCGGCGCGTCCCTTCAGTGCTATCTATGTAGAAGGGCATGAAAAGCACCGTATTATCTAATCAAACTTGAACGAAACAATGACTAAATAGAACAGTTGAAACAAGAGACACTATAAAAGCAACGGTCATTGATGGCGCAACAACATATCGCCGTCATTAAAGATATTCCGCTTGTTGGGCATGACCAAGATGGGCAACACCAAGTACATGACGGCAAGCTGGAACGAGATGTCAGCCAAGACGGTTGTGACAGTAATCACGAGTACCGATTCTGAAGGTTTGGTGAGGCTGCTTGTTGAGAACGACAAATGGTTGGTAGCTTTTAAAGCCAAAGCTATAACTGCTCAAGATTTAAATCAGAAATTGAGTGTTTATCTGTTTTTTATCACCTTCCTAACTGTAACCCTCCTCATCAATAGATCTGTGTTTTTCAAGAATTACTCCTTGGGCATCATTGGTGATATTTATTCCAGAAATTGAAGTACGCCCCTGCAAATTGCTTAGTTTTTAGTTTCATTTGACCTTACTCCTGTTGTTGAACTCAAAGGAACGTAACCGCTCTCTTCCACGATAGACTGCGCCCCTGATTGAGTAAGATATTCAAAAAGTTTATAGGTGAATGAATCGTGGGGAACATCCGATCTGATGGATGCATATATTTCCGATACAAACGGGTAAGCCCCGCTGTTGATTGTTTCTTTGTTAGGATGTATGCCTTCTACACCAATTGTCTTGGCATAATCTTGTTCACGCATCATGATATTATAATAATAAAAAGGGGTGTATGCAATTCCATTTACATCTCTACGTATTTCGTAAAAAGGTCCAGCCATCGTTCCCGTCTGCATACCTGGCTTTCCTATAATCGTAAGCCCTTTCATAACCATCATCTCCATTTTCTCTTGGCTTCCAGAGTTTGCATTCCTAATGTATGGATATATCTCTTGATCATTCCCTCCCACTTCTTTCCAATTTAACACTTTACCTGTGTATATATCTTGTATCTGCTTAACCGTTAAAGAGGTGATAGGACTATTTTTGTTTACAATAAATGCAAAACCATCTTTGCCGATAGGTCGAGAAATCAACTTTACTCCTTTAGAGGTAGCGTAAACTTGTTCGCCTCGTGATATTTCTCGTGATGTAATAATTAAATCAACTTTATTGTCAAGAAGATTAACATACGAACCATGAGTAGTACTGCAATTCAACTTTTTCTCAAGCAATCCTCTTTGCGACACCGTTAAAGACGTTTTGTCCCAGTCAATAGAAACATACCAAACCTGAGTCACGGCCTGATCTTGCCACCATTTATAGGGAAGCCCAAGAATTTTTGCCGTTAGAATTACACTTAGTGGTTGTGTCGAAGTTGAACAGTCCAACCTTGGAAACTCATGAATTGACATACTTGGTTGTGGCGTATTCTCCAAATCTTGACTATTACAGCTCACAAACAATAACCCCATTATTATTATGGACACAAACTGGGATACCTTTTGGGATAAAAAAACTTTCTGTACCATCATACTATTTGTTTATTCGTTAAATATTTCGTTACCGACAGAGTCTACAACTTTTCGCGATAAAACGTCTTATCGCCATGATGGTTCGATGCCTTGTGGTGGAACGTAATGACGAGTTGATGAACCCATCGAATAATCACGTCCCTACATTGAGGTCAATCGTTTGGTGTGCATGTGGCAGAATGAGCATTCTGCACCGTGCCTTTCTCCTATGCCTTGCGTCACTCATCTGAGTGATTGATTATCCAATGGCCCTTGTGCCTAAAAGTTATCGTTCACAATTTCTTTCCCGAAAGGGGTCAGGGCAAGACGCATCAGACGAAAGTGCATTTTGGCCCATGGTATACCAACGATGGTGATACCGAGCAGCAGACCGAAGCCAAGATGCGTGAGCGCAATCCAGATACCTCCGATGAAGAACCACAGCACATTCATAAACACGTTGACGCAACCACTGCCCTGCGGACGATCAACAACATGCGAACCGAATGGCCACAGGGCAAGTATGCCAAGCTTCATCGTAGCAATGCCAAAGGGAATGCCAATGATGGTAATCATCAGCACCAATGACGAAGCGAAATACTCTAAGGCGACACCAAGACCGCCAAAGATAAGCCAGATAATGTTTCCTAAAATTTTCATAACGACCTACTCATGATATGTTGCTGACAAAAATAGGAAAAATATTTTGAATTGGTAACCCTCTTGCCCAGAAATATGAAGTTGTACCATTCTGTTTTGAAATGAGATTGTCTGTATAATTTACTGATGATATCGCATGATAAGGGTACTGGCATGACCCATGCAACGTCTTTTTTAACACAAATGCCGAGCGTTTTTTCAACCAACTGGTTCGTGCGTTGTAAATAGGCCAAGCATGAGCAGTTTTAGTTATCAAACTGACTACCATTGAGTTGAATGATTTTTCAACTTAAAACGCTATGAAAAAGTAAAGCGTTTGGATCCAAAATACCAGTTTTTGATGCAAAAAAGCCTTCTATATGATGCAAATTGGGCGGTTAAAGCATGCAAATTGAGCGATTAAAGCATGTTGATTGCCGCATTGTTGGATATGAATAACGGAACAAGGCGATGATTTGAAGGATTAGAACACCCAAAAAAGTACTCATCATCATCTATTTCATGATTTTATTTTGTCAAGAAAAACGAATTGTTTTAACAAACGAAAGGTTTGTTAACACACAAAACTTCCATCGGTAACCGTTCTGCCTTACTGGCTCGGCACCATCCCCTACGAGGTAATCACGGGAGTGCGCAACAGGGTGAAACGCGTGTACTATCTGGATTAAACACTGCGGCTGTCACTCGGGTGCAACCGCTCAGTTTCCTCTTAACGTTTGTGAATGCGCTGCTGTGCAATTCCAGCCAGCAAACAACCCAGCTGACCATGATATCAGACTAAAATCAGTAGATTAATGATATTTAACATGGTATAAGCAACGTGG